>NC_018704.1:1927114-2569486 GCF_000307165.1 Amphibacillus xylanus NBRC 15112
TCAGTACATCCCAATACACCGTATAGCGTTCGTGATGTAAATCATAAAACGGGATTAATGTCATTTTCTGATCACCCGGTTGACCGATCGCATCAGTTTCAAATGTTAATGTTTCTGCATCGACTAAATTCAATGTTGTTTCTGGTTGTTTATCAGTAACTAATGTCGGTACGTCAATTAGAGGATGATTATTATACACTTGGTGATCGCCAACAATGTCTTGCTCTGGATAATTTTCGCGACCCAATCTTCCAGCTAATAAAATTGGACCATAGAAAAATGCTTTCTTTTCAGGCTGGTCTTTTGCTGTATAAGTTCGAAGTCCCATTGGTAATTGGAATGTAACAGTATCATTCTTATACCACTTACGATCAATTTCATAGTAGCCATTTACAAGTTCTAATGCTACTGGCTCACCATTAATTTGTAGCGCCATCTCACCAGCTAACCAATTTGGTTTGCGAAGGTAAACTGTTAATCTCTCACCATTACCTTCTTTCACGGTAAAATGAACGGTCTCATCATATGGGAAGTCAGTTTCTTGAATAAACTGCAGATCTTTCTCCGCAATTGTTAATGTCGATGGAATAAATAAGTTTACATATAGTGAATCTGCTTTTCGCGTATAGATATTTTTCGTATATCGAGCTGGGTTTTCCATTCCACTACCCGTACAGCACCAAAATGAATTATCCGGTGAGCAATATACTTTAAAGTGTCCTGGCTCAGTAGGAATAAAATATGATTTCATTCCAGATTCAGGATCCTGTGAGCCTAAAATATGATTATAAAGTGCATTTTCATAATAATCCATATAACGGCTATCTGGCTGCCAATCAAATAAATGCTCTGTTAACTTAAGCATATTGTATGTGTTACATGTTTCTGTTGAGATAATTCCAAGCGGTTCTGTATCTACTGGTCCAAAGTGCTCGGCATTACTATTCCCACCGAAAGCATACGATCTATGATAAACAACTTGATCCCAAAAGAAACGTGATAATTTTTGATATTCTTCTTTTCCAGTCATATCGTAAAGCTTTGCAGCACCGATTACCTTAGGAATTTGTGTATTGGCATGTTTGCCAGCTAGATCGTCAATACCTTCAATTAACGGATCCAGTACTGCTTTATGATTAAAGCGCTCTGCTAACTTTAAGAAGCGCTTATCACCTGTGATTTCGTAAACATCTGCCATCGTTTCATTCATGCCACCAAATTCACAAATTAACATGCGTTGAAACTGCTCGTCATTTAGCTTACTTAATCCTTGGTCTGCCCAGTTTGACAATTTTACTAGAACTGTTTTTGCTTTCTCATTTGAAGCCAATCGATAAGCATCAACAAGACCAGCATAAATTTTATGTATACTGTACCACGGTACCCAAGAGCCACCTAGACCGAAGTTATCAACACGGAATTCACCAGTAAAAACTTCATCAAAACAGTCACGCGGAAAACCACTTACATAGCCTTCTGGATCAAAAGCTTGTACATGTGCTAGCTCGTCTATGGCATAATCAATTTTATGCTTAAGTAATAAATCACCTGTTACGTTATACATTAAAGACGCAGCTGAGAGCCAATGTCCGATTGAATGTCCGGCGATCTCCATCGATTCCCACCCACCATAACGAGGCGCACGAGGTTCTTGCCCAACCGCTTCATAGCACGGTGCAATTAGTCGATCAATATCGAGATAAAGTAAATATTCTTTCCCTTTTTGTTGAGATTCTTTAAACATACCTTGATTCAGTTGTACTTGATCCACGATCAATCACCCTTTCAACACTTTAGTTAACTCCATTATGCCAGTCATTTCTCGGTTAAAGAATACCGCCATTTTTAATAAACATATCTTTTTTTGTGATATACTGTTTGTAAAAAAGGTGATCACGGTGAATCAAGTCAAACTACCTAGCTATCAGTTACCATTAGTCAATGAAGTCAATTACCTTGAAGATCTAAAAGGTGAACTTACCCACCCTAATCGATTATTACCTGACTTACATGTCTTTATCTTTGTTCAATCAGGTCAAATTGATGTCATTGAAGAAAACACACATTACACACTTACATCAGGTAGCTACTTATTTTTACATAGTGGCTTAAACCATTGGGGCACGACCGAATATCAACCGAACACAAGCTGGTATTACATTCACTTTTTTGCTAACAAAAATACTTTAAAAGAAGAGTATTATTGGACTGAGTCTCCATCAATTATTCCAGAGGACACCTATCATAAAAGCTTAACATTACCTAAAACCGGACGTGTCGCTCAGCCTGAATATTTCAGTACACGTCTACAACAAATCGTTGATAATCGGCGCAATGGACCATTGATCCAATCACTAGATTGTTATCAGTTATTCCTAGAACTATATCAACAAAATAAAAAAACCAACCGAAAGCCTCAAGTTGATAAAATCGTTAGTAAGGTTCAGCAACTTTGCCAAGCTAGTCAACATAAATTAACGAGTGATGAGATCGCGGAGTTTTTGCATTTGAATTATGCCTATATTTCAAATGTTTTCAAAAAGGAAACAGGGATCACAATCAGTCATTATCAAAATCAACTCATGATAGAGCGTGCGATAAGATTATTTAATCAGACAGATCTAAATATTACTGAGGTTAGTGAACAGCTCGATTTTCCTAATCCATTTTATTTTAGTCGTGTCTTTAAACAAGTTACAGGCATCAGTCCATCACTATATTTAAAGCAAAGGTACCGTCAATCATAAAATTAAAGAGGATCTCAGCCTATAGCTGAAATCCTCTTTGGAAATTAATAAGCACCGTAGCCCCATGATGCTCCGATAATGATTAATAAGATGAATAAAACAACAATTAACGCAAAACCAGAACCGTAGCCGTAACTTGCACCCATCCTGAACCCTCCTTTTACTATCAATTCAATATAGAATATGTTCTTTTAGTAAAAGTGGGAAAGCTTTATGTAAAAATGGGTCATTGTCACCTAACGATAATCTTTAATGCTATAATATTTCCCGTTTATAATGGCCGCTTCATCAAGTAAAATCTTAACGAGAACACTAGCAACATCTGCTGTATCACTTAATTTATTCTCAACTTTATAATCAATAAATTGCTCTACATCCTTAAAAGCATCTGGACTCGCTGAGCGAATTTCCCCTTGCATGCCTGTATCCATAATGCTTGGATCAAATAAGATCACTTTATGTTCTGTTTTAAGCTCTTTTTGCTCTAGTGCAACAGATTCTGTATAACGATTGAGTCCGGCTTTTGATGAACCATACAAGCTCCAACCATACGTTGAACGATCGGCTGCTCCTGAAGTCACATTTGTAACTACCGTTTTAATGCCACAGTGCTTTGCTCTTTTTAACACAAGCGCAGTAGTTAAAATCGGTGCAATCAAATTAAGCTGCATATGTGCTTGAACCGCTTCACTTGTATGCTTAGTTGCGATATCAATTGGATTAACAGTAGCTGCATTATTAATTAAGTAAACAAGGTCTGTTTCTTTTTTAAACACTTGATCGTTAATTTTTTCAATCGTCCGGTCCAATTGATCAACATCTGATAAATTACAGGTAAAGTGCTGATAAGTAACGCCTGCATCTCTTGCTATTTGAAGCAAGTCTCGATTTCTTGTTCTAGCAATCCCAACAACATGTACGCCTGCTTTCATTAATAGCTCAGCAATCGACGCACCTAGCCCTTTAGAAGTTCCAGTGATAATCGCAAATTTCATCTGATCCAAACCTCCAATTTATAATCATCTACACGTTTAATTATAATGGATTATGAAGCGAAGTGCCAATTACCACTTCATTTTTAGGCTTAAAGATTAATTTAGTGCTTGCTTTAGCACAGCAATATTGCTTTCCATTAATGAGAAATAATCTTCACCATTCTCAATATCCTCTGTCGTCAGAACTTCTAAATTATGCAATGTTAAGACTTCTAGATTAGCCTCTTTCTGAATCACTTGCGCAACTTTAGGTTCAATATTTTGTTCAAATAAAATATACTTTAGCTCAAGATCTTCAATTGTATCTAACAGGTTAACTAATTGACGTTGCGATGGTTCTTCCGTTGCAGAAACGCCAGTAATCGCAATTTGTTCTAAGCTATAATCACGTTCCCAGTAACCATAAGCAGCATGCGTAACTAAGATTTTATTGTCGTTTGCTTGCTCAACCATATGAGTAAATTTTTGATCTAGTTCAATGAGTCGATTAACTAAATCATCATATTGCCGATTAAGATCATCCTGTTTTTCTGGCATCAGTTCAATGAGCTCAATCAAAATATTTTGCGCAAGGCCATGCATCAAATTTGGACTAATCCAAACATGTGGATCGAGATCACCGTGATCGTGATGATCATCATCTTCTTCGTGTTCATGACTATGGTGATAATGAATTTTGTCTAAACCTTTTGACGCTTCTAAAAATCTTACCCCTTCATCTAATAAGGCTTCTTTAATTGTATGTGCGTAACTTTCTGAAATCTCATCATTATAAATAAACAAATCTGCCTCAGCGATGTTGACCATCATTTTTGACGTTGGTTCAAATGAATGTGCATCAGAGCCTGCAGGTAGAATTGATTCGACTTCAACATATTCACCGCCGATTGATTCAGCAATAAAGGCTAATGGGTAAATCGTTGTATACACACTTACTTGCTCAACATCTGCTACTTGACCTGTATCTGGAAGAACATCGATCTCATTATCTTGTTCTTCTTGAGTCGATTGACAACCACCAAGGAAAAATATAAAAAATATTAGGACAAACATGATTAGTGCTTTTTTCATAGTTGGAACCTCTTTCCCTAATTATCTTTTTGAATTATATCGTAATCATTACGATTTGTAAATAGTAATGGTTCCGTTTTAAAGGTATAGCTTACTTTAGTTTATGTCGTTTTAATGACAAACATGAAAAAAAAATGGTTGTACAATATTTAACGTTGGTGAGTTTAAAAACTTACTAACGTTATTTTTTTTTAAAAAAACGAATTATGTTTCACTTCAAGTTTAAAGCAATAGAAACAAATCCAAGTAAAAAAATGCAAATAGAAACACGATATGAAGCAGCCATTTAATTTAGAAATGAAAAACAGCAGGTGAAATACACGAGACTCCTGCGGGAATAAATCTTTTCGGTGGGACGAGTAATCGCAGTCTCAGCACGAGCTGAAGATCCACTAAGGCAAGCGCTCTTTTCTTGCCTTAGTTAGCTAAAAGCCGTGCCCGCGGAAACATACTAAGATTAGTAGTACAAGACCTAGGCCAGGTTTTGTGCTACTATTTTTTTATAGTAGAAGTGAAGTAAAGCCGAATCACGCTAAGGACCTTGAGTTCGACGATCGGAAACTGGCTAACTTCACTCCCTTATTTGAATCAACTTAGTATGTTGGGTCCCCAGAGACCGTGTATAAGAAAGTGGAATCGATAAGGTAAAGTGGAGACTTCTACAAAAATATTAAGGAGGAGAAGAAAATGAGATGCGTTATTGCTTTCGACGTTAGTCGAAAGAGTAGTACCATGGCCGCTTACAACGAGCAAGGTAACTGTGAATTTGAAGGGAGGTTAATTCATTCAAAAACGGGATTCTCTAATTTAAGTAAAATCATTAAAGATCTAAGTGAAAAGAATAATTATACCTTAGAATTTGTTTTTGAAGCGACTGGAGTATATTCGGCTGCTTTAGAACGATTCTTACGAGAGAATAATCTCGTTTATTATTCTTTAAATCCTTTATTAGCACACCTTAACACCCAATCTCTAAGAAGAAACAAAACAGATATAAGTGATGCGCATCAACTGGCTAAGAATCATTTTAAAAACGATTATTTCCAAACTTATCGCGAAGATTCTTATTACGAACAGATGCGTACAATGTCACGTCGCTATGATGAGATTATGAAAGAGAAGATTCAGTACAAAAATCGACTACATGCATCATTACAATTATCTTTCCCAGACTTTGATACGGCTTTTATTAACAAATCAAAACTTTATTATAATCTTGTACAAGTATTCCCTCACCCAAACTTGATATTAAAACGATCTAAAACAGTTATTAAAAATCGTATTAAAAAATGCACTAAGAAAAACTATTCATTAAAAAAGTTAGAGGAAAGAGCAATTTTATTGATTGAAATCGCAAAGGATTCATTTCCAGCAGTTGATGAAACAGACTATTCTTGTGAGTTAGTAAGGGATTATGCCAAGAAAATATTAGAGATGGAGGAAGAGCAAGATGAAATCATTCAAAGAATGACAGAAATGTCAAAAGACCGTAAAGAATACAGGATCCTTCGGTCATTTCCCGGAATAAAAGATAAATTAGCCTGTAGAATCATAGCTGAACTAGGGGATTTAACACGTTTTAAAAATAATAAACAACTAAATGCATACGCCGGTATAGATATCGTAAGATATCAGTCTGGAAATATGGAGTATAAAGATCGTATAAATAAACGAGGTAATAGTAGACTGCGTGGTATTTTGTATTTTATGATTGTCTCAATGCTTTCTGCTAAAGGAAAACAAATAAATCATTTAGTTGATTATTATTATAAATTAAAAAAACAACCCTATAATAAGCATCATAAGGTTGCAGTAGTCGCTTGTATGAATAAATTCTTGAAAGTCGCATTTCATCTTATTCAAAACGACCTATTGTATGATTATGAGAAAGCTTCAAGCCAACAATAATCATACTATGATTTAATTATAACACAATAGACCTTGAAAAAAAGACAAAAAACACAAGGTCTATTCGAAGTGCAAAATTTTAATTAATTCCCGGAGGGGTACCCCTCCGGGAATTAATTAAAAAAAGGAATTTAAACACTTGACTAAACGTAAGAAAGCGAGTGTATTTCACCTGCGATGAACAAGTTGTATCTTTATTAAAACTAATATAAATTTATTCTCGACTAATTATTAAACCTACCAACACTATTTGACATTGAACCAAAAAAACTAACCCCCATCGTAAACAAATCTGGAGGTTAGTATCAATTGCTTCTCGCTACATATCAATTAGCGACTTTTCATTAATAATTCAACAGCGGATTCAATTAACTCTTTTTGTTGATCTTGGTCACATTTTTCTGACTCTAACACACAATTAACTAAATTTGCACTCACGACTAGCCCCATTGTTCGGTCAATCGCTGTTCTAGCTGCCGACATTTGTGTGACAACAGATTTACAATCTTTACCCTCTTCCATCATTCGAAGAATACCTCTTAGCTGTCCTTCGATCCGCTTAATTCGGTTTTTCATTTGAGGACTGTAATCCATATTCATTCTCCTTTATTATTAGATAAAAATTATGCGAAATTTGTTAATTGATTTTTACAACAGCATCGCTTATCAATTAATAGATAGCCCGCAACTTCATATCCATATCGTTTTAATAATCGAATACCTATATTTCTTTCTACTACATTACTGGCAATTACATAAAGTGGCTCTTTCGGTAATTCATGATGAAACCTCTTTATATAAGCAACTGGTAAAGCAATCGCTTGATCGATCGTCTCTTTTGCAGAATCATTGTAGTCACGAAGGTCGACCTTTACTTTAACACAATCCAGTTGGTGATATTGAATACATTTAACGCCTCTCACAGGAACATAACGATAATAACATGTATATATAATCGGTATTAATAAAATGAGGTAGACAACCCACATTTTATCAACCTCCCAACAAAAACTAATACCATTATTTTATACCCTAATACGTATCCGGTCAATCACATTGCTTACGATTGTATAAATAATCAGCGTAATGTCTCTGGCAAAAAAAAATAGCATCAGCTAGCTAGGAGCCGATGCTATTTATTTGAATATACGCTTATAATGATGTGAGGTAATTGACGATCGTTACAAGGCCTAGATCGTAATTCTCTAATAAAAAGCTCTCATTTGGTGAGTGAAGTCGATCATCTGGCGTACCAAAGCCTAATAACACGATCGGCATCTTAAAGATATCATCAATCCATTCCACAACCGGGATTGAACCACCCATTCGAACAAAGACAGCCTCTTGATTAAAGGCATCGCCATAGCTCTTAGCTGCTTTTTGAATTAACGGATGATTTGGATCAACTTTATACGCTTTTGCCGAAAGTGGCTCTCGTTCAATTGAAACTGTTACACCTTTTGGTAGATGTTTTTCAATATGCTTAACTAACGCATCTTGAATTTTCTCAGGATCTTGTCCAGGAACAAGTCGGCACGTTAATTTTGCAGTCGCTGAGCTAGGAATAATCGTTTTCGTTCCTTCACCCTGGTAACCACCAAACATCCCATTAATCTCAAGTGTCGGGCGAGCCATCGTGTGCTCAACAGCTGTATAACCACTTTCTGATACAGTCTCAGGAATGCCTGTCGTTTTGACAAAATCTTCACTTGGTGCGTCTGCCATTAACTTACGCTCATCATCTGTTAGTGGTTCAACATCATCGTAGAAATTCTCAACAAGTACGACTTCATTTTGATCCTTCATCGAAGCAAGGACATGTGCCATCGCCATCAATGGGTTTCGCACAGCACCACCATAAATTCCTGAATGAAGATCATTTTCAGGACCATGAATCGTAAATTCTAATCCAGTAAAGCCTTTTAAGCCATAAAGGATCGTCGGCTGTCCTTCTGTCACCATACCTGAATCTGAAATCATCGCAAAGTCTGCATTAAACTTTTCCTTCTTAGACTGTAAAAGTTCATACAGGTTTTCACTACCGATCTCTTCTTCACCCTCAATGCAAACCTTAACATTGATTGGGAGCTTGCCAGTCGTTTTTAAAAATGCTTCAAATACCGCCAAGTACATAAAGACTTGACCTTTATCATCACTCGCACCACGCGCATAAAGACGTCCATTACGAATCGTCGGCTCAAACGGATCTGTTTCCCACAATTCAATTGGATCTGCCGGCTGGACATCATAATGACCGTAAACGAGTACAGTCGGTGCATCTTCACCTGCATTCAACCACTCTGCATAAACAAGTGGATGACCTTTCGTCTCTTGAATTTCAACATGCTCAAAGCCAATTTTCGATAAGTAATCGTGGACAAATTGAGCGGCTTTGCGAACATCGGGTTTGAATTTTGAATCTGTACTGACACTCGGAATTCTTAAGAATTCTTTTAATGCTTCTAGCTGTTCTTCACGATGTTCAGTTAAATAGTTTAATACTGCTTCAGTCACATTATCACTTCTTTCGGTAAAAATTCACTCATTTTTTATTCAGAAAATACGTTTGGCCAGCTATCTTTTTTAGCAAGCATATTTCGGGCAATTTCTTGTGCACCTTCAAGACTGTGGCTAGCTGCCCATCCACATTGAATTTCATTACATGCAGGAACTTCTCTAGCATCAATCACATCATTTAAAGTTTTATCAAGTGCATCAATAATATCGTCAAATGACTCATTGTTAAGTACAGTTAAATAAAACCCAGTTTGACAACCCATTGGACCAATATCAAGCACATTACTTAAATGATTGCGAATTTTTTCTGCCATTAAATGCTCTAGTGAATGCAATGCTGGCATTTCCATATGTTCTTTATTTGGTTGGCAAAAACGGATATCATATTTATATACTTGATCACCATGTTTTCCAGTTGTAACACCTACTAATCGAACATAAGGCGCAACGACCTTAGTATGATCTAAATTAAAGCTTTCTACATTCATTTTCTTCATATGACCTTCTCCTCATTAATGTTTCTCTCTATATACGATATCATATCAATGTATTGAAGCCAATTTTGTTTTACTCAAAATTATCGAATTTTTAGCTTGATTTTGATCAATCGATATATTTTATACAAATAATTTCATTTTTGTCGAAAATACTTATTTTAAGCAAGACAAAAAAACAGCTCTATTTATGGACAGTTGAATCCGTAAATAGAACTGCGTTTTTCTTTATCGATTACGGGATGGGAATACACGGTCAATCATTTCGGTAAATTGATCAAAAAAGCCTTCGATCGGTTCACCACGATCGACATCACGGATATAATTTGACGTTAAATCAATAAAATCCGGGTTAGATGAGACATAAACATTTTCTATATCGTTGTCAACATCCTTAACTGCTTCGGTAACTTTTTTCTCCAATTGATCTGATAAGTCATTATTTTGTTTCCCACTTTGATCACGATCAATCTGACAGGCAACATATGCGCTATTACCTAATGTTAAGACGTATGCACGATCGATCTCTTTGACTTCAGATGTGATGCGATCGGCAATTTTTTCTGAGACACGATACTCATTGTCTTGATTATTCCGTTTCTGGTCATGATTTTTTCTGTCGCCGGTTAAGTTATTGCTCTGATCTCGATCGATAAGTCCATCTTCATTGAACTTTCGGCCTGGGGAATCAATATTATTTTGTCGCGTACGATTTTGATTATTTTCGATTGGCGCGCGTGGCCCGCCACGAACTTGATTTAATCGGTCAAAGTTATCTTCAGTTTGGGCTGGATTATTTCTAACATTTTCTATATTGTCTAATTGTCTGTTATCAACCGAATCAGATGTGTTCGTGCCACAACCGAATAATGCTGTCAGTGCCATCCCAGTGATGATGATGTGCTTGAATCGCATGGTGACCCTCCTTTTATAATTAATCGGTTTTAATATGGCATTTATGGAAGGTTTCATACATTGAAAACTAAGGTAACTCGCTCAAACATCACCAGTTTTAATTTATTTTTATCGGTAAAACTAAACGTGTTCCAAGTTAGGTTTGATAAAGGAGCGAATCAAGTGACAAAAATTGACTATGATAAGGCGCTATATTATACAATATGGCAGCAGTGGGATGACCTCATTGTCGTGATGGTTCGAACTTCAGACGATTTATTAGCCAAAAAAATCAAAGACTTCCTGAGCGCTTTCCAAACAGAGAAAAGCACCCAAAAAATTATTGAACAGCACGAGCGCTTACTCCACTATTTAGACCATGCAATGGCGATATAACATTATTTTGACCTAACTTGGTTATATATATTGATAGCGGTTCTATTGATGATACGCATTCATCGATAGAACCTTTTTTATTTTGTGATTACTGGGGGTTTTTATATGTTAAAGAATCGTAACTCAAGAACAAAACAATCTTCGACATTTCCCGGGAAATATTTCACCTTCTGATAAATTGTTTGATTTTTCAATCTTTTTTCTATATGATTTATAAAAACAATACCAAGGGGAAATCCGTATGCTATTAGACGAGATTATTAAGCATAACCAAGACTTTGTTGAGAACAAAAGCTATCAATTATACACAACCAACAATTTACCGAATAAACGTGCTGTCATATTAACATGTATGGATACACGATTAACTGAATTATTACCTAAAGCAATGAATTTTAAAAATGGTGATGTGAAAATCCTTAAAACTGCCGGGGCAATTATTAATCACCCTTATGGAAGTATGATGAGGAGTATTTTAGTTGCCATTCATGCTTTACAAGCAGATGAGGTATACGTCGTTGGCCATCATCACTGTGGCATGAGTAATCTTGATGCAGCACAATTAATGAAACAAATGGAGGCTAACGGGATTAAGCAAGCAGACTTTGATCGAATTGAGATAGATCCTTACGAATGGTTTCAAGGATTTGATCGAGTTGAGGATTCTGTCACTAGCTCTGTAAATTTAATTAAAAGCCATCCATTAATTCCAAGTGATTTACCTGTTCACGGTTTAATTATTGACCCTGTTACAGGAAAACTAGACATCGTTATTAATGGCTACAGTTCATAATAATTACACCCGAATCAATCTTATTCGGTTGTACAATATATAACGTTGGTGAGTTTGAAAACTTACTAACGTTATTTTTTTATTTTAAGAAACGAATTATGATTCACTCCAAGTTTAAAGCATTAGAAACAAATTCGAGGAAAAAAATGCAAAAAGAAACACGATATGAAGCAGCCATTTAATTTAGAAGTGAAAAACAGCAGGTGAAATACACGAGACTCCTGCGGGAAAAGCACGAGCTGAAGATCAACTAAGGCAAGCGCTCTTTGCTTGCCTTAGTTAGCTAAAAGCCGTGCCCGCGGAAAGCTAGTGTATTTCACCTGCGGTAAACAAGTTGTATCTTTATTAAAGCTAATATATATATTCTCGACTAATTATAAAACCTACCAACACTATTTGACATTGAACCTCTTATTCGATCAATTCGGGTGTATTTTTCTCTACGCTAAATCATTAGATTTATTTTGCCAATTGATAAATTTCTTCAATCACACGTTTCGTCGCGTCTTGGCGCTGATAATCTTGCATGTTCTTTTTAATCTTAGTCGCTGAGTTAATCAATTCAGATACTTTTTCTGCAAAGCTCTCTTTTGTTAAATCTTCTTCAAATAATACATGTGCATAGCCTTGCTTTTCAAATACCTTAGCATTTAATATTTGATCTCCACGACTCGCTTGTCGTGATAAAGGAATAAGTAGCATCGGCTTTTGCAATGCTAGAAATTCAAAAATCGCATTAGCACCAGCACGGGAAATCACCAAATCTGTCGCTGCTAATAAATCAGGTAGCTCTTCATTCACATATTCAAATTGCTGGTAACCAAACTTGTTAATTGTTGAATCGACGTTACCTTTCCCGCAAATATGGATGACATGATGAGTTGATAGCAATTGATCAAGATGAAGACGCACCATTTCATTTATTTTTTGCGCCCCTGCACTTCCCCCCATGACCATAATCACTGGCTTCGAATCAGTTAAACCGGCAAATCTAAGCCCTCTTTTCTTATCTCCATCAAACAATTCAGGACGGATAACCGCGCCAATCCAACTTGTTTTCTCTTTTGGCAAGTGCTCAACAGTTTCAGGAAATGTTGTCAGAACTTTTTTCGCAAATGGAACAGCTATTTTATTAGCTAAACCAGGCGTTAAATCTGATTCATGAATCACTGCAGGGATTCGCTTTAACCTAGCACCGATTAAGACAGGTACAGAGACAAAGCCACCTTTAGAAAAAATGACTTGTGGTTTAACTTTACTTAGAATTCGTACTGTCTGCCCAACACCTTTTAACACTTTAAATGGGTCTTTGAAGTTTTCAATAGAAAAGTATCGGCGCAGCTTTCCAGTGGAAATCGCATGATAAGTAACACCTTTCAATGGCTCAATCAAATCACGTTCAATGCCGTTTTCTGAACCAATGTAATCAATTTTCCAGCCCTGTTCCTGCAAAATCGGAATAATTGCTAAATTAACCATAACGTGACCAGCAGTACCTCCGCCGGTTAAAACTATTTGCTTATTCTTCATACAAATGGACCTCTTTCGTTAAATCATACTATATTCTATTCATATTTTAGCACAAACATTAACGATCCAGTAGAGATTCATGAATGTGTCGACTCAACAACTTTAATTAGTTCTTCCTTAGACACCTGACGTGATGATTGATCATCGCCAATCACACTTGAACGAAACTCCAATTTATAGCTCAAACCATTTTTCGTCCACGTTAATATTTTAGCAAAGCCATTATCAATATAATAAGCCTTGATTGATGCATCTATTTCAACGTCCTCTGCATCATCACTAATATCAAATTGGCCTTCAGTTACTTGAAAGGTGAGTAAGTCATTTCCTCTTGAATAAAAGCTAATATCTAGCGCTTCGTAATCTGTTCCAGCGATTGTAAAGGGATCAGAAATAATAAATTCAACTGGGATTGGTACATATTGAGGGACATCTGGCGTGAAGGATACGTGCTCAATTGCTTCTTCTACTTTTGTTTTTTCATATTGATAATAACCTTCTGGCACGATAACTTCTTCTTTACAGCCACTTAGACATAAAAAGCTGAAAAATAAAAGTACGAGCCAGTGCTGTTTTTTCATAGCATCCCTCCTCGTTATATAGTTTATAAATTCTTATATTACAATTACAGACGAATAAGATTAAATTTTGTTACATCTTGAATGATTTTGTATCAATTTTTCACAAGAGAACAGTTAATTGAAGGGTTATTCAATGTTTGATATGGAGTGTAGCCCAAAAGGGGTTGCCGATTAGCAAGTTGGGAGTCCAATAACTTTTCATGCAATAAATGGGCGCTATTCCTTTTTATTATTTTACGATAGCTCATGCCATTTTGCAATTAATCGCTGAATTTTGTCGAAAAAAACAAAGATACCTCTTTTTATCGAAGCATCTTTGTTATCTTAGTGCATATTAGGAAAATTTTGTTGTTTTAATACATCATAAGCAATAATTGCAACTGTGTTTGATAGATTTAATGAGCGAACTTGATCACTTTGAGCCATTGGTATACGTAGACATCGTTCTTCTTTACCAACGAGTAGATCTTTAGGAATTCCTGATGTCTCCCGACCAAAAACAAAAAACCAATCATGGCTCGTATCGCTAAAATCGACTTCGTTATAGTTTGTTGTCCCGAAATTTTCAATGTAATAAAAATGCTTCTCGTCATACTTTTGATAAAGTTCTTCAATCGAATCATGATGCTGGACATCAACATGATACCAATAGTCCAGTCCCGCACGTTTTAACATTTTATCATCTGTTGAAAATCCGAGTGGATGAATCAAATGTAATGTTGCATTTGTTGCTAAACACGTTCTTGCAATATTACCTGTATTAGCTGGAATTTCTGGTTGATATAATACAATATGAATACTCACCGATTGTCACCTCTTACAATTAATCACTCGAATATTATAGCATATCTGTGCCAATCCGATAAAATTTATACTGACATTCAGGCGTCCATGCCATCGAATCACGGTAGTCCCAATAACGATGACGCGAATTATTTGTGTGCGCATTAACTAATGGCATTTGATCAGCATTTTTGGCAACGACGATTGTCGTATGGTCAAATCGGCCATTACCTTCAAAATCATAACAAATCACATCACCAGGGAGCAGTTTATCTGGTGAATCAACTTCTCGTGCTTGCAGGCCCTTCGTTGATCCTCCTAAATACCACCGAAGCGCATGTGCAACAGACCAACTAAAGCTCCAATCCCGATTTTGATACCACCAACCCGTCGCACGGTTTGGATAACCACGCATTGGCGCACCACCAGCCCGCAAGCATTGTGACACATAGTTCGTACAGTCATTTACTTCAAAAAATTCATACGCCGGATTGGCATCATTCCACCAAAGCTCTGCATACCTCACTGCAGCGTTCCGATCATAACTAAATCGTTCAAATTGACTCCTCGGGACAAATTCAATAATTGGATTTGTTCGCTGTTCAGTTTCTTGATTAAAGTTTTCAGGAAGTTCACGATCTGATCGAAGTTGATTTTTATAGAAATGCGCTTCATGTAAGCGACATTGTTCTTCACGATAAAAGTGCTGATTTTTCTTAATTAAAAAAGTAGCATGTAATTGATAATGAAGTTCTTTTTCATCATTTGGAAGTTCACGTTTACTAAAGACGTGACTTTTACCCGTAATCCGGACAACTTGATAACCGCGTTCGCTATGTAGAGCCTTGATGCGATTAATCCAATTTGAGTTTTGCTCATGTAATTGTTTATGCCAGTACTTATTTAAGTTCACATCAATCACCCCTTCATGTCTAATTTATGAAGGGGTGCCTGTCTATTATGTCGCGACTTGCTCGAAAGCTAAGCCTTTTTCCATTTCTTCTATAACATCTAGGTCTGTCTCATTTTCCATAGCGTCTCGAATCGCTTGATAGCCATCTTGTCTTCCGATTTTACCAATCGCCCAAGCAGCTGTTCCTCGAATAACCGGACGTGGATCGTTGTTCATTAATTTTATTAATTCATCAACAGCAGATTCTTCTTTATAATTAGCAAGTGCAATAATCGCATTACGTTGAATCGGCTTCTTCCCTCGCCAAGACCCTGCCATATGGCCAAACTTTTCTTTAAACTCTCGATTTGAGATTGTCAGAAGCGGCAATAGTTCAGGTTTAACCAAATCTGGATCTGGTTCAAGCTCTGGATGAAGATGATGATCGATTCCTCTATTTTTCGGACAGACAACCTGACAATTATCATAACCGTACAGCTGGTTGCCCATTTTTTGACGAAACTCATCAGGCATAAAACCTTTCGTTTGCGTCTGATAGGCAAGACACATTTGTGCATTTAATCGACCTGGTGCTACAAGTGCGCCTGTCGGACAAAGATCGATACAAAGCGTACAGTCACCACACCCATCCTCTACTGGCTCATCAGCCGGAAATGGTAGGTTCGTAATCATTTCTCCAATGTAAACATATGAACCAAACTCTGGTGTAATAATGAGTGTGTTTTTCCCACTCCAGCCAATCCCAGCACGTTCGGCAACTGCCTTATCAACTAGCTCACCCGTATCGACCATAATTTTCGATCTAAAGCCAGGAACACGTGAGGCGATATATGTTTCTAGTAGCTCTAATTTTTCCCGAACGACATGGTGATAGTCAGTTCCCCACGATGCACGACAAAAACTACCTCTTCGATTGCCACGTACATTTTTAACGCGCTCCTTCATTTTTGCTGGATAAGCAATCGCTACTGCAATAATTGATTCTGCTTCTGTTAAATGAAGTGTAGGCTCTGTCCGTTCTTCTATCGTCCCTTTTTCAAAGCCTGACTGAAAACCTGACTCCTGCTGATTTTTCAATCTAGCCTTCATCTCGGCAAACGGATTGGCCGCTGCAAATCCGATTTTATCTATGCCAATTGTTTTAGAATACTCAATAATGTCTTGTTTTAACTGTTCATTAGCCAATCGTTAACCTCCTCTATCTATATAACCTATTTTTTCGTGTGAAATGATTGTTTTCGGTGTCAGTATATTTTTGATTTGTGTTAAATTTCCAATTCGGGTGCGAACGCACTACCATATCGTGCGAAATTTCTGGTTTGCGTGCGAACGCACTATCTTATCGTGCGAATTCCGGGATTTGCGTGCGAACGCACTCAAAAAGGGTAATATTGGAACTATGATCAGAGAATTTTTTATAAAAAAATAAATTAATCCCGTTACTACTTTAGCAAAAATATCGCAAACAGACAAAGAGGAAATGCATAGTAAAATAACTACACATTTCCTCTACTTTTAATTATTCCATTCCCATTTCAGCTTTTAAGCGTGCTAATTCATCATCAACCGCTGGTGAGCTATGGCTAGAAGCGTACTTTTCAGCTAAGTTTGCTGCTTCATCAACAGGGCCTTCGTTTAGCTCTGCAACTGCACTTGCCTCATCAAGTCGACGCGCAACTTTTTCCTCAAGGCGATTAAATGAACTAATTCCACCTCTGGCACGGCCTGCTGTCGCATTAATTTTATTCATCTTTTCTTTCGTATTCGCAACAGAAATTTGAGCTTTTAGCATCGCTTGACGTTGTTTTAATTGCTCAATATCGCTTGCCAGCTTATCATGCATTTGCCGCATTTTACTAGCATTTTCATGAGCGACTGCATATGTTTTAGCTAAGTTCACTCCAATATCTTCAAGCTCTTGTTTTTTCGATAAAAAAACTCGAGCATCATCATCGTTCCCTGCTTGAAGTGCCTTCTTCGCAAAGTTATAATATTTTTGCACTTCGGCTTCATTGTCATCTACGAGTCGTTTAGCTCGAGTCTCCTCAGCCATAACGCTTGCTGTATTTTTCTTCACCTCAGCTAAGTCCTTCAGCATGTTACGTAAGTATTGATCGATCATTTTTTCTGGATCTTCCATTCGATCGAGTAATGCATTGATATTTGAACTAATGATATCTTGAAAACGTGCTAATATTGACATCAAGTCAACCTCCCTATTATGAAAAGTTTACTCACTTTCTTCTTGATCAGCTAAACCTAGCGCTTGTTTCATTCGCGCTAATTCATCCTCAACTGCAGCTGATTCATGTTTTTGCGCATATTTTTGCTCAAGCTGTTTCGCTTCATCTTCAGGTTCTTCATTCAATTCAGCCATTGCATCGGCTTGATCTAGGCGCGCGCTAATTTTTTCTTCCATTCGTTTAAACGAGCCAATCGAACCTTGTGTTTTTCCAATCGATTGATTGGCTTGATTAATTTTCTCTTTCGTGTCCGCAACAGAAATTTGAGCCTTTAGCATTGATTGACGCTGTTTTAGTTTTTCAATATCGCTTGCTAACTTATCATGCATTTGGCGCATTTTACTAGCATTTTCATGCGCAGTTGCATATGTTTTTGCTAAGCTAACACCAATATCTTCAAGCTCTTGTTTTTTCGTTAAAAACACACGAGCATCATCGTCTTGGCCTGCTTTGATTGCTTTTTTGGCTAATTCCTCATATTTAGCAACCTCCGCTTGGTTCTCATCAACTAGTCGCTTAGCTTTCGTTTCCTCGGCCATGACACTAGCTGTATTCTGCTTCACTTCAGCTAAATCCTTCGATAGGTTACGTAAATATTGATCGATCATTTTTTCGGGGTCTTCCATTCGATCTAGTAGCGCATTGACATTTGAACTAATAATATCCTGAAAACGACTTAAGATTGACATGTTATCTCCTCCTAAATAGTGAGTGGCTTATTTTTCTGGATCATCTTGATATTTCTTCATGAGTTCTTCTTCTGGACTAGCCCCGAATTTTTGTATCGGTTGACTAAGTATTTCTTTCGTTTGCTGAGCTTCTAGATTTTTTTGTGCTTGTTTGCTCTTCCACCAAGTAAAGAGTAAGAATACTAACACAACAACTGCGATCACAATCCAAACCTTAATCCACGGTGATTCAGTCACATCCATAATTCGATCAGCAGCATCTGAAAATGCCTTACTTAAAAATTGATCATCATTCATATTTGAATAGTAATATCGATCAACATAATCAAGTAAAATTCGACTCGCCTCTGAATCAATAACTTGTTTCGCTTGGGTGCCTGTTACTAAATAAGTCGTATAGTACTCTAGACTAGGTTCAAATATGATTAACAACGCGTGTGCTTCATCTGTGAATAATTGATCGTAAAGTTGATTAGCAAATCTAACAAATTCCTCTTCTGACGGATTAATTGAACCATCAATATTGTCCGTGATGTAGACGTAAGGTTGGACACCTGTTTTATTGTAAAAATGTTTCAATCCTTTGGTTAGTGTTGAATCATTAATATACCAGTCTGCATCAAGTGTAAAATAGTCCGTCTCATTGACTGAACCTGCTGGAAGTGGTTCGCGCTCAACAGTTGACGGTGTTACAGATCCTGGTGTGGGTGGGTTAAATATGCCTACTGACGATAATACAATTAGCGCAAGCATTAATACGAAAATCCCCATTAAAATAAAGCCACAGCCTGCACCACCACAACCACCACCACCACCACCTGAACCGTAACGTGGTCTGCCCCAGAATGGACGTCCCCACATGCCACCATAATATGGACGTGGTGGGTAATATCTCGGTCTTGGACGGTAACCGCCACCAAATCCACCTATTCCCCCACTTCGACCACTTCGACCACTTGAACTGCCTCCGCCTCGGTTTCTACCGGAGCCAAATGAACCAAAACCACCACTAGAACCGCCCATACCACCACGGCTCCCGCCAAAAGCACCTCCGCGTCCACCACCGAACGAGCCACCTCGGCTTCCACCGCCAAATGATCCTCCTCCACGGCCACCGCCGCCTCCTCTACCTCTTGCCATAAAAAGACCACATCCTATCATTCGATTTATCTATTTTCCTAAAATTAGCATATAGAATTTTATCTGTCAATTGGTGTTTATAATTAGTAGAACTAAACTAGTTTGAAATGAAATTTATTGGGGGGTGAATTTTTTAGTGAAAAATTGTGACAGCTATTTGTATTTACCCGATTTTCAGTAGAATTATTCATCTTTTTCTAAATATAATCTTAATTACCTATTATATGCTTATGTCGGTTATATTATCCAAGTGAAAAACCGAGCCCTGATAGGTATTAAGGCCTATTTTTGTGCATAATAAAAACGCAACACTTCATTTATAAAAACAAAGCACTGCGTTAGGTGAATTGATAACAAATATTATATCAGGTTAGTTCTGAAATTGCAAGGTCATTTTTGAAAATTGTGTTTTATGACTAAACAATTTTGTAGAAATGTAAGTGAACACCTTTAGGATCAAGATCAAGTGTACCAATAAACATGCTGTTATTAAGCCAGTTATACTTTTCATCTGAGACCTCAAAGCTAGGAACGGTATAAGCGTACATGTCTTCTTTAAAATTAAACGGCTTGTCTTCCTCTCCAGCGGATGGTTTTGGAACAAGCTTACCTTGATTCGTAACCAAAATTAACGTTCCATCATCTGCTTTTAACGTATAACGTGCCCAAACTTCGCTACTTCCATCAGGTCGAGTTACATTCCAGTCCGCTCCTCCAGGCAACACTTCCCCCTTAATGTTCGGTCCCTCGAAGCTACCACCAACGATAGGAATCACCTTTTTATTTCCATCAAACATATCACCAATTTCTAATGCTGGGTCACAGTGAACATATAATTCCATTACTAGTTCGCCTTTAAAATTCACTTTTAAAACCTCCATAAAATACATTGTCATAACAACTAGTTTAGCGCAATTTTAATAACTTAGAAGCATGATCGTGAATGTTAAAAATGCTTGTTAAAAAAATTTTTTATAAAAATAGTTTAAACGAGATTCAAAGGGGTATTGTAAGGCAAGTGATTATTTGCTAATGCAACAATGACTTAGATTAGTTTTTATAAAAAAATAATCGTAGGGAGGACTTCAAATGTTTTGGACAATAATCGGGATTTTAATCCTTGCATGGTTAATAGGTGTTATCTTTAAAATTGCGGGTGGCTTAATTCATATCCTACTTGTGATTGCTTTAGTTGTCTTTATTGCACGTATGATTAAAGGACGATAAAAAATCGACCACACCATGATATACTGTGGTCGATTCATCTTATTTTTATAAAACGGCTTCAATCCATGTTTTAGCCATTAATGCATTACCTGTTGAGTTCATGTGCACACCGTCAGTCGTCAGTGGCAGTGGCCTTTCGCTAGTCAAATAATCGATAAATGCATGATACGTCGGTACAACTGTAAGGCCGTACTCTTGAGCAATTTTATTTACAATCTCAACGTATGGCTTGAGTTTTTGGTTACCTTCTGAGTTAACATCTTCCTCAATCACCGTTGGCTCCATTAAAACAATTTTCGCATTTGTCTCAGCCTGTGTTTTTTCAATTAGCGTTCGATAAATTTCCTCATATTGATCCGGATAAACTTGCTCCATATCAGGATTATCTAATTGACGCCAAACATCATTTACACCAATTGAAATAGACAAAAGATCAGGTTGATGTGTGATTACATCATCTTGCCAACGATTAGCTAAATCTGTAATTCTATTACCGCCAATACCACGGTTAATAATCTCAGGAAACTGTTCTGGTGTATGTACAGCAAAATAGTCACGAATCATTCGGACGTAATTGTCACCAATGTTTTCCTCGTCTTCGAAGCGTCCCCACTCCGTAATACTATCACCAATAAACAAAATTCGCTTGTCCTTCATGTAAACATCCTCCTATACAACACTATCAAAATATAAATAATGACTAAGATATAAGAAAAAAATTTTATCGTAAGATTGGCATCAATCAATCTAACTACAATTATACACTAATCTTAAACTGTCGGGCTAATTTTCACCGCATCCGTTAACGATTTTGCCATTATCTTTAACGTTTTGATTTGATTTTGTGCAAAAAATTTAAGATTAGGCATTTATCTTTAACCTTTTAAGTTGATTTCGTTCAAAACGTTAATGATTTGCCTATTATCTTCAACCTTTTGAGTAGATTCCACGCAAATAGTTGAAGATTCGCCATTTATCTTTTACCTTTTATGTAGATTCAGCGCTAAACGTTAATGATTAACCCTTTATCTTTAACTTTTCGTATCAATTCAGTGCCAAACGTTTAAGATTCACCAATTATCTTTAACTTTTCGTGTCATTTCAGCGTCAAACGTTAATGATTAACCAATTATCTTCAACGTTTCGAGCTCATGTAACGTAAAATATTAAAGATTAACCCTTCACAAAATAATCGAGCGGTTTTTGCCGCTTCTTTTTGCTTCATATAAAGCTCGATCGGCCTCGATGATAATTGAGTTTGGCCGGTTTATGGATTTACGGTCTGATAGAACAGCACCGAAGCTGACACCGAGTGTTAATAATTGATTTTCTACTAAAAACGGTTTGTCTAAGTTTGCTTCGAGTCGTTTGATAAAACGGTTTAGATTTTCCTTTGTCGCAATTTCGGGGAGTAATATGATAAACTCATCCCCGCCCAACCGGCCGACTGTATCCATTTCTCTAACAGTGTTAAGTAGACGTTTACTAATCTGGATAATGACTTGGTCACCTGCGTCGTGGCCAAACTGATCATTAATTGACTTAAAATCATCCAAATCAAGCATGACAACTGCGAATGGAATCTGGTCTCGCTCAGCTTTTGCCTTGACCTTTTGCATGCGATCATCAAATAAACGGCGATTGGCTAAGCCTGTTAATGGATCACGAAAAGCTAACCGACGAAGTTCTTTCTCATATTTTTTACGTTCCTCAATATCACGAGCAACTATATTCGTATGGTGGTAGAGTCCATCACTCGTAAATACTGGTTCTATCTTTAACTCAAACCATTGGCTTTTACCAGAAGCATTGCGGAATTTAACTTCTAATTTCTTCGCATGATTCTCATTATGAGTTTGTTCCAGTACATCTAAAATCAATTCCTTATGCTCATCTGCAACTAGATCATCAATTGAGCGTTCACTAAACTCAAGCATTGGAAAACCTAAAACACGTTCGTGTGATGGTGAAACATAGGTGAAGCGGCCATTACGATCAATGATCTGAATTAAGTCAGATGAATTTTCGGCAATCAAACGGAAACGTTCTTCACTTTTCATCAATGCATCTTTAGCAAATAACTCAGCAGTCATATCCTTTAACATCAAGTAAACACCTTCGACTTCACGATCAACCATCATTGGGATAAACTCAATCTGCAATTTAACTTCAAAATGATTTTCACTCATTATCGTGACTTCAAGTGATTGCGGCTTGCCTTGCTTCGTCTCCTTAAACTTTTGAATCATTAATTCCTGATCAGTTGTTTTAAGAATGTCAAAAAAATAACGCTCCTGATTTTTTTGATAAATTTGACTAAAAAATCGACGACAAGCCTTGTTCATTCGAATAATCTTCCCAAGTTTATTTATATAAATGATTGGCTGAGTACTTTCTTCAAACAGTGACTTATAGCGCTGACGACTTACCTTCAACCGTTGCTTACTTATATTTCGTTGCTTTTCAAGCTTTTTCTGTTCCGTAATGTCACGGGTGACTCCAACTACGCAAGTTACCTTCCCTCCTTCAACAACAGGTGTCAAAGTTGTTTTGGCAAAACATTCCCCACCCAATGGTGAAAAAAATACATCTTCATAGTCATGCGTTGTCCTTTGGTCAATTGCTTTCCGATAATGCCGATATAAATGCTCTGCCGTCACTTGATCGAGCACCTCACGTAATTCCTTCCCAATCACTTCTTTATGTAGTAATGACTCTCGTGCAGTCTGATTAATAATCTGATAAAAAAGCCGTTCACCATCATCTTCAACTCGCATAACGAACACCATATCTTCGATTCCATCGACTAACATTTGATTTGTGATCAACATCTACCTCACCTTTTATTTTCTGATAATTCATATTATATCATTAATAAATGGTTGATATGTCACTAAAAAGGAATCTTTTAGCTGAAATACCCACACAACAAAAAAGCCACTCTTATTAAAAGAATGGCTTTCATATTAACTATTATCGCTTAATTATTTTAATAAAAATCGCTTTACTGATCTCCATTAATAATACTGCACCAACTGCTAGACCTGAGGCAATTCCCCACTCAGCTAAACCGAATTCTGCAGGAATAGCAAAAATCTCACGCAATCCTGGTAGAACAGTTAAGCCGTAAAGTCCAAGACAGAAGATGACTGCAGCAAGTACGTACTTATTCGTCATAATCCCAACACCGAAAATCGTCTGCTGATTAGAACGAGCTGCAAATGTTTGTAATGTTCTTGATAAAATCAGAGTCGTAAATGCCATGGCAACACCCATCTCAACACTTGTTTCTAAACCAACTAAATGTGAAATGATTACGGCAATTCCGATAAATGATCCTCTAGTTATAACTGATCTTAACGTATCACCTGCAAAAATTCCTTCATCAATCGAACGTGGTTTACGATTCATTACATCTGGCTCTGACTTCTCCATTCCGAGAGCAATCGCCGGTAATGAGTCGTTTACCAAGTTAATGAATAAAAGCTGCAATGCGGTAAATGGATTCGGTAACCCTAATGCAACCGCAAATAAAATCGCAATAATCGCACCTAAGTTCCCACTAAATAAATACGCAATCGCCTTTTTAATGTTGTCAAATACTGTACGACCAACTTCAACTGCCTTCACAATTGAAACAAAATTATCATCAGTTAAAATCATCGCAGAAGCATCTTTACTTACATCCGTACCGCTTCCCATCGCAATCCCAATGTCCGCTTGCTTCAGTGCTGGCGCATCATTAACCCCATCACCTGTCATCGCAGAAATTTGATTCTTCGCCTGCCATGCCTTAACGATTCGAATTTTATTTTCAGGTGATACACGCGCATAAACTGAAATTGATTCTAGCTTCTCGTTAAGTTCAGCTTCACTCATCGCATCAAGCTCTTGACCTGTAACTGCGATATCCCCTTCATCCATTAAACCAATGTCACGGCCAATTGCTTCAGCTGTCGTCTTATGATCACCCGTAATCATAACAGTCTTAATGCCTGCAGCACGCGTCTCTTCAATCGCACTGTATACAGCCTCACGAGGCGGATCGATCATCGCTAATAATCCAACGAGTACAAGATCATGCTCATCATCAAAGCTTAACTGCTGTTTTTCGCTTGGGAATTTTTTATAACCAAAAGCTAAAACACGTAAAGCTTTCTTAGAAAATGCTTCGTTCTGCTCAATTAATTGATCACGCCAAGTCTGATCAAGCGGTAATTCCTTACCATTTACTAAAATCGACTTAGCTCGGCTGAACATTACATCAGGTCCACCCTTAGTTAACATCATTCTCTCGCCATCTAAATCGTGCAATGTTGACATTAACTTCCGATCAGAATCAAACGGAATTTCATTAAGTCGCACATATGTGTCACGAACTGACTGATATGGCTGACCATTTTTATTTGAAAAATTGATTAATGCAACTTCAGTCGGATCACCAACCTCAGCTCCACTTGCATCAATATAACTATCATTACAAAGTACAGCAATCTTAACTAATAAGCTTTCTGAATTTGACCACGTTGACGGATCATGATCAATATTTTGCTTGTCCTGTCCAGGCACAAAATAGTCAACAACGGTCATTTTGTTTTGTGTTAATGTCCCTGTTTTATCTGTACAGATTACACTTGTCGAGCCTAAAGTTTCTACAGCAGGTAACTTCCTAATAATCGCATGTTGCTTCGCCATCTTGTTTGTACCAACTGATAATACAATCGTCACAATCGACTGCAATGCTTCAGGAATCGCCGCAACGGCTACCGCTACTGCAAACATTAACGCTTGTAGCAACTCTGTCGTTAAATCGACTGACTCATCACCAAACCAGATTCGAGCAGCTTGAATAGCAAAAATACCAACAGATAAAATTAAAATCCAAATCCCAAGTTTTTTACTAAACGCATCTAATTTCTGTTGTAATGGTGTTAATTTTTGCTCGGCCGTATTGAGTAAATTCGCAATTTTACCGATTTCTGTTTTTGTACCTGTTTCAGTCACAACATAAGTTGCCCGACCATTTGTCACGAGTGCACTACTAAAGACTAAATTCACACGATCGCCTAACGCAACCTCGTCAGTAATCACAGCATCAGTCTTATCAACGACCTCTGACTCACCCGTTAGCATCCCCTCATTCACCTGAAGTGAACCACTCTCAATTACACGTCCATCCGCTGGAATATAATCACCCGCTTCAAGGAAAACAATATCGCCACGAACGAGCTCTCGAGCTGGTATCGTCTGCTTCTCACCATCACGAATGACCTTCGCAGCAGGAGCCGACATCTGTTTTAACGCATCTAGTGAACTCTCAGCCTTCTTCGTCTGGACGACACTAATTACAGCATTCATGATTAAAACAACAACAATAACAATTGTTTCAATATACTCACCTAATAGAAATTGAACGACTGCTGCAACAAGTAAGATAATTACCATTGCGTCTTTAAACGAGTCTAAAAATAACCCGAGGGTCGAACGCTTTTCTTCTTCCTCTAACTCGTTAAAGCCATCACGCTCTTGACGCGCCTTAACTTCTGCACTTGATAAACCTGACTGATCGACATCTAATTGCTTTAATACGTCTTCTTTTTCTAGTTGATAATAATTCATTTTTGCCACATCTCCTCATCTCTATCTTAGTTATGTCCAGCAATCAAAAATCCAATCGTATAATCGGTGATGATCTGAGTCTCTTAACAAAAAAAGACCCTTACCGATAAACTTCTGAACATAACATCAGAAAGTTATTGGTAAAGGTCTTGCTAGTAACGACATAACACGTTACCAATAATGCCGGAGATTATTCTCGTAATGACGACACTATTGCGGGAGCTACTCCCCTTATACTCTGCTATATAGTTTATTCGAACGAACTTAAAAAGTCAACTTTTTTTGTAAAAAATTCACTAGCCAAAAGTTAAATTTTCACGTCAATGTGTGCGCCTAAATGTGGTTGCACAGATTGCTGTAGCATTTGAATCATTTGTTCAGACTGTATTTCCGCTTGATCCATCGTCTGCTTCATCACACTCATTGACGCTTGCTGCTTTAATTGTGTTTGATTCATTAAGATCGATAGCTTGGCAATATCCATTTGCGATCACCTCTACAAATAGTTTAACATACTCATCCTAAATGCAACAATTCTTAGTCCTGATTAACTTTTAATAATTGCAGCACACTGTATTGTTGTTGCATCGCTTGTGCGACCATCATTTGAGCTGCTTGTGCTAAAATATTATGTTTTGTAAACTCCATCATCTCTTTCGCAATATCAGCATCTCGAATTCTTGATTCTGCTTCAGTTAAATTAATCGACATCGTTGAAAGATTGTTAATCGTATGACCTAGTCGATTTTGTGTCGCCCCAAGTCGTGAGCGCTCACGTGAAACTTGATTAATCGCATCATCTAATATATCAATAGCTTGATCTGCACCTTCTTCTGTCGTCAGATCAATCTGATCTACACCTAATGCTTCAGCTCGCATATCATTAATTGAAATTTCAAGATGTTGTCCAGCATTTGCTCCAATTTGGATCCGTTGATTTTGATAGCTGCCATCTAACAATGGTTTTTGGTTAAATTCAGTATCACGGCCAATGCGACTTAACTCATCACGCAATTGATTAATTTCATCCTGCATCGCCTGCACTTCATCATCGGAATACGTCCCATTCCCAGCCTTCACAGCCAACTCTCGCATCCGCTGTAAAATTGCATGACTTTCATGTAGCGCACCTTCAGCCGTCTGTAACAATGAAATGCCGTCTTGAGCATTTCGCATCGCCATATTCAGACCACGAATCTGCGCCCGCATTTTCTCTGAAATCGCTAAGCCTGCCGCATCATCAGCCGCACCATTAATCCTTAAGCCTGAAGATAATCGCATAATTGACCGCTGTGTCATCGAATAATGGAAGTTCATCTGTCTAATTGCAAACATCGCCCCGATATTAGCCCCTAATCGCAACATGCGCACCTCCTTTTTATTGTATTTCCGTCCAAACACTGCTCTATACACTATATATCGGCTTTTGTACCAGATATATAAAGTAAGAAATTAATAAGAGGCTGGTTGTATCCCAGCCTCTTGATCATTACATCCTTAACATTAAAAGTAGAAGTGCTATATATGGTATTAAATGAATGGGTAATGAGATTAGAAATGCTTTAAAATTATTTCTCTTACCACGCCAAGCATATAAAAGGTAGAGTCCACCTATATTTGCAACGGGGAAAAAGAACATCATCAGATACGCCCATACCTTGACTGGTTCAAACGGAGTTGGTGATGGAGCACCTGATCCCATATATGCACCGAGCAAAAGGAAACAAGCTACCACAAAGTGAATTGGAAAAAAACTAAATGTTTTTTCAGCATACCTTACACTCCTTTACCTCTAATCAAGTTTTGGAAAATGATCATAAAACTGAACTAATGAATGTGCGTTACCATCTCGTTTTTTCGGATAAGCTGGAACAACTTGACCAAGCTTATCGGCAACATGTATGTCAACTGCTAGTTGTAAAAAGTCTCCATCAATTGAGTAATTATAGACTTTATGATCAAACTTTTGACTTGCTAAATCCCAGATTGGAACAGCAGACGTTATCATGCCTAGTCCTTTCTTATGAAAATATGTTGGGCGGAAAAATGGTGCCGCATTAAATGTAACTGTTTTTTTCAAATAGCTACCATCAGCTAAGGCTGCTTTAACGACTGCACGATTACTAGACAACGGTAAATAAGACTTGTGTAAATGATGATCTAACATACGATATGACACAATTTGTGCTAAAAATCCACCTAGTGAGTGACCAGTAACATAAGCATTCGCCTTCGGATATGATGAGACGATCTCAGATGCAAATGAAGTTGCTAAAGAACCTTGAAAATTATTACCAGATACATAAATATCGATATCGGCTATTACGTCATAAATGGTTTCAGGTGTCAGACCGAATGCCGTACCACGGTAGCCAATGATAATATCATGGCCTTTCTTCACCGCAACACCACCAAATCCACCTGAAGTAAACCCACCGTCATTCGCTTTAATAATCGTCCAATCGGCAATTTCATCTTTTAACTCATCAAAATGATTATGATTACCGATACTTGAGGCATCGCCAATTTTCTTAAATACATGACTTTCTAAATTGACATAGGCAAGATTACTAATATGCGTTAGCGTACGGTCAGAGACATTATAAACCATTCGATTTTCTTTTATTTCTTCTGAATCAATGATGCCATCTTTATCTGTATCTTTTAATGTTGGGTCAGAGTAGCTAATATAGTAGCCACCATTATAATCGACAAATTCAAGCGTGACTTCCTCACCATCTAATAGACCGTCTCCATCTGTATCTGCAATCGTAAAGTCAGTGAAGACAGTCGTCCCATTACCTAAACGCATGCCATTCTTTTCAAGTTGATCAGGAACGCCATCACAATCACGATCTGATGGACAACCAATAATATCTTCTGCTGATTCATCAAAAATTCCTTCAAGACTATCTGCTTCATCAGCATGATAATACTTTCCACCCGTACTACTTGCGATTCGCTCTAATAAGTGTTGATCAACACCACTTCCTAGACCAATCGTAAAAATTTTGATCTGATGCTCATTCGCATAATCAAGCGCCAAATCATCCCAGCTTCCTTGTCCATCCGTTAAAAACACGACAAATTTTGAATGATCTACTGAACCGTTATCGACTAACTCCTCTAAAGCCATCACGATACCGCTAAAAAGATTTGTGCCACCACTTTGATCAACTAAATCAATTGCTGCTTTAACCGCTACTTTATCAGTGATTAATCCACTATGAAGCGTAGCATAACTATCAAAATCAATCACTGCAGCACGGTCACCTTCTTTTAATTTATCAGTAAATGCTTTGGAAGCTTTCTTTCTTAAATCATTGGGATCATTACTAGACATACTACTTGATGAGTCAATCGCAAAAGCAACATCAGTATTGCCCTTTTCAGCTTCAGTCGCTTCATCAAATGGACGGATCTCATTTTCCCAAACAGCATCCCAAATCACGCCATTTAATAATAAATAGACACTAAAATGTTCTACTGTTGCTGTGACTGAGTGACTTTCTGGGTCATGCGTTTGATTTTCTAAACGCTCTAACCGTTGTTCAGCTTCATTGTAATAAAAAATTTCTGGTCTAAACTCATCAGTCACAACCGATTCATCATAAACAAAGGTCATCTCTGCTTCGTCAAAATCAATCTCCGTATTAAAATCAAATGGCGCACCTAAATAACCAGGAATATCTTCAGATAAGAACCAATTAGTACCTGACATATTCGTAATCGTTGTTGATGTGACATCAGCAGCGCGTGAATCAATCGTCACTTGTGGATTCACATAAGGATCACGTTCAATTTCATCCGTCTTAGATGTATAAGAAACGATCTCATCACCGTCTAAAACGCCATTACCGTCAGTATCTGGTTCAAGCGGATCAAAGCCAAGTGATTCTTCATTGGCGTCTAAAGACGATGTCGACTATTTAATTGACAAAGTCGGTGAACACGATCGAGAAATATATAAAATAAAAAATACTCTTGAAAACCAAACGTCAAACGAATAGAGGATGATCTATTCGTTATTTTTTTATATCGGACAATTTTTGATTTGAAAAGCTGTAAAAAGTCCGTAGTCGGGCGACTTCGGACTTTTTGCCTTAAAAAATCTGCGAAGATATCCCTAGTCGGGACAACTACGGACTATTTTTGACTTAAAAAGTGAGAATATGTCCGTAGTCAACTTCGGACATTTTTTAGTTTTTTATATAGAAATTTGTCCGATATAGAGTAATCGCTTTTTAACCTCTAGCTAATATACTGTAACACTTTCCATCAAAATCTAAAGAATCATACTTGTATTGTATTGATCTTAAAATTCCCTATCAACACTTGATAACTCTTATTTCCTTCTTTTCTTATGTCTCTTCTTTTTACCTTTTTGATTGATCGAAATAGTCAACCTTCTCTGCCTCTTAGGGATTCTATTGCGTAATGAGCCCATATACATTTCAGCAAGTGGATAGAAAGATTCCAATTCATCTGGAAATAACTCAAAATCCAGTTCAACAATTTTTCGATCATTGCCTAAATTAAGACCTGCTTGTTCCATTGATTCAATACTTGGCAAGAAAGGAATCTCCTGATTAGAGCGGAGATGAATTAAAAACAAGTCATTTAATCCATCAGCCAAAAAGTGACGAAAATCTACGGCATTCATTTTTTGGTACTTATTCGCACTTAACAACATATATTTATAATGTTCAGCCGCCAACTCCAGTTCACCAATTTGATGAAAAAAGCTCCCTAACGTATAACGAGCCTCTGTCTGATATCGATCAATTGATAAAGCATGCTCAAGTACACACGCTGTAAGTTCAGGACGATTTCCTGTAAAATAGAGATTAGCCAGCCTTGTCCAAAGATAAGCATTATTCGGTTCCTCATTCAACAAATTCAAAAGATGTTCCTCAGCATCAGAACAGTAAAGATGCCAACTTCCATCAAATAGCCGATACTCCCCAAGCTCACACCTATTATCCTCAATTGGAGAGTCATGCATCACCATCCCAGCTAGTATAGCTATATTAAATTCAACAGGCATTTCCCAATTCCCAGCATCATTACAATGCTTACAACGAAAATAGCCTGTTGTTTGAGCGATTTTATCTGAGTCAGCCTTTTTGGGCTTCTGATCAACATTAACTAAGATCAATCCAACATTATATTTCCCTTTACGCTCACAACTTTTGCACTTAACCATGAAAAAATTATCTGGATATCTACTTTCAATCTTGTCCTTATTTCGATTAATCAATTTTGCATACGTTCCAGGTAATTTAGAAACAGTCGGACTTTCAGGTAACTCATCAATTGGTTTCTTCGTGATTGTTTGAATCAATCGTGGATTAATTTGTGCCAAAATATTTGCCTTCTTTCTATCTTTAAAATTATAAATGGATTGATTGTGACTGCTATACTAAAAGAGACAGCTATTGCTCGATAAAATAAGCACTTATTGGTCTACATATTTTAATAGCAATAGCTCTCTAACTAACAAAAATTATATCATTATGATACTCTAGATTTTTCATTACCTGCTCATTTAATTTCAAGTCATAGTTCGCGTTACGCCTTATGTTCAAACGCTCTTCATTTTTCTTTCCAACAAATTGAGAAACTTTAATTCTAGAATTAGCATCAAACGTGATCAATCCGATGTCAAATAATTTATCAAATGTTGGCGTTAACAAAAAGCCATTATCAACGCTAATTCTTTCCTGATTATCGCTCACTGCCCAAGGCTTTATGTGACTAGCTATTAAGAGTTTTTTATTGTCTACTTTCGTTATTATACACCTTGAATACTTTTTCAATAATTCATTCTTAAATACACCTTGTCCAATTCTTGCATTAATAATTGCTTTCCTTGTCGTTTCTGATATGGAGTAATCTTGCTCCGTTTCATACAAAAGATTCTGCTCAAAATTATTTGTCGTTTCACGTGAAGAAAGATAATAATATTTGAATTGTTTCAATGAATTACTATACATCTTATTTCCTCGTTTATCTTTTGCTAAAAAATCAGGATTCAATAAAATTAACGTAATGGCCATCTCAAGTTCTAATGCTTCCATTTCCATAAGCGGTTTCTTAATCACACCAATTTGTATCATTTCTTTTGAAATTGTATTTACAGCTCTACTATATTTATCAATAGAACTGTCTGCTAATGCGGTATTAGTGTGTAGCCATTCCGAAAATTCCATTTGTGGTTATCCCCCTATCTCAACGCCATTATAGACCAAATATTTCAATCAAACAAGAAGAACGTTATTATTATACTAAAGATAAACAAGACTTCTACCCATTACTGGAAGAAGCAATTACAAGCCAAGAAACAATCTATCAATGGCGTAGAAAATACGTTAGAGCAAACAAAAGTAATGTCGTTCCCACACTTACAGCAAACATGGGAACTGGTGGCCATAACGTTCCACTGATCTTGTCCGATACTGGCATCAGAAAACTAACACCAAGAGAATGCTTTAACGTGCAAGGCTTTCCAAAAGATTATAAGCTACCTGACCTTGCAGTCTCACATCTCTACAAACAAGCAGGTAATTCTGTAGTCGTTCCAGTTATTAAAAGGATTGCAGAACAAATTCTATTAGCACTTGAAGAAACTAAGACGGATTACAATGAGCAGTTAGAGTTAGTTGTAATGGAGCGATAGAAATTAAATATCTGGATTAAATATTGGTCATCGTGAGAAGCAATGATTGGTTTGGCTACCTCACGATGACTATTCTTTTTCTTAGCTATCACAAAAAATACTTTAGACAACCGCATTCACTAATTAGTTAATATAATTATAGGTAAACTTTGTCAAAATCATTTATCTTTCCAATCTTGAATTTGCTTCATAAGTCGATCTTGTTCCATACAAAAACTTTCTTTTATAATAATTTCTTCGGGTAGTGGCGGGAGTTGGTTTATCATGCTTATCAATAGGCTTAAAACTTCTTTAGAAAATTTATTGATCTCATCATAGCTACCAATCATTTTATCTCCAAATAAATGTACATTATTTCGGTAATTCCTAATTACCTCTAATTCGGCTTGATTAAAGTGCTTAAAAATGACTTTATTAGCTACATAAAAATCGATTAATTCAGATAACATTATCTTATTAATTGATGGTATTTCTTTCTTTTTCTTGATAAAATCCTTTATACTCTTTATCAGGCTCTTTCTATTTTTCCCTGTCAATCCTTCAATTTTTAAGTTCTGATTATTTTTTACAATTTTCTTTAAATCATCATTAAATAATTTTATTGCTTCCTCAACCTGTTTAATAGAGTTGTTGTTCCAGCTACCCCAGAAACTATTCAGGTAATCTTCATGATAAACAGCTAAAAACATTTGAAGTGAACTTTCTAATAAAGATCCCAAATTAGTCCAATATTGAATTAGAACGCCCCGTTTAGCAGCAATCTCATCCTGTGTAAACTTATTCTCAAGTTTATGATTGCTGTTAATGAGTTTTTCAATAGGTGACGAAAACGTTAAAGCAATTCCTCTATAATTTAGGAGAGTATTTTCCGTCAAATAATTTTTATCTTCCATTGTTTTTGATAGTAATTCCACATAACTTACTAAATATATGCTATAATCCTCAATGTTTTTTAATGTTTCATCTGTTTTCATTTGATAGAATTTTTCATTGTATTCATTATTTGCAATCTCAAAGTTTTTCTTTTCTCCCATTGAATCATTTCTCCCTTATTGTAAGTTTATTTTGTAAAACAAAAAAACACACTTGTAATTAGTGTGTCGGTAGATAAAAACATAAGCTTTCTTCATAAAACTAAATTATTACGATTTTAAAATCCCGGCTTCCCCACCTTTTTAGATTATTTATTTAAAATTTTTATACGTGACCATGCCTCCCTAAACACAATTTCTACTTCACTATATATTATAAAGATAACGTTCTAAAATACACAGTCTGCTAAAATTAGTTTAATTTTCTTTTTTAATGATCGTTATTACTCTATTCAAATTCGGCAACAAATTAAATTGCGTAATCTCTAAAACTTTCAAATCTTTTTCTTGTTCAAGTTCTTTTGCGATTAGTAAAACAGCGTTGTCTAGTTTTCTTTTTTCGTTCGTTAGTTGCTGATCGTTTAATTGTTTGAATACTGGGTCTAGTTTAGTTAGTCCTTCAACGATTGATGTAAACATATTTACTGCATGATCGAGTTGTTTTTCTCTGATTAGTTTTTGAAAGTGTTCGGTTGCTTCGATCATAGTCTTAATAATATTGATTAGTTGTTGGGATTCTTGTTTGTCTATATTTTTCATACGTCACCTCTAATTTTGTTTTTCTATGTAATATTATAGCTTATTTAACCATTACTTTGTTTTTTTGTAAAAAAAGACTCCAACCAAATTTGGCTAGAGTCTTATTTAAATTAATTATACAATTATTGTAGTAATTGTAGGACACCTTGAGGTGTTTGGTTAGCTTGTGCTAGCATTGATTGTGCAGCTTGAGTAAGGATGTTATTCTTAGTGAATTCCATCATTTCTTTCGCCATATCTACGTCACGGATACGTGATTCAGCAGCTGTTAGGTTTTCTTGTGAAGCACCTAAGTTGTTGATTGTGTGCTCAAGACGGTTTTGGATCGCACCTAATTTAGCGCGCTGAGTTGAAACAACGTTTGTAGCATCTTGAATTGTTTTAATTGCTGCATCTGCATCTTCCTGGCTACTGATAGATAATCCTGGGAATTCAACATTCCCTGCTGATAATTCATCACCATTTGCATCAACAAGTACTACAGCGTCAGCCTTAGCTTCAATTCCATCTTTAGCATCATTGACTTTTACACCTTCTACAGCAACATAAGTACTATTTCCATCTACTTCAACTTGAATAGCGAAAACTTCGTCTCCATCCATTAAAGCTTGAATTCCAGCTAATCCATCGCCACTACCATCAACAAAACCAAGGTCTTTTGCTACATCAGCATCTAATGTTTCTGCTGTTAAAGTAACAGTTTTTGTAATACCAATACTAGATGCATCCATAGCATCAATTGATACAGTCATGTTTTGGCCTTGATTTGCACCAATATGGAATACCTTCCCAGTGAATTTTCCACCCAGTAAGTTTTGTGTGTTAAATTCTGTTCTTCCCGCAATATCATTAATTTCTTCAATTAATGCGTTTAACTCTTCTTGCATTGCATCGCGATCAACTACGTTCATGTTTGTATCGTTTGAAGCTTGAACTGCTAATTCATTCATTCTTTGTAAAATCGCATGTGTTTCAGTTAATGCACCTTCTGCTGTTTGGATTAATGAAATGCCGTCAAGTGCGTTCTTTTGTGCCATTTCAAGACCGCGGATTTGACCACGCATTTTTTCAGAGATTGCAAGACCTGCAGCGTCATCTCCTGCGCGGTTAATACGTAAACCTGAAGATAGTTTTTCTAATGATTTTTGTACGTTGTTTGTGTTACCTGTTAGTTGGCGGTGTGTATTTAACGCCGCAATGTTGTGGTTAATTCTCATTTCTTTTTCCTCCTTGAATTGTTTATTATAATGCCACATCCTTGTGGCAAGCATCAGGATAAAAGCGGCCGTCTTTCATCCTGTTATTGCTTTCAATAAGTATATCGGACTATCATTTAAAATGTTTAATCTTTTTTATAAAAAAATTATTTTTTATTTAATAGATCTAATATATTAAGTTGATTGTTCAATGCCTGTTTATTTTGTTCTTGAATTTCTAAGTAAATCTCTTTTCTATGCACATCTATTTCTTTAGGTGCGGTGATGCCGAGTTTAATTTGATCGCCTTCAATTGCGACAATTTTGACTTCTATGTTTTCTCCAATTTGGATCGCTTCGTTTAATCGACGGGTTAGGACGAGCATGATTAATTCCCCCGCTTCTGTTTAGCTGTAATCGGTGTTTGGATCGCATGTCGTTTGTTGTTCGTGATGTATTGCTTAGCAAGCTTCTTCTTATAATTAATAATCAGTGGTGCTTGCAAGTTAATCGTGCTGTCTGCAAAATTTTCTTTTAATGTGACGATACTTAATAATGTGACGTCTTGTTCTGATTCAATTTCTAGTAATTCCTGTGTTGCATCGTCAATTTTCAGCTCATAGTCTTGATAGAGCTGATGTGGTGGGATGACAACAAAGGCGATATTGGCATCAGTAATTGACTGCAATACGAGAAATGATGGGTTATCAGGAATATCGAGTAAAATAAATTTCTTTTCATCAGGGAAACCTAAAATACCGTTTGGAAAGGTAATTATATCTGCTTCGTAAATGGTAACTTCACCAAAATATTTCGTTTGTATTTTCATCATTCAGACCCTTCTTTTAAATTAACATTTCAAAGCCGAAGCTTCGATAGTATAGATTGTCAAAATCAATAACTAAATCTTGTTCCTGTTTAATCCCTGTTGTAACACGTCCTGGTGTATATGTCATGATCGGTTTATTGGTTGTATGGCGAATTATCGGTTGATTTGGTTCGATACGAATATCAACTTCTGCTGGTTGATAATCTGTTTTTACTGAAAAAACAGATGGAATAAATTTAATGTTAACCATTTTCGGATCTTTATGTGCGTTACGCGTCGCTTGGGCAATGAGTGGATTACCACCATTTTCAATTTTCATTAATTCATCGCCTTCTCGTCTGCGTTTTGCGATTGCTTCCATAAAGTTTTGGTAGCCTTCACGTGCCCAATCATTACGTGATACTAGTGGGCTCTTTAACCCCATATCGTACCATGCTTTTGATTGATCAATCGTCAATTTACCTGGTCTAGTCCGGATTGAAAAATCAGCAGATGGTTGCTGAATTTCCTGGGTTGCTTTAGGCTGCTTGATCTCTTGATGTGCGTTTTGTGTATGGATTGAGATTTGGGCAAGCTGTGATTGCATGCGGACCTGTGGTAAACGCAAAGGAATCACTTCCTCTCATTTCTAACTTGATTAAATAACTAAAGAGCTAAAGATAGCATTAACTTGCTCTTTAGCTCACGACTTAATTTATCTGAGAAAATCTAATAAAGTAGGTTGCATAACCCGTGCGCCTGCACTTAATGTTGCACGGTGGATTGATTCCTGCATCGTTAAATTCATAATAACTTCTGCAGTATCAGCATCTTCGTTATCTGACATCATTTGTTCTGCACTGACACTTTGATTTTTCAATCTATTTTCGATTAGTTCGACTCGGTTCATTCGTGCACCGATTTGGGCACGTTCTTGTAGTGTATTGTTTAAATGAGTTTCTAGCTTACCAATATGATTGTCTAAAGTAGAAGCCTCTACATCAGGATCGTTTAAATCATTGACAAGTGCTTGAAGATCATTGAATAAATCTTCTGAGAAGACACTTGATGGATCAGAGTTCACCTTGAATCGCACGCCTGCTGACACTTCAATTAATACATCATTTGTATTATTTGATACAACAAAAGTTCCATCATCTTGACGAATAAATGGTGGTGTTCTTTCACCAGTTAGCGGATCTACTTGACCTGTTGTATCGGTTCCGTTGAATAAATATTTATCATTCACACGAGTATTTGCTAAGTTAACCATTTGATCAATAAGCTGATCGATTTCTTTTGCAATATTCATTCGATCGTCTGTATCGTTTGTACCATTGGCTGCTTGAAGTGTTAGATCATTAATTCGGTGTAGCATTTCAGTCACTTCATGCATCGCTTCATCGGCGTTATTCAGCCAATTATTTACTTCACCTAAGTTTCGTTCATATTGTTTAATATTTGAAAGCTGTGAACGGTAATTCATCCCCTTCATCGCGACAACAGGGTCATCTGAAGGTTTAGTGATTTTTTTACCAGTTGAAAATTGATTCATATACTTGTTTAGATTTCCATAACTACTGCTAATGTTTTTTAACATGTTATTAGAAATCATACCTTGGGATATTCGCATTTATCTCGCCTACCTTCCGACTAAGCCCATATTATTAATAATTCGATCGAGCATTTCATCAACTGCAGTCATACTTCTAGCTGCAGCGTTATATGCGTGTTGGAATTTAATTAAATTACTGATTTCTTCATCGAGTGATACAGAGCTAACTGCCATTCGGTTTTCTTCAACTTGTTGACGTAGGACGTCACTATTATTTTGCATTCTGATTGATTCGGCAGCTCGGACACCTAATTCACCAATTAGCGATTGGTAAAAACTTTTCACAGATGTACGCGTCCCTAAGCCGACATCAAGGTCATTATAAACTTCAGCAAGATTAATCGCATTTGTACCATCACCGCTATAACCATCGATACTTGCAGCGATGAGATCTGGATCAGTCAAAATTGCTTCGTTAACAGCAATTGTTCCTAAAGGGTCGTTGACATCATAAACAAAGAAATCACCACCTGAATTACCGTATAAATCCGTTCCTTCTGCATGAACACGGTTAAATTCATCAACATAAGTGACCAACATTGTTTCTAAGTCAGCTTTCACATCATTATAATAACCACCTATTGTGGTGCCGTCGGTCTTAACATAACCATTCATTTCAAATAGTGCTTGTAATGTTCCATTTGATTGATAATCATGAGCTTCTATTGTTGTTGCTAAGTTAACATCTTCATGATCATTCGTAATCGTGATTTGGGTAATGTTATTATTATCATCTGCTTCAATCGCTATCTCGCTATGTGAACGTGATTCACCATCAACTAAATTAATTCGATCCGTTCCATTTCTTAATCTAACCGTCACAATTCCTTCTGCAATTGGACTCGGTTGGCCTGAACTCTTCGTATATGATACTTCGATATCAACCAATGTCGAAAGTTCATCGATTAATCGATCACGCTCATCATAAAGATCATTTGGTACGAGCCCGTGTGGCTCAATTCCAGCGATTTCATTATTAATGTTGGCAATTTGTCGGAGCATTGAGTTGATATCCACTTCTGTTACATCAATTTGATTTTTCAGATCATCTTGTACGTCTTGTAAAGATGATGAGAGGTAACGGTATGTTTCAACGACTGCCTCTGCTCTTTGTGCAACAACAGTTCTTGTTCCGGAGTGATCAGCACTACCGTTTAAATCCTGAAGACTGTTAAAGAAGTCTTCTAAAACAAATGCCAGACCTTCTTCTGTTGGTTCATTGAGTAAATTCTCCATTTGTCTGAGTGCATCTGCATTCGTTGAATAGTAACCAAATTTACTATTTTCTTTCCGATATTGTGTATCTAAAAATTGATCTCGAATTCGTTCAATTGAACCCGCTTCAACGCCACTTCCAACCCCAGATACGATACCACCTGGTTCGCGGCTTGCTGAGATGGAATTCATTTGGGCAAAGTTTACCCGTTGTCTCGTGTATCCAACTGTATTGGCATTGGAAATGTTATGTGATGTTGTATATAAGGCAGCTTGTTGTGCATTTAATGCTCGCTTTGCCATTTCTAATCCATGAAATGTTGATACCATTTATTATCCTCCTAAGCCTTCGAATCAAATGTTGATCGTTTCGATTGGGGATCATCTTGATTTCGTTTGTTACCATAGTTTACTTGTTCAATCGTTGGACTTAATAAATCTAAGTTCATCTGCACGAATTGCAGTGATTGTTCTGTCAGTTCTTGATTGAGATTCTCTTGTGCTTTTAAGTCAACTAAAACTTTTGCAAGCTCTGTTGAAACTTGTTCAAGCTGATCTCGTTCACGGTCATCTTCTACTTTCTCAAGTAACGTCGTGACATTTTTCTGATCATCAGTCAGTCCAAATTTAGCTGCCCACTGATCAACAGCTTTTAATCGTTCTTTTTCTAATTTATCAATGGCTTGAATATGCTTTTGTTCATTTTTTAAAATACGTTGAACCTCTTCAATGGCTCCTTTTTTTAACAGCTCTGTTTTAGTTAAGGACAATTGTAGTAAGCTTTGATGTACTTGAACAAGTCGTTCAAGCACTACTGTAATGTGGTCTATTGACATGAGGCCAAACGCTCCTTCTCTCACTCAGTCTAAAATTCAAAGTAGAGCCAACTTATCCAGCCGGCTCTAGTTGTTTAGTTTTTCCAAAAGGACAAAATTCCTTTAGCGACTTTATTAGGATCAACTTTATAAATACCAGACTCAACATCTGCTTTAATTGCTTCAACATATTGCGCACGAGCAGCGTGGACATCGCCTAACTCTTGCATTTTTTTTGCTTGGTCTGAAATATGCAACTGATCTGCTTTTACTTGTTTTTCCGTACGTGTTTGTGTGTATTTTTGTAGTTGCTTTTGGTAAGGGTTCACCCTAGGCTGATTTGAACCATGTATTTTCAAGACCATTCACCTCTTTCTCGATGCTTGCTTTTCTAATATATATATCGACTTAGTTCCTTGAATGTTTAACGATTTCTTTTTACTCTATCAATTGTATAGTATGTCCGAATTTTTTTCCGTTCTTCTTCTTCGTTTCGGGCATTGATCGCTTTTAACTCTTCTTGAAAAGTTAATTCATTCGCAATTTCATTTGAGCACTGATCACAGATCGTTCCGTCGACTATTTCAGCCCCACATCGTTCACATGGATAAGTTAAATTCGGGAACTGACTTGTACGTAAACGTTTCTCTTTGACAAACTTAATAATTAATGTTTCTTCTACGCCTGTTCCTTCAACAATTTCGGGAATTGTTGCTTCACGGTTTACTCTTTTCTTCATAAAATTATAAACCAATTGGAACTTCTCTTCTTCTATATTATAGCAATCCTGACAAATCGGACGAAGTGCTCGTACAAATAATTTGCCACATTGGAGACAGTTATCAAGTTCTGCCATCTTCGGTCCCACCTTTTCGTGAAAATTCTAGACTAATTATAACATATATATCGTCTAGACAAATTGTTTTTCAAGTCATTTAACGTGCCAATGTAAAACTTGCAATCTGCTTTATTCCGTTTTCTTTTAAGACCCTAGCAGCGTGATGAATCGTTGCACCAGTTGTGTAAATATCATCAATAATAATGACTGGTGAGGGACAAGCTTCTCCTATATATTGAAATGGATTATCCATTGATAAGCGTTGTTTACGATTTTTCTTCGCTTGTTTTTCACTTGTTGTTCGTTTAAGTAGTGGTGCGATTGGATATGGCAGTAATTGTGCTATTGCTTCCGCTTGATTAAAAGCGCGCGATGCCAGTCGTTGTTCACTTAATGGAATCGGTACGAGACGTGTATCCTTTGAATTTGATTTAAATTGTGTCGTAAAAACCTCTCTCATATCATGGCGAAAGACTTCAACTAATGCATAGTCACCACGATATTTGAATCGACTGATAAGATCTTTTAAAAAATGATTATACCGGTAAACAGCACGGTTTTTTGTTAATAAGCTTTGCTGTTTCCAGCGATCGCAATCTAAACATTTTACTTGGTCATCTCTACCACAATACTCACATTGTGGTTTGCCGATTTTATCTAGTTGCGCTGAACAGCTTCGGCAAATCGGCACTTGCTGTCGTAAGTTAAAAATCGTTGACCATGTAAGATCAGCTTCAATAAATTGATGACAAATCAGACAATTCATCTTCATCCTCCTTGATTAATAACTTAAAATCCTGCGCGTTGATTCATTTGCTTAATCGCTAAAATACTTGCTTTAATCGCTCGTGTGTAACCGTCATGGATAAATACAACTTCACCTGTTGGATCATCAGGACTTCGACCGGCACGTCCAGCAATTTGAACAAGTGCTGCTTCGTCGAAGACATCATGACCTGCATCTATAACAGCGACATCAACAGATGGAAAGGTTACCCCTCGTTCTAGAATTGTTGTCGTAAGTAAAATATCAATTTGCTTATTCCGAAATTGCTGGACCTTGTCAATTCTGTCAGGGTCTTCAGCATGAACTGAAGCAATTATTTTGTCTGGGAGTTTTTTTATAACTAGTGGGCGTAATTGTTCTGCTTGATTAATGGTTGGTGTGAAAATAAGTAGTTGTCTTGATTTGTTTTGGCGATTGTGATACCAGCGCCAAAAACGGTGAGGTAATTCTGTTTTAGGAATTTTATATTGGATCATGGATTTCGGAACAGGTAATGGATGTCCGTGATAGCGAACTGGGACGAAGACAGTTGGTGGTTTGCGCTTTAAAAGATCATCCCTTGGCGTTGCTGTTAAGTAGACAATCGTCGCAGCTTGTTTCGTCGATCGCCTTGTTGCAAATGGCAAGCTAGGGTCAGCATGATAAGGAAAAGCATCAATTTCATCAATAATCAATAGATCAAAAGCTGCTTCATAGCGTAATAATTGGTGGGTTGTCGCAAGTGTTAGTTGTGCGGTTTGGTGATTTTGGCCACTACCACCATATAGACCGGTAATTGTCGTAGTCGGAAAAGCTTGTTTAAATCGTGGTAGTAGTTCACGAATAACATCGGCACGAGGTGAAGTAAGACAAATCCTTTTACCCTCGGTAATCGCTAAAGCGATTCCTTCAAAGAGCATCTCTGTTTTTCCAGCGCCGCAAACGGCATGTATAAGTAACTCAGCTTGTTTGTTTTGAATTGCTTCAATCATTCGATTTGAAGCATGGCGTTGTTTTTCGGCTAGTTTGCCTTGCCAAGCTAGAGGAGATTGACTTGGAATTTCCCAATTTGGTGCTTGTCCTGACCACCTATATAATGGGGTGCATACCATTATCCTTCCCATTTGTATACACTTTCGGCAGTATGGATGTGTTTTTTGACAATTTGCACAAGGGATCATTCCGAAGAGATGTTTCGTTGTATTGTTACAACGAAGACAGCGGTAGCTAAAGTGGTGTTTGACGATTGGGGTTATTGGAGTGAGTTGATTTGATTCAATCAGTTGGTTAAATTCATACTCAGATAAATTGAGTTCATCACGAAGTAAAAGCCGACCAGCAAAACGATTGGCAGATTCGTTCAAATTTAGTCCTCCTTTTTAGATCATGGGAAAAATTAATTATTGAGGATAGCAAATTCATGAGGCGAAATTTCACAAAAAACTATCTAACTCCACCACAATTGCAGTGGAGTTATAGAAATTATTCAAAGTACCAGCCGATTCCTAATGAACCTTCTCCTAGGTGTGTACCAATTACAGCGCCAAAATAACTTGTTTCAATCGTTGCATTTGGGAAGCGTGATCGTAAATCTTCAGCAACTCTTTCACCAAGTTCAGGCGCATTTGCATCAATAACTGTTGCACGAATCGCTCTTCCTGTTTTGGCATCCTCTTCAAACATTTCAACAATGCGTTTAATTGCTTTTTTCTGCGTCCGGATTTTTTCAAATGGGACGATTTTTGTTTCGTGGAAATGTAAAATCGGCTTAACTTGAAGCATACTTCCAACAAGTGCTTGTGTACCACTTAGTCGTCCTCCGCGGTGAAGATGTTGCAGATCATCAACGACGAAATAAGCACGCATTGATTGCTTCATCTCATTTAAGCGCGCGATAATTTCTTCTGGTGACTTACCTTCCTCGACCATTTTTGCTGCTTCAATCACGTAAAAGCCTTGAGGCATACAGCTAATCTCAGAATCAAACGGATAAACTTTAATGTCTTCAACCATATTTCCTGCTGTTTGCATTGTATTGAATGTTCCACTTATTCCACTTGATAAGTGAATTGCGATCGCCGCATCATAATTTTCGGCGAGCTCAGTCAGTTTATCTGTTATATAACCAATGGAAGGTTGTGAGGTTTTTGGTAATTCTTTTGAATCACGTACAAGTGTATAGAATTCATCTGCACTTAATTCAGTTTCTTCTTCATATGATTTGTTGCCAAAAGTTACACTTAACGGGACGACAATAATATTATACTTCTCTCGAATTTCTAATGGAATATAAGATGTACTATCAGTTATGATTGCTACTTTCATGTTTTAGAACCTAACCTTCCTTTTTAATATATCTGAATGAATTTCATAATGACTTAATTGGCTATAAAACACGAACAATTGGGTTACAGGTGACGCGGTGATTTCCACTCTAGGCGGACGCTTTCGGGCCTACAGGATGTAGGTCATGCAAGCGTCGTCACACGACGTGACGGTTTTAGCTTGCCTTCGTTAAACTCAGCTAATTGATAAAAGCTTTCCAAGCTTTTATCACTGGATCTTCGGACACGATTGTTCCCGCTGGAGTCGCCGCCTGCCGTTCTAATCACTTGATTAGGCTTCTTTATTTACGTATGATATTGTATTTTCATTTGTAATTGTTCGTGTTCTTAACTAGATTTTGTATTATGAAATTGACTCATCTAAATAAATTTAACTTTATCTAACCTTCATAGACAAAACAAACTTACTTCTATTCTATCGGAATGCACTTTGAAATCATAGTCCTTTCACAAACTATTTTCAAGTAGGGAAATATTCCCTTTTAAAGATCGAAAAAAAAACAATCTAGCGGTAAACCAATACTAGATTGTTTCATTTAAGTATATATAAACATTATAAAACTTCAACCCAACCATTGCGAATCGCTGTTACAACAGCTTGAGTCCGATCGTTAACGTTCATTTTCTGCAAAATGTTGCTGACGTGATTTTTTACTGTTTTTTCACTTATAAATAAGTGTTCAGAAATTGCTCGGTTACTCTTACCATCAGCTAATAGTTGGAGAACTTCACATTCGCGACGCGTTAGCAAATGTAATGGCTTACGATATTCTATGTCCTCAATACTTCCAGATTGCACTTTACTTAGTCTTTGGAATTCCTTAACTAAGTTATGTGTCACTTTCGGATGTAAGTATGAACCGCCTTCACTGACGATTTTAATTGCTTCAATAAGTGCTTCTGAATCCATTTCTTTTAGAAGATAGCCGTTTGCTCCAGATTTAAGTGCGTGTGTCACATAGTTCTCATCATCGTGAATTGATAAGATAATCACACGTACATCAGGATACTTAGCGAAAATACGTTTTGTTGCTTGGACGCCATCAACATTTGGCATGTTAATATCCATTAAGACAACATCTGGTTGATACTGTTCAACGAGCGCTAAGGCTTGATCACCATCATCACCTTCTGCTACAACTTCAAAGCAATCTTCGAAGTCTAAAATTCTCTTAACCCCTTCTCTAAATAAAACATGATCATCGATAATAACTATTCTTTTAGTCATTTCTACTCCTCCATTTGCTTTCTAGACAGAAAAATTCGAACAACCTCCTAAATCAAAATTATAGCATAAAGTTGTGAACAAAGTATGGATTTCTAAACAGATTTAAGAAGATGTAAAAAACATGACTATCCGGCATATATTTATCCTCATTATTTAGATCGGTTTAATTATACAAGATTTTACTAAATAAAACTTTTTTATTACCAATTTGTATTAATCTTTTAATGGAATTTTAACATACACAGTCGTTCCTTGCCCGATTTGTGATTTAATTGAAAATTCACCGTCTAACATCTCAACGCGTTCACGCATGCCTATCAGTCCAAAGGAATTTTCCTTTTTACTCTCGAGGTCAAACCCGATCCCATCATCTCTAATTAAGAGGAAAATTTGATTTTTTTCGATTCTAAAATTAACATGAATATTTTTTGGTGCTCCATGCTTGACGGCATTTTGGATGGATTCTTGAATCAGACGGAATAATGCGACTTCATACTTTGAATCAAACCGACCTTGGATACCTTGCTCGGACAAACTGATATTTATTTGATGATAGTCTTCAACGTTCGCTAAGTACTTTCGAATTGTCGGAATCAGACCTAAATCGTCTAGTGCCATTGGACGTAAATCATAAATAATCCGACGGACCTCTTGTAATGAATCTCTTACCATTAGGCGCATATTTTTCATTTCCACTAAAGCTTCTTCACCACTTCGTTCTCTGAAGGTTCGTTCAACTAAATCTGCCCTAAGTAAAATATTTGCAAGCATTTGTGCAGGGCCATCATGTATTTCACGGGAAATCCGCTTACGTTCTTCTTCTTGTGCCTCAATAATTTTTAGCCCAAATGATTGTTTCTGATTGGCATTATCAATCAGATCACTGATCTGTTTAAAATCGTTATTTAAATAATTTGAAATCACGGATACTTTGGAAACGAGTGCAGTACCTTTTTCAATCATTTGTTCTAATGATTTAAGCCGGCGCTCAATAAAGTCCCGCTTCTGTCTTAAAGTAATTTCACGCTCGCGGACCATTTTTAGCTTTGTTTGAATCTCGTGGGCAGTCTCATATACTTCTTTAATTTGCTCTTCTGAGTAAATATTAAAGTTCTTACTCACTTGAGCAAGACGATTTCGATAGAGTCGCTCCTTCCGCTCAAGCTCATCCCCTTCTACAATTAAGTATTCAATTGCTTTTCGTGTCTGTTCTATTTCATCACTTAATAATTTATGTTCTTCTCTTGATGACTCTGTTAATTGATAAATCTCATCTTTACTTTTATCGACAACTTCAAGCATACCATCAATTATTTTGTCAAAAGATTTTTCATTTAATTGTTTCATTTTTTAGCTCCTATAACTAGCTGATTGTTACTTGTATAATAGCATATCTTGTAATGAAATTTGGTCAATTATGTTTTGTAATCTAAAAAATATAGAAGATTCTCCAAATGATGATTCCTTGTGAAAACTAAAATGTAAGCGTTATAATAGAAGTAGACTTTCATATTGTATCTCAAGGAGGTAGCGATGACTCATTATTTATATAAAATAACGGTCTGGATTTCACGTCTAGCAATTTTAAATTTACTTTGGCTTGGCTTTAGTTTGCTTGGACTCATTGTCTTTGGCTTTTTCCCAGCAACAGTCGCCATGTTCGCTGTATTACGAAGTTGGTTACGTGGTGAGGATGATCGACCGATTTTCCAGACATATTGGCGCGCATATAAAGCGGAGTTCTTAGCTGCGAATGGTTACGGCATATTAATCAGTATTCTTGGCTTTATTGTTTATTTAAATTTAATATTTATGTCCGTTAATCAAAGTGGCTCGATGTTACTTTTACACATTCCTTTATATACGTTTTTAATATTTTCTGCTTTAACGTTACTTTATTTATTCCCCACTTATGTTCATTATGATTTAGGCTTCTTTCAAATCATTAAGCAAGCATTTTTAATTATGATGATCCAACCGATTCAAACAGTGATGATGATCGCAGGCATCGCGGCATCAGCTGTTGTTATGTACTACATTCCTGGTCTATCTTTTTTCTTTGGTGGTTCATTTATTGCACTTCTAATTATGGCGACCTGTTATCACAGCTTTCAAACCATTGAAAAAAAACAACAATCCCGTTCAACGTAAAAACTGAACGGGATTTTATTTTTAGGGAAAAATGATTAACCTTTCACAGCACCTGCTGTTAAACCTTCTACAATTCGATTACTTAAGAAGAAGAAGGCAATTAGAATTGGAATGATACTAATCATTAGTGTCGCACCAATTGCGCCCCAATCTGTCACATATTGACCGATAAAGTTTTGAATTCCAACTGTTAACGTCTTATAACGATCAGAACTAATAAACGTATTAACAAAAATAAACTCATTCCAGTTATAGATCATATTAATAATGACAGTTGTCACCATCACTGGTGTCGTCATCGGTAATGTAATTTGGAAGAATAACCGGTGAATTGAACAACCATCCATAATCGCCGCTTCTTCAATTTCACGTGATAATGAATTGTAAAAACCACTTAAAATCATGATCGTGAGCGGTAAGTTATATGCCGTATATGACAAAATAATTGACAATGGATGATCAATTAAATCTAACCGGAGATAAAATTGAAACAGCGGTACAAGTGTTGAGTGAATCGGTATCATATAACCGATCATAAATAACAACAGCACGAACCGACTTAATTTCCAACGCATCCGAGTAATTGCAAAGGTAACAAAACTAGCAAGCAATACCGTTAAAATAACAGCAGTGATCGTGACAAAAACACTATTAAAGAAATATTGACCAATATTCCCATCATTCCACACTCGCACATAGTTTTCCCAGCGCCATTGTTCTGGTAAAGCGAAAGGGGAGCCACCAAAGATTTCGACGTTTCCTTTTAATGAGAAGAAAAATAGCCAAACTAATGGATAGATTTGCACGATTGCGATAATAGCTAAAACTACATAAAGTAATGTTAAACCTATTCGTCGCAAGCCTTGATAATCATTCTTGGTCTTTGTTAAAGTTGACATCAGCATCCCCCTCCCTTAATACTCATAATCTTCAGCTGATTTAGTAAGTTGCTGGACAATCACGGTAATGAATAGTGCAAGGACTAATAACGCAAAGCCAATCGCACTACCGTAACCGGCATTATAGTTTCTAAATGCTTCTTTATACATGTACGAGGCAATAACTTCACTCGCACCATTCGGCCCCCCACCGGTCATTACCCAAATTAAGTCGAAGTACTTTAATGAACCAACAATGGCTAAAATCAGCGTTGTCTTAATTACTCCAGATATTAATGGAACTTTAATTTTCAACGCAATTTGAATTGGATTAGCTCCATCAATTCGAGCCGCTTCAATCAGCTCATTTGGAATACCTTTAAGTGCAGAGCTATAAATAATAATATAGAATCCTGCATATTGCCAAATGACCGCGAAGATAATCGCAATTAATACTGTATCTCGCGTTGCTAACCAAGCTGGTGGGTTATCGACACCAAACATTGTTAATAAACTATTTAACATCCCATTATTAGGGTCATAGATTTTAATCCAAAGCTGCGCTATCGCAACAGATGATAACAGCATCGGAATTAAATAAATCTTTCGTAACGTATCAGAACCTTTAATCTTTCCAGATAAAATTAATGAAATCGTTAAATAACCAATTAAAGCAAGCGAAGAAATTAACGCTAAAATAAAGGAATTTCGCGCACTATACCAAAATGCATCATCCTTTATCAGGTTCGCGTAATTCTCTAGTCCAATAAAGGACATTTCTCCAATACCGTCCCAATCCATCATTCCATAATAACCGGTTAAGAAAATTGGTACATAAACTAAGATTGCGATTAGGAGGAATGCTGGCAAGACGTAAAGTGCTATGGCCTTTTTGTTTGACATGACTTTATTCATGATAGACTGCTCCTTCCGTTCGATCAAATAGGGCTTAGAATATTAAAGGGGCATAACGATTTGTATGCCCCTGAACATTCATTTTTCTATAGTTTACTCTTCGCTAGCTAGGGCTTCTTCATGTTTTGCAGCAAACTCTTCAGGTGTGACTTCCCCGCCATAAATAGCCTGAATCATATTTAAGTGAACGTCTGCAGCAGCCGCACTCATTTGTACGTCAGCATAAAGCGTTAAGTTAGTCGCTTCATTTAAGTCATTTAAAATGTCGATGTACATTTGTGGTAATTCAACACCATCTGTATTAACCACAGTTGCAGGGATAACACCTGCTTGTTCTACAGCCATTTGACCCCAGCGCTCAACAAAGAATTCAACAAATGCTAAAGCTTGCTCTTTCACATCAGAATCTTCTGCTACGAACAAACCAACACCTGGTCCACCTACGAAACTATCAATATCTCCTTCTCCACCCTCATAAACTGGGAACTTGAAGTAATCAATAGAATCTCTAAATTCTTGTGGGTTATCCTCATTTGTCGTCCACTCAGGTAAATCCCAAGTACCCATTAAATACATCGCTGCTTGTTCATTAATAAAGTAACCCTTAGCCTCATCATTTCCTAAACCGTTATATCCATTAATAAATGCACCTAAATCAACAAGCTCTTGGATCTCAGCCGCAGCTTGAATTAAAGCTGGGTCTTCAAATGATCCTGAACGGTTAATTGCATTATTAAGTGCCGCTGGACCACCAATACGGTCAGCTAAATACATATACCACATTGAACCTGTCCACGCATCACGGTTTCCTACCGTAATTGGTGTTACACCTGCATCAACAAGTTTTGTTACTACATCTTTAAAATCATCCCATGTTTCTGGAACGCTTACACCAACTTCATCGAAGATCGCTTTATTATAGTAGATTGGTGCAATGTTTAACTCTAATGGTAAACCATAAGTAACTCCGTCAACTGCGTATGCTTCTGTTGTACCAGGAATGAAATCATCTGAAATGATATCATCTAATGGTGCAAACATTTTACCAGTGACGTACGGCTCCAAGAATCCACCAGCCCATGTCATCCCGACATCTGGTAATTCATTTGAAGCACCAATAACACTTAGCTTCTCTTTGTACTGCTCGTTCGAATAAACATCAATCTCAATCGTTACATTCGAATGTTTTTCCTCAAATTCATCAACAATTTCTTGAACGATAAGATTATGCTGACGAGAAGTACCTTCTGGCCATAAGTGCATAAATTCAATGACAACATCCTCATCACTGCTGCCACCTGTTCCTGCTTCCTTGTCAGAATCACCACAAGCAACAAGAACGCTTACTAACAAAATACCTAAAACTAACATTAGTAAAGAACGTCTTTTTAACATTACCTTACCCCCTAAATAGATTGGTATTTCAACTTACAACAATAGTCTATCATGTGATAAATTATTGGGTAAGGTCACTGTCTTTGGAAAAAATACCACTATTATTAGAAAGCGTTTTCATTTACTTTTCTAAACATACTTGGCGTCATGTTGACATGATCCTTAAAGACTCTGTTGAAGTATTTGGCTGTATTATAACCAACTGATTCAGCGACTTCAGTAATATTTAAATCTGTTGTCAGTAACAGCTGTTTTGCTCGCTGAATCCTGACTTTCGTTAAATAATCAGTAAATGACATGCCTAACTCTTCTTTAAATAACGTACTTAAATAACTAGGGTTTAAATGAACATGATCAGCGACTTCTTTTAAAGTAACATCTTCGCAATAATGCTGATCGATATAGGAAACAGCTTGTTTAATTGATCTGGTGTATAATTCTCTTTTTTTCAGATCAATTAAATCATCATCGATCATCTTTTCGATCACTTTTGATTTGTCCATTTCCTCTTGACGCTTTAATGCTTCTTCAACTGCTTCAATGAGCTTTGTCTTACCAATTGGTTTCAACAAGTAATTGACAACACCATATCGCAGCGCTTGTTGCGCATACTCGAACTCTGAATATGCTGAAATAATAATAAACATAGGCTGCTTTTTTTGCTTTTTTAAAATTTCTATTAATTTTAACCCTGTCATTTTCGGCATTCTAATGTCTGTAATTAATAGATCAACAGATCGAATCGATAGATAGTCGATCGCTTTTTGCGCATTATCTAAGCAAGTGATCTCATATTGACCTTCTGACCATTTTTCTAAAGTTCGCTTTAAGCCTTCACGTGTCCTAGGTTCATCATCAACAATTAATATTCGCTTTGTTTTCATTTAATATCTTCCCTTTCCTAGGCAAAATATTGATATTTACTATCTTAGTTTTTTACTTGATTATCGGTATTTTGAATTGAACTAATGTACCTTTACTTTCTTCACTTGATATGCTAATTCCTTCAACTTGTTCTGGATTATAGTAAAGTTGTAGTCTGCGTTCAACATTGGCAAGTGCCATACCATCGCCAGAAATTTGCACACCACTTTTTCGATTAATTTTCTGATAGATTCGCTCGATTTTTTCTTTCGACATCCCTTTACCATTATCAGCTACTGTAATGATCATCGCTTGATTGTCATCAGTTGCTTCAACAGAAAGGGTAATCAAGCCATTTTTGATTTGATCACTAAGACCATGTAAGACGGCATTTTCAATTAATGGCTGAATAATCAATTTAGGTAAAAGATTATCTAGTAATTCCGGATCAATCTTGATGCAATACGTCAGCCTTTCATCAAAGCGCATCTTCATAATCATCATATATTGCTTAATATGTTCAAGCTCTTCTCTTAAAGTAACCCATTCATCTTCCTTCGGTGGTGTGATCGTATACCGGAATAAATTCGACATACTAATCACCATCTCAGCAAGATCATCCTCACCCTTTTCATCTAGTGACCAATAGAGTAAATCAAGTGTATTAAAGAGAAAGTGTGGGTTAATCTGTGCTTGAAGCGCTTTTAATTCGGTTCTGCTTTTGATCAATTCTTTTTCATACACCATTTGAATTAAGTAATTGGTTTGTTCCGCTAATTGATTATATGTGTTATTCAGCTCATTTATCTCATTTGGCGCGATACTTGCTGGGCTTAATGTCAACGTTCCCTTACCTGCTTGACGCATCGTATCTGTTAATCTATTAATTGGCTTCGTAATATACGTAGATAAGAATAATGAAAAAATTAAGAAAATAATAAATCCAATCAAACCTGCAATTGCAATAATCGTTCGTAAGACTGGTAAGCCTTCTGTTAAACGACTAATTGGCGTCAGCATAATTACTGTCCAGCCCGTCTCGCGAGATGTTTCACTATTACGGATATAATTGTCTTCGTTTATTTTAAGCATTTGATTGTCATCAATTAATCCTTCAAATTTAGCAAACTCACTATAATTTGTTGAGACGACCTGATTTTGATGATCCAAGACGATCATTAATTGATCCTCTGCCCCAACCCCTGTATGTGTTTGAAAATAGCTTTTGTTAATTCGGGCGAGTAAATAACCACCATTCTCAAAGTTATCACTCATTAAACTAATCCGCCTCACAACTAAAAAGTAATCCGGATTAAGTCGGTCATCACCAATCCAAATCATCTTCCCACGCGCTTGCTCGGCTTTTTTTATGTATTCGGTTCCAATTTGTTCAACTAATCCAGGCCCATCAAGTGGCGTGAGCTTGTCATAGTCAGAATCAAAAATTTCAGTAATATAGATCCCATCTGCATTAGCTTGTAAACGACTCGTTAATGTTACCAAGTCCTGCCGTTCTTGAAATGTCGCTGGAATACCATTGCGTTCATTAAGCAAAATCGACTGCAGCTGATCATTTGTTGCAATTTGCTTCGTAATTAAATTGAGTTGCTCATATAATGAATCATAACGGCCAATCGCTTCTTTTGCCGTCTGCTGCACATGAGCTTCAGCATTCTCCCGTAGCATTTGAGCGACTTGATTAAAGATAAAATAACTCACAGTAGCAAGCACAATTAAAAGAACAATTAAATAGACCGCTAGAATTTGATTTCTTAGTGTATTCCATCGTTGAAAAAACTTCACGGGATCACTCCCCTTTTTTACTAGTTTTTCAGAGATTTTAATCATTTCGCAACATAAATGAGATCTGAATCGTCTATGATCATAGATAACTTAATTCCATCATAGCAAGACGTGAAATTTTTGTCTATGCACTGATTATTTAGATGTAGACTGCTTTACCTTCAATGTTTAACTGCTTATAATGTAATAGATAGGAGGTTTTTTCGTGTTAGATACATATTTAACAGTTCAATTACAAGGACAAGCAGAACTCATTATCCAAAAATCCCGCTTTATTGGTCATATAAAGCGCACAGAGACTGAAGAAGAAGCTCAAGCATTTATTAAACAAGTTAAAAAAGAGCACAGCCAAGCAACTCACAACTGTTCAGCATATTTAATTGGCGAGCATGATCAGATTCAGAAAGCCAATGATGATGGTGAGCCAAGTGGTACAGCTGGAGTGCCAATGCTAGAAGTACTAAAGAAAAATCATTTAAAAGATACAACCGTTGTCGTGACACGTTATTTTGGTGGCATCAAGCTTGGAGCAGGTGGTTTAATTCGGGCATACTCTAAAGCAACATCTGAAACCCTAAAAGCTACAGGTATCGTTAAACGCCAGCTCGTTAAAAACATCGCCATCACCGTCGATTATCCTTTGCTAGGAAAAATTGAAAACGAACTACGACAAGAGGATCATCTCATCACAGGAATTGATTATTTAGAGCATGTCACAGTTAATGTCGCTGTTCCAGTCGATCAAGTTGAGACCTTTACAAATTGGATCGTCGACTTAACGAGCGACCAAGCAAAAATCGAACAAGATAGCGATCAGTACATTGAAATTCCTTACCATCCTTAAGCAAACTATTATTTTGTTAGGAGGCCTAACTATGAAAAAAGTAGCAGCGTTATTTATGGTTGTTGGTATTGTCTTTATTGGACTTGGTGCATATCAATTGTACTCAATCAAATTAGCTGAAAAAGAAGCATTAATCGAAGCTCAAGAACTATTAGCTCGTAGCTATGAAGACCCGCAAAAAGACGTCATCTTTAAACCAGATACAGGTGACTCAGTCGGGATACTTCATATTGAAAAAATTGATGCAGCGATTCCCATTGTCGAAGGAACGGACCCAGATGAGCTTGAAAGTGGTGTTGGACATATGTCACAAACAGCATGGCCAGGTGAAAACGATCAAATCCTACTATCCGGGCATCGTGATACTGTATTTAGACGGTTAGGTGAGGTCGAGGTTGGTGACATCATCACGATTGAATTACCATACGGGACATTTGATTATGTGATGACCGATTCAATTATTGTTAGTGCTGATGATACATCAGTCATCGGTTCTACTGCACCAAATGAAGAACTAGTCATTTCTACTTGTTATCCATTTAGATATATCGGTCCTGCACCTGATCGTTATGTCATTTATGCGGTCCCAGTAGATGAATCATAAGGAGGGATAAGGTGAAGAAATTATCGTATCTATTCATGATTACCTTAAGCCTATTTATTTTGATAGCGTGTTCACAGGATGAAGAAGAAGTCATATTACCAGAAGAACGCTTTGAGGAATATATTCAACTATGGAGTGATTATAATTTTGAAGACATGTATGCCATGCTGTCTGAAGAAACAAAAGCAACATACAGTAAAGCAGATTTTATCGACCGATACGAAAAAATCTATCAAGACTTAGAATTTGAGGAGCTTGAAATTGACTATACTTTACCAGAACATCCAGAACCAGAAAAAGGGGAAGACATCACATATCCAACGACATTCCCTTTCACAGTTAAACAACAATCGATAGTCGGCGAAATAAAATTTAATGCCGAAATTACAATGGTAGAGCGGATCATTCAAGTTGACGAAGATACCGAAAAAAGTGACTGGGATGTAGAATGGAACCCTGGACTCATTCTCCCGGAGCTAGCCAATGGTGGAACGATTTCACTCGTCACAACCCCAACAACGCGGGGAGAAATTTTTGACCGAAATGGGAAAGGATTAGCGATAACAGAAACGGTCTATGAGATCGGTGTTGATCCGGGACGCTTCACTGATAATCGCGATCAAGAAATTGAAGCAATTGCTGAGCTCCTAGACATGAGTGTAAATGGGATTGAGTCAGCATTAAGTCAAGGCTGGGTAGCTGACGGCATGTTTGTACCATTAAAGACAGTTACCGCTCATGATCAAGCATACATCGATGAATTAATGGCCATCCCACCAGTGATCGCTCAATCAAAAATCGGACGCGCTTACCCATACGGAGAGAGCCTCGCGCATTTAATTGGCTATATTGGAAAAATCACTGAAGAAGAATTAGCAAAAGATGAAGAAGGCGTCTATTCAGAGCATGATTTAATCGGAAAAAGAGGGATTGAACAGCTGTTTGAAGAACGACTTCGAGGTGAAGATGGCGTTAGATTAATTGTTGAAAACGAAACAAGTAAAGTTGGCATCGCTGAAAAGCCACCTGTACCGGGTGAGGATATCCATTTAACAATTGATGCCGAATTACAAAAAATGATCTATGACATCTATGATGGTGACGCAGGAACAACAGCAGTGATCGACCCAACTACCGGCGAAACACTTGCACTCGTCTCAAGCCCATCATTTGATCCACATGATTTCACATACGGCATAAGCCAAACAAAATATAATGCACTAGTTGAAGACCCAGATCAACCAATCTTAAACCGATTTGCATCAACATATTCACCAGGATCTGCTTTTAAGCCAATCACAGCAATCGTTGGACTTAGCACAGGTGCAATTACCCAAAATGACGCAGTCGACATTAAAGGCTTAACATGGAGTCAAGATAATTGGGGCAATTACCGCGTACGTCGCGTATCTGAATCAAATGGACCTGTCGACTTAACAGATGCAATGATGCGCTCAGATAATATTTACTTTGCACAAAAAGCTGTTGAAATAGGTGGAGCTGATTTTGTTAGTGGCTTAGAATTACTTGGCTTTGGCACAGAAGGCTTACCATACACCTATCCAATCTACTCAAGCCAAGTATCCAATAGCGGTGAAATTGACCGTGAGACATTACTTGCAGACTCTGGCTATGGACAAGGTGAAATTCTAATGACAGCACTACACCTAGCAACAGCCTACACGCCAATCCTAAACGACGGCGCCATGATTCAACCAATTCTTGAAACAAGTGAAGAATTAGGCCAAGTCTATGCAGATGATTTAATTAGTCCAAGTGACGCAGAATATTTACGCAACGCACTTCGACAAGTTGTTGCCGGACCACGAGGTACTGCGAAAAAAGCAAATATTAAAGCCGTTCAACTTTCAGGTAAAACAGGTACAGCAGAATTAAAACAAACGAGCGACGATAACAACGCCCGTGAAAACGGCTGGTTCGTTGCCTACCCTGACTCACATGACATTGTGATGGCGATGATGATTGAAAATATCCACAATCGTGGTGGCAGTGGCTATGTCGTCGAAAAAGCAACAGCTGTATTTGAAGCGTTATATGAGTAGAAGGTTTAACTTATCATGGAAAAAAGTGTTAGTAAGTTCAAATTATAAGAACCTGCTAACACTTTTTTAATGCAGTAAAATTTGTATTTTGCGATAAAACTATTACTTGGCTTTTACGATTGCGTAAAAGAATGCGAATTATTTAAGGTTAATCACTATGTAGTGTAAATATGATGTTTTTAATGACGCAGATTGTAAAATTAAGCTAGACAACTAAAAAAGTCATTTATGATACACTCTTACTATACTTCCACCACGAAGAATAGGAGTGATCATAAATGACCTACACCCATCTTACCACGGATGAATGAGTTATGATAGAAGCTTATTATCATCAAAATATTTCAGTTACGATGATCGCTGAACGCTTAAAACGTTCGCGTCAACCCATTTATAACGTCATTAACTTTTTGAAGCAGGGTCACTCAGCGATCGATTACTACAAACGCTACAAGGAAAACAAAAGGCGATGCGGTAGACGTAAGATCTCCTTGCCTAAAAAAGAGCAGGAATACGTCAAGGAAAAGGTTTCCCTTGGATGGACGCCGGACGTTATTATTGGGCGTGCTGAACAGCCCATCAGTTGTTCAATGAGAACGTTATATCGTCGCTTTGAGGACGGTTACTTTGATAGAACAACGCTCCCTATGAAGGGCAAAAGAAAACCAAATGGACACAACGAACGACGTGGAAAGCAAGCTTTCAAACGACATATCTCTGAAAGAGATAAAGACTATCCTCTATTTAAAGATGAATTTGGTCACATTGAAGGTGACACAATCGTTGGTGCTCATCATAAAAGCGCAGTTATCACATTGGTGGAACGTCTATCTAAAGCTATCATCACTTTAAAGCCAGAAGGTAGAAAAGCAAGTGACATTGAAACAACGCTAACACAGTGGTTTCAATCTATTCCAAGAAATCTGTTTAAGTCTTTCACATTTGATAATGGGAAAGAATTTAGTAATTGGAAATCGTTGTCCAACCAACATGATGTCTCAATCTACTTTAGAGACCCAGGAACACCTTCACAACGTGGCTTAAATGAACAATCAATTGGCTTACTTCGAAAAGATGGTTTGCCAAAAGAAATGGACTTCAACGAAGTCGATCAGAACTTTGTGTCCGCAGTAGCTGACAAGAGAAATAAAATCCCTAGAAAATCACTAAATTATCGAACGCCTTTGGAAGTGTTTTTGAGTTACATCGATGAATCACATTTGTCTAGCTTAAATTGACAAATCAAAAATTTAAAAACAAAATAAAGATGGTAAATTTTAACTTCAAGTAACTTAAGAGTAATTTATTGATTTGACAAGTGAACAACACTTTTATGCAACGCTAATGATATAGATTATAATATTTGAGAAAATAAAATTAAAAAAGTGGCAAATAACTTTGTAAATTTGCTTTGCCGCTTTTAGCTATTAAATTCTGTTAGTTAGTAATTAACAATTCAGTTATTTTCCCTCTTTTAGATCCTTTTGAGTTAATATTTCTTCTTGCATGAACTCTGTGAATATGGAATAAATTTTCTCCATTTTCTCCTCTTTTGAAGTAATGTTCTTTGTCAAAGAAATCATCATTTTCATTTATATTTTTGGGGTCAGAATTACTTAACATTAAATAAGCTCCTAGTTTATCTAGTTCTTTAAAATATACCGATAGCTTAATTTGATCTTGTTCATTAAAGTCGAATTTACTATAAGATGTAAAACTTGAACTTGCATTTAAAGGGCGATATGGTGGGTCAAAATATACAAAAACCTTTTGACCTGATGAAAGTATTTCATCAATAATTGAACGACTCTCTCTGTAGTCACCAGGATCATGAACTACCACACGTTTTAATAATTCATGTACTTCTAATAAATTACTTTCATCGCAAATCTTTGGCTTTTTATAGCTTCCCATTGGAACATTAAATTCCCCTTTTTTATTCACCCTGTACAAACCATTGTAGCAAGTCCGATTTAGAAAAATAAATTCACTTGCTCTTTTTACACGAAAATCCATGGAAGGATTTTTTTCTAATACATGAATACCCTCATTAAAGTTACTTCTGATTCTCATATAAATTTTTTTTCTATAATCTTTATCTTCGTTATAATTATATTCCTCATCAAGTACTTTTAAATGACTAATTAATTGAACAACTTCGGGACTCTTAATTACTTTATAAACATTTATCAATTCTGGATTAATATCCCAAATATGTGCTTTCTCAAATTGATATTCCTCAGATTGCATTAGCTCAAAAAGCACTGCACCACTACCAACAAAAGGTTCAACATAATTGATCACTTTACCTTCTACAACCTCTTTTGGCATGTATTCTTTGATTTTTGGTAATAATTGCGTTTTACCACCAGCCCATTTAAGAAATGGCTTGGCTCTTGTTGGGCTCTTTATCATGATATGACCTCCGATAGAACGTTTGTTCTCTTCCTGTGTTTACTGTATTGTATCATACTTATTGAATATTGTTAATAAGTTTATACAACTTACTATTAATATGTTGTCCTTGTAAATTATTTGTTTTAGACATATCATTGTATTAGGTAATGATGCAATAAAGTTAATTTTTTTAAAGTATTATCATACTATTCTAATGAAAATTTATCAAGTAATAGAGAATTTTTCATACTTTTTCTAACTTCATAAAAGACAGCTTATGTACGATCATTTTGTACGATAATATAAAGGACTGATGAACGTAAACTAAATAATGACAAGGATAAGCTTTTAAAAAAGAGCTATTATCAGTAGAAAATAAATGAGGTGTCATCATATAATCATGACTAATTTATCTACCAATGATGCATGGAAAAAAATAATTGAAAAATATGATATCGTTAATAAGATTAAAAAAGAAGGTCAGTTTAGGATTCTATCCAAACAAATAAAGGAGTTTCGTGAACCTCGATTAATGTCAAAGTGGGATAGTTCAGAATCTCTCCCAAAAGTTTTAAAAAAGAATAAGATCAATATTTTACCAGATAGTAGAAGTTCCTATATTCTAAGTGATTTTCAGTTATATGAATCATTCCCTAATTCAACTGAGCAAAATGCAAAAATGCAAAAGGTTCAAGTTCCCGATTTTGAAACGATAGATATAAATCATATTACTACAGAATCAAATGCAATTAATCTTTTAGTATTAACTAATATCTTAGATGACTTTCTAGAAGTTAATAATAATGTACAAACGTTTAGTGGAAGAATGGGTACTGGAGAGTTTAACTTTCGAGTAAATACGTATAGTGGAAAACAGGAACTTTTTGTTAAAAATGCTCAATGTGAAATTGATGCAGGCTTTGAAAATAAAGAATCCGTTGTTATTTTAGAGGCGAAAAATATAGTTTATCCAGATTTCCATATTAGACAATTATATTATCCATATCGATTATGGAAAAAAAGGATAAATAAACCAATACGATTAGTATTTTCAGTCTATTCTAATAAGATTTATAGACTTTTTGAGTACGAATTTGAATCTCTTAAAGATTATTCTTCAATAAAGCTTGTTAAAGAAAAAAAATATTCTTTAGAAGATACCAATATTACTCGTGAAGATTTACTAGAAGTTTATCATAAAACAGAAGTTAAAACGGATGATAATATGAATTTCAGTAACGTGCCTTTTATACAAGCTGATACATTTGAACGTATTATCTCATTATTAGAACAGCTCCATGAGAACAGTATGACAACTGAAGAAGTTGCAGATTTGATGCAATTTAGAGAAAGACAATCAGATTATTATTTTAACGCAGGAAAATATTTGGGGTTATTTGAAAAAGTAAAAGATTATAATACTGGTTCTATGGTTATGAAACTTACCAAATTAGGTGAAGAAGTTTTTAATTTAAATTATAAAGATAGGCAATTAAAGCTCGTAAATTTAATTTTAGAACATAAAATTTTCCATGAGTTATTTATTAAAGTATACAAAACTAGAAAGCTTCCACCTAAAGAATTAATCGAACAAAAGATGCGATTATATAATGTATGTAATGAACCTCAAATTAATCGTAGAGCAGGCAGTGTTTTAAGCTGGTTAAAATGGATCTTTCATTTACCTAGAATTTAAAATTTCTTATATAGATTTTAGCGGCTTTGTACCTAGTTTACGGATAAAAGCCGCTTTTTTCTTTTTTTCAATTTAGGTTATCTGATTTGTGGCTTTTTAAATATTAATAAATGCTCATGAGCGATAGGAATAAAATTGTAGCTATTATATTTTTTGTTTTTACTTCTTGTATTGTGTTGTACTTTAATTAAATGTGCCTCTAATTCTCCATACCACGTTATATCTTTGATTATTGAGTAATACTTCCCTTTTTTTCTAACATCTCCAAGAAGGATTGCATGTCTTCCGCCAGGGATTATACTTTCAAATATTCTCTTGTTAATCACATTAAGTTTTTGAATAAATTCATTATAGTCGTGAATGTGGGATAAGTCATCTTTGTGAGGTTTGTCTCCCCAGACATGATTCTTTCCTGAATATTGAATGATATCCCAATAAGGTGGGTGGCTAAATACAAGGTCAGCCCCTTTTGGCAATTCATCTTTTAGAAGATTAAAGTTACCGAAGTGATCATTGAGGTCTAAGTGGATACTATTCGTATAACCTAATTCTCTAGCTACATCGAATCCTGTTCCACTTCCAGCAAAGCATTCTAAAAAATTAATTGGTTGATAAAAATCCAAGATATCCCTAATTAGGTAACCGGAACAATTACCTCGATACTTAGAGTTCCCATAAGGTCCCCTAACAGGATAGGACAAAATACTGTTATTCATTTTTTCACCTCATTTATATTAATATTTGGATAAAAATGACAAAGGGATCGAAATAGATTAAGAAAACGAATTGAAAAAGTTTGTTAGAGAGATATGGAGGAAGTTAGAGTATTATGATAATAATATATTAAATATCTATTTAATACAAGAATTGTTTATAGCAATTTGATTTGTCAATTTAAGCTAAACAAGTGTGATTCATCGTCGTTGTAACTCAAAAACACTTCCAAAGGCGTTCGATAATTTAGTGATTTTCTAGGGATTTTATTTCTCTTGTCAGCTACTGCGGACACAAAGTTCTGATCGACTTCGTTGAAGTCCATTTCTTTTGGCAAACCATCTTTTCGAAGTAAGCCATTTGATTGTTCATTTAAGCCACGTTGTGAAGGTGTTCCTGGGTCTGCAAAGTAGATTGAGACATCATGTTGGTTGGACAACGATTTCCAATTACTAAATTCTTTCCCATTATCAAATGTGAAAGACTTAAACAGATTTCTTGGAATAGATTGAAACCACTGTGTTAGCGTTGTTTCAATGTCACTTGCTTTTCTACCTTCTGGCTTTAAAGTGATGATAGCTTTAGATAGACGTTCCACCAATGTGATAACTGCGCTTTTATGATGAGCACCAACGATTGTGTCACCTTCAATGTAACCAAATTCATCTTTAAATAGAGGATAGTCTTTATCTCTTTCAGAGATATGTCGTTTGAAAGCTTGCTTTCCACGTCGTTCGTTGTGTCCATTTGGTTTTCATTTGCCCTTCATAGGGAGCGTTGTTCTATCGAAGTAACCGTCCTCAAAGCGACGATATAAAGTTCTCATTGAACAACTGATGGGCTGTTCAGCACGCCCAATAATAACGTCCGGCGTCCATCCAAGGGAAACCTTTTCCTTGACGTATTCCTGCTCTTTTTTAGGCAAGGAGATCTCACGTCTACCGCATCGCCTTTTGTTTTCCTTGTAGCGTTTGTAGTAATCGATCGCTGAGTGACCCTGCTTCAAAAAGTTAATGACGTTATAAATGGGTTGACGCGAACGTTTTAAGCGTTCAGCGATAATCGCAACTGAAATATTTTGATGATAATAAGCTTCTATCATAACTCATTCATCCGTGGTAAGATGGGTGTAGGTCATTTATGATCACTCCTATTCTTCGTGGTGGAAGTATAGTAAGAGTGTATCATAAATGACTTTTTTAGTTGTCTAGCTTAATTTTACAATCTACGCTTAAAAAAAATTTATTTCTTGCAGTGTTAAAGCCTCCGCCGTTCATAGGTTATCCTTATAAGAATATTACTTATTTGTTGTTAATTTTTTATTAGTTTTTTCAAAACTTGATTCATATTTTGGACGTAGAAGTTTATATATAAAATTTGGAACTATATGATTCGGTATTCTACCATAAATATATACAGCATCTTGAATACTTCGTAGGTCTGACTTTTTAGGAGAACCATTTTCTATATATTGCTCTATTAGAAGAATTACCCTCTGCAATTCTTTTCCTTGAATGTGAATTTCAATGAAATTTTTTAATAAATAGGTATAAAGTGACAAAGAAGGGAAAATAAATGTTATCAGAAATGTAATCAAAGATAATTTAATTAGACAACCTATAACAATAGAAGAAATCAGAATGATAGAAAATGTTAATATCAAAACCCATTTGAATTTATGTTTTTGACGGTGAGTCCAAGACAGATTCATTCGTTGAGCTGTTAATATATTTATTCTTTCTTCGTCAGAAACTAAACCTGTATACCAATTTGCAAGTTCTGATTCAGGGGTTTTATCTTTTAGTGCTAATAAATGAATATCTTCTAAGGAGACTTTATCTCCAAGTAAAGCAGTATTCCAATTTATTTGAAATACCTGAGTATCAAACATTTCTTGAATCTTAGCACCTTTCACTGAATAAGTTTTTTCATAGTATTCTAGCATTAAGCAAACCAATAACCCTATCCCCGTTAAAATTAACACAAAATTCGCTAAGTCATTATCAAATAAAAAATACATTGAAACAGAAAATATAGGTAAAAATATGCTAATTATCATTCTCCAAATATACATTTTTTCAACTATATTGTAGCAACTACGTTGCGCACGTAGTTGCTCAATACTTTCAGGTAAATTTTGTCTAATGTGGATACTTGAATTAGTCATACTCATCACCAAATACTACACGCCACTTTTTGTCAGCATTTTCATACTCTCCAGCATCCTCATATTCAATAGCATCTTCTACTGCATTCATACACTCATTAGCTTTTGTCTCAATAGAAAGTTTTTTTGAAAAATCTAAATCATTTAAATCCCCTTGTAAACCTTTAGGATCCATTACAGAATTCCATATCGCTGTTTTCAAGTATTTAAAAAATGCTTTTAGTTGTGTTCGTCTTGTTGGCCATATATATTCATTTTCAAAGTAATCTAATACAATATTTTCTACTAAATAAGATGATATTTTAATAGATTGAACTTCATTCCAATATTTAATTATACGAACAAACTCAAGTACATCATAATCTGTGCTTGTATTAACTGATGTAACTCGTTTTTGATCAATCCGTGGATCAGTTTTTTTCCAATGTCCATTTCCATCAGGGATTACGTAATACGATTTACCATAGGCATCTTCAGCAGTAATAAACGCAGGCACAATATCAAATGTCCAGTCATAACTAGTTAAATTTAAAGTTACAGCTTCTTTATGTGAATGTAGTTCGGCCTTTTGGTATTGTGAAACTTTAGAAATATTATTTTTAATTTTATTTAGAAGCTTTCTTGAGTTTAAATAACCATAATCATCTCTCAATTTATATAAATCTGTCGCACTCTCAGGAGGGGTAATTTTAAGGATGTCCCCACTTTCTATGTAGGTTGATCCACTACCTGTAAAAACTAATAGAAAATCAATATCATCAAGTGGTCTTATTTTTGTTCTTCTAGAAAATGAACCAAAATTGTATGTTTCTTTATCTTTGTATAAAGACGGGAAGTTTTCAGCCTTTTCTGGTAGAGAAATTAATTGATCATGCAAAAAGTCTCTACTTGCACGTGCCTTCTTTGTTACCTCGGAATCCAAGTTAATATAATCTTTAATGAATGTGTTCATATTTACCTTAGTGTAAGTTGACAATGGCATTACCTCTTTTCATTTTATTGTTTTGTAAAATGAAAGCTACTGCCCACACTAGCCTTCGTTAATCACATTAATATTCTGCAATAAGCTTTAGGCTTGGAATCCTTAGCATACTACCTGACACCCTAAACTGTAATATAAGGTATGTAAATTTTTAACACTTTCCATTTACTTAGCTCCTCATTTTATTTAAAATTGATTATTTCTTGCAGAGGAGCCTACGCTTATGTTATATTTTCATTGAATATAATTGTTTTACTCGCTTTTGGCGAAGCGATGTGGGCAGAAGTTGGCGCTTCTGTGACTTTTGTAAGCTATAGGCTATCCCTTGCAAGAATTTGCATGACGCTTATAGTTTTTTTGTTTGTATCTATCATTACAACACCCCTTTAAAAACTACGAATATTTGTTCTTCTAAATTATAATATAGTATTCTTATATCTTCAAGTATAAATACTATATATTGTGTTTTATTTATGATTACATTCCATATATAGTATCGAATTAATAGAATACAATATTCCCCCCACAAGAATCCATTTGAAAATGATACATTGATTCGTTAATTGACCACCAAGCTTATTCCCCATTTTTTATTCACCGATGTGTTTTCCATAAAGTTCAAATGATAGATTATCACCAATTTGACAATCACAAAATTCCATTTTACCGAAATCATTTTCTACTTCACCTAAATCCATACACTTACTGCAAAAATACTTTGTTGGAAAAAAATCTGGTTGAGTATCATAAACAATGGAGTCTAAGGAAACTTCATTTCTTATCAAAGGGTAATTTTTATTGAATAATTTAACCATTTCATCTTCTGTGAGTTTTCTTCTTTCCATCTCATCAACAATCGCCGAATCATTTAGTACATAATATTGGAACAACGCAAATTCATCGTTCACAGCTTTCTCATAGTTTTGTGAACGGACAATACGTTCATCATCATCCCTGTTAAGTAGTGGATCGAATTGAAGGATTTTAGCGCGTTCAAACATGAGAATTTCAAGCGAATTCTCTAAATAAAAAAATTCAATATGATCGCAATCCTTTTTAAACGTATCAAAATATTGATGATTAGAGGACAAACGACCAAAAAATCCAACTTTATCCAAGGTCTTTCCAACATAAATAACTTCGCCATTATAGTTATATACCACATAAACACCGTGCTTATCTTTTGGGAAATACCTTCTATCTAACCATTTAATACTTGAACCTCTTTCAAATTCAATCTGAAAGGGTGTACCAGCCAATTCAAATGAAAAATATATCTTTTGCCATGTTTTACCTTCCTTTCTCTAATTTAACTAGTATATACATTGTAATATTATAAAAATAATTTAACCAATTTTCATTTAGGTTCTAGATTTCATATTAAACTAACCTGTCCCTCGTTAAATACAATAAGCACATCCAAAGGTATATATTAATTTAATTGTAATTATTAAATTCGTACTACTGCTAAGAAAATAGAATTATACACCAAAGGAAGGGAAAAGAACGATTAATATTTTTGAAAATTTGTAAGATTAATTTGAAATTAATATTGTTGTGGTTTATGGTATATGAAAGATGTCGGTGCTCTAACACAGATGTCAGTATTAGTTTTCTGCAGTCTTGCGGTGGCTAATTAAATACGTGCAAGAAAAGGTAACTCACACTACTTAGCGGGCAGGGTGCGTTACCTTTTTTATCTGGGCGAGATTCTATTATATTTATTAAAGAACTGGAATATATTACTAAATCATTTTTTCAATACAGTCTTGCTGTAAATTTTTTTAGATACTAAAATATAAATATAATCTTTAATAATTACTTTCTATCAAGAGATAAAATTTATCGATGCCGCATCGGCAGTAAAACAAGTGGTTACTACCACAGTTTGTTAAACAAAGATTAATTCCTTGTTTAAATACGACATCGTAAAAGAAAAGCGCGCATTTTCTTTTTAAAAATACAATAAGAGTGTCAAAAAACCTGTATGACTTCAGTTGCATTTACTCAAACGAGTGGATGTACTTGGGTTATACAGGTTTTTTGCTTTTTTCACACTTAAGAAAACTCTCACACTATCCCGCCTACCCCCCAGCAAATTTTCCATTCATCTAATTCGATATTAGTATAAATACATAAGCACATTAACTCTTTAATCCAGAAACTTTTCCATTATTTGGCCCAAATAATTTCTATTATTCTTCCGATAACCAAGTATCTAAATAAATAGGAGGTGAACAGTTTGGAAAGAAATAATGCACTAGCAAATAAACAAAGTATAAACCAATTCATCTTTGATCCAAGTAAAGGTAGCTATAAGCAAATGCTTTCTGTTAACTTAAGCATTCCTGTTCCTGCTGATAGTGTACTCATATCTAAGATTCAACTAGAAGAATTAAAGAAATCACAATTACAAGGAGTCTATTGGACTATGAAAGATGTACAAATTCATACCAACAAAAAATCTGAATGGATTAAAGAGAATATACTCTATCCCACACGTTTCCGAAAAATGTTGGATTCTGAAAATGGTGGATTTGTATATTATCCAAAATCCAAAGGACAGACTTGGTCATTTCAAGCTACTAAAATGGCTCAATTTTTGGATGATAACTTTGATAAAATTTTTGCTTAATAAGTCGATAAACACCATTAATTTTAATAATGAAACCTAGGTACTACCAAACGACTTTCTATTTTAGAGTTTGGTAGTTACCTGGACAAAACAACGAGGAGATCACAACATGGCAAGTATTCAAAAACGCGGGAAAACTTATCAATTTACTGTAAGTCGTACTGTTAATGGAAAGCAGAAACCTATACGGAAAGGTGGCTTCCGGACAAAGAAAGAAGCTCAAATAGCCGCAATGGAAGTAGAAGCAGAATTATTAAAAGGTGCAACACCGAATCTAAAACCAGTTGCTTTTGATGAGTATTTTGAAAACTGGATAAAGGTTTTCAAAACTGATATCAATTCCAATACCCTAGCACGCTACAACGACACCCTTAAAACGGTCAAAGACAATTTCGAGGGTATTCTATCCAAAACATAAAAAAACGCTCCTATCAAGAATTCTTGAACGAATACGGGCAAACTCATGCCAAGGCATCAACTAGAAAATTAAATACTCATATTAGAGCATGTGTAAAGGAAGCAATTGATGAGGGGTTAATTAGAGTTGATTTCACTCGGGGCGCTGTATTAACAGGACGAGCTGGGAAGAGAGCCGAGGAAAAGTCTTTAGGATAGGAAGAAAGTCAAAGACTACTTAAATCAATACATGAATTAGAAGATAAGATGATTATTCACCTTTTATTATTGCTCGGTCTAACATCTGGAATGCGCTTTGCAGAAATGGTCGGCCTGACTAGAGAGGACTTTAACTTTTTTAATCATACAATCAACATTAATAAGTCTTGGGGCTATACGAACAAGATGCATGAAGGATTTGGGCCAACTAAAAATGAGCAATCTGTTCGTGTTATTAAAATGGACAAGGAAACGATGAATGAATTCAAGATACTTTTTGATACCATCCCAGACAACATCCACAGACTTGTATTCTATTCGCCTTTATCAAAATACAAGGTAGTAAGTAATGGATATGCAAACAAAGTCTTGAAAGAATTGTTAACGGATCTGGATATTGATCCTATCTCTGTCCATGGACTTAGGCACACCCACGCAAGTGTACTTCTTTACGAAGGAGTTTCTGTCTATTACGTATCTAGACGGTTAAGGCACGGTGACATTGAAACAACCTTAAACACGTATACCCACGTTGTTAAGGAGTTGGAAGAAAGAGACCAGATGAAAACTGCGAGAGTATTTGAGAGGATGCTTGGATAGTTTGCGGTTCAAAACGAAAAAACACCCTATTTTAGAGTTCCCCGAAAAGCTTGTATTTGGATATTGAATTGCTACTACGAAATCAGTGCAACGTCCTGCATCTCGAATCACTTTTCCAATAAGCTTAATCGCCTTGCATATTGAGATTGCTGTCCATGGGTATAATGTTATATGCATTCGATACTCCCCCAAGTGAGTCAGCAATCACATTCCGTTTGAAAAGAAAATATCTCTAGTCAGAAATAGACTAGAGACTTTCTTTTTTCCTATTATCAAATTTACTTTTTGCAAACTTTCCAAATTGCCATGTTCCCCATGATATTAAGCCAACACCTAAAACTCCAATACCTAAATTTCTAAGACTTTTCGCTTCTTTAGGAGTAAAAGTATATCGTAAGCCCTCTGCTAAATGTGGTGTAGTGTACCCAGACTTTATTAAGTCATTTACCTTGTCTGGTGACGTCAAAACACCTTCGACAAATTGATAACCTTTAGAAATAAGTTCTCGACTTTCTGCATCTGATATTAGTTTGCCGCTTTCTAACCAAGCCATATTTCTACCCCTTTTCGATTAGATATTTATTAATATCTGTAAACTATGTCTATACTTAAATTTTAACGAGTAGAGCAAGATTAGTATATTGTTTACAATTGCCATGGCTGATAATATCGTATTAATTAATCTATTTCTGAATCATACGTATCCTGATCAAAATTCATTGTCTTTACACGTTTTCCAAAGGCTCTTCTAAATTTCACTGTCCTATCTACAAGCCATTCTAAATATTCATCCCATTTATTTTTATCTTCAATATTAGCATCCCTTTTTAGACTGATTATTTTATCCCTATTATCAGGATTTGGATTCCACTCTAACTTTTCACCAATTTCGGACTCAATTTCGTCTTTAAACTGCATTAACTGATTTAAAGCATTATCTGCGATTTTATTATGAATATAAACTCTTACTCCAATTTGATTAGATGAGGTAGACGCAAGGTTTGATAAGTGAACCCCCGATCTACCTAGTGAAACATCGTACCAATACTGTGGACGAGCAGTTTGAACTGAAGGTATTTCAGGACGAGTTTTTAGCTTCTCCCTAAATTTAGTCCAAAATTCCAGTTGCAGTTTTCTTGTTGGTGTTAAACTATCAGTTGATTTTGAAATTGCTGTTTGTCTAACTATTTCTGTTGGTTGACTAACAACATTGAATTTAACAGCAGGTTTTGAATCGTCAATTGACCATAATTCCAGTGAAACACCGTAGAAGAAAATACTATTTGAAGTATGGTCATTTAGCCAATCTAGTGCTTTTTTATGCTCTTCAGTAAAGTTTGAAGCAATCCATATAATTCCTACTGCATCTAATACAGAAGCATATGTAATAGCTTTACCTAAATGATCATGATCAGTTTTTTCTAATTGATTTTCAATTACATAGTAATCATTGCTTCCAGCATCTTTTACTAATATATCAGCAGAATATGGACCTACAGCTACTTCAGTACCTTCTACTTCAAGTTCTAGCCCCAGTGCTTTCCCTAACTCAGCAATATTCTCTTCTTTTGCCAACCATGGTGTAAAATCTAATGCTTCATGTGACCAGATTTCTCTAACATGTATCTTTTTTAATTTTCCCAAGTCAACTGACATGTTATCACCTCATACAAAAAATATCTCTCGATAATTTTTTAATGTTAAATATTCTATTTATGACTATTATACTATAAATTATAATTGGTACCTATTAGTCATCATAGAAAGGAAATTTGAATAAGGTCAAAAACGTATGTCCGATTCTTCTACTCCACTAATTTAAGCTAATGTAGTCATTAAACGGTATAAATACAAGTAATTTTATTTGGTATTTAATGAAAAACAATAAAACGTCAAACCGCTTGATGTATAAGCGATTTGACGTGATTTATCAGAGACTTCCTTTATCAAATTATTCATTATAACCCTCACTTACTATATCTATCATTCTTTCACCTTGCGCTAATAATTGATCATAGGTAATAATAGTTATTGAGTTTAGTCTACTATTTAGGCCATGTAAGGCTCTGTGTTTTTCTTTAGTCCAGTCATTGGAACGTCCTATTACAATAGTTGCTTTTGGATGGTATGCAACGATTTCCGGATGGTCTCTCAATCCTCTAGCTGCTTCTTCCTGAAATACATCTAAATATCTATGGCATTGACCTATTACTTTTGATACTTCAGAAGTAAAGTAGTAGTTATTATGAGAACTATCGTAATTTAACACTTCCATGTCAGGTCTTTTTAGTTCTACTAAGTCTCTATATCCTGTTATAACAGTAGGCAACATCAAATCAACTTTATCGGATGCGGAAATCGCTCTTACATCATCATTTACTACAAAAGAGTTTCCAAATGCCCAAGGGTGTTCCTCACACCATTGCTGATACTTTTGTTCATCTTTAATACCACTTTCTAGATATTGTCTTAATTGTGCAACTGCTGAACGTAGTTCCTGCAGGCGTATTGAGCTCCTAAAGGCCGTGATTAATTCATTACTTAATTCTTTATCTACTAAGTGTTTTGCAATTTCAGGTCTATTTAATACCCCTAAGATAGCTTGTGCAATTTCTTCCGGTCCATGATTACCAAATGAATGTTCCTCATTTGCTGGTTTTAAAATAATGTATTCTCCGTTCTCTTCCTGTTCAGATAATGCTAGAAACTTTTTCAAGCTACTATATAAAGAGAGAGTTGCTTCTGCATTTAGGCTTGTTGATTTTTCATCTACTAATAACCAATCCATAGGTGGTTTTCCCTTTGTTTGAGTTAATATCTTTACAGATAGCTCCTTACCTGAGCTCCTATCTATATAAAACGGAACTACTGTAACTTTTGTTCTAGATGATTGATGGATAACAACTGGTTTGGTATAGGATACGTTTCCAGATCTGGCCTCTTTAATTTCTAATAATTGTATATCTTTACCATCCACAAGAAATCATCCTTCCCCGATTAATGAAATAATTTAATGTTTTATGTATTGAAATAGTGAAATCATGATCATTTTTATAACCCACATCTTTATTTAGATATGTTTTCAATACTTCCTCTAGTAAATTATCATTAGCTGTAGAATTTAGTATTTGTATAGTTTGTTTAACAAAAAATTTTGGTCTTATTAGTAAATCCCTATACTTGTCTTAACTATGACTATATAACTCAATAGGAATACCTAAATCGATTATATTCCCTCCATATTTACTTTTCTATTCAAAATTATAACACAATATAGACTTTTTTCTTCCAATTACAAAACACTATGTAAACACTTTCGATAAAACTTCGAATACACTCGAAAAGTTGGTGGTAGAATAATTACTTCTCAATAAAATTAATTTCAAGTATTAACAGTATAATTCTTCGTTAATATTTTTGTGTAAAAAATGTGTAAAACGGTATAAAAACATACTATTTTCTACGATTTTTATCAAAAAAGAAAAACATACCCAAACGCTTGATATATCTGCGTTTGGGCATGTTTTCCAGTTTACTTATCGTATCCTATTTTTACTCAATGACGTCCCAGAAGAATTCCACATATCATCACAAAAAAAGAAACCCCCACTCCCTCAGAGTTTCTTTGTCATAACATTCCCCAAAATATATTTAGTTGAGCAGTTGCAAAGTATAATAGCATCCCTATGACCAGCACTTTACTAATCTGTTTTGGCGATTGATATAATACTACGATCGTAGCGATCCAAACTAAAAATTCGAGTGAATATTTAATATTAAAATACCAAAAGCCAAATGCAAATGCCTGTCTTGAAATAGCCACAATGATAAACGATGAAATTAAAGTAGCGATTACTCCTCGTCCTTTTGCATACCAACAGATAAAAGCTAACAGAGGTGAGATTAATGTCATCGCAATCCAAATCATCATATATGTTTTAGGGTAAAAGCCAGCGATTAGCACTGTATAGAGATAGTAACTGCCTACCATGCCGACAAAAAATATGAGTACATTTAACGCAGATCTGATTGGCGATTTACTATAAATCGCTATTACAACAGCAAGGAAAAGCCAAATCCCCATTCGTGAAAAAAAGTTCCTTAAATCCAATTGTTCTAGGAAGTAAGGTAATAGGTTACTTGCCGTTTCGTCTAGGAGCTTTGAAATCGTCCCTAAAATTACCCCTAACATAAATATCAAACTAGAATATAATATTTTTCTCGATCGTGGCATCTGCGTAGGTTTACGAATGTCATTTAAAAAATCTTTCATCTTAACTCTCCCAAACAAAATATATAACTCTATTTTTACCTCGTCACTCAACTATTTTTCTAAAATCACTTCTATCTCTGCAACTTTTTTCAACTGATTGATTCGGTCCGTCAAAGCCATTTGAATTTCAGTTTGTAATAATTGATTGTGTATATCAGTTCGAATCTCTTCTAGTGCTGGGGGATTTTCTAGCTGGTCTGCTAAAATATCATAAAACTCCTCAATTTCATCATTTGAAATTGCAATATCGTTGAATTCTTGCGTAATGTACAATTGCTGTAATAATGATTTTGCTAAAATTTCACGGAAAACGTCCTCAGTATATGGTAGCTGATCGAGTATTTGATAAAATTCCGCTTCAGACTCAAATTGAGCTTTTGTGTCTTCAAAAATTTCATCTACTTCTCGACTTGTGACAACAATCCCTTTGTCCTTCGCATCTTGAGCAAGTAAAGTATGGTTAATTAATTCACCCATCGCCTCATCATGTACTTCTGTTAAATCTTCTGGCAATGTTTCAGCTTGAACTAAGCGATTTTTCACTTCAAGATATGCTAAATTATAGCGATCACCATAAACCTCTTCACCATTTACGATTAACACTAGTTCAGTTTCATCAACTCGCTCATCATCTGAAACAATTTGTTCAACTTCAATTGGTTCCTCGGTCTCTTCAGGAACTTCAGCTACATCAGGAACCTCGACAATTTCAGTTGGTTCTTCTAGATCCTGCTTTTCTGCTTCTTTTTCCTCTTTATCACCACAAGCAACAAGTCCAATACATAAACTCATAATTATTAATAACGATACTTTGATCTGTTTCATCTCAGGTCCACATCCTCAATCATCTCATTCCAATTACTCTCAAACATTATATGTTAATTGAAGCATGTTTATCCGCTTGTTTCAAGATTAACACGATGCTTAAAATTATTTTTCCCCAAAAGAAAAAAACTGGCGATTGCCAGTTTCAAATAAATCAGTAACTTACTGAAGATTATGTTATCAAAACATACGACGTTTATTAACCAAAATTCGTTACCGTACTTCGGTTAATGTTGAAATTATTTTGTAATCTTAGGAAGTACTTTTGTTTCTTGAACCATTTCCGATTCACAAAGTGGACAAGCTGGTTTTTCATCAAATGAATAATCGACGCGCATCCAGCCAGCACATTCTTCATTTGTACATGACCAAATTTTTGTATCTACCTCTTCAACTGGTTCACGCCTATTATTGTAATAAGCCACCAAACCACCCCTTTCTTGGGTCCATAACACTATTATACGCCTCTTTTGAAAATAAAACAAAGGAGGAAACTAAATTAATTATTCATGATTAACTCTAAGCAAATCTCTATCTAGTAAAATGCTATCAAAAATAGCAAAGTATTCGTCTTGTCTTCAATTACTTTATATGGTTAAAAAATAGGTCTTTCGGTTCATGTATTTTTATTGAATCTATCATATAATGAAAACGGTTACAATTTTGGAATGTATATCTCTCCTTAAGAACTTGAATACTCAGATTCATGCTCTCAGAAGAGATAGCGTATTTTTCAAATTAGATTGTCCCCCTTATTGGCATCCAATCACTCGCAGAATTGGGTGCTCTTTTTTTTGCCGATTTTCACTGAGCATATCGCTTATTAATTTTTTCAATTATGTTATTCTAAAAGCAGATGATAGTAAAGGAGTGTTGTAAAGATGCAATATCGTAAAATTGGACAAACTGATCTTGACGTTTCTGTTATCGGTGTTGGCACCTGGCAATTCGGTGGCGAATGGGGTGTTAACTTCAGCCAAAATCAGGTTGATGAGATTTTAAATCAAGCTCGTGAAGAAGGGATTAATTTAATTGATACAGCTGAATGTTATGGTGATCACCTGTCTGAACGTTTAATCGGTGATTATTTAAAGCGACATCAGCGTGAGGATTGGATCGTGGCAACGAAATTCGGCCATCACTTCCATTCACCTTTCGAACGAACACGTCATGTCGATGCAGATGCTGTTTTGAAGCAACTAGACCGATCATTAAAGGCGCTTAATACTGATTATATTGATCTTTACCAATCTCATTCGTTAGAGGATGAGGAATTTAATAATGATGATCTATGGACGATGCTTGATAAGCAAAAGCAAGCGGGGAAAATTCGTTACTTAGGACTATCATTACAAAATGATGCAAGTATTCATCAAACAAATATGGCTAAAGAAGTCGGTGCTGATGCTCTACAGCTTGTTTACAATCGTTTGACGCAATCACCGGAGGAAGAAATTTTTCCAATTGCTCAAAAAGATCAGCTCGGAATTTTAGCTCGCGTTCCACTTGCAAGTGGCTATTTAAGTGGAAAATATAAGCCTGGTGCACAGTTTAGCTCAAACGACGTGCGCTCTCGTTATGATAAAGCTGAACAACAAGCGATGTTAGAAAAAGTTGAGCAGATTAAACGTGAAGAGGTTCCGGCTGGTGTACCGATGGCAACATGGGCGCTTGCTTGGTGTCTACAGCACCCCGCAGTTACAACAGTTATCCCAGGCTGTAAATCAAAAGAACAAGTGATCAGCAACGCAGCAGCTGTTAAATTAGATCTTGTATCGCCTGACCATCCTCAATTTGTTAAGTAAACAATAAAGAGGTTAAAGAAAACTAATCAAAAATGGCTAAGAACAAATAATTTATTGTTCGAAGCCATTTTTTTGTCTATTTCTATTTTTATCTTTTGAGAAATATATTCAAGTTTTACGAAATACATACAAGTTTGCGAAAATGCACACAAGTTTTGCGAAATGCACACAAGTTTGCAGAAATACACACAAGTTTGCGTAAATACACACAAGTTCATGAAAATGCACACAAGTTCGCGAAAATACACACAAGTTTCGAGAAATACACACAAGTTTCCGGAAATGCACACAACTTTTCGAAAATACACACAAGTTTGCGTAAATACACACAAGTTCCCGGAAATGCACACAAGTTCGCGAAAATACACACAAGTTTGCAGAAATACACACAAGTTCCCGGAAATGCACTCAGCTTCGCGAAAATACACTCAACTTCATCTTTTATAACAGAAAAATGTAGTGGAACTTATTTTGATTGAAAAATATTTAAAGCCGTTGAAATTTTACTTTATGTAAAAATCCAACGGCTTCTTTTTCGTTATTTATATTGTCTTGTTGCGGCGACTGCTTTTTTCCAGCCTTGGTAAAGCTCTTGTCGTTTTGCTTCACTCATCTTCGCTTCAAACAAATGCTCTCGTTCCCAGTGTGATGCAATTTCATTGATGTCTTGCCAAAAGCCTACTGCTAAGCCAGCTAAATATGCTGCGCCTATTGCGGTCGTTTCATTAATAATTGGTCTTTCGACTGGCACATTTAAAATGTCACTTTGAAATTGCATTAGGAAGTTATTTTTAACAGCGCCACCATCAACGCGTAGCTGTTTAACCTTGATTCCAGAGTCTTGCTCCATCGTTTCGAGCACATCTTTACTTTGGTATGCGATTGATTCTAATGTTGCACGTGCGATATGTTCCCTTGTTGTTCCTCGCGTAATGCCAAACATTGCACCTCTTGCATCACTGTCCCAATACGGTGTGCCTAATCCAACGAATGCAGGGACAAAATAGACGCCTTCTGTTGATTCGACTGCAGTGGCAAGGGGTTCGCTATCCTTTGCATTTTCTAACATTTTTAGTCCATCTCTCAACCATTGAACAGCAGATCCGGCAACGAATACACTACCTTCAAGAGCATATGTAATCTCTCCATTTAATCCCCATGCAATTGTCGTGAGTAGACCATTTTTTGATTGAATTGCTTTTTTACCAGTTGGCATCAGCATAAAGCAACCTGTACCGTATGTGTTTTTTACCATACCTGTTTCAAAGCATGCTTGTCCAAACAATGCGGCTTGTTGGTCACCAGCAGCTCCAGCGATTGGCGTTTCTTGACCGAAAAAGTGATAGTCCACTGTCGAGCCGTAAATCTCTGATGAAGGACGGACCTGTGGTAATAGACTTGCTGGAATATTGAGTAAATCTAGTAATTCCTCGTCCCACTTTAGTTCATGGATATTAAATAGCATTGTTCGTGATGCGTTTGAGTAGTCAGTTATATGTAGCTTACCGCCTGATAGTTTATAAATTAACCAAGTTTCGATCGTTCCAAACTGAAGCTCACCACGTTCAGCCTTGTCACGTGCTCCTTCAACGTGGTCTAGTAACCATTTTATTTTTGTCGCAGAAAAGTAAGGATCAATGACTAGTCCCGTCTTGTCCTTGATCATCTGTTCATGTCCAGCTGCTCTTAGCTCCTGACAAATCGCTTCTGTTTGACGTGATTGCCAAACAAGCGCATGGTATATTGGTTTACCTGTATCACGTTCCCAAATGACCGTCGTCTCTCGTTGATTGGCGATTCCAATACTTGCGACTTCGCGGGCATGGACATCAGCTTTTCTTAATGCATCAGCCATTACCGCTAATACAGACGTCCAGATTTCGTTTGCATCGTGTTCAACCCAACCAGGCTGTGGGAAAAACTGTTCAAACTCACGTTGAGCTGTTGCGACAATTTCGCCCTTTTTATTGACAAGAAATGCTCGCGTACTTGTCGTTCCTTGATCGATTGTTAGAATATATTTCTTCTCCATTATAAAAAAAGCCCCTTTCTAAAAAAAATACCCATACCTGTTCGAATAGGTACGGGCCAATACTTGCGAAGGGATGCAGCTCGCTTGCTACTTCTCTATCATAACTAATTTTGTAAGCGTTATCAATAGTATTTTCTAACTTTTTGCGATATTTTTCTACTTTTCCTCGACATTGATACCGAGTTGGTATATATTTATCTAATATTATTTAAAATTTATATCAAAATTAGATTAGAACGCGATTATTCAGATAATTTTCTGATTTTTACTGTTAATAAATATATATTTTCATGATATGATACATTTATACCTTTTGAAAAAGGCATTTATCAAACATTTAAAGATCGTCAGAAAACGCTGTAATCATTGTTAAATAAGGCTTTATATCGTTAAAATCTTTGAAAGGAAGTGAATTTATGCAACAATTTGATTTGCAATTAAGTAACATTACACTGAATCATGATGTAGAATATCTCAATGATATTCTTGACGGTGTGTTACGACAAGAAGGTGGAGAAGAGCTTCTAAATACCTTCAAACATTTCCGAAATTTATCAAAAGCATTACGTGATGATGAAACGACAAACAACTTTGACCTATTAAATAAAGAGATTAAGAAACTTGATTCACGTCTAAGAGAGAAAATTATTCGTGCTTTTTCGGTAAATTTACAACTTTACAATATAGCTGAACAGAATTATCGCATTAGACGTAGACGTTATTATCAAATGCAAGATGATACAGTCATTCAGCCTCGTTCACTAGAAGAAGGTGTCAACCAATTATTCGATAATAATATTTCAATTGAACAGGTTGAAAGTGCGTTAGAGAAATTATCGTTAGAGCTTGTGATTACAGCACACCCAACAGAAGCGACGCGACGCACAATGTTACGTATTCATCAGAAAATCGCAGAACTACTCAAGCAACGTGAGTACTCTTATACACGTTATGACAAAAAGGTAATTAGAGAAAAGATTGAAACTGAGATTACAATTCTCTGGCAAACAGCGGAAATCAGAGAGAAAAAGCCTTCTGTTATGAAGGAAGTCTCAAATGGGCTTTACTACTTTGAAAAAGTTTTATTCGATGTCTTACCACTTATTCATCAAGATTTAGAGGACTTATTAGAAGATAAATATAATCATCGTTTTCATGTGCCTTCATTCTTACGTTTTGGATCTTGGATTGGTGGAGACAGAGATGGTAACCCATTTGTAACAGCGGAAACGACGATGCAAACATTAAGAGAACATCGTAAGCTTGTCCTATCAAAATATATTGAATCAATTACAAAATTACGTGAAAAACTAAGTCAATCGACTAAGAAAGTAAATGTTAGTGGTGCACTTGTTAAGTCTATTGCAGATGACCAAGCTGAGTTAAATTACAATGGTTGGCATAAAGAAGATGAAGTGTACCGAGTAAAACTTGGTCTGATTTTACGTCGATTAAGATTGACCTCTTTCGAGGATGAAGCTGGTTATCGAGATTCACATGCATTACTTGATGATCTATTACTCATTCAAGAAAGCCTTGAAATGCACCATCCAAAGAGCAATCCAATTAAACTACTTAGAAAAGTCATTCGTCAAGTTGAATTATTCGGTTTCCACTTAGCAACCTTAGATATTAGAAACCATAGTGGTGAGCATGAAAATACAATTGCAGAGATTTTCCGATTAGTCGGAATTGCAAAAGATTACAAGTCATTAGACGAAGAAGAGAAAATTTCAACGCTGATCTCAGTATTAGAAGATCCTCGTCCACTGATTTCTATCTATGATGAATTCTCACCAGAAGCCCAAGAAATGATTGAAACATTCCGAACGATTAAAGTAGCGAAAGATAAATTTGGCGAACGTGCAATTGAAGTTTATCTTGTTAGTATGACGACTTCCGTCAGTGACGTATTAGAAGTCCTCGTCTTAGCAAAAGAAGTCGGGCTCTATCGTGTATATCCAAATGGACGCGTAAGAAGTCGCATTCATGTTGCTCCATTATTAGAGACAATTGACGATCTGAAGTTTGGACCAACGCTAATTAAACGTCTATTCGACATTCCACTGTATCGTAAGCATATTGAAGCACGTGGTGATTTACAAGAAGTTATGCTTGGATATTCAGATGGTAGTAAGGATGGCGGTAACATCACAGCTAACTGGGAGCTATTTAAAGCACAAGAGGAAATCCATTCTATTGCTGCTGAGTATGGGGTTAAACTGAAATATTTCCATGGTCGTGGTGGCTCATTAGGCCGTGGTGGTGGACCGCTTTACTCAAGTATTTTATCTCAACCAGTAATCACACTTGGTGATGGTGTTAAAATTACCGAGCAAGGTGAAGTATTATCATCACGCTACCTGCTTTCTGATATTGCATACAGAAGTTTAGAGCAAGCAACATCAGTAATGCTGACTTCTATCGGTGGCATTATGCAAACTGATAAGCAAGAACTCATGCCAACTGAAGAAGCATATCAAGCATTATCATACGCATCAGATGTTGCATTTAAGAAGTATCAAGATCTCGTCTTTGGTGATCCAGATTTCTTAACTTACTTTAACCAAGGTACACCATTAAATGAACTTGGTGAGCTCAATATTGGATCTCGTCCAATGAAGCGTAAAGGTAGTGAGAAGTTTGAAGACTTACGAGCTATTCCTTGGGTGTTTGCTTGGACTCAAGCTCGCCAATTGATCCCTGCTTGGTACGCGACAGGAACAGGTCTACAAGCTTATTTAGATAAAACTAATAATATTGAATTGTACCGAGAAATGTATGCACACTGGCCTTTCTTCCAGGCAACAGTGAACAACCTGCAAATGGCTCTTACTAAAGCCGATTTAGATATTGCTGAAGTATACATTGAAATGATCGGTGACTGTGAAGTTGCTAAGCGTATATTTGGTCAGATTAAAGAAGAATATGATCTAACGAAGAAAATTGTCCTCGAGATTACTCAGCAAGAAGAACTGATGGATCATCAACCTAATATTAAAGAATCTGTACGCTTACGTAATCCTTTAGTAGACCCGTTAAACTTAATTCAAGTTCAACTATTAAATCAACTTCGTCTACTAGATGATGAAGATCAAGCATATACACAATTACTAGAAGAAGTATTACTAACAATTAACGGAATTGCAGCAGGCCTCCGTAATACTGGTTGATTACTTCTAGAATAAAACAAATAAACAGTTGTATTTACGATTTTTCGTAAGTGCAACTGTTTTTTTCTGATTTAATCATAGATTAAATAGAATGAAATGCATTAGTCACGACCTAGCTACCGCTACCTTACATAAATAATGATAGACCGCTTCATTTTACCCTATCTTTTTTTATACTAAATAAACTTTATAGAACAAAAATAGACAAAAATAGATGGTTTTCGCTATGTACAAACGAGAAAAAATTTCCTAAACTAGTAGAGGATATTCACTAAGGGAGGGCAATTCTATTAATCAATTCGCAGAATGTCGTTTAACGACTAAAACAACAGCAGAAATAGAAAAACTAAGAAGACATATGTATCAAATGTATTTTGAAACAAATGATCCACAAGCACTTTTAACCATTTCACAAGAACTTGACCAAGCGATTAACACGTTATATCTCTCCAACTCACACTAGAGTCATCTCGAGATAGTCTCAAGTTTTATGTCAGTGTACCGATCATTCAATCTTCTCATTAGTTGTTTTATCACCCAAAAATTATTCAATTTGAATAGCAATAGGGGCAAAGGTTTATTTATGCTGCCCAAAAATCAATACCGCATTCAATTGACCGCATAAGCTAAGTGAACTTGGCTTATTTTTTTTTCACAAAAAATACACCTCTATAGGTTAGATTCGTCTATAGAGGTGCAGTTTCCTAATTTGATTATGCTAAAAACTGATTTACAATCGTCATGAAGCCTGATTCAAGTTGTTTAAGTTTTGCTTTAGTCGCTGCTTCTTCATCGCCATTAACAGCAAAGTAAAACTTAATTTTCGGTTCAGTTCCTGATGGACGGGCACAAACCCATGAACCGTCAGCCAATAAATATTTCAATACATTTGATTTTGGCAATTCAATTGTTTCAACAGCTTTCGTTTCAACATTTGTTCTCTCACTACTTAAATAATCTTCAATCGTTACGACTACGTGGTCCGCAAGCTGAACAGGTGGGTGATTTCTAAATTCACGCAGTAATGCTTCAATTTGTTCCGCACCCTCTTTACCTGTCAAAGTAAGTGAACGAAGTGACTCATAATAATAGCCATACTTATTAAAGAGCGCTTGTAAGCCTTGATAAAGCGTCATGCCTTTTAGCTTATAATATGCAGCAACTTCTGCGATTAATAAGCTCGCTTGAACAGCATCTTTATCTCTAACGAAATCACCAATTAAATAGCCGTAGCTTTCTTCATAACCAAAGAGGAATTGACGTTCGCCACTATCTTCATATTCTTTAATTTTTTCACCAATAAATTTAAAACCAGTTAAAGTATCAACTGTCTCCAAGCCATGTGCTGTTGCAATATCTCGACCGATTTCACTTGTTACGATCGTCTTTAATACGGTTGCATTTTTAGCTAGCTTACCTTGAGCTTTCTTTGATTCAATTAAATAATCAAGCATCAATGCACCAACTTGGTTACCAGTTAGAACAACGAATTGATCTGAATCGTCTCTTGTCGCGACACCAACACGGTCTGCATCAGGATCCGTACCGATTAATAGATCTGCTCCCGACTTTTCACCTTGCTGAATGGCTAACGTAAACGCCTCATGTTCTTCTGGGTTTGGTGATTTTACCGTACTGAATTCTGGATCAGGCATTTCTTGCTCTGGTACAACATCAACATGTTTAAAGCCCATTGCCGTTAGACCTTGGCGCACTGGAATGTTTCCAGTTCCATGTAGAGGTGTATAAATAATTTTAAACTCATCAGCAGCCTCTTGAATGACATTTGGTTGCTGGACAATTGTCATTAGTTGTTTTTGATAAGCACGATCAACAGTTTCACCGATCATTTGAATGAGACCTGCTGCTTTTAATTCACTCTCTTCTTTTACTTCAACAGCAAATTCATTTTCAACTTCATTAATTTTGGCAATAATCTCTGCTGCCATATCGAGCGGAATTTGACCACCATCATCATTGTAAACTTTGAATCCGTTATACTCAGGTGGGTTATGGCTTGCTGTAATCATAATACCACTATATGCATGTAAATAACGCACAGCAAAAGATAGCTCAGGTGTTGAACGTAGTGATTCAAAGACATATGTATGAATCCCATGTGACGATAAGGTTTTGGCTGCTTCCATTGCAAACAATGGTGATTTATAACGTGAATCATAAGCGATTGCAACACCACGTTTAACAGCTTCGTCTCCTTTTGAAATAATATATTGCGCTAAGCCTTCCGTTGCCTTACGCACTGTATAGATATTCATTCGGTTCGTCCCAGGTCCTAAGATTCCTCTCAATCCACCAGTACCGAATTCGAGATTTTTGTAAAAGCAATCTTCTAATTTTTTTTCATCATGACTCATTTTCTTTAATTGGTCACGCAACTCAGAGTCTAATTGCTGATACTGATTCCACTTTTCAAAGTGAGTTTGCCATGTCAAACAAATCACCTCCTATAATTAATACTTTAGCACGAATGCTAAAGTCATTATAACAAAATTCAATTATAGTTTATCAAAATTTCATAAAATAAGCAATATTAAACGTGTCAAACATTAATGCGACACGTTTTGATTAATTATTTTCGCTTCCTTTTTAATATTTCGACGCCAAAAGCTGCTAATGTTACCTGATTGGATACTTGTGCTTTCGTTAGTATATTCTGATATTCTTTTTTATCGAGCATGACTTTCGTCTCACGATTATTAAAGTTCATCAGAAAGACAAAATCGGTTGTCTGATTTGATCGTGCAGTGACAGATACGCCTTCTGGTAATGATTGATTAATAACAGGTTCAATGCCTGTTTCGGCTAATAGTCTTTTATAAAAGTCGCGGTGAAATGCTAGATTTTGTCGAGCAGCCATATAGTATGCTTTCCCTTTTCCAAACTGGTTGACAGTTAGTGCGGGACGTCCTTGATAAAAGTCCTTCCCGTAATATGCGAGTGCCTCTGCGTCTTCTAAATGAATTATTTCACACAAATCACGAACCTCATATTCACCTGCTAGTCCTAAGTGATTATTTTGATCAAACTGAATGTAGTTTGTTTCATGATCATAAAGGCCATCGATTTCTTCTGACCAAATCCCTAAAACGTGGCGAAGCGGTCCTGGGAAGCCTGTTAAGTATGTTAAATCTGTCTCATTAACAATACCTGACCAGTATGTTGTCACAAATGTACCACCCGCTTCTACAAATGACTCGACTCTTTTACCGAAATCTTCACTTGTCATATAGACCATTGGGGCAATAACGAGTTTATACTGCAATAGGTCCCGTTCCATGCTAATCACATCAACCGGTATTCCCTGTTCCCAAAATGCTTGATAATGCTCAAGAACTGTTCGTTCATAATGGATACCAATATTTCGTGGTCCTTGTGCGTCGTTAACAGCCCAACGATTTTCAGTATCAAAAATAATCGCTACTTCAGGTTTTACAGATGCAGTAATTAATTCATTCAATTCGGCTAAAACTCTACCAACCTCGGCAACATCTTTAAAGACACGTGTCTTTTCGCCACCATAATGATCAACGACTGCACCATGGAATTTCTCACTAGAGCCTCGACTTTTGCGCCACTGGAAGTATTGCACAGAGTTTGAACCGTGTGCTACTGCTTGGATAGATGATAACAAATGCATCCCTGGCTTTTTGAGCTTACTCATATCTTGCCAATTGGTTGCGCTTGGGGTACTTTCCATTAAATAAAATGGTTGGCCATTTTTCATCGATCGGAACCAATCATGATTCATTGCTGTAAAAGCTGCAATCCGTCGTTCATCCTCCGCTTCGTGCCAGGTTGGATATGAATCCCATGAGATAAAATCAACGACTTGAGCAAATTTATCATAATTTAAGCCATCGTATAAGACCATAAAATTTGCTGTCGCTGGGATGTCTGGATTTTTATCCTTTAATGGTTGTAACTCATGTAGATAAAAGTCTATCGTTTGATCAGTAACAAACCGCTTCCAGTCCAAATTTTGACCGTGAACCATTGTTTCGCCGTGCGGTGCTGGCGATTCAACCTGTGACCAGCTCGTATATGTATGACTCCAAAATGTTGTCCACCAAGCATGATTCAGTTTATCTAATGTTTGATATTTATTTTTCACCCATTTACGAAATGCCTTTTGACAATGATCACAATGACAATCTCCACCATACTCATTAGAAATATGCCATCCGACAATGCCAGGGTGATCTGCATATCGTTCGGCTAACTGGCGATTAATGATTGAGATTTTTTCGCGATATATTGGTGACGTATAGCAGTGATTATGGCGCATACCGTGTAAATTACGAACTCGATTTGCACTGACTCTAAGAACTTCAGGGTATTTCTCTGACATCCAAGTTGGTCTTGCTCCACTTGGTGTTGATAGGAATACGGCCACACCATTTTCATGTAGTCGATCAATGACATGGTCCATCCAACTAAAGTCAAATACGCCTTCTTCCGGTTCAAGCTTTCCCCAAGAAAACATGCCAATCGACATCACATTGACATTTGCTAATTTCATTAATCGTAAATCCTCTTCAAACACCTCAGGATAATCGAGCCACTGTTCTGGATTATAATCTGCTCCGTGGAGCATTTTTGATAACTTTTCACTTAATGGTTTAAACATTTCTCTCATTCCTTATAAAATGAATTTACCTTAATTATAAAATCGCTCAGTGACAAGTTCTACATTAAAATACACCACTAAATCTTCATATTTCTAAATAGAGGTGAATTTTTTGCAATATTTAACCCCATCAAATAGCTTGACAGGGTTCACGTATGTCGGACTGTTTATTTTTGATGCAATTGTCGATATTGTGTCGGTGTCATTCCTTCGCGTTGTTTAAACGTTGCAGCAAAATGGCTGACAGAATTAAAACCAACCATTCTCGCTATTTCTTTTAGAGTCATATCTTTTTCTGTAAGTAGAATCCGTTTTGCCTCTCGAATGCGTAATTGAACTAAAAAGGAATACGGACTCAAGTTAAAGGTTTCGTGAAATAGTTTATTTAAGTATTGCGGGCTTAATTGAGCTTGATTAGAAATTTCCAATAGGCCAATATTTTTATGAAAAGCCTCTTCTAGCCATTCTACTACTGGTTTAATTTTTTCATAAGTTTGCATCCTAGAAATACGATTTTTCATGATAGCATGCTTGTTTAATGCGATAATAAATGAATAAATTTTTGCCGATAGATCCAGATTAATTGTTGATATCTCTGATTTTGAGTCTTGAATAAAGTTTAATATCTCACTGATCATTTGATAGAATAGCTTTTTTTCTGATTCATGATAAACAAATGTATAATTCATCTCAAGAGCATCCATGATCTGCTCGATTGCTAAGCCGCTAAATGTTAAGTACATAGTCGACCATTCCTTAGACTCTTGAGGATTTGGCTGATAGTTATGAGAGGTATAAGGTGTGATCAGAACACCATCACCTTGTTTTAAGATAAATTGTTCCTGATTAATCTGAATCAATCCTTCACCTCGGGCAGTGTGAAGCCATTGGTAATACGGAAGACCTTCAGGACGATTAAACTGTAATTCCTGTGGATTATAGCCTATACTAGTCATATATAGTGGTAACGATTTTTCAATCGGGGAAAATGTATAGCGTACTTTTTTATTCAATCATACCCCACCTTTTTCTTAATCTATTTATGATTATATAAGTTTCTTTTGATCATGGGAAGAAATCATTGAGAATGTTGATAAATTTTCTGGTGTTAGCAAGAATTTTTGTAGGATAGCTAGTATTATATTATTAATTGTTTTACAATAGGTAATGGAAAATAGTTAACCAATCAAAGGAGCGAATTTTTAGTGGCTACTCATGATTTTAGTAAAGAAATGAAAGTGTTTAGTCTAAGTTCAAACAAAAGCCTAGCAAAAGGAATAGCTGAACTTTTAGGTCTTGAATTAGGTAAATTGTCAATCAAGACTTTTAGTGATGGAGAAATTCAAATTAATGTTGAGGAAAGTGTTCGAGGCTTTGATATTTATATTGTTCAATCAACAAATGATCCATCAGATCAACATATTATGGAGTTACTGATTTTACTTGATGCTTTTAGACGTGCATCAGCTAAAACGATTAATGTTGTGATACCTTACTACGGTTATGCACGACAAGATCGTAAGACAAAATCACGTGAGCCAATTACAGCGAAATTAATTGCCGATATGATTGAAAAAGCTGGAGCAGATCGCGTTATCGTTATGGATCTACACGCATCTCAGGTACAAGGGTTTTTCCATATTCCTGTGGATCATATTAGCGGTCTACCAATTATTGCACCGTACTTTATCGAGAAAAATCTAGAAGACGTTGTTGTAGTAGCACCTGATCATGGAAGTGTTAAACGTGCACGTCAGTTTGCTGATATGCTACACGCTCCAATTGCAATCTTAGATCGCCGTGGACCAAGAGAAGTAGATCATCCACTTCTTTCAGTTGTTGGTGATATTAAGGATAAGACAGTTATTCTTCTTGATGACATCATCGATACAGGTAGAAGAGTTTCAACAGGAGCTAAAGCACTTCATGAACATGGAGCGAAAGAAATCTATGCTGCTTGTACACACCCAGTTCTTTCTGGAATTGCGACACAGTATATCGATGAATCACCAATTAAAGAAATGGTGCTGACAGACACAATCTTTATCCAACCAGAATACCGTTCTGATAAAATGACGATTTTAAGCACTGCACCAATTTTCGCAGATGCAATCAAACGCGTTCACTTAGAAAAACCAGTCAGCTCACTGTTCAATTACTAATGATAAAACCTTCACATCAAGTGAAGGTTTTTTTACTTTTAGTATTGTGTTATGCGCGAATTCATAAATTTACGCTCGATCTACGGATTTTATGCGCGATCTGAAAAATTTGCGCTCGATCTACGAAATTTACGTGCGAAATTAATGATTTGCGCTCGAAATGATGAAAAACTTATAGTAAGGAGTGCGCATTTTTCTTTTTGTGTGCGAACGCACTATCAAAGTGTGCGAAATTTCAAAATCGGGTGCGAACGCACTATCAGATAGTGCGAAATTATAAAATTGAGTGCGAATTTCGGGATTTATGTGCGTACGCACCCGAAATGGATATTTCACCCAACACGACGCGTGAATTTTTTCCCAAAACAAAAAGCCCATTGCATGATCACAGCGTTGGACTTAAATTTAATCACTATTTAGCTTAGACTACTTGAAAACTAATCCATGTTTCGAAGGCTTCACCTGGCTCGACAACAATAATTCCCTCTTCACTAGAAAGGTCACCGTCTTTTGCAGTCCAAGGCTCGATACACACAAAATCTCTACCTTCTTCTGACCACAATACAGTGTAGCGAAAATCTTTTGCCAGATCGATATGAACGTCAACATCTTCTAGTTGAGCATCAATATCTGTACGTTTATTTTCTAAAACGACGATTTCACTTAGTTTCTCTAAATCAATCTTACCTGTAAACGCTTTTGTCTCGCCGTCTTTACCGTCGTAATACACTTGTGCTCCGGTATCGATTGAAACAAATTTAGAATTTGTTTTAAAATACGGATGCAAGCCTGGATAAATTGGCATAGGATGACGTCCCGTATTGCGATAAGTTTGATAAATCATGAGTTGATCGTCTTTAAGTGTGTAAGTGAAAATCACTTCAAAATCAAATGGGTACACTTCTTTTGTTCCAATGCTGCTCTCAAATAAAATAGAAATAAACGCTTTATCTTCGTCAGCATATGTCTCAATTACTTCCCATGGGTGAATGCGGGCTAGTCCATGTTCTGGCATTTGATATTCCTGGTTATTCCACTTATATTGATCATCAGGTAGTTTACCTGAGATAGGGAATAGAATCGGAATTCCGCCGCGAACATCTTGTTTACGATCGTAAAATGATTCATCATTTAAGTAAAGCTTTTCTTCCCCGTTTGTACCGTAACCAATAATAATGCCACCACGTTCTGGGCAAACCGTAATCCATGATGTACCTTCCTCGTTTTTGAGTTGGTACAGCTGAAACATTTGCTTTTCAAAACTTTCAATTTTATACATATGTTAGATATCCCCTTAATATTTTTAACTATCTATCTCTATCTATCTAATCAAATGTAGTCTAGGTAACTAAATACCTATAGCTAAATAAAAGCACAGTAATTACATTATACTAGATCTACTAGACTTTTAAAATATTTTTCGTAAATTTTTTTACAGAGAGTTAATAAAAAAGTCGAATATTAGTAGATTCAAATGAAAAAATCGAACCATCAACTCAAAATGGTCCGATTTTTATCCATACTTATTACATCCAATTCACTTGTGTTAATCGATTAATAAATGCTACTGGAAAACGAAATTGCTCGTCATTAATTTGGATCGTTTCAACTTCTTCGTCTTCTTCTTGATTTGATTTAATTAAATTCACTTCTGTATGAAGTGCCTCCATTTTCTTATCAAGCATATGTGCGACCTCTGCCGCTTCAGCTAACTCGTGCTTAATATGTTCAGGGATTTCCCGATTATATTTATAGAAAATTTTGTGCTCTAATGATGCCCAAAAGTCCATCGCAATTGTGCGGATTTGGATCTCGACTAGTACGCGTTGTTCACGATCGGTCATAAATACTGGTACTTCTACAATGAGGTGTAGACTACGATAGCCATTACCTTTTGGATTATTAATATAGTCTTTCTCTTCAATAATATTAACATCCCCATGCTCTTCCAACATTCTATGTATGACATAAATATCAGATTCAAAAGAGCAGGTAATTCTAAGTCCGGCAATATCTCGGATATTTTTACGGATTGACTCTAAAGTTAGCGGACAACCTTTCTTCTGTGCTTTGCGCATAATACTTTCAGGTGTTTTGACTCTAGAGGTGACATGTTCAATTGGATTATAGTCGTGGATATGTTTAAATTCACTTTTTAATAAATCTATTTTAGTTTTCAATTGCTCGAGAGCAAATTTATATCCCATCAAAAATCGTAGTAGTTCTTTTTTTCTATCTTTAAAATGATTAGGATTGATTTCAAGCTCTTCTTTCATAACGAATTAACTCCTTTAATCGTTTTTGCCTACGTCCTTATTTTAACATAGGCAGCGTTTATAAAGCCAAAGAAATGGACAGGCATTTATATCCTATTAAACGAACGAATCGGAAAAAACTTGCAATTGACCATCATTCTGTACATAATTAACTTAGAAAGTGAGGTTTTGATATGAATAAAGTCAATACATTTAGTTTAGGTGAAGAAATTGCAAATGCGATTACACATGGTGTTGGAACGGTATTAAGTGTTGCTGGATTGGTGGTTCTAATCATATTTTCCGCCCTTTACGGGTCCGCTTGGCACGTTGTCAGTTTTACGATTTTTGGTGTGACGATGGTGTTTTTATATACATCATCAACTTTATTGCACAGCTTACCAAATGGCAGGGCAAAAAATGTGTTTGAAATTCTTGATCATTCGTCGATTTACTTTTTTATCGCTGGGACATATACACCGTTTTTATTAGTTGTGATTCGTGGGACGTTGGGATGGACTTTATTCGGTATCGTTTGGGGTATGGCAATTGCGGGGACAATCTTTAAAGTATTTTTCGTCAAACGGTTTGTGCTCTTTTCAACTGTCATGTATGTCTTAATGGGATGGCTCATTGTCTTTGCTTGGCCAACGCTAACTGAGCAATTAGCAAAAGGCGGGATTATCCTCTTAATGCTTGGTGGTCTACTATATACACTTGGTGCGATATTTTATGTTTGGCGCTTTTTCAAATTCCACCATATGGTGTGGCATTTATTTGTCTTAACCGCAACAATCCTCCATTATTTTGCGATCCTTATCTATGTTTTACCGATTTCAATATCATAATATAAAAAACGAGTGATTCTGTTTTAAAACAACAGGTATCACTCGCTTTATTTGATTTAGCTAATCAATTAAGAGTCAATCATATCTCTTACTTTGGCAATTTCCTCATCGCTGATTAAATAATAATATATACCATCGATTGTCGTTCCAGTACCTTCCATCCGGTAATTGACGACATTACGTCTTGTATTGCGATAATTTGTAATGAGCGAAATCATGTCGTTAAACTCCATGTTCGTGCCCATATTTTCGCCTAAAATGTTCGTCAGTTCAACAACACGTGTCGCATTGGCAACTGTTGCACCCTCATTCACAATTCCCTCAATGACTTTACGTTGGCGATCAGTTCTACCAAAGTCGCCTTTAGGGTCTTGCTTTCTCATGCGCACATAACTTAACGTTTTATCGCCATCAAGCTCCACAGGACCAACAGGGAAATTGTAACCACCAGCACTAAATTCTAACTCATTTTGAATTGTAATCGTACCAAGTGCATCAACAAGTTCCGCTAAACCACTCATATTAATTCTAACAAAATAATCAAACTCGACGCCTAAAAAGTTTTCAACTGTTTCAATTGCCATATCAGCACCACCATATGCATAGGCGTGGTTGATCTTTTCAACTGTACCGCGACCAACGATTGTTGCTCTTGTGTCACGCGGGATACTAATCATTTGCATTTCTTCAGTCTCTGGTTTTAATGTCATCACAATCACTGCATCCGAACGACCACGATCTGATGATTCTGCATCGATCCCTAAAAGTAGAATATTAATATTTTCACGTTCTTTAATTTTCTTTTGAGTAAGTTCAGGGTCAATTGACGTTACAGCTTCATACATTTTATTATCAACATTCTTCTTTACACCATTAAAAATGTAAGCAGCATATAGTCCAACTGTTAAAATAATTATACCAATGATGATCAAGGGTGTTAAGACCCACCAATTTCTTTTCTTTTTCGGTTTCAGGCTTTTATTTTCTTGTTGATCCATCGTCATCGTCCTATCTAATAAAAGTTATCGTTAATAACAATAGTATAACAAATTTTTCAGAAGAAACTAGTTTTTTACATGTTTTTTTCTAAAAATTCGACTAATTATTACTTAGTACGCGTCGATTATTGCGTACTTGTTCTATAACTTGGTTATGTGTTTGTTGGAAAAAGGTTTCATTTAGTGGATAACCTTGATTCACTCGATAAACACTATTTTCCCATAATAATTGAGCTGTCTTATCAAGCATGGATGGTTTGCCGATTGCTGGTTGATTCAACACTTCTAAATAAAACTCACCTAAATTGTCTTGATCAAACAGTGGATGATTTGTTGACAACGCGTGGAGATTTAATAAATCGTCTGAAAGTGCTCGAACAAGATTCCAAACGATACTTTTATTATTCGCATTTTTAGGGATTGTAGCCACTAATCCCGTTTCTTTATCGATGCCGCGCATGCCAAACGGAAGTGTCGTTACACGCCACTTGCCTTCTTGCTCTGGGAACCAATCATGAATAATATCGTCCATAAAGCTAGCGCCTTGAATCATCACTAGTCGATCATTCTTTAAGGCCTGGTGTCCTGGCGTTCGCCAAATTGACAGGTCAAGATCATAATCTAGTCGATCCAACTCAATTAATACGTCAATTAAGTTTGAAAAAGGCTCTGCTTGATATAGGTACTGATAGTCACCATCAAATGGATATGTCGTATCGAGTGCCCACTCTAAAATCGTTTGAGTTGATTCATATGCATAAAGGCCATCTTCATACAGTGTGGTCACCATATTTAGCCAATTGTCAACATCACTAATATATGCTGCTAATTCATCTGGATCAGTCGGAAAACCATATTCCCCAAGAATATCCGCTCGATACAATGTTACATAAGGGAAAAAATGAATCGGAAAACCATACATTTCTCCATCATCATTAATATATTTCTCTAACTCACGTGTTGGACGTTTGCTAAAAAATTGATGGTTATAATATGGCTCAACATTTAATGTTTCAAACATATCTAAACCTGAGAAAGCACCGACATCTTGTGCAGAGATAATCATTAAATCTGGCTCATTGTTTGTTAATAATGCTTCATAATAAGTATCGACTAAATCCAATCGATCAACAACTGTCACTTCAAATTCATATTCTTCATACTGATGACTGAAATATCTTAGTGTATTTGAAACGACATCTTCAGGAGTCCAAATTTCAATTAATTTATTATTATTGATCTCATTTTCTGAAACTAAGCTTGGACTTTCAGAAAAATAACTCTGATACTCCTTTTCCTCAGGTAACTGACAGGCGACTAGGATTAAAATTAGAATTAAACTGATCATGAATTTGACAGTCCGCATAGTTAATTACCTCTTTCAGGTGCAAAATTTATGCCTTGTTTTTCTTTGTTTTTTAGTTCATACATGGCCTGGTCTGCTGCATTAAGTAATGCATCAATTGAGTCTCCATGATTCGGATATAAACTAACACCAATACTTGCAGAAATATAAACATCGTCACCTTTAATCTTAAATGGTTTCGATAATTCTGTAAGGATTGACTCACCTAATTGCTTAACGTCTTCAAATTCTCGATGACGAACAACCCCGATAAACTCATCCCCAGCGAGGCGATAAAAGCTTAACTGATCACAATCATCACATAACGCTCGAAAACGATCGGCAATATCAATTAATAATTGATCACCACTACTGTGACCGTACGTATCATTGACAAGCTTAAATTTATCAAAATCAATAAACAAAATCGCAAATTGGTCAATACGCTGTTCCAATAAATCCTCTAAATCAAGATAGAATGAACGACGATTTGGAAGTAATGTTAAATTGTCATGATGGGCAACTTGATAAAGTGCTTGCTCTGACTTTTGTAATTGTTCTGTTTTTTCCTCTAATTCTAAGAACATCTTTTTCAGGCGATCGCCTACAATGCCTATATTTACGGCAAGCTGAGAAAACTCGAATATTCTAGAAACAGGAACTGTAATCTCATTCTGATCTAGCATCGTTGATGGCAACTTAGATGCGAGCGTATTTAATTGTGAAAGCTGTCGCGTTAATATACCATCAGCTATTAAACCAAAAATAAATGCTGAGAAAAAGACTATTAAGATTAATAAATAATATAAAAATAGCTCTGAAACAAACGGAATAAACTGACTAGGTAAAGGCATGATCAAATGAATGTCTTTATCTAAAATAGTCGTTCTATGCAAAAAGTGACCATTATACCAATTATGAATCGCTTCACCAGTTGAGTCGATCCAAATATCTTGATGTTCACTTAATTCTATAATGTATCCACGCTTCATCTTCTGATCGAGGAATCGATAATCGATGGCATCAGCAGTATTGGTAAACAATGACTGGTCTTCATTAAATACATATACAGTAGTGTCTGTATCCGCAACAAATTGCTCGATTAATTGATTAAAGAAACCACGTTCAACTGTGGAACCTAATAGGAATCTTTGAACTTCTCGCTCATCTAATCGATTAATATACTCATTTATAACATTATCAAAGCTAGCTGCTCGTTCTTCATAATAATGAACTGTTTCACTATATTTAATAAAAATATTCATTCCGGTAATTAAGATTAATGGTAAAATCGCCACTACGACAATGACATTAAAGATCACTTGACCAAAAAAGATCGGGCGCTTTAATGTAATTCCTTTTCTTAAATAAGGCATGTACGGGAAGTAAACAGTAACTAAATCGATAAATAGAGCAATAAGAATATATAAAATACTATGTTGGATATAAACAAAGAATATAAGAAAAGTCAGTTCGTCAAATCCTAAATAAAAATAATTGAACAGGAAATTTATTGACGCAAGAATTAACACAGTCAAAAATGTCCAAGTAAACAAATCCTTTTTCTTGCGATTATAAAATAAAGCTAGAATGATCGTATGAATTAATGCAGTAATCGCAAAGCGTAAATTTCCAGATTCAAAAAAGATTAGTGTACTAATAAGTGTACTAGTTATAACTGCATAATGAAGCGGCAAAAACCGAACAGCTAACATATATCCTATTAATGATAGATTAATAGAAATTCCAAAAAACACAGGCAAATTTAATAAGTGAGCACAAAAACTAGTTACAATGATTATTATAGCTATTGAAAGGTTTCTTCTCATTGGCCTGCATCTCCCACTGATTAACAAATATGATCAATTTTATTATATGACTAAAGTAGCTACATAACATAGCGTTTAATTATGAATCCGCTTTCTCACTTATATTATAAGTAATTTCGAGTAATTTGTATCCCATTTTCAGAATTGCATTACTTTTTTACTAATTAATATCTATATTAAGCGTTTTACCGAGTTTATCTAGTCATACATTACCGCAGAAACTCGCTAATAACTATGAATTTATTGTAGAATAATTGACCATCATGCTTCTCGGTTTTGCTAGTTTACAAACGTTAATGATAGATTTCGAAGTTTACAACTTAATGACAGTCACGTTAAATCAACTGAAATATAGATTATTAGCAAAAATCATGGGTAAACAAATAATGAAGCACAAAACAAGGAGGATGACAACATGAAAAAAGTAATAAAAATATTAACCATTACATTAATCTCAATTGGATTTTTAGCAGCATGTGATGCTGGGACGGATAATCCAGATCTCTATGATCCCGCTGTAGAAGATCCAGCGATGGATGACGGCATCGATGATAACCTGAATAACGATACTGAAGAAGGCGACTTTTAATATCATTTAAGAACTAGCCACTCTATGACGAGTGGCTTTTTAATGTCGTTAAAATATGTTCAAAAATATAGTCTGACACATCAATTGATGTTGCTTGATAAATATTTTTTATATGGGCATTTGAATTAACCTCACAAATAATCGGCTCGTCATTTGGACCAATTAATAAATCGACACCGGAAAAGTCTGCCCCAACTGCTTTTGACGCAGCTATCGCAAGCTCAGAAAACGCATCACTTGGTTCAATCTTAAACATCTTCCCACCACGTGTCACATTCGCTCTAAAATCAAGCTCAGATACCCGCTTCATACTCGCAACAACTCGATCACCGACAACGTGAACACGAATATCCTGACCATGACTTGATTTGATATATGCTTGAAAAAGATGCGGCTTATGTAATAGCTTCCTAGCAATTGCCTCCAACTGATGACGGTCATCAACCATATACACCTGTTCTCCGAAAGATCCAAACCCCTCCTTAGCAATCAATGGATAACCTAACTTCTCTTCAACATGATCTAGAAATGCGGGATTTGGTTCTTTTACATGTGAAAATAACATTGGTGCAAAGATTGTTAACGGCTGTGGCAGCTCTGCCTGAGCCAATTGCTGATGCATCAACAATTTATTATCACAAACTTCAATTGTATTCGCCGAATTAAATACTTGTAAACCAAGACTTTCTAATTGACACGCTAACTGAATATCCTTATCTAAAAATAAAACAAAATCTGGTCTTGTTAATTGTGGCTCTAGTGTAACTTTCCCTTCTTCTATCTGACAAAACAGCTCAGAATTTGCAATCGGTAGTAAGTCGATCGCTAGTTTCTTAGCCGATTCAACATACCACTCGTTTAACTCGATAAACTTCTTAGTCAAAAGACCACCGTTATAAATTAACCAACCTTTATACCTCATACAGAACCTCCAAAAAACAACTTTTTACTTCTATAATTTACATACGATTTGTCGGAATTATTTCAAGCAAATTAAACGTCAAATTTCGATATTATGATAAAATATACATGTACATTATACTAGAAGGTGTGAAAAATGAAAAAATTCAAACAAACCAGATACTTACTACCCACTTTTATGATTATTTTACTTATTATTCCCGCAGCCGTCACTAGTTATTTCTTTTATATAAACACAGAAATTATTGAAAAAGCAACGATTGAAAAAGCAGAGTTTGAGTCAAGTATTTGTAGGCAATTTTTTCTACGTTAATAATGAAAGCGGATTCATCATTTTAAGGTGACCCCTTGATAAAGTTTTTGCCTTTTTTAAAAACCAGATAACTCCTTTAACACGTTGTATATCGGAATATTTGCCTTTCCTTTTAGGTACATAAGATTGTCTCTGGTAACCTGACCAATGGTTCTTTTAACCTTTTCTTTATAATGTCTTGGTGGTTTCTTTTCCAGCTCGATTTCTGTCCATTTATCTATTCGCCCGAATAAAGTCTTTAGGGACAAATTATCCAAGAAGGCCACTAATGCAGTGCCCATGGCACTTACACCTTTATCCGACCAACTACGGCCATTTTTTAGTCTTTTGGCAAACACACTCATGGTTCCCTCTGCGCTTCCCATTGGACGCATACCAGTTGTATCAATTCCCTGTTCTTTTAACCATATTCTATAATCTCCCAATGCTTCTGGATATTTTTCTAATTGGCGGATAAACGACACAAGTCGTTCCTCCTTCTCCTCATCCTCAAGCGTTCCTACGGCACTGTTAAGCTCTGTTAAGAACGTTTTGTATTTGTATGCCGCAAGGGCTTTACGAATGGACCGATAACGAGGATGCTTACTGAATATACTCTTAACCTCTCGTGCCACATGAAAGCGATCAAGAGAAAAGAATACACGACCTTTAAAATACTCACGACAGGATGTAATCCAGTTGGCACCATCTCCATTTATAACCAGCTTGTGAAAAGTCGGGTCATATTCGAAGTTTTCAATTAGAAAGTCCTCAAAAGCCTCCCAAAAGGGTTGCTTTCCTTTGTGAATAAAATGACGTTTGTTCTTAAGGCTAACCCGTTTTCCATTGACTTCCCATCCTTGATGGACAGCTGCTATTTTCTCTTCTTTTCCCTTTTTCCATTTACCTTGGCGTTTTACAAATAAACCATCTACTTCTACAAATAAGACGGGTTGGAGTATAGGTTCACGCTTTTTAGGTTTACACGTAACCTCTAATAGGTGTTGACGAATTGCCTCATGACTGATAACCCGGTAACCTAATAGAGTTTGTAATGTATTAGCTGCATTTCGATAGGAGCGACCCTTAACAGCTAGCTCAATGGCAGCTTCCTCAATCAATGGACTAAAAGAACCGGCCTCCTCAAACTCTAGATAACGATCAAGAAGATAGACATATTCCCCAGTTGATCGGTCAAGGTAATAATTGCGATATAATTCAATCTCACCAAAGAGACTAGCTATATTAAACTTTCTTTTATCAATAAGACGATAGCGCTTTTTATCACGTTCATCGGCAATCTGTTGGTCCATATCCTCCAAGACCTGTTTCATAACGAAACCAAAGGTTTCTTGTAATTGTCTCCAAACCAATTGCTCAATTTGTTTTAAATTTGGGTATTTTATGATATTCTTTTCCATGAGGGATTCTCCTTTCGGTAATGGTGTTTTAGTCGACTATCATTTTACCAAGGAGTGTCCCTTTTTTCATGACTTTTGCTTTGTTTCCTACCGCGCTATCGCTTGCTGGCCCCTTCACTTAGTGAAGGGGTTAATATATTTTTGCGCCTACAATAATTTTACTCATACAAAAGCAGAAATCGAAGCTTTAGGATCAAAATATCAAAAAGTATTTGATGAATATGAAGAAAAGCTAACAGAGATTAGTAACTTTGATGATTTACAATATGATCGTGTCCAAGCTGGGGCCGTTGATCCTTTTGACACATCCCTTTTACCAGATGCGAATGATCCTAATTTAACGACCTTTTACAAAGATTATTTTAGTGAACTAGTTGAAGAGGATGACTATATCCTTAATTTATTTTTAGGGACATCAGAAGGTGCTCAATACGTCAATCAACCTGATGGTATTGATCTATCAAGCTATGACCCGCGTGTCACATCATGGTACCAATTAGCTGAACAAACTAAAGACCAAGTCGTCTGGACAGATCCATATATCGACACTGCAACTGGTCGCTCAGTTATTACTTTAGCCAAAACAGTCACAAATCCAACCGGGCAAACAATCGGTGTTATCGGATTAGACTTTGATATGGCGAAATTAGCCTCAATGATTCGACTTTCAATCGTTGGTAGAGCAGCGAATATTACCGTTGTCGCAACAGTCATTGGACTAGCATTTATTATTATATTTTTACGTAAGTTACTATTTAATTTAAACGCGATTCGTAAAGAAATGGATCTCGTTGCAAGCGGTGATTTAACCGGTGCAAAAGTCAAATTACGAGGAAATGATGAATTTACGCAATTAGCCGATGCAATCGATAAAATGAAGCAAAACCTTGCTGCTACAATCAACGATGTTAAAACCGTTACAGCAGAAATGACAAATCAAAGCTCGTTACTCGCTGAAACATCTAATTATGTTAAAGAAGGTAATGAACAAATCGCTGCAACCATGCAAGAACTTGCCTCAGGCAGTGAAAATCAAGCTCATAGCACATCGAATCTTGCATCATTAATGGAAAATTATACAGTTCAAATCAATGAAGCTAGCAATCATTCAACAATCATTGATCAAAATTCACAAGGTATTTTAAACTTAACAGAAGATGGACAAGAAAAAATCTATCAATCAATTGAGCAAATGAATCAAATCTATCAAGTCGTATCAGAATCATATAATAAAGTTAAGAGTCTAGATGAGAAATCACAAGACATCCACAATATTGTCACTGTGATTCAGGAGATTGCTGAACAAACAAATTTACTTGCTTTAAATGCAGCGATTGAAGCAGCAAGAGCTGGTGAAGAAGGTCGTGGCTTTGCCGTTGTTGCAAATGAAGTGCGTAAACTAGCTGAACAAGTGAGTAAGTCAATATCAGGTATTTCAACATTGATTCATGCAATTCAAACTGAAACAAGCGAAGTATCATCAAGCCTTGAAACAGGCTATCAACAAGTAGAGCTTGGCTCAGCACAAATTGTTCAAACAGGTCAAGCCTTTGAACAGATTAATTTAGCCATGAACGAAATGGTTGAAAATGTACAAGCAACTGTCGAGAACTTAAACATTATTACAAATGAATCCGAAAAAATGAGCTATGCGATTGAAGAAATAGCATCTGTCTCTGAAGAATCAGCAGCTGCTGTTGAAGAAACTGCTGCATCAGCAGAGGAAACAAACAGTTCAATGGAAGAAGTATCACGAAGCGCAGATACCTTACTTGAAATAGCAAAACAACTTGAACAACGAATCGAACAATTTAATCTTTAATAGTTCAATGTCAATTAGAGTTGATAGGTTTTATAATTAGTCAAGAATAAATTTATTTTAGTTTTAAAAAAGATACAACTTGTTCACCGCAGGTGAAATACACTCGCTTTCCGCGGGAATCTCGTGTATTTCACCTGCTGTTTTTCACTCCAAAATTAAATATACTTAAAATAAAAAATAACGTTAGTAAGTTTTCAAACTCACCAACGTTATATATTATATAACCACTTTAATTAGAAAAGATGAATCGAATCTCGGTTCATCTTTTTTTTATAATCCATTATGATGACAAAAAGTGGTTGATCCAGTAAGATGAAAGTAATCGAATAAGAGGAGGTCTTCATATGAATTCAAAAGTAAGATGGGGCATATTAAGTACAGCAAGTATCGCTAGGGAACAGGTTATTCCGGCATTAAAAAGAGCCGAAAACGCTGAAGTAGTGGCGATTGCAAGCTTATCTGGTCACGCTAAAAAAGCAGCAGAACAGTTTGAGATAGAGTATGCTTACAACAGTTACGAAGAGCTATTAAATCATCCGGAAATTGATGCCGTTTACATTCCGTTACCAAACCATTTACATAAGGAATGGGCAATAAAAGCAGCGCAAAGTAAAAAGCATATTCTTTGTGAAAAGCCAGCTGCTTTAACGGCAGCAGATATTATGGAGATTAAACAGGTTTGTGAGGAAAATAACGTCTACTTTATGGAGGCGTTTATGTATCACTTCCATCCTCAACACCAACGAGTTCGTGACTTGATTTCGACTGGTGCAATTGGTGAAGTTAAGCAATTTAGAGGTAGCTTTTCCTTTTTACTCGATAACCCAGACGAAAATATCCGCATGAATCAAGTTAAAGGAAACGGAAGCCTCTATGATATTGCCTGTTATCCAATCCATGCGATGCGCAATATTTTACAGGCTGAACCAGTTAGTGTCTTAACAGAAGCAGTCATTGACGATAAATACAATGTCGAAACAAATACAGTCTCTCACTTCCAATTTGAATCAGGTGTGATTGGACTGATTGATAGCAGCTTTAATATGTCATTTAGACATGAATATGAAATTATCGGTACAAAAGGACGCATTATGGTCCCAAGAGCATTTAGACCAGATATTAATAATGGTGAAGGTCTGATTATTATCGAAAATAACGACGGAAGAAATGAAGAGACACTCACTGGTGACATATACCGTTCAGAAGTCGAGCATTTATCACAGTCAATTATCGACCAAACAGCCCCATCGCTAACATTAGATAATACATTCAACAATATGAAAGCCATTGACGCCTGCATGAAATCAATTGAATCAGGTAGTAGAGTGTCGATATAATTCGTTTAACATTCGATACAAAAGGTTATGCTAACTGCGGTTTATAACATGAGTAAACATATACTTAAATGCAAAATAACGTTAGTAAGTTTTTACACTCACTAACGTTATTTATTTTTCAATTATAATTTAATCTAACGATACTTTATACTAAATCTTGGAAAATTTGATATAGCTTCAAGTCAATTGTGTTCTTAGCGTTAAAAATTTCATCAAAAGTATGGTGCGTCAGTTGATTACTTTCAATCCCTAAACCAACACCAGTAATGCCCTCTTGAATTAATTCAATAACACGATGACCCAGTCGACTTGAGAAGACACGGTCAAATGAGCTTGGTGAACCACCACGTTGAATATGACCAAGAACAGTTGCACGAGTATCTAATCCTGACAGTTCTTTAATCTTTTTCGCTACCTCAGGAGCTTCTCCAGCACCTTCAGCAACAATAATGATACTATGTGATTTACCACGATCAAAACCAGCTTTAACACTTGCTGCAACTTTTTCTAAATCTGGTTCAACTTCAGGAATTAAAATTGCATCAACACCACTTGCAATACCTGCTTGCAATGCGATGTCTCCACAATTACGTCCCATTGTCTCAATGACACTAACACGTTCGTGACTACTCATTGTGTCACGTAAATTACCAACTAAATCTGTTACTAAGTTTAATGTTGTATCAAAACCGATTGTATAATCAGTCAGTGGAATATCATTATCAATAGTACCTGGAAGACCATATGTCTTGATGCCGTGACGGTGAAGCGCTTGCGCACCGCGATAACTACCGTCACCACCAATAACAACAACATAGTCAATTCCTTTTGCTTTTAAATTCTCAACACCTTTAGCTTGTCCTTCTGGTGTTTTAAAAGATTCTGAACGTGCTGATTGTAAGAACGTTCCACCGCGATATAAAATATCACTAACCTCTTTAGTTCCTAATTTAACAAAATCATTATCAATTAATCCTTTAAAACCTCTTCGAACTCCATATACCTCGAAATTATTAGCAAGCGCACTTCTTGTTACGGCACGAATCGCACTATTCATTCCTTGCGAATCGCCACCTGAAGTTAATATAGCTATTTTTTTCAAGCTGATCACCTTCCTTAATTCCCTTACATATTTAAAATATCTCTTTATTTTTTTAAGTATACCATACAATCTACAAGTTGACATATATAACTAAGTTATTTTTTAGTGAAATGATGTTCAATAAAAATAATGCCATCCATAGCTAGAGTTTCCCCTAAATGACTCAAAAAAAACATTCCAACCAGAATAGTGGTTGAAATGTTTCTTTAACAATTAACCAGCCATATATCCTTTTCTTACAAGAACATACTTACTTTGTTCATCAGCTGGTTCATAACCTGCTAAAAGTAATCCGCGTATGTAGATTCCATTATACATAAAGCTAAAAATGATTGTTGAAACTCCTAAAGTAACCAGGGCTAAAAGGAAGATAATTAATGCCCACTTCCAATCACCACGGAACAATGGCGGGAAAAATGCAAAAAAGAAAACAGTCCAACTAAAACCCGCTTTTGTTACCTTTTGAAATCCTGATGGGTGCTTCAAACGTACTTTCATCTATATCCCTCTCTTTAATTAATGATCCTATTAATTATAGCACTTTTCTTAGTTTTTTTAAGACTTATTACATAGATATATTTTATCAAGAAAAATATTGCTAAAGCTCATTTCTGTAAATTTTCATTGCAATTATTTAGACTCAACCACACGTATCTGCGAGCATTCTGTCCATTCAGTAACAGGCGTTTGAATTGCTTTTTTCTCGAACTTAGAGCTTTGACGACAAATTGTCACGTCATTGCATGTTTTATACTGCCAAATCATATAATTAATATGGTGTGAATTTATGGAGGTGTTTATATGGAACAACAGATTTATTTTGCCGGTGCCCATACTTCTGCAGGCTATCGTGATTTAATTGAATCTAATTTAACTGGTTTAAAACATATTTTCCTGCTTGAGGGTTCTACTTCTGAACAGCGTTCTTTATACATTCAACATTTCTTTGAAAAGTGGCGTTCACTTGGAGAAAAATTCGAATTACTCTTAAACAGCCTAAACCCTGATCGATTTACAGGTGTGATTAATCGACGCTTAGGGTGTGCGATTATTGATTATGCAGAACATTCAAGCTATCAACCTCAAGCTCTAGGAGAAAGAGAGCGAATCATCAATTTATCTAAACAATTCAAACATAAAAACCAACAAGATCACCATAACATCATCCGGCTACAGCAATGTAAAAACAAAATGATTAAACATGCCCATAGTGCATTTAAAACCGGCCTAGATATTCACGATGATTTAGAAGCCATTTTTATTAATGCAATGGACTTTAAGAAGGCCGACTTAGTTGCAGAGCAATTAATTGAAGAAGTTTTCACAGATCAAACTAGTCGTAATGATAATGCAGAACAATTCCACCGCTTCTTAGGCGCATCAACTGCAAATGGAGTTGTTGATTATATTGATCAATTAACAGAACCATTACAAAAGCGTTATCTCATTAAAGGTAGAGCAGGATCAGGAAAGTCGACGCTTTTACGTAAGATTGTAGCCGAGGCAGAAAAAAGACATTATTCAACTGAAATTTATCATTGTGGTTTTGACCCAGATAGTCTCGATATGGTCATTATTCGTGAATTAGGTATGGCGATCTTTGATAGTACTGCCCCTCACCAATACGAACCTAGCCGTCATGCTGATCAGCTGGTTGATTTATACCAAACAACCATCTCCCCAGGTACAGACGAAAAATATCAGGAACAAATCTCACAATTAACAACACAATATCGAAGCTTCATTCAGCAAGGGATTAAATATTTAGCCGAAGCCGTTAAATCTAATAAAAAGCTTGAAGCGATTGAGAAAAAATATCTCGAACCAAATCTGGCTACTGAACAATTTGAAGAATTTACTGATTTGGTAGAAAAAACGCTATCTGATAACAATTAAATTAAGTCCAAAAAGAGGCCCGGATAACTGACTTGTGTGTATTTTCGCGGAAGTTGTGTGTATTTCCGTGAACTTGTGTATATTTTCGAAAAGTTGTGTGTATTTCCGCAAACTTGTGTGCATTTTCTTAAACTTGTGTGTATTCTCGCGAACTTGTGTGCATTTCCACGAACTTGTGTGCATTTTCGAAAAGTTGTGTGTATTTCCGCGAACTTGTGTGCATTTCGCAAAACTTGTGTGCATTTTTTACGAGATAAAATATACACATAAAAAAATGGCTCTGAACAGTTCATGTTCAAAGCCATTTTTAATAATTATTTAGCTAATTTTGTTCGAGATTCTTTTAGTATTGTTCTTATCGAATAACTTGTAATTCAACTGGAATAAATGATTCTACTTCTTCACCTTTAGCTAATTTAAATGCTGCTTCGATTGCTTCAACACCGATTAATACTGGTTGTTGTGCAATTGTACCTGCTAAACGGCCATTTTCAACAGCTTCTACAGCATCGTCAGTTGCGTCAAATCCAATGATTACAATATCTTTATTTGCTGCTTCTACAGCTTCTAAAGCACCTAATGCCATTTCGTCATTGTGTGCAAATACACCTTGAATTTCTGGGTTACTTCTTAGCATGTTTTCCATAACTGTTAAACCTTCAGAACGGTTAAAGTTAGCTGTTTGTGATGTTGCTACTTCTAATTTTTCAGAAGCAATGTTGTTGAATCCTTCACCACGCTCGCGAGCTGATGATGAACCTGGTACACCTTCTAAGATTGCAACAGTTGAACCTTCACCTAATAATTCAACCATTAATTCACCTGCAAGCTCTCCACCTGCAACGTTATCTGATGCAACGTGTACTGCTACTTCACCTGATTCAGACTCTCTATCAACTGTGATTACTGGAATACCTGCAGCATTTGCAGATTCAACTGCTGTTCCAACAGAAGAAGAGTCAGTTGGGTTAATTAAAATAACATCTACTTTTTGTTGAATTAAATCTTCAACGTCACTAATTTGTTTTGATACATCATCTTGCGCGTCAATTGTACGGATTTCAATACCTAATTCGTTTGCTTTATCTTCAGCACCATCAGCTAAAGTTACGAAGAACGGGTTGTTTAAAGTTGAGATTGAGAAACCTACAACAATTTCTTCACTTGAATCCTTTGTATCTGTTCCCTCATCCTTAGCCCCATCATCTGTAGGTGAGTCTAAAGAACAAGCAACTGTGAAAATTAATGCTCCTACCATCATTAAAGCTAATAACCATTTTTTCATATTGAACACTCCTTTAATTTTTTGATTTATTTTTTACGATCTAATAAGACTGCTAATAAAATAACGCTACCTTTGACTACTTGTTGGAAGAATGAGCTTACACCAATTAAGTTTAAACCGTTATTTAAGACACCGATAATTAAGGCACCAATTAGTGTTCCAACAATCTTACCTTTACCACCTGATAAACTTGTTCCACCTAATACAACGGCTGCAATTGCATCTAACTCATAAGCATTACCCGCTGTAGGTTGAGCTGAGCTTAATCTTGATGTTAATATCATTCCAGCAAAAGCTGATAACATACCTGTTAAGCTATAAACCATTACTTTAATTCGATCTGCTTTAATCCCTGATAAGATTGCCGCTTCTTCGTTACCACCAACCGCATAAACTCTACGGCCAACAGTTGTTTGTTTTAAAATAATAAATAAAATAACGAATGTAATCATCATAAGTACTGCTGGAATTGGAATACCTAATAGATAACCTTTACCCATTAAGTCAAAGAAACCACCATCACTTAAGCCTGACACAGGACGACCATCTAAAAGTACAAGCGTAATTCCTCTGAAAATCGTCATCGTTGCTAACGTTGCAATAAATGGAGCTACTTTACCTTTAGCAATAACAAGACCGTTTACAGCACCTAGTAAAGCACCGATCACTAATCCAACTAATACTGCCAACAATGGATCAAGACCGTTTGCCATCATCATCGCTGATACCGCACTAGATAGTGCTAAAGTAGAACCAACGGATAAATCAATACCACCGGTTAAAATAACAAATGTCATCCCGAATGCGATTAATGCATTTATCGAAACCTGTCTTAAAACGTTTAGTAAGTTTCCTGCAGTTAAGAACCCAGGATTGAGAATCGAGATAACAACTGCAATGAGTAACAATCCTAGTAACGGACCTAATTTACCTAAAATAGAACCTAATCTTTTATTTGCGAACATGTTTTTCCCCTCCTGTTGCATAGTGCATAATATTTTCTTCTGTTAATTGATCTTTATTGAGTACTGTCATTAATTTTCCTTCACACATAACTGCGACTCGATCACTCATGCCAATGATCTCTGGTAATTCAGAAGAAACCATAATAATCGCTACACCTTGACTTGCTAAATCCTGCATAATTTTATAAATCTCTTTTTTAGAACCGACGTCTACGCCTCGTGTTGGCTCATCTAAAATTAATACTCCTGGACCAATGCCAAGCCATTTAGCAATAACGACTTTCTGTTGGTTACCACCACTCAATGATTTAGCAAGTTGTGATCGATCAGATACACGAATATTTAACCGTTCAACCATTGTTTGATATAGTGTTTGCTCTTTTTGACTTAACATCCAGCCATTGTTGGATAATGTTTTTAAATTCGTTAAGTTTAAGTTATCACCGACTGAAAAATCAACGATTAATCCTTTTGTTTTTCGATCTTCAGAGATAAAAGCAATCCCTTTATTAATCGCATCCTGTGGGTGTTTAATCGACACCTTTTGACCATCTAAGTAGATGCTTCCCTTGTCCTGACGACGATAGCCAAAAATTGTTTCAACAACTTCTGATCTACCTGCACCCATTAAGCCTGAAATACCTAAGATCTCACCAGCTTTTACATCAAACGAAACATCTTCAAATTCGCCTTCTCTAGTTAGATTAGAAACTTGTAATTTTACATCACCGATCTTTTTATCTGAGCTAGGGAAACGATCTCCTAATTCTCGACCAACCATCATGCTAACAATTTCATCAAAATTCGTTTCTTTAATGACTTTTGTGCCAATTGATGCGCCGTCTCGAAGTACTGTAATCCGATCACAGATAGCAAAGATTTCTTCCATTCTGTGTGAGATGTAGATAAATGATACGCCTTTACGTTTTAATCTCTCGATTACTTCAAATAATGTATCAATCTCACGATCTGTTAAAGCAGCAGTTGGCTCGTCCATAATAATGACATCTGCATTTGTCATTAATGCCTTAGCAATCTCGACTAATTGTTGTCTTCCGACAGATAAATCTTTTGCTAACACAGTTGGACTTAAATTTAACCCTAACTCCTCTAGACGCTCTTTAGCGATCCGATTCATTTCTTTATTATTAAGCCAGCCAAATTTTGATTTCGTTAATTCTTTTCCAAGAAACAGGTTTTCTGCGATCGTTAGTTCCGGCAAAATGTTTAACTCCTGGTGAATAACTGCGATTCCATCTGCCTCAGCATCACTAGGATGTTGGTATTTTACCTGTTTCCCCTTAACTTCAACAATTCCAGCATCTCGCTGATAAATTCCTGATAATATTTTCATTAACGTTGATTTACCAGCACCGTTTTCACCCATTAAGGCATGTGTTTCTCCTTTTTCAACTGAAAAGTTAACACCCTTTAATACTTGGTTCGTACTAAAGCTTTTATCAATGCCTGTCATATTAATAATCATTTTGTTCACCCTCTCTTAGAAGATTACACCCGCATGTAAAATTACATTTGCGTATGGTGTGATTTCACCTGTTCTTATAATTGCTCTACTGTTTTGACTTAACTGCTTAAACTGTTCGTGCGAAACATATGCAGCAGGATAATTTAACTTTTGGAGACTTTCATGAATACTTGGATTCTGTTCTTTAATTTCTTCTGCAAGTGTAATTTGCTCAATTTCCATTTCTTCATGTAACAGCTCAACAATTTTCATAAAACTTGGATCACCTTGTCTAATCGTTAAATCGATACACTTCACTCCTGGTGGAATTGGTAATCCACAATCAGCGATCACAATTGTATCTGTATGACCAAGTTCACTTAAAACAATTGAAAGCTCTCTATTTAAGACACCGTGTTTTTTCAAATTACTCACCCCTTGCTTGTAAAAATTGTTCAACTTCTGCTACTGTTGGAATGCCATCTTGCGCTCCGAATTTTTGGACTGATAAAGCAGCTGCAGCATTTCCATACTTGATTGCTTTTTCTAATGACCAGCCTTTAGCTAAACCAACTGCTAATGCCCCATTAAATGTATCTCCAGCACCAGTCGTATCTACTGCCTCTACTGTGTAAGCTGGGACAATTCGTTCTTCTCCATCTTGATAATACTTCACACCATCTTTGCCTAATGTCACGATTAGCTGCTCAGTTGATGCATTAACACCAACGACCTCTGATTCATTTGGCGTAATATAAGTCGCTTGTTTTTGGACTGTCTCTGATAATGGTTGAATTGGTGCGGGATTTAAAATCACCTTTATCCCATTTTCATAGCAGTAACCGGTTACATACTCAACTGTTTCCATTGGGATTTCTAATTGCAGTACAACATAATCACTTTGGTCAATTATTGGTAAAAAATGCTCAACATACTCAGGAGTTACTAGGTTATTTGCACCTGGTGTGTAAATAATTCGATTATCACGATCAGAAACGATAATAGTTGCTATCCCTGAATGTTCACCTGTAACCGGTTCCACACCGTCAACATGGATCCCATTTTCAGTTAAGTTTTTAAGTAAAATCTCTCCGAACGGATCGTCACCGACTCGACCGATAAAGTGGACATCAGCACCTAAACGTGCTGCTGCCACAGCTTGGTTCGCTCCCTTTCCTCCGGGTATCATTTCAAAGCTTTGCCCTGTGAGAGTCTCACCTTGATTCGGCACCCGCTCCGTTGATGTTACCATGTCTAAATTCACACTGCCTATCACCGTAATTTTAGGCTTGGTCATTTTTTCTCACTCCTTGTGGTTTCTCGTTCAATTAATGTTGTATCCAACGTATAATAATAATCCTTTATTGGTTTTTTTTCAATTTGTTTTATTAAAAGTCTTGCAGCTAATGTTCCCATTTTATAAATCGGTTGAGCGACTGTTGTTAAAGATGGAATAAGCATTCCTGATAATGGAATTCCATCAAACCCAACTAACTGAACATCATTCGGGATACTTAATGATAATGACTTAATTCCTTTCATTGCTCCGGCAGCCATCACATCACTACTTGCAAAAATTCCGTCAATCATCGGGTAATCAGTTAATATTTGTTCAGTAACTGTTTTAGCCGCTTCTAAATCAAAACCTGACTCAACAACAATATGTGCTACTTTATTTTCTTCAACAGCATCTTTAAAGCCTCGATAACGGTCTTCTGCTGTTTGGATATGGCAAGGACCTCTTATATGAGCGATAAACTGACTACCGCGATTAATCAAAAGCTCAGTTGCCTGTTTTGCTGATTCATAGTTATTAGAACGAACGCTTGGGATTTTATCACCAATTGAACGATCTAGCATAACTAGTGGCAATTGATAGCTTATGTAATCTTCAGCAGTTAATTCATTTGTCGCCAAAATTAATCCATCAATATATTTACGCTTTAACGCTTCAATATAGCGTTTCTCTTTCTCTGCATCACCGTCAGTGTTACAAATCACGATAGTATAACCGTATGCTTGTGAGACATCTTCGACGGCTCTAGCAAGCTCAGGGAAGAACGGGTTTGTAATATCCGGTATGAGCAGGCCAATCATATTAGATTGTTTATGATAAAGCGATCTAGCCACTGAATTAGGTTTGTAATTTAGCGCTTTAATAGCTTCTGCTACTGCTTTTTCAGTTTCCTTACTCACATAACCTTTTTTATTTAAATATCTTGATACAGTTGCAACAGACACATTTGCATATTTTGCAACATCTCTTATTGTTACCATTTCCCCACTCCCTTATTGTGTAACCGGTTACATATAATATATTATATTCGATTTTGTTTGTCAACGGGTTCTGAATAAATATATTTTTTGCCTTTGATTAGTATTTTTTTAACTATTACTTATTACTTTGCTTAATGCCAGGTAACGCTTGGCTTTCACTAGTTTTTCAGTATGCTAATTATTAAAAAAACGGTTCAAAATCATCTAAAATGACATTGAACCGTTTTCGATTTGTGTCGCTATTTAACACAAAAATAACTTAATTTTTTAATCCTTTTAAGCTGAAGCGGTAGTGGTAATTTTGTTCAGCGTATAGTGTGAACTCGGGATGTGTTCGTGCGCCCCATGTATCATCACCAGCAATACCCATTTGTGTTAAGTTGATTTTAACAACTGTATGATCTGGCTTAGGTAATTTATAATGATGGCTAGCCTGTTCAAGTTGTTCATCTGTGTACGGTAATACACTCAGTTCAAATGTCGGCTTACCATTTATCATGATACCTGTTCCAGCATTATTCATCAGTTTTGCCGTTCTTACGCCGACCTTATTCCCAGACTCTTGTGGCTTTAAGTACGGTACAAGCTGATCAGCGACTTGACCTTGATAACGGCCAATCTTCGCACCCTTTTGCCTATCAAGGTATGACTCATGTGGTCCTTTGCCATACCAGCTAAGTCGATCAAATTGATCCTCCATTTGAAGCATAAGTCCAATCGCTGGAATCTCCGGCAATCCCTGTCCCGGCATTAGTGCATATGCAACTTCTACTTCACCGGATGAATAGACCTTATAATCAAGTCTAACTCGTGTATAATGAATCGCATCGTAGACAAATTCAGTCATAATTTCAACATAACTATCTGTCGCTTGATAATCAAACTGAAGCAACTGACGTGACTTTTCTCCATTCTTCCAGATCTTACTTCGCTTATCTAACTTATTCCCGCGATCATTATCTGTCATTGCGCGCCAGAAATGAGGACGAGGTGCCTGTTTAATTAATTCCTGTCCATCTATTTGATAAGAGACTAGTAGTCCTGATCCACGATCAAAGCCAACTGTAAAATTCTCACCAGATAAGATTACTTGCTGATCTTTTTCATTAACCTTCATTGGTTTTGGTTGAACTTGTTGTTCTTTCATCTGCTCAATTTTTACCGGTAAAATAAATTGCTCAAAGGCAATTTCATGGCCCGGTACACACCATAACCTTTCCATCTTTTCAACAAAGCTAGCTGTTAAAATATACTCATCATCTCGTTGTCCATTCGTTGGCAGGCTATAATCGAGTGTGATTATCTTTGTTTCACCTGGGGCAAGCTCAACTTCAGTTAATCCAGATTCAATCTCTTCACCATTTCGCTCAATTTTCCAGACTAGTTGATAATCCGCTAAGTCAGTAAATAAAAATTTATTTTTCAATTCAATCTGACCGAGCGCTAAATCAATTGCTCGGAAGTCGACATTTTGATAGCAGCGTTTGACTTCATAAAGTTTTGGTGAGATTGTCCCGTCACCAAAAATAATTCCATCACCGGAGAAATTCCCATCATGTGGTGACTCACCGAAGTCCCCACCATAAGCAAGAAACGGAGTGCCATCTTCAGTCTTATGCATCAGTGATTGATCCTTCCAATCCCAAATAAAGCCACCCTGTAAAATAGGATATTGATCAAATAAATCAGTATATTTATAAAAATTCCCTAGTGAGTTACCCATCGCGTGACTAAATTCACACAGAAGATAAGGTTTTGAATTTTCATCAGCAGTTTCCGCATAGTAACGAACGTGATCAGGTTTAACATACATTGTACTTTCAACATCTGATGCTCGCTCAGAATGTCGATAATGCGTGACACCTTCATAATGAACGAGACGACCAGGATCATTTTCTGCAAAAAAGTCATGCATATCTAAGAAGTTATCGCCACCAAATGACTCATTTCCAAGTGACCAAAGTAAAATTGATGGGTGATTTTTATCTCTTTGGAACATAGAGTTACAACGATCTAATACATTCTCTCGCCATTCTGGACGGCTTCCAGGCACAGTCTCTTCTAATTCTTTCTGACCATAGCGCCACAGTCCATGCGTCTCTAAATTATTTTCATCTATGACGTAAAGACCATACTCATCGCATAAGTCATACCAAAGTGGATGATTCGGATAGTGCGATGTTCTAACAGCGTTAATATTAAATCGTTTCATGAGCTCGATATCTTTAATCATATCCTCGCGATCTACAGCGCGACCCTTCTCTGCTGTAAACTCGTGACGATTAACCCCTTTAAAGACAATCCGCTCGCCATTTATTTTCATCAGCCCATCCTTGAGCTCGAATACTCTAAAGCCGACTCGACAGCTAACAGTCTCGATTAGCTTTCCATCTTGATCAACTAAGCTTAACACAAGCGTATAAAGGTAAGGAGATTCCGCTGACCATTTATAAGGATTCTCTACTGCCTTAAATAGCGTTACTTCAGTATCCTCTTGCTCTGAAAACTTAATTTGCTCAGTAACGGCTTGGTCAAATACTGGTTGTTGATCTCGGTCATACAACATCGCCTGCAATTCAACTGCAGGTGCCAGATTAAAATAATCACGTATTCTAACATCAACAGTTAATAACGCATCACGATAATCAAGATCTAAATCAGTTTTAACAAAAAAGTCATCGATATGTGTTTGAGCTGGTGAAGCTAAATACACATCACGGAAGATCCCACTCAAACGCCAAAAATCTTGATCCTCTAACCAACTCGCATCACACCACCGATATACTTCTACCGCTAATTTATTTTCGCCCTCTACTAAATATGGTGTAATATCAAATTCAGCTGCGGTAAATGTATCTTCACTGTAACCAACTAAATCACCATTAACCCAAACGTAAAAAGCTGATTCTACACCAGCAAAGTGCAAGTAAACAGGTCGATCAGCCCAATTCTCAGGCACAGAAAATGTTCGAACATATTGACCGACTGGATTATAATTTGTCGGGGCAAATGGTGGTTTGATCTGATCTTTTTCAACCCATGGATAGACGACATTCGTATATTGTGGATAGTCATAGCCCTCTAGCTGCCAGTGACTCGGTACTTTTATTGAATCCCATTCACTAGAATTGAAATCTAACTTGTAAAAATCCTTGATTCGTTCGCTCGGTCTCTCAGCAAATGCAAACTGCCACTCGCCATTTAACGATTGATAAAACGGTGACGCTGTACGTTCCAGCTTCATCGCTTGCTCGATCGTGTCATAAGGCATCGCCGTTGCACGAGCTGGCCTGCGGTTCAACTGAAAAATATCAGGATTATTATTCCACTCTGGATAGCCATTCTTAGGTGGACTGTACTTAAATTTCTCCAATTTACTGATCACTTTAGCTGACACTCCTCTACTGAATTGTTTATAAATCTATTATAAACCTTTTGTTAATTAATTTAAATTACAAATAACATAATATTAGAGAAAGATAGAAAAAATTAGTCATGCACCCCACTTTTTATAAGTTTTAAAATATTTACTCCATAATCAAAAAAATGTTATTCAAACGTATATCTACATTTGAACAACATTTTTTATCTAATAGACTTTTATTAATTTCGTTAAACAAGCACCCAGTGATTTGGTCTTTTTTCAACTAGCTGATTTTTCTCAAAGGTGTACTGTTGTAATTTTATATTGTGATTACGAATTTTTTCTGCTTCAATTGTCGGATCAGGTACAGGCACCGCTTCAAGTAGCGACTTAGTATAGGGATGAATCGGATTTGAATATAATTCCTCACTCTCAGCTACCTCGATAATTTTACCATTGTACATGACCGCCACTCGATCACAAATATGCTTTACCATCGCTAAATCATGCGCGATAAATAAATAGGTTAAGCCGAGTTTTTGCTGTAAGTCTTGAAGTAATTCAACAATCTGCGCCTGAATCGATACATCTAAAGCAGATAACGGTTCATCACAAACGATAAATTTTGGCTTTACGGCTAATGCGCGTGCAATCCCAATCCGTTGCTTCTGTCCACCAGAAAACTCATGTGGATATCGATTCGCATGACTTTTATCAAGACCAACTAGCTCGAGCAACTCCTCTACCCGCTCACGACGTTCCTTTTTAGTCCGATAAAGCTTATGGATATCAAGTGGTTGACCAATAATATCAAGCACCTTCATTCGTGGATTTAGTGAGGCTTGAGGATCTTGAAAAATAATCTGAACATCACGACGAAGAACCTTTAATTCTTTTCGATTAAATTGATGAATCCCCATCCCTTCAAATAATACTTCACCATCTGTTGCCTTTTGTAATTGCAGTAGCAAACGACCAGTTGTTGATTTTCCAGAGCCTGATTCTCCGACTAAGCCAAGCGTTTCTCCTTGGCGAATTGAGAAACTAACTTGATCGACTGCACGGACTGAACCCCCAAGCTTTAAATGAAAAACTTTTTCAAGCTGCTGTGCATCAACAATTGTTTTCGCTTGATTAAAATGCTTCGGAAAATGGGTTGTTTTCTTCTGATCTATTCTTGGTAACGCATCTAACAAACGCTTCGTATATGGATGCTGAGGTTGATTAAAAATTGACAATGTATCATTTTCCTCAACGATCTCGCCATCCTTCATGACTACAACACGATCACACATTCCAGCAACAACACCAAAATCATGCGTAATTAATATAATACTCATAGAAAATTTTTCTTGGAGCTTTTTCATTAGTTGTAAGATTTGTGCTTGAATTCGAACATCAAGTGCAGTAGTTGGTTCATCAGCAATTAATAATTTCGGTCTACAGATTAACGCCATCGCAATCATCGCACGTTGTAGCATACCACCTGAAAATTCATGTGGATATTGATGATAACGCTCTTGTGGATGTGAGATTCCAACAAGCTCAAGCATATTTAACGTTTCTTGCTTTGCCTTTTGTGGTGATAGACCGCGATGCTTTATGCTCATCTCGTCAATTTGCTTACCAATTTTAATTGTCGGATTAAATGAACTCATCGGATCTTGAAAAATCATACTCACTTCTCTACCGCGAATTAGTTCCATTTCTTTTTCATTATATGTTGAAATTGGTTTTCCTTCATATTCGATTAATCCAGAAGTAATCCGGGCAGACTGTGAAGGTAGGAGTTGCATAATTGCTTTTGCGGTCACACTCTTTCCAGAGCCTGATTCGCCAACAATGCCCAATGTCTCACCCTTTTTCACTGAAAAAGATATGTTCTTAATCGCATTTAAATAATGCTGACTCGATTCAAAAGCGACAGATAATTTTTTTACAGTTAATAGGTTTTTCATAATCAACGCCCCAGTAGTTTTATAATTTGACATTACGTCATAAAGTTTCTATAATCTAATTTACGTTATTGTATACTAAACTAATAGGAATTATCAAGTATAAAGGAGGTGTAAGCCAGTTGTCAGTCGAAAACAGGTTAACTAAAGGGTTTATGACAATCCAACGGCATCGCTTACTCAAGTGGTTCCAATGGCTTATCGGTGCACCATTACATCTCATCGTAGTGATTTTATTTTTATCTAGAAAAAAATCAACAAACTATCAATCTTTATTTAAAGAAAAAATTCAACAGTTAAAACAAACTGATGACTATCAAAACTGGCTTCAAGCGTATTACCAACAATACGATCGTAAACAAGCCTACTTTAATAGAAAAATTAATCCGGCGAAACGAACATCATTCGTTATTCAACAAGCTAACGAGAAAGTTGAAAAACTTGCAACAGAAGCACTCGCTGAGTCCGGAATCGAACAAATCAATTATTTAACATATTTCAATTCACTACTACTTAATAAAAAATTTATTGGATTAACGATTGTACCTGGACTTATTCTTTATAGCTTATGTTTAATTTATCAAAATGCTTTTATCCGCTTTATCTTTGAACGGGTCGTCTTAACGTTCTTTGTCATGATCTCTGTCATTGTGATCGTGTTTACAATTCTTTATATTTCACCTTCAGATGCTGCGGCAAATATACTAGGTGAAGCGGCAACGATGGAGCAACGAATCGAATTTAATTTCCGCTATGGACTTGATCAACCATATATTGTCCAGCTTGGTCGTGCGATAAAAGGCTTTTTAACGTTTGATTTAGGGTTATCGTATACAGGAAATGAGGTTATCATCTCAAGTATTTCAAATCGTTTACCAGTAACACTGACACTTGCAATCTCATCACTGCTCTTAGCTGTTGTAGTTGCGATTCCAATTGGCATGATCTCAGCAGCTAAAATGAATTCGTTTTGGGATTATAGTTTTATGTTTCTAGCGTTAATCGGCTTATCAATTCCAAGCTTTTGGCAAGGTTTAATTTTTATCCTAACCTTTTCAATCCGTGGTAACTTACTTCCAGCCACCTATTCGCCGAATAACCCACTGTCATTAATCATGCCTGTGGTCGTACTCGGTACTGGATTAGCTGCAGCAATTGCACGGATGACTCGTGCATCAATGCTTGAGGTGATCCACGAGGATTATATGATGACTGCTAAAGCAAAGGGATTGTCTGGTCGAGAAGTTTTCTTCCGTCACGGCTTACGTAATGCATGGATTCCGATTTTAACAGTTATCGGACTACAATTTGGTGCAATGCTTGGTGGAGCTGCGGTAACAGAGCAAGTTTTTAATATTAGAGGGCTTGGCAGTTATATTGTTGATAAGCAATTTATCCCTGATATTCCTGCCATTTTAGCAGGAGTCGTCTATGTTGCCATGACGATTTCACTCGTTAACCTCATCGTCGACTTATTATACGCAGTCTTAAATCCACGAATTCGCTCCCAATTAAAAGAGAGTTCATAAAGGAGGTGGCGCGAATTGAATCAAGTTGCATTAAAACAATCTGAAATTTATAAACATGGTACTTTTGCTTTTGTCGTATCACTTGGATTAAGTCTGCTATTTGGATTAAATAGCTTCAAATCAAGCACTGGTGATTGGCGTTTAGGATTCGTAATTATCGCGTTACTTTATCTAATCGTAAGCTTCTACCAGCTCGTCATTAATATGAGCTTACGACGTGATCTCTTAACAACTGGTTCCGTTAAACGAATGACAAGAAAATTAGCAATCTTCCAAATACTTTCGCTTCTTATTGGAAATATTTTTACTGCAACATTTAGCTTTCGTTTACTAAAATCAGAGCGAGACGTTGATTATACATTTGCGTATTATATGTTAATTACTGATTTTCTAATCATTGGTGTTACACTATTAAATTTATTTAAACCGTATGTATCAAATACGTTTCTTGTTTCATTAGCTATACTCATTGGTCTACTAATTTTTGATTCTTTTATCGTAATTTATTTACTGGTTAGAAAAGCTGATCCAGCAATAAAAATCAAACCTGCTGGTAGGTGGCTAGCACTATTGCTATTTGTCACAAGCATCACAGGTAATGTCTTTCGTTTTATCCTTGGTTATAGCTTATGGCTTAAGCATTCATCCCGAGATCAAGCCGATATCGATAAGTGGCAGTTCTTCTGGGTGAAATTAATTCGCAATTTTACTGCGATGACAGGTCTGTTGTTTGTTGTCTTTGTTCTATCAATTGCAATTACAAGTTACGGTACGTTTGTGACGAGGTTTGCAACGGTCAATGACTATAACAATCTTCTCGTTGAACCGAGCTTAGTTTTTCCATTTGGAACGGATAACTTCGGACGTGATGTTTTTTCACGGATTGTTTTTGGTGCAAGAATTTCACTTGTCGTTGGATTAATCACAACGCTCATTCCACTCGTCATTGGTGGTATATTGGGCGCTTTAGCCGGATACTACAGCCATAGCATTGATCAATCGATTATGCGTGTGCTCGATGTTCTCTATGCAATACCAGGGATTTTACTAGCCATTGCGATTATCGCTGCTTTTGGATCAAATACAATCAACTTAATCATTGCATTAAGTATTGGTTCAATCCCGACATACGCACGTACAATGCGAGCAAATATTATGATCGTAGCAAAATTGGACTATATCGAAGCAGCAAAAGCACTTGGTGAGTCTGATTGGGTCATTTTATTAAAACATGCCATTCCAAATGCCTTTGCGCCAATGATTGTACGGGCAACATTAACAATTGGTAGTGCCGTCATTGCTACAAGCAGCTTAAGCTTCTTAGGCTTAGGCGTTGAGCCACACATTCCCGAATGGGGAAATGTTCTTAGAATTGGAAGTAGTTATTTAGAAACAGAGCCCTATTTAGCAATTTTCCCAGGGCTTGCCATTATATTACTCGTGTTAGCCTTCAACTTTTTAGGTGACGGTTTACGCGATGCATTAGATCCAAAATTAAATTAATCTTAGGGGGAAACAAAATGAAGAAGTTAAGTTTTGCATTATTACTCATCGTAAGCCTTTTATTTGCAGGTTGTGTCAATACAGAATCTGATATTGAGGGCGATTCGAGTAGTCAACAAGATTCAGAAAGGCCGACAATTGAGATCTTAGGCATGAGTACAAGTGAAGATGATATGAATATTCTTCGCGATCAATTAACAAACAATGGCTTTAACGTTGAGCTTAATATTCAGCCAGATCGAGGTAGCTTTACAACGCAAAAAGAAGCTGGTAATTACGATCTTGCTGTTAACAACTGGACAACAGTAACCGGTAACCCAGATTACGCTGTCCGTTCATTATTCAAATCAGATGGTGATAATACACTTTTTGCTGATGATGAAGCTGATCGTTTAGTTGAATTAGCTGCTACACAATTACCTGAAGAATATCAACAAACGTATCAAGAATTAGAACAACACGTTGTCTTTGATAACGCCTATATCGTACCACTTTACATTTCATACAAAGCACAAGCAGTTAATCACGAGATTATTAATGAATCAACCGTCCGCTTACCTAAATCGAGAGCGGCTGTATGGGAAATGTACGATTTTAATGACCAGTCATTACGCGATAAAGAACCATTACTTGTCCATCAAGCACTTGGTGATCTAACATCACTCGATCCGATTAAAGGAAATGATGGTTCAATTAACACATTAAATACAAATATGTATGTACGCTTAGTCAACTTAACAGACGATGATCAAGTGGTCTCAGATGGCTCACTATCATTAAACCACGTGATCGCAGAAGGTAACCAAGATTATTACTTTGTTTTACGTGATGATATTAATTTTGCAGCAGTTGAAAGTGATACAGCTGTAGATACTGGCATTCGTGTTGGTGCAGAAGATGTCAAATTCTCACTCGACAGAGCAAAAGACCGCAATTCTGTTCCAGATCATAGAACATACAGCTTACATGAAAGTATCGACACAGTTGAAATTGTTGCTGACTTAAATGAATTAGAGGCAGTCACAAATGAAGGTGTGACAGTAAAAGAAGCACTTGAAGCTAACCTTACAACACCGATTAACACATTAACAACTGACAAAACAACTGTTGATAATGATGCGGGTATTTATCAAGTAGTCAAAGTTACAACACATAATCCTTTCCCACAGGTGTTGAACTATCTTGCCCACCAATCAGCAGGAATTGTATCTAAGGAACAAGTCGAAAGCATCAACACATTTGATGTAGATAGCTATGATGTGAATACAGATATAGCTTATGGTGACCAACGAACAGTTGCAGAAGATAGCGATCATGAGAACACACTTTATGCTAGTGGACCATATATCATGATTTCTAAGAACGATTATCAAGCTCGTTTTGTTAAGAACCCAGCATACATGCCAGGTACTGACTATGAGCCTAAAATTACTGAAGTGATCGTTAAATTCATCCAAGACTCAGAAACAGCACTTTCTGCATTAAGAAATAACGAAATCCATGTTTATAATGGTGTTGCAGAAAACCGTTACGATATTGTTCATGAAGATGAAAGCTTAACATTACAACAAAATGAAAGTAACTCAGTTGCTTACTTGAGCTTTAATATGGATGGCCGAGAAGTTTCAAATAATAAAGCATTACGTCAGGCAATTCTTTACTCTGTTAACCAAGATGAATTCATTTCATTCTATCAAGGTAATAAGCTACCTGCGATTTCAACAGTTAGCCCACTCGTTAACACAGGCTTAAAACTTGAAGCAGACGCAGATAAAGTTAAAGAATTACTTGAGCAAGCAAAATAAATAACGGGAAAATTTACCGAACCTTTAAGATACTATTGCTTAAGGGTTCGGTTTTTTTATTATCTGTATGAGTGAGCTAAGTTGATTTTAGTTCGTTCAATGAGCGTGATATAATAAATTCAGAATTATAAAAAATTTCCTAAAAGAACGGAGTGTAACTTTATGATGGAAACAAGTTGGTTCACACAATCAGATGGACAGGCAGTGTTTTTAAGAAAGTGGATTGACCCTCACACGAAGCCTAGAGCAGTCCTTCAGCTTGCTCATGGTATGGCTGAACATAGTGGACGCTATAAGGAACTTGCAACCTATCTCGCAGCAAATGGAATCATTGTGTACGCTAACGATCATAGAGGTCACGGTCAAACGGGGGAACGTATGGGGATTATGGGATTTTTCGCTGAGGCAAATGGCTTTGAACGTGCAGTTTCAGACCTATATGAGATCAGCGAGAAAATTAAGCAAGATCATCCGAATCTTCCATTCTTTATTCTCGGTCATAGTATGGGATCATTTTTAGTCAGACGACTCATTCAGCACCAGCCTCATATTTGTAATGGCGTGATTTTATCAGGAACCTCCGCAAGTAAAGGGCTAATCGGTAAGCTTGGCCTGATGCTTGCCAAGTTTGAAATCAGAAGACTCGGTGCAAGAGCAGAAAGTCCACTAATGAATCAGCTTAGCTTTGGCCAATATCAAAAGGGTCTGCCTACATCAGAAAGCTGGCTTTCACGCGATCAACAAGCAGTAAATGCTTATTTTAATGATCCACACTGTGGTTTTATTTCAACAACACAGTTTTACTATGACTTACTTTATGGTCTTGATAAAATTCATCAGCGTGCGGAAATGACTAAGGTTAACCGTTCAGTACCTATCCTTTTAATTAGTGGCTCAGCCGATCCAGTCGGTAGCTTCAGTAAAGGTGTTGATAAAGTTAGAAAAAGCTATTTATCACATGGCGTTGTGTCAGTTGACTTACACCTCTATCAAGATGGGCGACATGAAATGTTTTTCGAAACAAATCGTCAACAAGTTTTCGAGAACTTATTAACATGGCTTAATGAAAAAATTTAATTTAGACATCGTTTTCATCTGATTAAATAAGTCTATTTAATTTATTACGAAAATCGAAACAAAATATAAGACTTTTATTTTATTAGTGTTATAATATCCCATGTATCTAAAAATAGAAATATGGTGATCAACTTATGGAACGCTTAACTAACACGAACGTCTTATCTCCACGTAAGCAACTCTTCTTAATTACGTGGCCAATTTTCATTGAGTCTTTTCTACATACTTTTATGCGTTTTTCGGACACATTTATGCTTAGCTTTATCTCAGATGGAGCAGTTGCAGCAATAGGTGTTGTCAATCAAATCATGATGTTTACCTTTGTCTTATTTAATTTTACAGCGATGGGATCTGCAGTTGTTGTTAGCCAATATGTAGGCGCTAACAATCCTAAGGGCGTGCAAAAAACAATTGCACACGCCTTAGTGACAAACTTAATCTTTGGAATGTTGATTACGGCTATTGTCCTTAGCTATAAGACGAAATTTATTAATCTATTTGATTTAGAACCTGAGCTTTTTGGATATGCCAATACGTATTTAATTTACGTCGGTAGTGCCTTGGTTGCACAAGCGATGGTGTTAACGATCTCTGCTATCCTCCAAGCAATGGGCTACACAAAAGACGTCATGAAAATCGTTATCGTTATGAATATTTCAAATGTATTCTTTAACTATGTCTTCATCTTTGGTTCACTAGGATTTCCAAAACTGGGTGTAGCGGGAGTTGCTATGTCAACAGCAGGGATCCGTTTTGCTGGAATGTTTATCTTGTTCTTTATTTTAATGAAAAGATTACCGATTAAACTATCAATTAAAACATTCTTTACATTTGATAAAACGTATTTGTATAAGATTCTTGGAATCGGTGTACCTGCAGCTGGTGAACAGCTATCGTATAATATTAGTCAAATCGTCATTACAATCTTTATTACTAGCTTAGGTGCAACTGCACTCGCAACTAGAGTATACGCTCAAAACCTGATGTCATTAATGACTGTATTCTCAATGTCAATTTCCAAAGGGATGCAAATCTATATTGGTCAGCTTGTTGGTGCAGGTAAAGAGAAGGAAGCTTATCGTAATATGTATATCGGCGTTCGAATCGCCTTAACTGTTGCTTTAACAATTGGATCAATTCTCGCAATCTCTGGTAATCAAGTATTTAAGATTTTCACACAAGATCCAGATATTATCTCACTCGGTGTGATTATTTTAATTATCGGATTAGTCTTAGAACCTGGTCGAACATCGAATTTAGTCATTATTAGTGCCTTAAGAGCAGCTGGAGACGCACGCTTCCCTGTTATCATTGGCATCATTGTTATGTGGGGCGTCTGTGTACCACTCGCATACTTCCTCGGTATAACAATGAACCTAGGCCTACCAGGAATCTGGCTTGCAATGCTAACAGACGAATGGATTAGAGCGATAATTATGTGGACACGTTGGCGCAGTAAACGCTGGATGGGTAAAGCCGTCGTCGAACGAGCAAGCTAACAATAAGAAAACGATTAACCTCTTAAATAAAGAAGCCGTTGGATTTTTACTCAATGTAAAATCTCAACGGCTTTTAATTTTTTTAATCTAAATAACGATCACTACGTTAGTCTGTTTTAATAGATAGAGTTGAGTGTATTTTGCGGAACTTGTGTGTATTTTAGAAAACTTGTGTGCATTTCACAGAACTTGTGTGCATTTCGCGGAACTTGTGTGCATTTCGCAGAACTTGTGTGTATTTTCGAAAACTTGTGTGCATTTCGCAGAACTTGTGTGTATTCTCGAAAACTTGTGTGCATTTCGCGGAACTTGTGTATATTCTCGAAAACTTGTGTGCATTTCGCAGAACTTGTGTGTATTCTCGAAAACTTGTGTGCATTTCGCGGAACTTGTGTGTATTTTCGAAAACTTGTGTGCATTTCGCGGAACTTGTGTGTATTTTCGAAAACTTGTGTGCATTTCGCGGAACTTGTGTGTATTCTCGAAAACTTGTGTGTATTCTCGAAAACTTGTGTGCATTTCACAGAACTTGTGTGTATTTTCGAAAACTTGTGTGTATTTCGCAGAACTTGTGTGTATTCTCGAAAACTTGTGTGCATTTCGCGGAACTTGTGTGTATTTTCGAAAACTTGTGTGCATTTCACAGAACTTGTGTGTATTCTCGAAAACTTGTGTGCATTTCGCAGAACTTGTGTGTATTTTCGAAAACTTGTGTGCATTTCGCGGAACTTGTGTGTATTTTCGAAAACTTGTGTGCATTTCGCGGAACTTGTGTGTATTCTCGAAAACTTGTGTGCATTTCGCGGAACTTGTGTGTATTTTCGAAAACTTGTGTGCATTTCGCGGAACTTGTGTGTATTTTCGAAAACTTGTGTGCATTTCGCGGAACTTGTGTGTATTTTCGAAAACTTGTGTGCATTCCGCGGAACTTGTGTGTATTTTCGAAAACTTGTGTGTATTCCGCAAAACTTGAGTGTATTTCCACGCTAGGTTGTCCTTCAAATATTTTAAGAAAAAACAAAAACAGCTGTATTTACGAGATAACGCAAATACAGCTGTGTTATGAATGATTGATACTAGTTTTGTCTTAACTACGGCTATTAATCTTAAGCAATTAGAGCTTAAATTGGCCTAGTAAATTATTTAACTCGTTAGCTAAGTTTCTTAAATCAACTGAATTTGTTGAAATTTCCTCCATAGAACTAGAAACCTCTTCTGCTGAAGCGGATGTTTCCTCAACTCCTGCAGCTGACTCCTCTGAGATTGAAGCAATCTCTTCAACTGATGCTGATAGATTCTGACTTGTAGATAAAATAGTCGTTAACTCACCAGTTATACCTCTAATGTCAGTAACCATCTGTGCAATCGACTCATCAATTTTACGGAATGTCTCACTGGTATGTTCAATGTTACCCATTCCCTCTTGAACTTGCTCATAACTATTTTCTAATGAATCTTTAACACTTTCAGAATCTGATTGAATGCCAGATACAATCTCTGTAATGCTTTGAATTGAATCGCCAACTTGCTCTGCTAGCTTTCTAACTTCCTCAGCAACAACCGCAAAGCCTCGACCATGTTCACCAGCACGTGCCGCTTCAATCGAAGCATTCAATGCAAGTAAGTTCGTTTGTTCAGAAATATCTCTAATCACGGATACAATATTAGAAATTTCTTTCGATTGATTATTTAAGTGAATAATCTTCTCTACTGACTCAGTAACGATTGAATCAATTGTTCTCATCTGATCAACTGATTTTTCCATTAAGCTAGAGCCGCTTACTGTTAACTTCTGTGTTGTCTCAGATTCTTTCGCAACTGTTTCGCCTTTTTGCTGTGCAGATGAAACTGTTGCAACAAAATCACTCATACCTGATGATAAACTTGATGCATGAGATGCTTGTGTCTCTGATCCAGAAGCTAACTCCTGCATTGTGCTAGAGATCTGCTCTGCACCTTCTGATACATCATTTGTTGTTTCCATTAATGAATCACTATATTCTGTTACCGTATTTGATACATTTTGAATCTCTAATAATAAGTTTTGCATATTATTAGACATTTGACGTGTCGCTTCTGTTAACTGACCAATCTCATCACGACGTACAGTTTCATCAATTTCCGTAGTCAAGTCACCTGAAGCAATTGAAAGCATTTGATTTGTTAATCTTTTAATTGGTACAGAAACTAAGCGAGTTGTCACAACTGCTGTTGCAATTCCGATAACAATCGCAAAAATAGATACAAAGAAGCTTGTCGCTAACGTTGATGTTCCTGCACTAATGACTTCATCAGATAATGCAACGATCGATCTTTCTTGTTGTTCCGCAATATCATCGAATTGATTTATAACCGACATACCAACTGGCATCATTTGCGTCTCTAATAATGTTAACGCTTCTTCTTTCTGACCATTGTCAAACAATTGGAAAAAATCATCCGCTAGATCTTCCCAATCCTGCTTACGTTCAATCGCTGCTACCCACTCTTCAGCGTCAGTACTATCAAGTGCATCTTGTTCAGCTACTTGAATTGAAATTCTTTTTTCAATGAACAGATCCTGATAATCTGTATTTCCTGAAGCTGCATAAGCACGAATATAGTTTGTTCGCTCATGCATATCAGTTGTTAATTCATTACTGATCATTAATAAATTTAGTTCAGTTTCGACCATTTCTTCGGTACTTTTGTTAATTTGATTCATCCAAAGCATATTGGATAAACCCAATCCAATCACGAGTACAATCACGATGCCAAATCCGAGTAGCATTCGAGTACCTAATCGCTTAAAATTACCCATTTTCAATCTGCCAAACTTAAATCTAAGTTTCTTCATTGCTGCACCCCATCTATCTATATTAATTCCATATATCACAATAGGTATTATCGGCTATTTTTTTGTTATCTTTAGCTAAAGTACTGGATACCAACTATTTTATGACTTTACTCCTAATAGACACCACGAATATATTCGTGAACCTCTTCTTGATAAAATTTAGCAATTCGCTCCATTTCCTCATCTGTAAATGGAAGTACATCAACTGCACCAAGGTTTTCTTCAACTTGATGAGTATTCTTAAAGCCAGGAATAACAGTTGAAACGCCAGCTTGCTGTAACAACCATTTGAGTGCTGCTTTAGCCATTGTTTCACGACCTTCAGCAATCCACTTTAATTCATTACTTAATTGAACACCTTTAGTGAACTCAATTCCACCAAATGTTTCACCAACGTTAAATGCATCGCCATCTTTATTGAAATTACGATGATCATTTGATTCAAATTGATGATCAACCGTAAATTTACCCGTTAACAATCCACTTGCTAGTGGAACACGTGCAATTATACCGACATTTTTCTCAAGTGCTTTTGGAATTAGCGTTTCAAGTGGTTTTTGGCGCATCATATTTAAGATGACTTGTAATGCGCTTACGTTTTCATTTTCTAAACAGAACAATCCTTCTTCAACAGTTTCAACACTCACACCATAATGACGAATCTTACCTTGTTCTTTTAATTTATCTAAAACTTCAAATACACTACCATCTTTTAAAATTTCAAATGGTGGACAGTGAATTTGATAAAGATCAAGTGTATCGCGTTCAATTCGTCTTAATGTATTTTCTAGATAATTTGTTACTGACTTTTCAGAATAGTTTTCCGGATCGTGAATGTCACCCATTCGACAGAATTTAGATGCAATATAGATCTTGTCTTCTTTTCCTTTAGTTGCTTTAGCCAATAGCTCTTCACTATGACCCCCACCATAAACATCAGCAGTATCAAAGAAATTAACACCACGATCAATGGCAACTTCTAGAGCTCGTAATGATTCTTGATCATCCGTTTTCCCCCAGTCTCCTCCGATTCCCCATGTACCAAAGCTCAATTCACTTACTTTAAAACCTGTCTTACCTAAAAGATTGTACTTCATCGCATAACTCCCTCTTTTCTATAATTAATTAAATTAATTTTACTACATATCATCTATTTTAACATGAGAAAAAGCAACAGCTAAACCTTAAAAACTATTGTTTAGCTGTTGCTTATTTTAAAATAACGAACCCCTAACCCCAAACTCACCTTCACTTAGCAGTTGACCATCGCGATAGACCCGTACAATATATTTACCCGGCTCTAAATAATCATAGTATGGATCATATAAATAGTTATAAAATCCAGTCCAATCTGGTGAAATAGTTTCTTGGAATTCGGCATAGATTAACTCTCTCGAACCATCAACATAAAATACGATTACATCAACGTATGTCGTATTAGCTTTCTCGCCAAAATCAACTTCATAATAAATCTCTTCTGTCACATCAAAATTACTTTTAATATTTCCTACTCCGTTACTTGTTTCAGTTGTACCAAATATAATCGTTCCGCTATAAGCATTTAATAATAAAAAGAAAATAATCAGACCATAAACGGCTAGAAGCCCAGTTGCAGCGAAGACCCCTTTACCTGATGTGCCGCCTTTACGACTAAGTAATTGATGATCAGGATCATAAGGCAATATTTTATTGATTTGTTTTCGTGCATGTCGATAATATAATGCATTTCCATACATACCAAGCAAAGCAAACGCAGCATATGGTACGACTTTTACCAACATTGACGCAGCTGGATGATAATTAGTAACGATTTCTAGAAAATCAAATGCAAGATAGATGCCAAGGATAATTATTATTGGTTGATACATTTTCCGATAACCAAGCCAAAAGATTCCTAAGAAAAAAGCAGCCCAGTTCCAGCTAATCGCTTTTTCAGGTTGTTCATGCATCTGCCACTTATCTTTATAATAATGATAATGATAACCAACAAAATCAGCTAACGCCTGATCTTCAGCAGATTTTTCAGTCTCGACCCACTCATTTGCTTGGTAATTTTCATCAATCGGCTGACTGATGTCTTCTCTCCTCACTGAGTGATTAACATGAGTTGTCTGAAGGTTTTCTCCACATGATGGACAGAATCTTGCCTGAGGATCAGTTTCTTTTCCACAATTATGACAATACATTTACGTTCCTCCCCGTCTTTTTACATGTGATTTGACTATAGCATATTTCACATCAGAATGACCATCGAATTAGATTTTTCACTGCAAGAATAGCATAGAGTTTAATTTTGTAAAATAGTTAGAAAATACTAGATATTTTATAAAAATATGCTATAATATCTAATGAATAAGTAGTTTTTGACAGAAATGGAGGGGATATGGACTATTTGCTTCTAGTCTTTGATGAAGGGAGGTGAACAAATTCGATTTTAGGTCATCAACTTATCAAATTACTGAAGATACTCTGTATATTCGAGCAGCAAGAAAATATAATGCGGTTACTGAAATTGAGGAGATTTACCAAACTCGATATACGATGCAACGTAGTTTGAAAATTATTGATCAAGCTTGTATTCAGAATGGTTCAACCTATACCGGCCGTGTAAATGCAGCGAAACAACTTTTAGGAATTCACTATAATCCACCAATTGCAATTGATCCTTATCGAGGCATATATGCCTTCGCTACACTCTCACCGCTAGATGAAAACTGCATTTGGGTCATAACTAAAAACATCATTGACATCAAGCACAATAACAAAGGCTCGACAATCTATTACAAAAATAATAAAAGCTTACATATTTTAATGTCGAAGCACCAAGTTGATCGCCTATGTGCGCATTTATATAAGTACCTACTCATTTTTAGACGAGACTAAATCATTACATTTAATTGAAACCCCAATCACTTCATTTAAGCTTTGACTTGAATTCAAGTATAATAATGAAATGAAAGGGGTTTCTTTATGATGAAAAAAGCATTTTCTTTTCTTTCTCCATATCTTTTACCAATTATTATTGCTTTCACACTGATGCTCGTTGAGTTAAGTGTTGAACTTGCTTCACCCTTAATTATTGCTAGAATTATAGATGAAGGGATTAGGAGGAATAATTTAGGACTCATCTCATATTGGGGTGTGATTTTAATTGCACTTGCTGGCGTTAGTTTTGCTGCTGGAATTATTAATTCCTACTACAGCGCCCGAGTTAGCCAAGGCTTTGGCTATGATTTAAGACAGGCTACTTTTACTAAGGTTCAAGCTTTTTCCTTTAAAAATTTTAATCAGTTCCCAACTTCTTCATTAATCACACGTCTGACCAACGATGTCAGTCAGCTTCAAAATATCGTTCACCGTCTGCTACGTGTTGGCAGTCGAGCACCACTAAGAATTGTTGGTAGTATTATTTTAGCTGTGACAGTCAATTGGAAACTGTCAGTTATTTTACTACTTACAATGCCGATACTTGTTCTTTTTGTCGTTTGGATGTCTCACAAGGGAATCGTTCTATTTCGTCGTGTTCAAAGGAGACTTGATCGCGTCAACAATGTTATGCGTGAAAATTTAACTGCGATCAGACTAATCAAAGCTTTTCTCCGTAGCGATCACGAGGAAGAAAACTTCAAACAAGCAAGCATGTCGTTTCGTGATTTAACGATGCACACGATGCGCTTTATGCAAATAAGTGGTCCAATGATTACTGTCATTATGAATCTAAGTATTTTATTTATTCTATGGTTCGGACAAATTCAAATTATAAATCAAGCAGTTAGTGTTGGTGAGGTTGTTGCCATCATTAATTATGCGACACACACGATGCATTCAATCTCGATGTTAACCTTTATTCTTCTTAGTTTTTCAAGAGCTTTTGCATCTAAAGATCGGATCAATGATATTTTAACTGCGGAAATTGATCTAGTTGATGGTGACGAGCAATTGTTTACTCCATCGAACGAGCCACAAATTGAGTTTAAAAACGTTTCATTTGCTTATCCAAATACATCGACTAATGTGTTAAACGATATTAACTTGCAGGTAAATAAAGGTGACACGATTGCAGTGATTGGTGCAACAGGATCAGGGAAATCGAGTTTATTTCAATTAATCCCGCGCCTCTATGATCCTAGTGATGGTGAAATTTTGATCCATGGCCAACCGCTTCATTTACTTAAGCTTAAAGAGCTACGCAGTAAAATTGGCTATGTGCCGCAAGAATCACGCTTATTTTCAGGAACCGTCATCGAAAATATTCGCTGGGGTAAGCCTGATGCAACTTCAGAAGAGATTATTGAAGCGGCAAAAGCAGCCCAAATTCATGACACAATTATGCGCCAACCAGACCAGTATCAGTCTGTGATCGGTCAACGGGGTGTGAATTTTTCTGGTGGTCAAAAGCAACGGATCTCCATCGCTCGAGCACTTGTGAGAAAACCAGAAATTTTACTATTAGATGATAGTACGAGTGCACTAGATTTACAGACAGAAAGTAAGCTCCTACAAGCCATTAAAGAATTATCTTGTACTACATTTATTATTACGCAAAAAATTACGACATTACTTGGTGCCGATCAAATCATACTTTTAGAAGATGGCGAAATTGTTGCATCTGGTGATCATGATACATTACTAAAAACAAGCCCGCTTTATCAGCAAATCTATCAATCACAGTATATCGAGGAGGTGAAGATAAATGGCTAAACATAGACGCTTTGATCAGACTGAAAAAGTATCCGTCGAGAGTACCTGGATGACGATGAAGCGAATTTGGAGCTATTTGTCTTCAGCTAAATGGTTGATTGGATTTGTATTATTACTCGTTTTAACAAGTACAATATTAAGTTTAGTTGCACCATATTTACTCGGGTATGCAATTGATCACTATCTGCTTCAAATCGATCCACCTGGATTAATTCGCTTGATCATTTTACTAGCAGTTGTCTATTTAACGACGGCATTTGCCAATTGGTTTCAGCACTTTCTCATGGTAGGTGTCGCACAAAAGGCGATTTACAGAATTCGAGAACAGTTGTTTAATAAGCTCCACAAACTGCCGATTCAATTCTTTGATAATAGTCAACAAGGCGATATTATGAGTCGGATCACAAACGATCTCGAAACAGTTAGTGAGATGCTTAATAACTCAGTCATCCAGTTATTCGCTAGTGTACTATCACTAATTGGTACGTTAGTTTTTATGCTTTACTTAAGCCCGCTATTAACGTTAGTCACATTAACGATCGTACCGATGCTCTATTTTGGGATGAAGTGGATCACCAACAGAACGAGACAATTTTTTAAACAACAGCAAGAAGATCTAGGTGAAATTAATGGGTACATTGAAGAGATTATATCTGGGCAAAGTGTTGTAAAGATTTTTTCTCAAGAGGAAAAAGCAATTGCAGACTTTGAAGTGAAAAATCGTCAATTAAGAGATTCCGGTTATTACGCTCAAGCGTATTCTGGCTTTATTCCAAAGCTGATGAACGGTTTGAACAATATTAGCTTTGCGCTTATTGCCTTTATTGGTGGGGTCTTGGCCATTAATCAAATTGTATCAATTGGTGTTATTGTAACCTTTACTCAATATTCACGTCAGTTTACTAGACCGCTTCGTAATTTAGCAAACCAATTTAATAGCTTACTTTCGGCTATTGCTGGTGCAGTACGTGTTTTTGAAATTTTAGACCTTCCGAATGAAGAAGAAACTGAAGATGGTGAAGTGTGGTCAGAAATTAAAGGAGCCATTCGTTTTGATCGCGTGACTTTTTCTTACGACAATGATGAGACGCTAAACGATGTCTCATTAAGCGCTAATCCTGGTGAGACGATCGCATTAGTCGGGCCAACAGGTGCAGGGAAAACGACGATTATTAATTTACTTAGTCGATTTTATGATCCCGACGCTGGCACGATCACAATCGATGGCTATGATATTACCAAAACAACACGACAAACATTAAGAGAAAATATTGGTTTTGTTTTACAGGATCCATATTTATTTAATGGAACGATCAAGGACAATATTCGATATGGTAGACTCGATGCAACTGATGAGGAAATTATTGAAGCAGCTAAATTAGCAAATGCAGATAGCTTTATTATTAAGTTACCTAATGGTTACGACACAAAGCTAAGCCAAGAAGGTGGCGGCATTAGCCAAGGACAAAAACAATTAATCTCAATCGCTCGAGCACTCCTTGCAGATCCAAAGATTTTAATACTAGATGAAGCAACAAGTAGTATTGATACAGTAACGGAAATAAAAATTCAAGATGCTCTCAACACATTAATGAAAGGCCGAACAAGCATCGTCATTGCCCACAGACTAAATACGATTCAAAATGCTGATCGGATTTTTGTAATGAAGGATGGCAAAATTATTGAAGACGGCACACACAATTCACTACTTAAACTAAAAGGATTTTATCACGAGCTTTATAATGGATATTTTCAAGAAAACGCAAGCTAATTTAAAAAGGTCCTCTCTCTAGTCGTTCCTTTTTATTAGGTTTAATACCTAACTTTTAAGGGAAAAGACTAGATTATGAGGACCTTCTTAATTTTTTTTACTAATTAAATTAGCTTAGTAGCCATAGCCACCGAATGAAGCACCAATAATGATTAACAAAATAAATAAAACAATCAGTAGAGCAAAACCTGCACCAAAACCTCCTGTAGAAGGGCCTGGAGCTGGAGTTCCACATCCTGATGGTACGCCTTGATTACCCAAGATAAAAACCTCCTTTTCATCATTTCAAAATTAGTATATGTAACAGACACACAGATGGAAGGGACAATATCCTATATTTGCAGTGACTTTTTTTAAAAAAAATTTTACTGTATATAAAAAAAAGAGAATAATTGATTAATATATTCAGGTACTTAAAGGGTATTTTCGTGTTATGATAAGTAAAAGGTACTAGGAGGAATCGACCAATGTTAGCAAATTTTAATTTAAGTGACTTATATATTTTTAGTCCTGCCGGATTAGTCACGATTTTCATCATTGCGATACTCAGCACAACGCTGATTAATTATAGAAAGAATCAAAAAGGTGCAGAATTAATTGAAAGACTTAAACAATTAGATAATGATACATACCGACTTATTTCTAATGTGAATTTTAAAAGCTCGGATCTGAAAATTGATCACATTGTGCTATCAACATACGGAGTATTTATCATTCAAAGGTATCATTTTACAGGTGTATTAAGTGGAACAAGAAGTGACCAAACTTGGACATTAAATCATAAGAATAAACAAAGAAATATCAATAATCCTCTGAAATTACTAGAGACTAAAATACCAGAATTCTCAAAAGAGTTAAACATTAAACCAAAGTATATAATTCCCATTATTGCTTACTCAAACTCTACAAAACTAGAGGTAGAACCTAAGCTACTCAATGATTTCACTTTGGTAAATGACAATCAAGTTATCGAATCCATTCATTTTCATAAAACACCGAAAATCGCGAAAACAATCATTGCTGAAATGGTTGAAAAGCTTCATGCATTACAATAGGAAATAAGTTATACTACTGTTAATAAAATACAATTAATATTAATGTAAGGTACAGTCCGGATGAGTTTATTATTATTCCCTTTTCTAATTTTTCATTCTTATCAGTCATAAACCAATAGGGGGTTTGAACATTTGATCACACAAGATTGCAACCTAATTGAACTAGCCAGATATCATGATGATCAATTTAAAGAAGAAGTCGCGCTACTTTATAGCCCATTAAGCCACTATTACTTAGTCATGCCTACAAAACACTTTCATAAAACAGAAAGAATCAACGGCACACTCTTTATTACACAAATGATAAACGCATATTTCATCCCGACCCACGAAGTCGAAAGAAAACTTCGCGAAAGAAGAAACAAAGAATAACACTTGCTACTATTTAGAGAGTAGAGGTGTTTTTTATTTGATCGTGCGAATTATTTGGATTGGGTGCGAATTTCCTAATTTGGGTGCGTTCGCACTACTAAGGTGTGCGAATTTTTCAGATTGAGTGCGAATTTCCTAATTTGGGTGCGTTCGCACTACTAAGGTGTGCGAAATTTCCAGATTGAGTGCGAATTCCCTAATTTGGGTGCGTTCGCACTACTAAGGTGTGCGAATTTTTCCGATTGAGTGCGAAATTCCTAAATTGAGTGCGTTCGCACTACTAAGGTGTGCGAAATTTTTCGATTGAGTGCGAATTTTCTAGTTTGAGTGCGAATTATTTGAATTGGGTGCGAAATTCCTAAATTGAGTGCGTTCGCACTACTAAAGTGTGCGAAATTTTTCGATTGAGTGCGAATTTTCTAGTTTGGGTGCGAATTATTTGGATTGGGTGCGAATTTCCTAATTTGGGTGCGTTCGCACTACTAAGGTGTGCGAAATGTTTTGATTGAGTGCGAATTATTTCGATTGAGTGCGAAATTTCCGATTGGATGCGAATCCGCTACTTTGTAAGATAGGATTCGGGAATTGAATAAGAATTTAACAATTTTAGATTATCTTCATACTTCCACAGGTGAATTTTTCATAAAAAAAGACAATGAGTCAAGTACGCACTCATTGTCTATTAAAATCTTTAATCTCGGTGATACAGATCTCTTGTATATACTTTATCAAGCACGTCATTTAGCTCGTCGTTCATTCGGTTTGCGACGATCAAGTCAGAAGTTTGCTTGAATTGACCAAGATCATTAATCACGCGGAGACCGTGATAAGTTTCTTCATCTTTTAGAACGGGTTCATAAACGACAACTTCGACACCTTCAGCTTGAACCAATTGAATCACGTCTTGAATCGATGATGCTCTGAAATTATCTGACCCAGATTTCATTGTTAAGCGATAAACTCCCATCACCTTAGGCTTTCTCTTCAGAATCGACTGAGCGATATGTTCCTTGCGTGTCTGGTTTGATGTCACGATTGCTCTGATAATATCGTTAGGTACACCTTCATAGTTTGCTAGAAGTTGTTTTGTATCTTTTGGTAAACAATAACCGCCAAAGCCAAACGAAGGGTTATTATAATGGCTTCCAATTCGCGGGTCAAGTCCAACCCCTTCGATAATCTGTCTTGTATCAAGGCCTTTTAGTTCAGCATAAGTATCTAACTCGTTAAAGAATGCAACGCGGAGTCCAAGGTATGTATTAGCAAAAAGTTTGATCGCTTCCGCTTCTGTTGAGTCAGTATACAAAATATCAATATCTTCCTTAATTGCACCTTCAGCTAGTAAACTAGCAAGCTCTCGCGCACGTTCTGAATCCTCTCCCATAACAATTCGAGATGGGTAAAGATTATCGTATAGAGCCTTTCCTTCTCGTAAAAATTCTGGTGAAAATACAAGTTTATCAGTTTGATACTTTTCTCTCATTTTCAGCGTATAGCCTACGGGAACAGTAGACTTAATCAGCATTGTCGCATCGGGATTAATCCTTAGTACATCCTCAATCACCTGCTCAACACTGCTTGTATCAAAAAAGTTCTTCTCTTCATCATAATCTGTTGGTGTTGAGATGACGACATATTTAGCACCTTGATATGCTTCTTCTGGAGATAATGTCGCAGTTAAGTTTAATTCCTTCTCCGCAAAAAATCGCTCAATGTCCTCATCACCAATTGGTGAGATTCTTCGATTAATTAAGTCCACCTTCTCCTCAATCACGTCTAACGCATACACTTCATGCTTCTGGGCCAAAAGAACCGCGATTGACAGCCCAACATAACCTGTACCTGCTACTGCAATCTTCATTTTTACACCTCTTTTATTATTTTATGACTTTTCCCCGAGTTAACAAAACTCGACATGATTATTTCTACCTATTTCATTATATCATATGCTCATCGTTTCACAATTATATTTGTAAAATTTCTCTATTTTATCTTTATTAAAAAGTTCCCCAGCCATACAATTAAAAAAGCTAGAGCCTGGTCTTCCCTGCTCTAGCTTGTAAATGTTAACCCCAAATCTTAATATAGTTTTTGCCTGCTGTTAGTCGGTTAAGCGGACCGATTGGACTATTATCAGTACGAATCTCGCCAAGTAAATCTTCTTCAACAACTACGTCACTACCATCTGGTTGATCGAATTGAGCATCAACTATTCTGACACGAGGTAATGTTGCTGTCGATTGAATCTCACCTGTCATTTGGTTAAATTCTTCTGGCAATTCACATGAGAGATACACTTCTTCACCTTTATCGATGATTTCAAATTTAGGATCAAAGTTATGATCTACCCAGTTTTCCAGTTCATTTTCGTATGGATCAGCACCATTTAGGTAGGCATTACGATTAATATAAACTGGTTGGTCAACACGGTTAAATGCAGCATGATCTGCATGGATTTCGTGAACTACTTCGATATATTTTTCTAAAGAAGATGGATATCCCTTATAGTGAGCTGTTCCAACTCCTTCAAGACCTTCTTTTCCAATATAGATATTGTTATAGAAACGATCATCGCCACCATAGACAAGCGCAAATCCTGCCACTTTAGTACTGTGTGGTAAATGATATTGTGTAGAACGATCGAGTTCTTTACGGTGAACCATCTTACCAGCAAACAGGTTGTTCACATATGCTCCACCTTGGGCGATGTTATCCAGTGCATACGATGAACCGAAAATATTATTATCGACTAAGTATGGGCCATGGCTTACCTCAACAAATAAGTCACGGTTGTTTTGATAGAAAATATTTTGGTTAATACGTGTGCCTTGAGTTTGCCAGTCTAACCACAGTCCTAGTGAACAGTCATGGATACGGTTATTATGAATTTGAACGTCAATTGCTGCGTGAAGCTTAATCCCAGCAATTTCATGTCCGTAAAACTCACGCTTTAAAGCAATATTATAAATATGGTTATCATAGATTTCACTAAATACGCAACCTAAGTGGCCAACAATACCATTTTGACCACAGTCATAGATCGTATTATTACGAATAATATGTGAACCAATTGTTTCTTTACTCCAACCTTTACGTTCTGCATCAAAAACAGATTCTAATTGGTATTGATATCCTGGCTTGTCACGACGGATTGTACGGTAATGGTGACCTGTTGATTTTTCCTTACCGATACTAATCGCACTACATTTTGCATCGTGAATAATGTTGTCTTCAATTATCCAACCCTTACTCCAATTAGCACCAATTAATCCAGGCTGATCAGCTGTTGGAGGTGACCAAGGTGTCGCTGCATGCGCCATTTCAAAGCCTCTAACAGTAATATAATCAATGCCTGTCTCCTCTGGATAAAAACAAGAACGACGAACATTAATCTCAACTAGCTCTTCATTAGGATCTGCTCCGTGGAAGTTCGCATAAATTGTTGTATTGTCCTGATCAACTTCTGTATACCAGACATATTTTGTCTGTTCAGGATTATGAATTGGAACGACCTGACGTGTCCAATGATCATTTGTTTCAGTTTTAACTTCTGGGTTTAGTAATTTTTCATATGCACTTACTTCATAGAATGACATCCCATTTAAGTATACATCACCTAAATGTCTTGGTTCTTCAATCGTAAGGAGCCAATCACCAAAAACAGTTTCAACGTATGGATTAAAATCACCGAAAAATTCATTCGGAATGACGACTTTCCAAACGTTACCTTCAACCAATTGCCAATCTTTAATCTCTTCCGAACCTTTTATGACAACGCTTTCACCTTCAGCCGCCTGATATGTAATTCGACGCTGATCGCTTAATCCCTTATATTTAGGTTTCACCCATTCACGGTAGACACCTTCATGTACTGTGATTGTATCCCCTGGAATAGCAAGTGAAGCAGCTTTATTAATTGTTAAAAATGGGTCATCAATTGTTCCTGTTGCTTGATCAGATCCATTTTTCGCTACATGATAATCCACTTTAAATTCCACCTTTCTATATTTAACTTGAATTATCTTAATTATAAGTAGATCAAATAGACAGTTCTATTCCTATTGTAGTATACTTTAAGACATTATTTGTGTTTGTCAGGAGGGTCGACAATGGTCTTTTTTCAATCACACGGTGTGGAGGAAAAGGAGTTTTTCCACTATATGCCACTAACTGAATATCAGTTTCCACTTCACTTCCACCGCGCTTATGAACTGATATTTGTGAAAAAGGGGAAACTGCTCGTTACAGTTAACCAAATTGAATATACACTAAATACGAATCAGCTAATTTTTATCTTTAGTAATCACATCCATGAAATCAAACGACTTGGTGATTCGGAAGTGACGATAATTTTATTTTCACCGGAACTAATTGGTGATTTCTTCACTGAATATAAAGGCTGGAGTCCAAACAATCCTGTCCTAACGCTTGAGCAACAACCACAGTTAGAAAAACTTGATTCTATCTATAAACAAAAAAGTTTTCTATATCAAATTTGTGGTGAATTAATCGACCAAACAGAATTTAAAAAAGTTGAAAGCTCCAACAAAACAAGGCTATTACACCGGATCTTACTATTTGTTGATGAAAATTACCATCATAACTGTACATTAAAAGACGTCGCAAAACATTTACGTTATGACTATCCCTATTTATCAAAATTATTTGTTCAAATGACGAATATGACATTTACCGATTACTTAAATAACTATCGTATCTCACAAGCTTGCTATTTACTAAAGAATAGCGGTCTATCAGTCGGAGAGATTGCGAGTCAATGTGGCTACAATCAACTACGAACCTTCCATCGAAATTTTAGAGATATCATTGGGAAGTCACCAAGACAATATCGAGACAATCATTAATTGTGCGTGCGTTCGCACTAGTGGTGGTGAGATATTTGGAAAATGAGTGTGAAATTCGGGAATTTCTGTGCGAACACACGACAAGATATAGAGAAATCCGGGATTAACGGATGAGCTTCTACAACATGGGACTTTTGCGTAATATTAAGGGTAGCGTTTTTTCATAAATCAATCATTGGAATTGTTAATGCAAGCTCATCGAGTTCTTCGATCGTCAATTCTGTGTAATCAATAATTTGTTGATAGGGTAAGCCTGAACGGATCATTTTAAGTGCGATCCGTTCTTTTTCCTGCTTTTCGCCAAAATATTGCCATTCAAAAATATTCAACGGATCTTCCTTGACGATCGCAGGCCGATTTGCCGTTGTAGCTGGTTGTCTACTGAGGTGATTTGCCAGTTTGAAATAGGGATCATTGTTCACCAGCTTAACAAATAATTGGGGTTTTTCCTTAGTTTTTAAGTGACAAATAAAGTAAAGCCACTTTTCTAAAGCAGTCTCTGGTGTTTGTGAGGTAAATTTCAGTAATTCTATGTAATGGATATGTTGTGTGTATTCAATTGAGGGTGTTTGAAAGCAATGATGGTAATGGTCACTTTCCTGTAAAAGATTAAAATTTAAAATATGAATCGTATAGCGATCTGCTTGACGATGCGTTTCAATCTGATTCAGCCGATGACTAATCTGTAATTTACTCGTCTTCTTTTGAAAATAATCATGATCATGAATTTGCACACGAATCACCAATGGCTTATCCGTCTCGGTCACCGCAGTCAGTAGCCAACTTGACGGTTGAGCTAGCGAGTAATAGGAACCTTCCCCTTGCGCATTTTCAATTTGCTTGATTGGCACTTTTAATGATTGACTTAAAATTGCATTTAAAAAACTCCGTAACAATAACTGACTTGCCTTCGTTCTTTTAAAGAACAACAGCTCAATTTGTTTTAGAAAAAGATACTGTCGCTCATCTTGCATATAAACTATCACCTCTCGTTTTACTTTAAAATACCACAGTTTGATTACTTTGTAAAAAATCCCCTTTATGTGTAATGAGTGAATTTTTTAGGCTAAACTCTCGTTTTTTAATAGAATTTAGCAAATTCTGCTATATTTTTGGCATTGTATAATTATTTATCACAAAAAAACGAACCTTTTTTTAGATTAGGTTCGCTTAAAATAACAGTCTTGCTAAATAGACAACGCCTGTAACGGTGATCGCTGATGCAATTGTTGAAAACATCACTGTTTGAGTCGCAAATGCTGGGTCACGACTATACTCCTGCGCTATGACAGAGCTATTTACCGATGTTGGCATAGCTGATGCAATCAACAGCGCCTGTGCGGTAATACCTTCAAGGCCAAAAATAATGATCATGAAGTAGGCAATAATTGGACCACCGATTAAACGAATCAATACACTTAAATAAACAAGTCGAAGTCCTTTTGTTAATTTTATCGTCGCCATCTGTGCACCAATTGTAAATAGCGCCATTCCTACCATTGCATTCGCAACATATCCAGCAGGCACTAGCACCATATTCGGTAATGGAACATTAACGTAATTTAGAATAATCCCAAGAACTAATCCATATAAAACCGGCATCCGGAAAAACCCGAGTAACCCTTTTAACTTTCCTTTTTCTGATGCTCGGATGGAAAAAATCCCGTAAGAAAATAGGAACATATTTTGAAAAGTTAGTGCGACAACCTGAATTGAGGTAGCCAATGGATCACCTTGAAATACAAGCGCATTAACTGGAATACCGTAATTTCCTGAATTAAAGAAGATCGTACTGTTCGTAAATAATGTTCTCAAATTATCATCAAGTTTTAGAACTTTTCCAACGATCATTGAAATTAGAAAAATGATCGCCACAAATAAAACGAAAAACGATAATACTTTTATGAAAAACATACCAGAAAACTCTGCTCGATACATCGCATTAAAAATAAATCCAGGCGCCAGAAAATAGATATTTATTTTAGCTAACGTTGATAAATCGAGCTGATATTTTATTTGAATCAAATAACCGATAAGCATCATAACAAATACCGGTCCAATAATCTCTCGTAAAATCAGTGATAATTCCGCCATCTCGTCCCCAACTTCCTTTTTTTCTTATCTATCATTAAATAGAGAGAAAACACTTTTTTTAGTATATCGAAGTCTTGAATATTTGTCATATCGAGCTTGTGTATACTTCGTTGAACTTGAATGTATATGCACTTCTACAAAAAAAGAGTTGAATCAGTTTGATCACTTGATTCAACTCATATATACACGATCATTAAAAACTACCCAATTTAAAATTTGAGTAAATAAGCCAAATAAACATAAATGATAAGACGTTTATGGAGATTGATCACAGCAATAACGAGTCAAGAAAGCTTATTCCTCAAGCATAATTTTTTGCTCTAATGCTTCAATTCGCGCTTCTAGGCGGGCAATATCATCCTGCGTTGCAAAATTTAAATCTTTTAAAATCGTCCGTTGCTTTTCTTCGCCCTTCTTCTGATACGTCTTCAGAACTTCCTTCGCTTCGTCGCGCGTTATTTCACCTTTTTTAACTAGCTCATCAATCACCTGCTCGGCTTTTTCCAAACCAGCCGCAGCTAAACCAATTCCAAGTGCAATACCTTTTTTAAAAGCATCTCTCATTATGATCAGCTCCCTTAATAAATTTAACGCTTCATCTTAATTATATTCCACAACTACAAAAACACTAAACATTTCTAATTTGCCAATCAATTGGCTTTAGACCTGCTTGCTCGAGATGCTGATTTGCCTGTGAAAAAGGCTTACTGCCAAAAAAGCCACGATATGATGATAATGGACTTGGGTGCGGTGACTTAATTACGAGGTGTTTGCTTGTATCGATTAGTCGTTCTTTTTTCTGAGCTGACGCGCCCCATAGGAAATAAACGACTGGATCTGATTTTTCATTCAAGCTTTCGATGACCCGCTCAGTAAACTGCTCCCAGCCAATCCCTTGATGAGAATTCGCCTCACCTGCACGAACCGTTAATACAGTATTTAACATTAGCACACCTTGCTCTGCCCATTTTACCAAATGACCATGGTTAGGAATTGGCAGGCCGAGATCACTATGTAATTCTTGATAAATATTTCTTAGCGATGGTGGAATTTTGACACCAGGCTGCACTGAAAAACTCAAGCCATGCGCCTGATTCGGACCGTGATACGGATCCTGACCTAGAATGACCACTTTTACATCCTCGAATGAGGTCATATTGAGCGCATTGAAGATCTCCACTTTTTCTGGATAAACGACCTGTTCTGCATATTCTTTTGCCAAAAACTCACCCATCTGAATGAAGTAAGGCTTATTGAATTCTGCTTTTAATATTGGCTCCCAGTCATTTGTTAAAAGTTCTTTCATAATTTGAGTACATCCTCTCACTTTGATTAAAGAAGAACTGGCATCGGCCAGTTCTCATCCTAATAGTTCCATTTTGGGTGCGATCGCACTCAATTCGCCGATTTCGCACCCAATCTAAAAATTTCGCTCTATGTCGTAGTGCGTTCGCACCCAATTTAGGAATTTCGCACATAATCATAGTGCGTTCGCACACAAGTCGAAAATTTCGCACACTAAACATTCTCAAATCAACTTTTTCTAAATAACTTCAACTACTTTTCCTTTCCATAGCTCGGATTGTTCGATTTGGCTTGCTAATTGAATGAGTTGATCTTCTCTTCCTTTACCAGCGACAAACTGAACCCCCATTGGTAAGCCTTCGCGTGTAATAAACGTTGGTACACTCATTGCTGGTTGACCAGTCAAGTTTGCCAACTGAGTAAATGGTGTATAAGTTAAGCTCGGTAGGAACATATCATAAATTAATTTCTGCTGCTCTGTTTTTGATAAGTAATTAATTTTTAGCAGTCGCTCTTGCATATCTTCACTCGGCTCAAGCTCGCCTATTTGTGGTGCTGTATCTGCATTTGTCGGTGTTAAATACAGATCAAACTCCTCGTGAAACTTAGCCATTTGATAAGCTGCGAGATCCCAACCATTTAAGCTCTCACTATAATCAGCAGCGGAAATGCTTTTTCCTGCTTCACTTAATGCCCATGTCATCAACTCCATATCCTCAGGTGCTAGATCATGACCTAGTCCACGGCTGAGTTGAATGATCACATGATTCATTTCACCACTATTCATAATATAGTAAGCCTTCATGAGATCAACACCGTTAACCGGAGCCTCTTTTTCAACAACTTCATGCCCCTGATCTTCCAACCACTTAGCCATTTGGTAAACTGACTGCTTTGCTGCATCACTAACCGCCGTACGCACAGGGGAGGCAGTCGTAAACGCTATTCTTAACTTTTTCATAGGTGAATTTTTTGTTAAATCAAAAAAACTTCCATCATAAAGTGGCGTCTGGTAAGCAGCTTCAGGTTGAACAACTTGGAGCACGTCCAAGAGTGCTGCACTATCGCGAACTGTACGGCTCAGGACAAAATCAATTGCTGCTCCTTGCCACGAGCGACCAACACCCGGACCTACCGGCGTTCTTCCACGAGTTGGTTTTAAACCAAATAAACCAGAAAAGCCAGCCGGAATTCTAATTGAGCCACCACCATCGCTAGCTCCAGCAACAGGAACGACACCACTTGCTACAAGCGCTGCCGCCCCACCACTTGACCCGCCTGGTGAATGATTAAGATTCCAAGGATTACGTGTTGGACCGTAAAGCTCTGCCTCTGTAATATTTTTCAAGCCAAATTCTGGCGTTGTTGTGTGACCGAGCATTATAAAGCCTGCATCCTTCAGTCGAGCGGTAAAGTTCGAATCATATTGAGCAATATTTTTCGACAAAAGCTTTGAACCTGAACTTAGCACTTCTCCTTTTATTGCATGGGAAATATCTTTTAAAAACATCGGCACACCGAAAAATGGCTGATCATTATCTGTTAAATTATCAATCTCTATGTAAGCACGCTTCTTGCGCGTCCGGGCCACCGCATTAAGCTTAGGGTTCACTTCTTCCATTCTTTCAAATGCAAGATCTGCTAAATCTCTTGGTGAGACTTCTTTTTTGCGAACCAACTCAGCTAATCCAACTGCATCTAGTGATAGGTAAGTCTTTAAATCCATTATGATTGCCCCCTCAGTTATATTTATTACAGTATAGCAGAATTACAGATAATAGAAAAATTCAAAGTTGATGACTGTGGGTGAATAATTTTTTATAAAAAAAGCCTTCTCCCGTATCCCGCTTTATCAGCATCATACTAGATCTGGCTTTTTATGATCAAACTATTCTTCGTCACTAAGTAGCACGCCACCGACTGCATACTCAGACTTTTTCATATCTTCTAAAAAGACAACGACTTTATCTCGTGATGCACCGGTTGTTTCGACTATTGCATCAGTTACTTTTTCAACGCAGGCACGTTTTTGCTCTTCTGTGCGACCTGCTAACATTTTTATCGTGACATATGGCATGATAGTCCACTTCCTTTTTTCAAAAAATAATTTACCGTTAGTGTACACTACCTGCGAAGAAAAATCATCCATTCACCTAACTGTAGCTTATTTACCCCAAACTTCTTTAGCAATCTTAACGACATGCTCAAGCTTATTCCACTGGTCCTGTTCAGTAAGTAAGTTACCATGATGTGTCGAAGCAAAACCACATTGCGGGCTTAGGCATAGTTGCTCTAACGGCACATATTTTGCCGCTTCCTTAATTCTCGCTTTCACTTCATCAACGTCCTCAAGTTCACCCCGCTTCGATGTAATCAAGCCAAGCACCACCTTAGCGCCTCCATGCGGAATATGCTTAAGCGGCTCAAACCCGCCAGAACGCTCATCATCATATTCTAAGAAAAAGCCATCAACCTTTTCATTAGCAAAAACCGTCGGTGCAATATATTCATAGCTACCTGTGAAAGCGTAGGTCGATTGATAGTTGCCACGACAAATATGGGTTGTCACTTTTAAGTCCTCTGGCTTATCTGCTAAAATCTCGTTCACGACTCGAACAGCTAATTCAATTAAGTACTCTCGCTTATATGGTCCACTATCAAAATCAATCTCAGGTGATGCCAATACAGCAAAGTTGACATCATCTAATTGTAAATAACGAACCCCCGCATCATAAAATGCCTTAATCGCATCACGGTACGCCTGAATGATATCAACAGCATACGCTTCATAGTCTGGGTAAATCTCTGAGTTAAAAATCTCCTCCCTAAACAATTGGTTAGGACTTGGAATCGTTTGTTTAACTACCGCACGTCCAGCGACAATTTTGTTCAATTCAATAAAATCATTAATAAATGGATGCTCAGGATTAAATGAAATTTTCCCTATATTTCTAACGTGATACGCCTCAGTCTCAACACCCTTAAAGGAATAACCTCTGTCAGGCACATACCCCTCGATCCCAATTAAATTTTCTAGAAAATCAAGATGCCACCAATCACGACGGAACTCCCCGTCTGTCACAACCTCTAAACCAATCTCAATCTGCTTTTCAACAACATGCGTCACTTCCTCTAGCTCGACCTGCTTTAAATCTGCTAAGCTAATTTTTCCTGTTTTATAATCTTTACGTGCCTGCTTTAATCGTTCAGGTCTTAATAAACTCCCAACATGATCTGCATAAAATGGTGCTTGAATCGTCATTTCCCATCGCTCACTTTCTTAGTTTAATTTAGAAAAACTTCTCGTTATATCTGTCTTTAAATCCTCAACTGCTTCAATCCCTACTGAAAATCGAAGCAATCGATCATCAATTCCTAACTCAATCCTTTTTTGTTCAGGTATATCCGCGTGCGTCTGTGTGGCCGGATACGTTATAAAGCTTTCCACCCCACCCAAACTTTCAGCAAAACTAATTAACTTTAATTCTTGTAAAAATTGTTTAACCCATTTCCCGTTTTTCAATTGGAAGGAGATCATCCCACCTTTCCCCGGATAAAAGACCTCAGCAACACATGGATGTTCCGCTAAAAATTGAACGAGCGCTTTTGCATTTTTCTCCTGTTGTTTTAAACGTAATGCTAAAGTTTTCATCCCCCTAATGACTAGCCACGCATCAAATGGTGACAATGTTGCACCAATATTATTGTGTAAATCTGCAAGTTGCTCAGCTAGTTTAGGCGATTTTGCAACAACCAATCCAGCTAAAACATCGTTATGTCCTGCCAAATATTTCGTCGCACTATGCACAACAATATCTGCGCCAAGCTTTAAAGGCTGTTGTAAATATGGTGTGTAAAACGTATTATCAACAATCAATAGAAGATTATGCTTGCGCGTAAGCTCAGCTACAGCTTCAAGATCAATTTCAGTTAATAACGGGTTCGTCGGCGTTTCAATAAAAATTGCTTTCGTCTCGCTAGTAATCTCCGCTTCTACCTCACTCAAATGTTCAAAGTCTACATAACTCACATTTAGTTTCCCTTGGTTTTGCCAATGTTCAAGCAGTCGATACGTCCCGCCATATAGCTGATCAGATCCGATCACTTGATCACCCACTTTGAATAAAGCAAGCACAAGCTCAATTGCCGCCATTCCAGAACTCGTGGCAAAACCAGCTACCCCACCCTCTAGCAAAGCAATGCCATCCTCTAAAATCTGGCGCGTCGGATTTTTTGTTCTCGTATAATCAAAACCAGTCGATTCACCTAACGTCCTGTGATGGTATGCAGTCGATAAATGGATTGGCGCACTCACCGCCCCTGTTACCTCATCAATCCGATTACCCAATTGTGTCAAAATTGTTTCCTGATTTAACACCACTTTTCACCTCCTTTTATCAAAATAAAAAAGACTCTCTATAAGAAGAAAGTCTTTAACTAAAAAAAGGCATTCTTCTTATCTTCTAGGCAGTTGCCTATTTGGAATTAGCACCGTTCCTTGCTCTACACAAGGTGGTTGCTGAGACGTCACTGGGCCAATCCCTCAGTCTCTCTGGATAAGAAATAAAAGTATACAATTTTAGCTCGCTTCTAAATGATGCAATTGACTTATGTAATAGCTTAAGCTAATTTCTTTAAAATATCAAGATGTTTTTTTAATTTTCTGAAAAAGTTGATGATACACAATATTTTGTGTAAGAAGAAGTATAATTAAAAAACAGGTAGAACATCCTCTTGATAGTTACAGGATTAACTAATAGAAAGGATGATCTACCATGTTAAACAGTATTACCGAAAATATATTTTCTAATCACATCTTTTGTGTTAGCGGCAAATGGAGTGGGGGTGTGGAATCTTTAACGATTGATTAAGTTTTTTGCACAAACGTTAATGATTTGCGACTTATCTTCAACCTTTGAACAGATTTTACGACTAAACGTTAACGATTTACGCTTTATCTTCAACCTTTGAGCGAGTTTTAACACCAAACGTTAATGATTAACGCTCTATCTTTAATCTTTGAGCAAGCTTTACCGCAAAACATTTACGATTCGGACTTATCTTTAACATTTGAGAGTGATTTAACACCAAACGTTTACGATTAACCACTAATCTTTAATCTTTTAGCAGATTTTACGACTAAACGTTAATGATTAACGCATTATCTTCAACCTTTGAACAAGTTTTAACACCAAACGTTAACGATTAGAGCATTATCTTCAACCTTTGATCGGTTTTTAACACCAAACGTTAATGATTAACGCTCTATCTTTAATCTTTGAGCAAGTTTTACCGCAAAACGTTAACGATTCGGACTTATCTTTAACATTTAAGCGTGATTTAACACCAAACGTTTACGATTAACCACTAATCTTTAATCTTTGATCGGATTTTACGACTAAACGTTTACGATTTACGCATTATCTTCAACCTTTGAGCGAGTTTTAACACAAAAGGTTTACGATTAACCACTTATCTTCAACTTTTGAGCAATTTTCACAACTAAACGTTAACAATTAGCCCTTTTCCGGCAAAAATTATAGCTGTTTCCGGGCTAACAACAAAAAACACCCCATCATATGACAGGGTGTCAGCACATGCAGAGCGAAAATTCTCCTAAACTCGCTCTAGTTGATGTGCTTCTCGATCGGCAATTATTTTTTCAACAATATCTTCGCCGAGGCGCTCGATTGTTCGGCCTTCTTCACGTAAATCGCGACCTAAAGCGGCTGATGCCATGTTAATCAATGATGTACAAATTGGTGTTGCGACATCGACTTTTGCTGCGATCGTTTCTAATAAAACTAAGCCTTGTGGTACGTCTTCGGAAATATATCGTGAATCAACGACAACAGGGCCTTTAGCGCGAGTTGGCATTGCAGCATACCAGAAGAAAACTTCTTTTGCATCGCGGCTATCGTCCAACGTATTACGATACTTACATGCCTCAACGTAAGAAAGTCTCTCGGAGCCCAGCTTTTCCATAACATCCATTTTCTCAGCATCAAGTGCTTCGAGTATATTCCATACGCTAGGTGTGAAAACTTCATGGTACATGCAATAGTCTCCATTTGTCTTTTCAATTCTAGGAATACTCATGATTGCGCCAACTGTATGGACAATCAAGTTAGGATTATGCAACGCTGCCTCGATGACTGAAGGCACGTAGGCAAATGGGAAACCTAATTTATTTAAAGTTTTCTTCGCTTCCTCAGTTCGGCTCGCTGGATAGATTCCTAGTGGGTTACGGACATTACGGAAACCAACCTTAACAGTTCCTGGTTCAGAGATTCGACAATCAATAAATGAACTCTGAGCTTCACAGATTAATAAATCAATATCACCACAATGCTTTAACACGTAAGCCGTTGATAAATAACCAGGGTTAATTAAGAGAATCTGGCCATCACGCAAATGTGGTTTAATTCGCTTTATTAAATCTTCGTGATAGTTTGTTTGAATATAAATAATGACAACTTCACTGTCACTAATTTCTGAGATATCTCTTGTCACTCGATTAATTTTTGCGGTTTCTACCTTATCATTCTCAACTAGATCTACGCGCCCGCCATTTTCTATTAAATAATTAAAATTCTGATCATGCATCGCATTTGATGTTTTAATTAACGACACATCATGACCATATAAACTTAATTGAGCAGCTACTGCTGTACCGCCATTACCGGCACCTAAAACTGAGATTTTCATATTATCAACCTTTCTTCATGATCAATTTGATTTATTTGTTGATGATTAAACTCATCTTGATTTAAGAAAATTGTATCTAATATGCTTTCAGTCAGCTCACCAAATAACGGTCCACAGCTGACTTGATTCAATGACGGCCCACCATTATACTCAATAAAAACTGGTACACCATCCTCATCAATAGCAAAATCCCAACCTATTACTCTAAAATGAGGCAGCTTCTGGTGTGTTTGTCTAACCAGTTCAAGCACGCGATCATAGCTAGGTACGACAACATCAGCAAATCTTACACCACCAGGATGCTCTGTCACCCACTCTGAAGCACGATTTAACGCCTTTTCTTGAAGTCTACCATCAGGTTGGATTGGACATGCCAGCCCTCCTGAAGACACATTATCTAACCGCGATCCCCCAACACCCATTCGTAAAATCGCAGAAGAAATATGAACTTCTTGATTAAATAAAAAGGAAATAACTCGAATTGTATTAAGTGAATGCTCATGAATCGATGACAATACATGATGCTGCTTAACTACCTCTTGAACAACAAAATCAGAACGATACTCATCAAGTAGTCTCTGATAATCGATAATCCCATGCTGATCCCGGTCATAAAAGTAGATGTCTACACCTTCACCACTGTGAATAGCTGGTTTTACGACAAAACTCTTCTCCGCCTTCAGAATCGAAATCGCATGAGAACGATCAATCATGTTCCCTAATTCATCAAAAAAACAACCATTACTATTTTTCAAAATCATTCGTGGTTGCCTTAATTCAGGGAATAAGTGTGGGTAATAAGCCTTGTCAGTATAAGCCTGACGAAAATTAATCCGATTCATTGCTGGATATATTTTTGTCCAATATAAATCTTCCGGTATGTAGCGCGGATCATAATGACCATCTTTATAACCATAAAGGTCATACCACATTTTCTTCGGCTTGATCCCATATTTTTGCCAAAATGGCGCAACCTGTGAACGGAATAATGCCATGTCACCATTTAAACCACCATTAATCGTACCAAGCTGTTTGCGGCAGGCTTTCCTAGCTTTTCTAGCCTCCATATGTAAATCAACTTTTTGGTAAATCGAGCGATTAATCCGCTCCCAGCGCCCTGCTTGATTCAATTTTACCTTCAATCATATCCCACCTTCCTTTGTACTTAATCAATATATTCATCAACCAAAACTTACCGACCACAAAACTGGTCAGCTCATTTAGGTCTTGATATCATGTGAAAATTTTAACGCTCACAAAAAAATTGCGCCCTAAACTTAAAAATCCATAACCATGAATTTTTCGACAAAGCGTCAATTTATCTACGTTTTAGGGCCAAGTAAATAGCCGTGCAAAACACGACTTTGTTCGGATAAAATCATCCAGTTTTAATTAGGAATTTTTCTGACTGATAAGTGTGAAGGAAATAATTCAGAAACATCTGTTGTATTACAGATAGAAACCAAACGATAATTTTGTAATGAATGTCCATTAAAACTAATGGACACGTTATAAAAAATACCAAGAAAAATTGCTGAGGATAGCGCTGATTCCTTTGGTATTCATAAAAAGAAATGTAAAATATAATATTTGTGTAGAAATTTTGTTGTTCTTTTCTATTATAGCACAGTTTTCACAAATTTGCATAATGTGCACAAAAAAACAGCTGAACGTTCAAAACTCGAACATTCAACTGTTTAAATTAAAATCCAGACTTCATTAATCTCTACTAAATAAGTCTCTTGTGTATACTTTATCCTTAGCATCACTAATTTCATCCGTTAACCGATTGGCAATGATCACATCAGATAACTGTTTAAACTCCTCTAGATCTTTAACAACTCTTGAATTGTAAAAACTATCACTCTCTAATACTGGTTCATAGATAATTACCTCGACACCTTTAGCTATAATTCTTTTCATCACACCCTGAATAGCTGAAGCTCTGAAGTTATCCGATCCTGTCTTCATTGTTAATCGATATATACCAACAACCTCAGGTTTTTTTGCTAATACACTGTCAGCGATATGATCTTTACGAGTCGTGTTAGATTCAACAATTGCACGAATTATATTATTTGGCACATCCTCATAATTAGCTAGTAATTGTTTCGTGTCTTTAGGCAAGCAATACCCTCCATAACCAAACGATGGATTATTATAATGTGAACCTATTCGGGGATCCAGGCCAACTCCTTCGATAATTTGCTTCGTATTTAATTCACGTAATTCTGCATATGTATCTAGCTCATTAAAGAATGCAACACGTAAAGCAAGATAGGTATTGGCAAACAACTTAATTGCCTCAGCCTCAGTTGAATCCGTGAAAAGCACATCAATATTGTCTTTTTCAGCACCTTCAACAAGTAAATCAGCAAACTGACGAGCTCGCGCTGAATCCTCACCTAAAATAATTCGCGACGGATACAGATTATCATATAACGCCTTACCTTCACGTAAAAACTCAGGAGAAAAAATAATGTTATCAACACCATATTTTTCTCTGATCTTTAATGTATATCCAACTGGAACCGTTGATTTTATTATCATTGTCGTATTTGGATTAATCTTAAGTACTTTTTCGATCACATCTTCAACAGAACTTGTATCAAAATAGTGCTTCTCTTCATCATAATTTGTCGGTGTTGAAATCACAACAAACTCAGCACCACTAATCGCTTCTTCAGGACTTAAAGTCGCTGTTAAATCTAACTTTTTCTCAGCAAAAAAACGCTCAATCTCAGCATCACCAATCGGCGACACGCGCTTATTAATTAGATCTACCTTTTCCTCAATTACATCCAACGCATAAACCTGATGATTTTGCGCCAGTAAAACCGCATTCGATAATCCAACATAACCTGTTCCTGCTACTGCAATTTTCATATGTACACCTTCCTAATGTATGTATTGTTTATTAATAATGATCAGAGAATTACCCAGATCACGCTATTATCAAAATCTATCAATCTCCAAACACATACAAACACTTGTCGATAAGATCACCAAAATTGACCATTCGTCCATAAATTACGGATGAATATAAACATTCAGTTTTTATCATTTTAATTTAAGTCTTATATTCTAAAAATCAGCCTTTAAAATATCGTCAAACACCCGATTTTCCCATTCATTAACAGGTGACATTTTACTAACAAACTATATTTTAACATAACTTTTATACCGAAACTAGTATTAAAAAGGGAATTTATTAGGAATTTAGCCCTTGATCTACGGGTTTTGTTAAAAAAATGAAGTCTATGCTCGGAAATCTAAATTTGTGCTCGACTTTTTATTTAAATACTCGAAAGAATTAATTTATGCGTGAAACTATTAAGTTTATGCTCGATCTTATTACTTTATAAACTTGAATTCTATCTCATTAAAGTCCATAATTGAAAGCGCATACACTTATATGAGGAGGACACTCAAAATGATAGTATTAAAAGGGAAAAATGTCACAGTTCACGATGGTGACTTGAAGCGTCGTGAAGCGGCTAATAAAAGCTACTTAATGAGCTTAACAAATGATAATCTCCTATTTAATTATCGCGTCGAGGCTGGGAGATTCCATGGCCGTGAGATTCCGAAAGATGCACATGGTGGGTGGGAGACACCTGTTTGTCAAATCCGTGGTCATTTTCTAGGTCATTGGTTATCGGCAGCAGCACTACATTATCATCAATCTGGCGACCTTGAGCTAAAAGTTAAGGCAGATCTGATTGTTAGTGAATTAGCTGAATGTCAGAAGGATAACGGTGGTCAGTGGGTTGGGCCAATTCCAGAAAAATATTTACATTGGATTGCTGAAGGAAAAAACATCTGGGCACCCCAATATAATCTACATAAGCTGTTCATGGGCTTGATTGATATGTATTCATACACAGGCAATCAACAAGCACTGGATATTGCTGATAATTTTGCTGATTGGTTTGTTAAATGGAGCGGAAAGTTTACCCGAGAGCAATTCGACGACATCTTAGATGTAGAAACTGGAGGTATGCTTGAGGTATGGGCAGATTTACTTGAGATCACTGGACACGACAAGTATAAATTCTTACTAGATCGCTATTATCGCCAAAGATTATTCCAACCACTATTGGAAGGGAAGGATCCACTGACAAATATGCATGCAAACACAACCATTCCTGAAGTGCTTGGCTGTGCCCGTGCATATGAAGTGACTGGGGATAACAGATGGCTTGATATCGTTAAGGCGTACTGGAATTGCGCTGTGACTGAACGTGGCACACTAGCAACCGGAGGCAACACATCAGGCGAGGTCTGGATGCCAAAAATGAAAATCAAAGCACGCTTAGGTGACAAAAACCAAGAACATTGTACTGTCTATAATATGATTCGTTTAGCAGACTTCCTTTTCCAGCAAACAAAGGACCCTGCATACGGTCAATATATCGAATACAATCTCTATAACGGTATTATGGCGCAGGCTTACTATCAGTCATATCACGTAGCTGGAACTGGGAAAAACCATCCGTGGACTGGCCTACTAACTTATTTCCTACCAATGAAGGCAGGCCTTTATAAAGAATGGAGCAGTGAAACAAATAGCTTCTTCTGCTGTCACGGGACAATGGTTCAGGCAAATGCTACATTAAACAGAGGTATCTATTATCAGGATCAGGATCAAATCTATGTGTCACAATATTTCAATTCAGAATTAGAGACTACGATTGGTTCTGACCGCGTCCGAATTAAACAATCACAAGATATCATGAGTGGTAGTTTACTAGATTCATCAAGCATAGCAGGTCAGCAGAGGTTAAGTGAGATAACATCAATACATGAAAACACACCTGACTTCAAAAAGTATGATTTCACAATTCAGCTTGATCAGAAAAAAACTTTTACACTCGGACTTAGAATTCCTGAATGGATCATGAAAGATGCAAGTATTTATCTAAATGGAGAATTAATTGGCAAAACAAATGACAGCAGCGCCTTTTACAAGCTCACGCGTGAATGGTCTGATGGCGACAAGGTTAGCATTACCTTCCCTATTGGCATAAGATTTATTCAGCTTCCAGATGATCTAAACACTGGAGCGTTCCGATATGGCCCAGATGTATTAGCTGGTATCACTGAACATGAACGGATACTCTATATCGAAGGCGATGATCCTACGACTGAGCTTGAGCAAGAAAATGAAAGGGAATGGGGAAGCTGGCGCTATTTCTTCAAAACAACCAACCAAGACCCAGCAATCCAATTTAACCGCATCCGAGATATTGGCTATGACCCATATCAGGTTTACTTTACAGTGAAAAAAATTAATAAGTAATCATAAGCAAACAAAACCACGATCAAAGTAATAGCTATCTTGATCGTGGTTTATTTATCACAAATTTTCCCTATTAGCACAGTATAAAAAACTAAAAATCGACTGTTCAGTCTAATCTATTGAAAGTTGATCGGCATATTTAAATGATATAATCTCATTAGCAGATGTACATTTATATGCTTCTTCACTATGCATTTTTTTGATAATATCTTGGGTATTTAAATCTCCTACTTCTGCTATAACAGTTTCTAATGTATCAACTTCTTCATTGGTTAATGAGTTAAATTCAATACCTTCTACAGGTAAAAATCGATAAGCAACATGATCATATAAAACCTCTTCATATTTAATCCCATCTAAATCAATAATTACCTCTGATCCTTTAGGAACAGCTCCCATTGGTAGTGCACCATACACTAGACCGGTTATTGATTTTTCGTGTCTTTTATAATTTAAATAATCGGCATACCAAAGCATCTTCATTAATTTTACCTTATGGAGAGATTTAATCTTAGTTGCAAAATAATTTATGATTTCTACGACTTTATTAAGATTAAGTTGTACACCACCAGTCATATCTTCATCATGTAAATTTGCATAAATAGATTGGATCGAATCAATTAAATACTGATTATGCATTTTACTAAATTCTTCTTTCGCAACTAAAAGGCTACTATTTAAAGCACTTGATGGAATTTTATCTCTTGCTCGATCAAGCATTTGAAGCATCCATTTTGGGTCTGAATTAATTTTTCTTAATACATCATCATGGGCACGATCTTGAACTTGATGATTTTCATATCTTGTAATAGTTGCTCTTCCCCAATCAAGCACTTCGGAAAAATTCTTTTGACTAAGCTTATACTTTTCTCTAATTGCAATAATCTCATCAGAAGTTAATAAACCGACTTTCCTTCGATATGCATCTTTCATTGCTAAACTGTTAGATTTAATATATTCTTCTGTTTCAAGTAGTTCATCCGTTTGATCACAATATTCATAAACCGCTTCAAACTCAACACTTGTTCCTTTAAATTCTTCTGTTTCACTCATTTTAACGGTTCTAATTCCGTGTTCCTCCATACATAAAATACATAGCTTCTTCTCAACTTTAATTTCTTCCATTTGTCTCACCTCTATCTTTCATATATGGGAAATCACCAACATTAAACTTCTTCTCAGCAAAATGAAAAGACATGACAAATACAAAACTACTTCCGCTTGCCGCTACAGTATCAAGTAACTCTACTCTAATTTTAATATACACATCTTCTCCTGAATATTTTTTCCCAAAAACTCTCAATTCACTCTTTTTAGGAAATTGAATATCCTTTACTGATTCAAGATAATCTTCAACTGTTAAGTTCGCAAGCTCTCTTTTTAGTACTTCTACCTCATCTTCATCAGGAAATAATGTGGCCATAGTATATCTGTTTGTAAATTTCTTAGATCTATTGCGATCAACAAATCTATTTTTTTGAAAATTAATTCTTACCGAGTTGCTTTGTAACACATATTTTAGTCTATCTAAATAAGTCTGTACCTCAAGTTCAGATTCAATTCTCTTAATTTCCGCTTCTTGTCTCATCCTTATTTTAGCACTCCCCAAAAATATAGTCAATATTTTCGGTATCAATTGATACCAAAATAACAAAACGCTATATAACTATTTTACATGACTGTACGTCCTTTTTCTACATAAATTTACAAAATAATGTACATTTGTATTTGTAATACTTATTGTAATTAAAATAAAAAATGACCAGCCTTAGTCCAGTAAAATACCAAACTAAAACTAGTCATCCCCTCAGCTATTCCCCCGTGTCTTATTATATCCATTGCGAACGGAGTCGGAGGTATTAATTATATGACGCTCAAGCTCATTTAAAGTTTTAAATCCACTGTTTTCAAGTGCGATCAGCCTAATCGTCCACTCGTCTCCATGCTTATAATCTGCATAAACGTCACCATTACCTTTACCAGTGAAATGATTATTCACACGAGTTAGCACCTGCCTGGCCTGTCCGACATAATATAAATCCTTCGTCTTATTATGTAAGATGTACACACCTGAAAAATTAAATTGATTAGCATATTGAGGATTTCCTCGACCGCCAAAGCTTTTTCGTCTCATTTTGAAAAAATCAGCTGTCGACATTTCTAACGTGTTATTTGCTAGATTTGTCATTTGCTCACGAATTCTTTTCTGCTCTTGTACTTTAGTCCAATAGCTACCAACAGCATAAGCCATCAACGGAACAAATATAAAAATTAATAAATCGATCACGCTACTCACAATATTCAACCTCTCGTAAATCATTCCAAACGTCCACCGCTCCAATAACGCCCCACACCACTGTCCCATTATTGGACTACTTCAGACTAATTATTCAATTTAGCCGAAACAAAAAAACCACGCACAAAGTAGTTCCGCACTACTCTGCTCGTGGTTCGCTTCAATTACTATAGAAAATCACGTTAATTTTTCACTGTTCCGGGAAACATGCCATCAATCACTTTTGCGGCAACATCAATTGTCCCGCCAACCCATGGGAAGTGATGCAATGTGATCATTGGATATGTGTTCACTTCAATAATATTAACCTCATCCCCATTGATTAACACATCGACTCCAGCTGCTGTAACACCAGGAATTGAGAGCATCGCCTGTCTAATATACTCCTTGATCTCTGGATCGATTTGATTCGTCACATCAATCGCATCGCCACCTGTCGAGATATTTGAATTATCACGCAGATTAACAACTACATCCTTTTCCGGAACTGAATCATACGTGTAGCCATGCTTTCTCAGCACACGCTCAGTCTCCTCATCCATCTCCAGCTGCTTATGAATCGGATTACCAACATCGATACGTTCCTGATTTTTCAGCTTAATTAAATCCTTAACATGATGCACGCCATCACCAACAACATTCGCTGGCACACGATTAACAATTCCAACAATCTCTTCATTGACATAAGTAAAGCGATACTCCTTACCAGCCAGAAACTTCTCAACTAAAACCTCATCATTAGTCAAAGCGATCTTTTCAAAGCACGCTTTAAACTCATCATAATTATCAATATTTACGAAAACTAATTCACCCATCATACCATCATAAGGCTTAAGTACAACAGGTAAAATCGGCTCAGCCCATTGCCAAGCACGCTCTAGATCCGTTTTCGCAAACACCGTATTCTCAGGCGTATTAAACCCATTACTCTTCAGTAATCGGCTTGTTACTTCCTTCATATCCATCGTCATCGTCGCCAAACGAGTATTATATGAAAGCGTCACTTTACCATCATAAATCGTGTAACTTTTCTTTCCATCAGACATCGTAAAAACGCCATCAGGTAATACATCAATCTTAATCCCGCGACTAATCGCTTCCTTCACAAGCAATTGATTACCCAAACTTAACTCTCTACCAACAGCTTCAATATATCGTCTACTCATCTATATCCTTCTTTCACAACATAATTTATTATCCGTATTCTATCACATTTTACGAATCAAATTAATTGATATGAATCAGCACATAGACAAATAAACCAAATTAAATAGTTTTTTTTATAAAAAATTTTCTTCTCAAAATCTATAGTATTTTTACAATCTCATTTCTTTCCAAGATCCCGGCACTTTACAGCACAGTCAATTACTTCGCTTCTTTTTTTCGTCTAAAGGTAATCACATTACTTAAATCAACTTCGCTCGAATCTGATTTGTTCAGAATCGCTGAAAGCTCACGATCTGTGAAACCGTTGTTTAACCACTTTCTTACGTTGACATTGAGATCTTCGAGTAAGCCACGCATGATTTTTGTTTGTAACGTATCAGCCAGTTTAACATCCAAACGTTCAAATTCAATTGCCATTAATGCATCTATCTCTAGTTCAAACTTCAACGCTCGATAGACGTGATAAGTAAAATACTCAGACCGCTCTTGATCATGGTCAAAGATATTCCTATACACATAATCGTACAATTTATTATAAGTCTCTCGATTATCTAGGTAGAAAAAATCAGTATACTTTAATAGTTGTTCTTCATTTGGTACGTAATAGAAATCATATTCCTTCGCCTGAAGGAACTTAAGATAATGATCAAACTGATAATTAATTTCATGCATAAAATATGTACCATACGTGTAAACCTCTGTATTAGGAATTTTCTCCTCGTCCCTGTTAAAATAGACATTTATGTCTTTAAGCGTAATTTTTTCGTCATTTAGATGATTGTAGATGTTCATAACAAGCTGCTTATCAATCATCCCATTTAGATTTGTTAAAGCATAAATGTACTTCGTTAATTTGTTCATCTCATCACCTTTTTCCATAATAATTTATTTAAAAATACTACGACATACACTTCAATTATATAGCATTTTTGGATAAAATTAAAGGATTTTTACCAATAGATTGTCTATAATTGTATACTCGTTCAACTATTTGTATACTTCTGTCTTCTCATCAGCTATAATACCAATTGGTATAAAACGAATTCAAAACCTAACTGTGGAAGGATTGTGGAGATTGAAAAAAGCAGCAACACTGTATTATATAACTATTATTCTCCTTATCATAAGTGTCTTACTAGTAGGTTGTTCTAAAGAAACTGATATGGAGAACGCTACAAATAACCAAACAGAAGATCACGTTACTGAGGAAGAAAATAATTCCGCAGCAAAAGATGAAGAGCAAAACATTGATGAAGAATCAAACCAAACAGCAGATGAGCAAGTTTCTGAGTCAGAGCAAGAAGACCACTCGACTGAACAAAAATCGGTCAATAAATTAAGTGAGTACTCTACCCAAGAAATTGAATATGCTCGTGTATGGTTGAATTTTGGCGCTAATCAAGATGTGGAATCATTATACGTTGTTCATATCCCTGCAGGTACATTACTCAATCCTGAAGAGACGGATATTAACGTTAAATATCCTGAAGATGTAATCCAAATTAGAGGCTCTCGACACGTAGACGGAGTGATTACTTATAGCGGTAATGGAGACGGAACAATTAATATATACAACATTCCTGCTCGTTGGTATGGTGGGATGACGCGCCCTGAAGATTTAGCCATTGATGATCTAATTGCAGATAGAGAAGACTTGATTAATAATACAAAATTAGCCTATATTGAACCAGGCGACGACGATGCTGTGATTGAACTAATTAAGAATATAGCAGTAGTTGAATGATGGTTTGTATGGTTAAAATAGACATAAACATCAGCTTAGTCAGTGAAAACTCTGTACTAAGCTGATTTGTTGTCGTTTTTAAAAAAGCATAAAGTTTAATTAGAAATAGATGAAACGGAGTCTGAAGTAGCAATGAATCAAGTAATTATTTGTATCGTTATACTCTTTTTTATAATTGGAGCGGTCGATCATATTATCGGTAATCGATTTGGCTTTGGGGAAAGATTTAAAGCGGGATTTATGACGATGGGGTCATTAGCGCTTGCCATGCTTGGTATCATCTCACTAGCACCAGTGATTGCAGATATTTTGCTTCCGATTATTAGCCCTGTTTATGATCTCGTTGGAGCAGATCCAGCAACATTTGTTAATACCATTTTAGCTATTGATATGGGTGGTTATGCCCTCGCTGAAACAATGGCCAAGTCGCAAGAAGCAGGTCTGTTCGCTTGGGTGTTCCTTGGAACAACGATTGGAACGACTATTGTTTTTACGATTCCAGTAGCATTAGGCATTATTAAAAAAGAAGACCATTGCTATTTTGCCCAAGGCGTTCTAATTGGGCTAATGACTATTCCATTTAGTATCTTTGTTGGTGGGCTCGTTGCAGGATTTAGTATCGAGATGATGCTGAGAAACCTCATCCCAACAATAATTATTTCTCTCTTAATTGGCATTGGTTTATGGATAAAACCTAATGCAATGATTAAAGGCTTTACTTACTTCGGTAAATTCATTGAACTTGTGGCGATTGTCGGTCTTGTCGCCATTATGATTGAAACAACGACAGGATTGATTGTGATTCCAAATCTAACATCGATAGAAGAAGGGATAAAAGTAGTTGGCATGATTGCACTCTTTCTCGCTGGGGCATTTCCAATGGTATTATTTATTTCAAAAATATTAAAGCAACCACTTAAAAGACTTGGATCCAATCTTGGTATTAACGAAATAGCCACTGCTGGACTAATCGCAACACTTGCCCATGCCATCCCAATGCTTGCTTTGGTAAAAGATATGGACCCTCGTGGTAAAGTCGTCAATATTGCTTTTTCAGTAAGTGCGGCCTTCACTTTCGGTAGTCATCTAGGCTTTGTAGCTGGAATCAATCAAGAGATGGCGTTCCCGATGATTATTGCGAAACTATTAAGTGGGATTAGTGCTATTTTCTTATCATTATTTATCTATCGAAAGCAAAAAATCTAGTAGATTACGTTCTTGATGTTTTTTAAAATCGGGTAAATAGTTTTACTAATGCTATGTATCCACTTATTCCAGTTATAGCACCTGCACTATCAATCATGACATCTTTTACTTGTCCAGCTCTACCCGGAACAAATAGCTGATGAAATTCATCTGAGATAGCATAAACAATACAGATCACTAATGAGATTAAGAATAGTGTATATGTTTTCATGCCGTTATTCTTTAAAGCATTGGTCACTAATATTCCTAAGATTAGATATGAGAAAAAGTGTGCACCCTTTCGAACAATATGATTAAATTTCTCAACATCTATATCTACGCTTGACGCGATGCTTTCGATAACGGCTAATATTCTTTCTGTAATTCCTGTACTTAAACTACTTGACTCGGCAGCTGGCTGGTGAGATAGATAAAAAATAACTCCCATCCACAAAATGACCAGCAACCACGATACTACTTTTCTTGTCATGGACTAAACACACCTATTCTTTAATTACTTGAATTTTACAACTACATTATGATAATGCAGGGGAGGATTCTCTGTTTCACTGATTATTTACTCTGTGTAACAAGGAACCGTTCCCCAATCATTCTATCATAGCTATTGCTATAAAAGATCATGCAAACTATCGATCATTTCTCGATAAAATCCTTGAATATGGCTAATTATATAGATCACTGTCAAGATAATGTAACCTCCCTAGTTTCAATTTGTGAGGCTTAGCTTAAATATTTTCTAGCTACAAACCTCAAAAATGTCATCCGCACTTATCCAGCAACTAATTGGCAGATCTATGCGGCTCCATTGCATATCAACCATGTTTAAGGCAATTAATTTAGCTTTCATGCAGTACATACACTTTATAAAAAATTACTAAGTACACGTTTATGCAAATGCTAGCTATGTTTTCATGTCTTATTAAGCATATGAGTGAGGGACAAGATTCTTGACCGCTAAGCTATGAGGATTGTTTTTCACCATTCAGAAGTAAAAGTAAGTTTGCTAGAATAAAAATTATTTTTTTATTGGTAAATGCTTGAATATCAATTTGCCATTCTAATTACATCGAAAGCTATTATTCAATTTCGCTAGACTATATTCATTATCCTGCTTTTTATTGAATTTTTTATCTCGATATTTGATAGACTTTTAGAGCATCAAAAAATCCCCACCTGATATTCAGATGGGGATTACTTTTGCTTAAAGCTCAAAAATTTTGCGTGTTTGAATTTAATTGTCTGTTGTTAATTCTGCCAATACTATCCTCTCACAAAAAGTCTGATAGAACCCCCTGCAGGCCCATTCGATTCTTTGTACCGACCTTGCTCATTGGGCTAAGAGGTGAGCCGATGTTGCGAAGTCCTCTCACGCTTGTGTCGTTTTAAAGGATTCCTTCGTGAAAAATTGTCTCACCTTTTTGAGCGATTGTTCATTGCTTTCGCTCTCTAGCCTTAATAGCGTAGCACTGTTACCTTGGTGTTATGATAAGCATCTGCGAATTAAAGTCCACCAGGTGCTCAACTTACTTCACGATCATTCTTTATGATTTAACACCAATCTCACTCACCGAAAAATTGTTTCGCCAGGCGTTGGCCTTGATCAATTTTTGCCCATTGCTCTTGTTCTGTCAGTTCATTTCCTCCGTCACATGAGGCAAATCCGCATTGATGTGAGAGGTATAGACGATCTTTATCAATAATCGTTGCTGCCTTTTCTAGTAAGTTTAGCGCGCGTGTTTCGTCATCTAGCGTGTTCGTTTTTGATGATAAAAGACCTAAGACAATTTCTGTTGTTGGTTTATCTTTAAATACTTCCAATGCTTCAATGGAACCGGCGCGTTCATCGTCCCATTCTAAGAAGAAACGATCATATTTAAGTTGTTTTAAGAATAGATGGGCAATTTTTTTGTAAGAACCGCCACCCATATTACGAGAGTCATAGTTTCCACGGCAGTTATGTGTCCACATTTTTAAACCTAGGCTGTGACCATAATCAATAATCGTATTATTTAGTTCAATGAAATCAGCTGCAAGTGCTTTTACTTCTTCTTGGTTAATCTGCTCACCCGTGTATGGCGAGTTTGGGTTATCGTCGGCAAAAATTGACCATAGGCAGTCATCAAACTGCAAGATCTTTCCGCCTGCTTTAACATAATCTGCGACAAATGTTTTGTAAGCTTTGATTAAGTCTTGTTTTAATGCCTGTGTGTCTTGGTAGATGGATTCTTTACCACCGATGTTGTCAGACCAAGATAACTCACCATAGATATGTGATGGTGATGGAACACATAGTTTCAGTGGATGATCTCCGGCTGCTTGTTTGAGTTGCTTGAAAATTTTAATAAAATGATGGTTTTGCGCGTCTAATTCAGCTGTAATTCTTAATCCGATGTCTCTTCGTGTTTCATATTTTCCAGTGCCATCGAGGTCACAGAAGAAATAGCCGTGGTCTGCGATATAGCGTTCAATACCTTGGAATCCCCAGACGAAATCTAAGTGCCATAATGATTTAGAAAATTCGCCGTCACTAATGACCGTTAGTCCGTGGTCAATTTGTTTTTGCACGACAGCTTTAATCGCTTCAGCTTCACATGCTTCATAACCTGAAAAATCAGCATAAAATGGATATGTAATATCATCCCGATGCTCAATCTTTTCTTTATAATCTAATAATCCCTTTGGTCTCAATAAACTACCGACAATCTGAAATCTTTCGCTCATGATAAATGCTCCTCTGTTTTTTGATATTTATTTGAATCGTATGTTAATTATTAAAGCACATCATTGGGATTATTACTAAGACATAAAAAATATGCCTAGCTATAGCTTTTAACTATAACTAGACATTTAATTTGACATCGTATGCTTTAATGACATCAATTAGTTCTCTCACATACAGTTTTGCCTGTTGGGTAAGTTGAATATCTTTATGCGTGATATAGCCTACTGTTATATCATCATCAACATCAAGTGGAACGGCGACGATATTATCACCATTTAAATCAGCACTCACAATACCTGTAGAGATCGTATAACCGTTTAATCCAATCATTAGATTAAAAATTGTTGCCCTGTCACCGACTTTAATATCCTTCTTCGCATACTCTGTACTCAGAATTTCCTCTGAGAAATAAAACGAATTAAACTCGCCCTGTTCATATGAAAGTCTTGGATAGTCCTCTAAATCTTCCAATGTCACAATTTCCTGCTGGCTCAGTGGATTCGTCGAACTAACAAATACATGCGGCTTAGCAGTAAAGAGCGGATGAAATCGTAAGTGATTTTCTTTCAGTAACTTATCGATGACCTGTTGATTAAAATTACTCTTATACAAAATCCCTAACTCACTCCGCAAATTTTTGACATCTTCAACAATCTCAAACGTCCGCGCTTCTCTCAATGTATACTCATATTCTAGTGCGTCAGTTTTTTTCACCATATTTACAAAAGCATTAACCGCAAAAGCATAATGTTGCATTGAAATCGTACACAGTCTACGTGACGGTGTTTTATTCAACCAACGCCGCTCGAGTAAATCGTGTTGTTCGACCACTTGCCTCGCATAACCTAAAAACTCAGTACCATCAATCGTTAAAGTAATCCCGCGAGGTGTTCGGATTAACAAATCCAAACCGATTTCAGCTTCCAATTCTTTAAGCGCTATCGATAAGCTCGGCTGGGAAATAAACAAATTCTCCGCCGCTTTGTTAATTGACCCATGTTTGACCGTTTCGATAAAGTACCTTAATTGTTGCAAAGTCATCGATTTACACATCCTTCTTAAAAATAGTTCAATCAGCAACGCAAGCAAAATTAAGTAACTATGACTGATAGCGAATGATTTATTGACCTCTCAGATCTACGCTAGGAAAATAATGTTTCTTATAGTTTAACACTATTGTGAATATTAAGATAATTATTCTATAAAAAAATAAACAATTCAGATTTGTAGGCTCACAAAATTGAATTGTTTATGATTTATTTTATAACCGCTCACTTGTTTAGTTGTTATGATAATATCCCACATACCAATCCACAAACTTAGCAAGTCCATCTTCAATACTCGTAGATGGCTTGAAGTTAATGTCTCTTTCTAAATCACTCACGTCAGCATAAGTTCTAAGAACATCTCCTGGCTGCATATCCATATATACTTTCTCAGCCTCTTTTCCAAGAGCAGACTCTAAAGCATTTATGAATCTCATAAGTTGCACCGGATTGTTGTTACCAATATTATAAATTTTATAAGGTGCAAAGCTTGTACTTAAATCGTCTTTACTTTCATCCCAATCTTTATTAGCAACAGGAGCTTTATCAATTAGCTTCACAATGCCTTCTACAATGTCATCAATATAAGTGAAGTCTCTTTCCATCTTCCCATGATTAAAGACTTTGATAGGCTTTCCAGCTAGAATGTCTTTCGTGAAGGAGAAGTAAGCCATGTCGGGTCTTCCATATGGTCCGTAAACTGTGAAGAATCTAAGTCCAGTTGTTGGGATACCATATAGATGACTATAAGTATGAGCCATTAGCTCATTTGACTTCTTCGTTGCTGCGTAAAGAGACACCGGGTGATCCACATTATGATTTGTAGAGAATGGTGCTACTTTATTGCCACCATAGACAGAGCTAGAAGAAGCATAAAGTAGATGTTCTACTGGGTAGTTTCTACAAGCCTCCAAGATATTCATAAATCCAGTCAGGTTAGAATCCACATACGCATAAGGATTCTCAATGGAGTACCGCACTCCTGCTTGAGCCGCTAAATTTATGACATGAGTAGGCTGGTAGGTTTCGAAGATATTATCCACTGCAGCCTTGTCTTTTAAATCTACTTTATGAAAATTAAAGTTATTATATTTTCCTAGGATTTCAAGCCTAGACTGTTTTAGGCTTGGATCATAATAGTCATTCAAGTTATCAATTCCTATTATCTGATAGGAATCATCTAGTAATTTCTTTGAAAGGTGAAAGCCTATAAATCCAGCTGCACCAGTTATTAGTATTTTCATTTACTATTTCCTCGCTTTCTAACAAAAAGGTTCATTTTTATTATTAGTTATCACTATTTCTCTTCGCTTTCAAACTCTTTAAAATGTTCCTTATCATTTTTTTGTTTATGATCAATGCAATAATCAAAGCTATGGTAAAATTCATGATGTTAAGTTTTGTGATATTTATATAATTAATTGCACTTACAGTTATTATCAGTAAAATACTAATCGCAATAGTTAGTCGATTGTATTTAATAGTCACAAATTTACGCACATCCCATATCCTATACACTACTATTACAAAATATGATGCTAAAGTGGACAATGATGCTGCGTAAAGGCCTATTTTTTTAACGAATATTATGTTTACAACTATATTTATAAATGCTCCTAAAAAGGCGGATTTTCCAACTTTACTACTTTTTTTAAATGCTACGTAAATCCCTCCAAAAAAAGAACCTAAACTATGGAAAAACACTCCCGAAAATAAAATAGGCATCTGATAATATGCTCTTTCATAACTACTATCAATGAACACGTTAAATATTACTGGTGATACAGTAATCAAAAGTAAAATAGCACCTACTAAAAAATTATAAAGTGCCTCAAATATTGAAGAATAGTACTCATTAATATCGTCATCTTTAATTGATACAGAGGCTGATTCCTGCCACGCTAAATTAAAATTATTATATACGAGGTTAAATAGATTTGGTATTTTATTAGAGATTGCGTATAAGGCATTATACTCTAATCCTAGGAACGTAGTAATTATCCATCTATCTGAAAGTCCAACTATCCACCAAGATATGGAATTTGGAAGTAAAGGAATAGAATAAACTAGCATTTCTTTTAAACTGTATTTGTTGAATGATGATATAAGTAAGTACTTTTGTATTCCTCCATATAAAAGTCCAAAAACAATTGCAAGGACAATTGAAATATTCAATGATATTAGCAGTCCCATGAATCCTAATCTTAACTTCCATACAAACAATATAATCATAAGAACATTCAATAGTGAATTAATTAATGTCATTGTTGAATAAATTCTTAATTGCTTCAAACCTCTATTAATCTGCAAAATGAATTTATACAATAAGTTAGTCACTGCAAATATTAATATCAATTGTTTTGACCAAAAGCTGAAGCCATTCAAGGCTATTGACCCTATTAAATACATAATTAATGAAACAATAATCACGTAGACTGATGAAGTAGTTACTATCTTAGCTTTTTCTTTAATTGTATCAATATCAATTAAAAATCTAAAAGTTGCTTGTTCAATTTGCAAAGTTATTATTGGTAAAATGAAGGACAAACTTGTAATAACTAGATCATAAGTTCCGTATTCTATCTTTGTTAAATAGCTTGTTAATATTGGTAATATTAGAAATGTAGCTATTTTAGGTAAAACTGTTCCAAAGCCTAAAATTATTGTGTTTAATATCAGCTTTTTCTCTCTACTCATTCTTTTCTCCAATTTTTAACGCTGCTATCAACAATTAATTTCTTCAAAAAATCCTTCTGTTCTCTTATAATTCCTTCATCATAGCTATTGTTTATTGCATCAATTAATTCAGTAATAACCTTTGCAGAATCAGAGTGCAGCTCAAAAACTCTCTCAGGCTTCTGTATATTTTCGTAAAAGTATTTAACTTTTTTATCCCACATAATTGAAACTCCAGGTACACCTAACGAACAAGCAACGATGTGACTGTGCAAACGGAAGGATATGATCCCTCTGAAACTTGAAATAATATCGACTAGCTCTTTAGGTCGTTTTGGGGCTTGCACTATATACCTGCTTAAATCCTCTTCTTTATAGTTCATGCTATACAAAATATGCTTTGCAAACTCATAATCTTTTGCAGGTCCATTACAAAACATTTTCCATTTAATGTTTCTTTCGTTTAGTTCATCAATTGTTTCTTCCAGAAATTTAACATCTCTTTATATCTCATGTTATGTGCAAACATAACACCAAGTCCAATAACATCAGATTCTTTTTTGAAAACATTATAAACATCCTTCGTCCACAGTGCTGGATCAAAAGTTCTTATTACTTTTATACTCTCTTTATCTAAAAGGGAATTTATGGATTCGATGTCATCACGGGAACTAATCATCTTCACATTATTAGAATTAAGTGCTTTCCCTAAAACAGTTCGCATTTTTTTACTTGTTATTTCACCATATCCACAGGCGTTAAATATGACAGGAATATCTCTATCATTCAAATATTTAACTACTGTGCTAATTGGAAATATAAACGTGTCCTTAAACATCTGACCACCAGCAAAAATTGCAATATCAAAGTCAGCATCGTCTAAATAGTCGCGAAAATATCCTGTTTTCCTTTTGTGACTCTTTTTAAATTTAAGATATTCGGTATCAATACCAATGTTTGTTAAACAAATACTAGCTTTCTTTTTAAAAGCAGAAATTCTTCCTGAATATATTAATTTTCCAGAACTACTCCAGTCCTCAAACTCCTTTTTACCAGATAAGTCTAAAAAACTAACCTCAGCATTCTGATTTGCTTCTTTTATCAAGTATTCAACAGATTCACATATAATAGGGTCACCTAAGTTTGTTGAATATCGCTCTCCGACAATTAATATTTTCATAAACACCATCCTAACGGTTAATTCTTAGCGTGATCCAAATAGAAATTTGTAATCCATTCAGTATTCGCTTTTATGTCATAATTGCTCTTAATGATATCTTCAGTTCTATCAATTCTAGCTTTATTCTTTGAGTATTTTAGAATCTCCTCAGCCCATTTAAGAGGCTCATCATTTAAACTTAAGGAGTGAAATAATTCACTGATATTGGCTTCTTTTGGAACAACATCAGATGCAAACACGTGCAAATCAGCTGCTTGAGCTTCTATTGCAACAATCCCTAAACCTTCGAACAGAGAAGGAAATAAAAAAACATCCATTGCCTGCATTAGTTCATTAACATCTGCCCGTGAACCCAACATGAATACTGATTTTTCAATTCCTAACTCTTCAATTTGTCTTTTTATATCTTCCTCAAGTCTGCCTACTCCAACTAATAGAAGTTTTGCTTTCTTTTCAATTTTTATCAGCTCATTGAAAATATTTATAATAAAACCATGGTTTTTCTGCTCAACAAATCTCCCAACATGTCCTATTACAAAGCTGTCTTCTACACCTAACTCTTTCCTTTTTTCTTTTCTAACTTCATCCTTATATACAAATTTTGTGGTATTTATAGCATTATTGAATATATTAACTTTCCCTTTATTAGTTTTCTTTTTGCCAAATCCCCACATAGCTGCATCCGCAGAGCAAGCAAACTTATCAGTGCAATATCTATCAATTATTAAACGATTATATCGATGCATAAATTCATGCATTAATCCTTTCGGTCCTTGTGTGTTATGACAATGTATAATTCGTGTACTAACTTTATTCTTTTTAGCGGATTTAATTGATTGGATATTTGTCATTGAACTGACATGTACATGAACTATTTGGTAATCATGTTCTCTAAAAAATTGATTAAGATCTGATTTATTCTTAAGAAATCCTTCTCTTCTCGATCTTACCCTATAAATTTTACCGCCTAGTCGAAGAATTTCTTCATCATACTCTCCTTCCTCATGCTTTGAAACTAAAAAATCAAATTGTATTTTAGTTTTATCAATATTTCTATAAATACTCATGAGCAAGGTCTCGATGCCGCCCCTATCCATCTTATTAACAACATGTAGTATCCTTAAAATTTCAATCACCTTCTCTCATCAATTTACAAGTTTAAAAAATACATTTTCATATGGCAGCATATATCCACCTCTAAACGAATCTCCAAAGTAAGCATTGTAACTGTACACTGCTGAGTACAGAATTATAAATACTAATACGAGTAGTTTTATCATATGGTCTCTATTAACTCTAATACTTGCTGGTAATAAAAAACAGATACTAATATTTACATACCAAACCATCCTACCTATTCCAATTACTGGCGCGAAAATCTCTGTAAACAACTTAATAATAAATAGGAAGAAATAAAATTGATAGCTTTTATTTTTGGCTACAAGCATGTTATAAAAAAATGAAAAGAGAATCAGAAACGGCAGTGAAGAAGTCAAAAAACCTAAGCTGATTGTTCCTGTTGAGTCAATATATCCTTGATATCTACTTGCAGAAATAAAAGGATATATTAAATATCTCACCCCATAGAATCCCAAAGGAATTAGAATCATAATTTTAATCAGAGTGCTATTTTTAAACCTATTAGTAATTTGATTAGGTTTAATAAACAGTGCTGCTAATGCAAATGGAGCTGAGTAATGAAACAAAGTAGCAATTAAAACCATCCAGATATATTTCTTTTTTTCGTTTTGGAGAATATATCTATAAGCAACAGCAATAATGGATACCGCTACACCCATTCTCATAATTCCAAAATAATAAAAGTATTGAGTCGAAGCAAAAATAAATACAGCAAGGCCTAAAGATATATTATCAATCTCATAACTGAAAGCTTTATAAAAACACGCTATAGTTATAGCTGCCGTTATAATAAATAACCATTGATAATCATTAAAAATGAAATATACTAATCTGTACAAAAGATAAAAACCCGGCTCAGTAGTGAAAGTTGAATAATAATCAATAAAACTCATGCTATTCGCAATATCGTAGCCTCTTATATAATTAGCACCATCAACGCCTATAGTATATTCTCTAAAACCCATAATAAATATAAGAATTGCCATCGAGATAAACCAAAAAAACTTATTAGGAATCCTTATACCTTTTTTATTTGTTCTTGAATACTTTTGAGCTAGGCTGGCAAACACACTCGACAATAGCACAGTAGCTATATAGACTGTATATGAACTAAACATTAACATCTCCCGACTTCCAATTAAATTTGATCATTCTAACGAATTCCTAAACTCTTCAAAAAACTCTCTTCTTCTCTCTTCGATAACGTTTTTATCGTACTTCTTTGACTCTTCATAATTCCTTGTAGCTTGCTTAGTCATGGTTTCTTTATCAAAAGACTTTAGTACCTGACATATTTCATCAGTATTCTTAATATTTGTTTCCTTTATTTTACTTTATTTAATCGGTCTATCTCATTAATAAAACTTGCCCAAAACTCATTACGCTTTTTATCTAATTCACTCTTCTCATATTGTTTAGATGCCTCTATATTTTGCTTTGTTAGCATCATAGAGTATTCTTTATTTGAGATTGCCTTTTCAATGCTAGCGGCTAAGTCTTTATATTCTCCAGCCTTATGGATACAATTTAGGTCAATCAATTCAGGAATTCCTCCTGCATTTGAACCTACAACAGGGCACCCTCTGCTCATAGCCTCAATTACTGCCCGAGGTAGTCCTTCTTGAAAACTAGGCTGTATATATAAATCCATTTCATCTAACCAATTTAAAACTGGTTCTCCACCAGGCAAAACTCCACAAAACTTCACTTTATCTCTAATTCCAAGTTTGTCAGCTAAATTTGCCCATTGTTCAACTTCACCGTCTCCAAGTATATGGAATTCAAAATCAATCCCGTTAGACTTAAGAATACTTAAAGCATTTAATGCAACATCCCATCCCTTAATCCTATTTTTTAAGCTACCAATCATGCCAATCTTATATATCGTCTTGCCTTCTAAACGACTATTTCTTATTTCGTATGCCTTTTCAAATACACTGCTTATTTCCACATTAGAAACATTTGTAGTTTTTCCTTTGGTGGGATATCTTTTTTGTAAAAATTCATTTGTCACATATAGTGTATATGGAGATTCATAAACTTTTTTTTTCATTTTATGCATCGCTATTGGTGCATAGATTTTACCCATCAGACTTCCATGATTCCACAAAGCATCCCATACGCAGGCAACAACTTCTACTGCATATGGTTTATTTAATTTCTTTGCAATTCTAATAGCTAAATTACCAGTTTCACTTGGTAGTCGAGCTATCAATGCATCTGAATCAATCAATGTTTTTCTTATAATATCTTCTGCTTCTTTTTTATTTGAAAATTGCTTTATTGGTCCACTTATTGAAGGTACAGGCTCTAATTTCGTCTCTTTTAAATCAAAATTATTATAAGTCTTATTATTATACTTATTGTCTAACTTTTCTTTTCTTGCTAATACAATAATCTCATCAAAGTGATTTAGATACCTCTTCCAGGCTTGGTTATTAAAACTCCCGCCTGTATACAAATTGCCCTGTTCATCTTCTTGAAATAAATGATCATGTGCAAAAGCTAATCTCATATCTTCACATCCTCGCTATAAACGTCACCGATTATCTCTTCATACATTTCTAAATGCTTACTTAAGTTATTCTCCAAAGAGTAGACTTCTCTTACTCTTCTCATATTTCTCTCTTTCTCTTCAGCCATCTCATTTTTATTTTTAAAAAATTCCATGACTTTATCTACAAACTCATCTGCAGTTTTATGTACATTATTCTTATTTCCAACCACCTCAACTGAACCTCCGGCATCAGTTGTCAACACTATAGTCTTTCTACTCATAGCTTCAACTAATGTTCTACCAAACGATTCAGTATTATGATTAGAAGTCAAAATAAACACATCAATATCATAATAAAACTTATCCATTTCTTCTAAATTGATATTAATTTTGCCGTCAAATCTACTTCCGAAGGTTTGCTCTAATTTGCCATACATTGCTTTCGTTTCTTCTAGTGCTTTTTCATCCAAACAACCTATAGCCATTTTCACATGCAAGCTATCTCCAAGAACTTTATCAAGTTTCTCAGATATCTCTACTGCTAGCGGCCAGTTCTTCCAGGCGGTATATCTTCCAGCAAATCCAACAGTTAAGATACCCTCATCTGCTTTTCCTACTACTTCATCATAAGCTTCAAACAAATCACCTGCAGTATTCTCAATTATCTTATAGTCTAATGAAAATCTTTTTACCTCTAAAGCCTCTCGCCAATACTTCATGTTGAACTCAGTAGTTGTGACAAGTGTATTTAGCTCTTTCATAAAAAAGAAAAATAATTGCTTAAAAGGCTTGTTGTATTTCGTATAGAGACCTCGTTCCGTATGAATCAGATGATTATCTTTTGAAATCAATCTAAATTTCTTAAGTAATGCAACTATAAAGAAACTGACTTGTGCCTGAGTGTGAATAACCTTAGGCTTTTTATCATTGATTATTTTTCTTACCTTCAATATATATCTAATGAAATCAAGAGGATTCTTTACTAAATGCTTAATTCTCGTATGTTCTGTTAAATCGAAATATTCAACACCAGGTTTGGGTTTACTAACTTTTCCTGGCTGAATTACACCTAATGAATACTTATCTTTTGAACCATTAATTATAATCTTAGTTGATTCTTGTTCTCCTCCAACAGTGTCCAGACCATTGTCACCCATCAGTAATATGTCTACTCCATTTTCATTCATCACTGTCCACTCTCCAATTCAGTCAACTCAATAGAATCTTTGAAATCTTTTATTCGGTAATTCGCCTTATCATAGTTACTCATAGACTTCTCATAAACCAAATTGCCGAATACCTTATTCACTATTCCAATCCCAAACATCAACCTCAAGACCGGATTAAACAGCTTAGTCATCACTATCTTCTTCCCATGAACTTCACCAATCAATCTAACCAACTCACTTGTCTTCACATACTCTTTGTTCTGTGGGAAGTAAAGACCTGTCTCTTCATGATCGATCATCACCTTAATGAACTCACAAAGATTATCTATATGAAGCATACTGCGCTCATTATCGATGTCAGGAAATACTGGTATCTTCTTTGCCATGTTTGCAAGCCTTGGATAGTTCCCTTTAGACCCTTTTCCATAAATCATTGGTGGCCTAACCACCACAATCTTAAAATCATCAGACTCTAAATGTTTGATGCCTTCTTCAGCCTGTAGCTTACTATTTCCATAGAAATTACTTGGTGTTGGAACAGTATTTCTATCAATAACTCTTTTAGTACTGCTGCTATCGCCATAAACTATGATGCTGCTCATAAAAATGAACTGCTTTACACCTTCTGCCTTGGCCTTCTTAGCAGTCTCAATCGTTAGGTCTCTATTTACTTTATAGTAGAGGTCTTCCATCTTAGGATCAGATGATACGTGCGCAATCCCTGCCACATGAAACACAACATCATATGAACCGAAGTCTTTCTCTTTCCATGATCCATCTTTCATATCAACCGTATCTACTTTATATTTATCAGGTTCTCTCATGAGCCAATTCTGAAGAGATGTACCTATGTAACTGTTTTTTCCAGTGATTAATATATTTTTCATTTTGCCACTGTCTCCTCAGCTTTAGAATTATTAGAGTTTTCTTCAGCTGCTTTAGCTTTAACCCCAGTCCCACCTTCAACAACTCCATCACTCTTAAACACACTAACAATCGTACCGAAAAAGCATTTCACATCCATAATAAAACCAATCCGATCAACATATTCACCATCTAGCTTCGCTTTGATTTCGATCGGCAATTCATCTCGTCCGTTAATTTGCGCCCAACCTGTGAGTCCGACCGGAACATCATTAGCACCGTATTTATCCCTTTCAGCAATCAAATCGAATTGATTCCATAGTGCGGGTCTTGGGCCAATAATGCTCATTTCACCTTTTACGATGTTAATAATTTGTGGTAATTCATCTAAGCTTGTTTTTCTTAAAAACTTGCCTACTCTAGTAATCCATTGATCTGGGTTGTCGAGTAGATGTGTTGGTGTGTCTTTAGGTGTGTCAATTCTCATTGTTCTGAACTTCAGAATATGAAAATGACTCTTGTGGATGCCGATGCGCTTTTGTTTGAAAAGCACGGGTCCTCGCGAGTCAATTTTTATGGCAATAATAAGAATTAGAAAAATAGGGGATAGTAAAATTAGACCTAATAATGATAGTATGATGTCAATTAATCTCTTGGTAGTCATGTAATTCATAATAATCTTCCCCCTGTGTCTGGTTGCTTGTCTGTAACGTTCGTTATTTAAGTTTATCTTACCTTAAATTTGTTAAAGTTACTATCAATTAAGATTACAGTTTGGTTAAGAAATGCTAGTTTTGATCTTTTGTTCGGCAAAAACGATGTCCATAATGGCGTCTTTAACTTGAACATTATCAAATTGCTCAAATGTGTCGATTAGCTGTAAGACTGGATTAATGTCAACTTGGTCTGTTTTGCCGATATATATCTTCTCGTATACTTCTCTTGGATGAATTTCATCCTTATTAAGTAGTTCTTCGTACATTTTCTCACCTGGTCGAATACCAGTGAATTTAATTTCAATGTCATCAGTTGAATAGCCTGATAGGTTGATCATATTTTTTGCCAGGTCAACAATTTTAACAGGCTCGCCCATATCGAGGACGAAAATTTCTCCACCATTTGCAAGTGTGCCTGCTTGAATCACAAGTCTTGTCGCTTCTGGTATCGTCATAAAATAACGTGTCATCTCTGGGTGTGTGACTGTAACTGGTCCACCTTCTGCTATTTGTTCTTTAAATAGTGGGATAACTGAGCCACGGCTACCTAGTACATTACCAAAACGGACGGCAACGAATTTCGTTTTACTTCGTGTCGCAAGGTCTTGGATGATCATTTCTGCAATACGTTTTGTACCGCCCATAACGTTAGTTGGGTTAACGGCTTTATCCGTTGAGACTAAAACAAATGTATGAACATTGAATACATCGGCTGCTTCTGCAACATTTTTCGTTCCGATGACATTGTTTTTAATCGCTTCATGTGGATTATATTCCATGAGTGGCACATGCTTATGTGCAGCTGCATGATAGATAATCCACGGTTGATATTGTTTTACAATATTAAAGATTCGGTCACGGTCTTGGACATCAGCTATAAGTGGAATAATTTCAGTAGTCGTATGTCCGTATGTCTTCTGTAATTCTTTTTCGATTGTATAAATACTAAACTCACCATGGCCGACTAATAGAATTCTTGACGGATTAAAGCGCATCAGCTGACGGCAAATCTCCGACCCGATCGATCCTCCTGCACCTGTTACCATAACGGTATTGTCAGTCACATATGTTGAGATTGCATCGATATCAAGCTCTACCGGTGGACGTCCGAGGACATCCTCCACGTCGATATTTCTTAACATTTTAACCGATACACGACCAGTCGCAAGGTCTTCAAGTTTCGGCAAAATTTGTACCTTCTTCGCTGTGTTATTACAACGATTAATAATTGCCTTAAGTTCACCATTTCGAATTGATGGTATGGCAATAATTATATGTTCAATTTGCTTGGCTTCAACGATTGCTTCGATTTCTTCAGTCGTACCTAGGACAGGTAGATTAAAGACGTGCATTTTTTGCTTCATCGGATCATCATCAACAAATCCAATTGGGTTTAAGTCTACGTCTGTTTGCCCGTTTGTAAGTTGTCTGGCGATCATCGCTCCCGCATCACCTGCACCAATAATTAATGTACGCTTTCGATTTGGATTTGGATTAATATAGTGATCTCGGAAAACCCGCCAAATAAAGCGTGAACCACCGATCACAGTTAAATGAATGAGCCACGTAACGAGCATTGCCCGGCGATAAATCTTAAAATCATTAATGAAGTACTGGAAAACTGCTGTTGATAGATTCGCTAATGTAACAGAGTAGATAATCGCTTTTAATTCTTTAACACTCGCATATGCCCAAATCTTATGATAGAGTTTAAAAATTAAAGCATAGATAAAATGAAAGATTAATAGTCCGATTGCGCTAAAGCATACGATATTAGTATCCCAATCTGATCGTGCAGGATAAACAACCCATGCCGCTAGGAATATAGCTGTTGCAATCATAAGTGAGTCAAGCAATATAAGTGAGATAAGTCGCTTGCGATATGACATGATTACTTGCCCCTTTTTTCGAAAATTCAGGTAATTGAAAATCGTACGGTGGAGCTTGCCACCGATCAGTTTATTCTTCTGCTCTTAGTTGATCTGTTAAATCAAACAGGAGCTTTTTAACATCTTCGCCGATTTCTTTATTTTTCAGTGCGAATTCAATCGTCGTTTCAATGAAACCGAGTTGTTCCCCTACATCGTAGCGACGTCCTTGGAAGTCATAGGCGTATACTTTCTGAATTTCATTTAACATTTGGATTGCGTCTGTTAATTGAATTTCTCCACCTGCACCGATTTGATGACGCTCTAAGAATCGGAAAATTTCAGGTGTAAACACGTAGCGTCCCATAATCGCTAGATTTGATGGTGCAGTACCTAGTGGTGGCTTCTCAACAAAATGATCCACTTCATAGAGTCGACCATTCACCTTTGCACCTGGATCTACGATTCCGTAGCGTTCAGTTAATGCTTCTGGCACTTGTTGAACACCAATCACTGATGATTGTTTATCTTCAAATTGATTAATCAATTGTTTTAAGCATGGTACGTCACTTTCAACAATATCATCACCGAGTAGCACCGCAAATGGCTCATCACCGATAAATTTACGAGCACACCAAACTGCATGTCCAAGACCTTTTGGTTCTTTTTGACGAATATAGTGAATATCCGCTAAATTTGTAGATTGCTCAACTTTATGTAACAAATCTAGTTTGTTTTTAGCCTTTAGATTTTGCTCAAGCTCTGGTGCGAAATCAAAGTGATCCTCAATCGCACGTTTACCTTTTCCGGTTACGATAATAATATCTTCGATGCCCGAAGCAACTGCTTCCTCGACGATGTATTGAATTGTCGGTTTATCAACAATTGGTAACATTTCTTTCGGCATCGCCTTTGTCACTGGTAAAAACCGAGTCCCTAGACCGGCTGCTGGGATAATTGCTTTTTTTACTTTCGCCATATGAAACATGCTCCTTTTTATTGATCTATTAGTATGTGCCAAATTGATTAGCCATTTGAGTTATATTAACCCACCATTTGGGAATGGTGAGTTTTTCCCTTAAAATAGACCGAGGAATTTCTTCCGTTTAATCATTATTGGCTCATCAATGTAGACCATCTTATTATCGACGATCTGTTGGGCGTTGTCCATAAATGTGAATAGAGTGTGCTGCCCGTATTGTTCTGTGATTATTTGGTTTGCTTCACGCATATAGAAGCCTCTTGACTTCGTGTTATGTGCGTCTGATGCGATAAAGTGTGTTAAATTATGTTCAATTAATTCATGTGTGAATTTTTTTATTTTTGTACCGAATTTGCCTACTAGGCTTGCGGCAGTAATTTGTGTTAATGCACCGTTTCTAACGAAGTGGTAGAGCTGTCCTGGTTGTTCCCGTAAGACTGTGTTTCTTTCTGGGTGAACGATGATTGGGATTAAGTCCTTCATCTGAATGTCAAATAACAGCTGTTCTGTATATCGTGGAATATGTTCTGTTGGTAGCTCAATAAAAATATAGCGACTTGCTCCGTTTAAGGTTAGAATTTCGTCGGCTTCGTAACCTTCAATCAGTTCACCATGAACTCTTACTTCTTGCCCAGGCAAAATTGTCAATGGGATCTCCTCTTGTTGGATTCGATCATTTAATCTAGTTAAATCGGAAAGTACTGATTTTTTCGGATTATTGTAACGCCCATTTTTATGATGTGGGGTTGCTATTATCGTATGAATGCCTTCTGCGACGGCTAGTCTTGCCATGGCTACGCTGTCTTCTAGATGTTTTGCTCCGTCGTCTACACCGGGTAGTATATGACAATGTATATCTATCATATTGACAACCTCCTCATCTGTAATTTTTGTACAGCAATAATATTATAACAGTTTTTTTCATAGAATGGAACCAATTTTGTGACTCTTTTCCATAATTTCAGCAAAATTTTTAGGCATATTAGCTTATATTAACTGTGATTTTATCTAATTTTTGGGTCATTTGTCCTATTGGAGCGCTTGATATGACAGTTTTTGTGTGATTTTTCAGGTTTTGATTTGGAAATTGTTTTTTGTGATAGGGAAAAATGAGGATTTGTCACTAGAAATTCACATTTTTAACTATTTGTTGGGTTGTGACTAAAAAATCCGCACATCTTATGTCGATGTACGGATTTGTTTCTGGATATGTGAGCTAGGTTCCAGTTTGAATTTGGGTTATTTTGTTGTCGCAGCTACAAGGTGTGGGCGTTTATTAAATAGAAAGCTTACGGCAGCAACATTTATTACAAATGATGGGATGAGGTACGAGCTGTTATAAACGAGTGAGTAGACCCAAATATTCATCCCTTCGATTAATGATTCAAAGAAGACAACTCCTGCAACATAGTGTGTGATAAATCTAAGTGTGATACCAATTAATACACCAACTGTCACCATGCCGACGAATCGTTTGGTATTGTTATTTTTTAATGCTGCTTGAACAGCTGGTGCGAGTAGTCCCGCAAATCCTAATACCATAAATGCGATTGGATAGTCGAGAATACCCTGTATCGGGTGACCAATCCATGCTGTTCCTGTTGCAACTTGGAGAATCCCAAAAAGTAAGCCAGACAGTAGGCCTCCTTTTAAGCCCCAACGAAATGCAACGATAAAGACTGGGATCATCGCAAATGAGATTGAACCACCTTGTGCCCAGATTTTAAATGACAGAAATGGAATGATGTCTAAAATAAGTGCTAGTGCTGTAAAGATAGCCACCTCAATGAAAAATAGTGTACGTTTAGATTGCATACTTCTTCCCCCTTATATTTTTGGGTTTTATTGATTGGATTTGTGGAATATTCCTCCAATCTTTTTAACAATAAAAAAGCAATGTGCCAAGGGGATGCTTCCTGATGGGGAACCCGCTCACATTGCTTGTTACTTTATGCAAAAATACCATCAAAAAAGCCACCATCCCTACGCTAGAATTATCTAACAGGTTCATAGGGTCAGAACAATGCGTGTTCAATCTCAGCCGACTCAATCAGCTCCCCCTGTAGGCTTGTGCTATTTACTTTTTTATTACTAGGTATTAGTATAAAGGATTTAAATTCAGAATTCAAGAGGAATGATTTTAGGAGAATAAGATAGAACCGGATGATTGAGGATGTTAGAATTTTGATTTGGGTGCGTTCGCACTATGGTGTGGTGCGAATTTTCTTGATTGGGTGCGTTCGCACACTGTTTATGTGCGATATTTTGAATTTGGGTGCGTTCGCACTATCAAGTGGTGCGATTTTTCTTGATTGGGTGCGTTCGCACTATCAAGGAGTGCGAAATCCGGGAATTGAGTGCGTTCGCACCCGAATTGGGATTATCGGGAAAATGGAGCGTGAATTTTTTCATAAAAAAACTTGCGCAATAACGCGCAAGTTCTATTCTCCGTAATAATAATACTGATCTTTTGATGTTTGGACGTCGTTTAGTACGGCTCCAAGTAATTTTGCTTTGGCTGGTTCAAGCAGTTCTTTTGCTTTAATCGCAGATTCCTGGTCTGTTTGCTTACTACGAATAACGAGTAGTGAGCCATCAACAAAGTTGGCAAGTAACTGAGCATCTGTTACTGCAAGAACAGGTGGTGTATCAAAAATAACTAGATCATACTGGTCTTTTGCCTCGTCAATTAAGCGACGCATCTTATTCGAGCCGAGTAATTCTGATGGATTCGGCGGAATTGGACCAGATGGTAAAATGTCTAGATTTGGGACATCAGATTTAATTGCTGCTTCGTTAAGCTCATACTCACCAACGAGTAAACTACTTAAACCACGGCGGTTGTCGATTCTAAATGTATAGTGAACAGTTGGTTTACGCATGTCGGCGTCAACTAAAAGCACCTTCTTTTCTTGTTGGGCAAAAACGATCGCTAGGTTGGCAATCGTAAGTGATTTACCTTCTGACGGGTTAGCTGATGTCACGAGCATCGTTTCAAGTGTATCGTCTACCGCAGTAAACTGTAAATTTGTTCGAATCGTACGGAATTGCTCAGAGATTGGTGAGCGTGGATTCAGTTTAGTAATTAAATGTCTAGCTGCTTGTTTAACTGGTCTTTTATGTTTAGCCATTATATGTTACTCCCCTTTCTCTAGCTTGACGTCTATTTGCATGTTGTTGTATGTGCACGAGGTCAGTTTCTTGAACTTTTGCCACAACACCAATGACAGGGAGACCAACAATTTTTTCAACGTCAGTTTCTGTTTTTACAGTTGTATCTAAGTATTCAAATAAGAATGCTAAACCAACACCAACCATACCACCTAAGACAAAGGCGATAGCAATATTTAGTGTGAGATTTGGACTCACTGGTGTCGGGTTTGCTGGTAGAACTGCAGGATTTAATATATTTACGTTATCAACATTCATTAATTCGTCTATTTGATCTTGGAAAACTTCAACGGTCACATTGGCAAGATCAACTGCCATCTTTGGATCGGGATCTGTAGCCGAGACGGTTACCACTTGTGATCCATTCTCATTTGTGACGGAAATTTTTTCAGCAAGTGCTGATGGTGAGATTGTCAATTGAAGTTCATCAATCACTTCATCAAGAATCCGGTTACTTCTGATAATTACGCTATAGGTATTGATTAATTCAACGTTTGTTCGAATTTCATTTAATTCTACTGTTGCGTTGGGTTGATTTTGATTCACAAGAAATTGTGAATTAGCTCGATAAATTGGTGTGATAAAAAAGTATGTAAATATACCGCTTATAATCGCTGATCCTATTGTTAGGACAATGATTAATCCTAGTCTCTTTTTAATTATCTGAGCGATCTCTTTTAGTGTAATTGTTTCCTCCATTTAGTTTGATCCTCCAATGTTTAGTTGAGTAGTCCTGAATTGGACAAAAATATACAAAAAACATTATAGCATATTTTTTTATAAAATTGGTAAATTAATTTAATATAATGATTTTACGTCATTACTTTTAGCAATTGGTATAATATTTTTTCAGAATATTAGGAAAATTGTTCTTTTTTATTAACACTTTATTGGCTTATTTGTAATATTTGATATAATAGAGTTTGTAAGCGAATTCATTTTATGGGGGCTTTCATATGTTGATCGATCATTTTATCGAAAAAAGACTTTTTACACATAATTTTCAGCCCATCTATCACTTAAACAGTCATCAGTGTCTTGGATTTGAAGCGCTAATGAGGCCGTTTGATTTTCCAAATCCTGAGTTAGCGTTTGAGGCGGCTAAGCGGGCTGGGCGCTTGTATGATCTCGATACTGCATCGATTGAATTAGTGATGCGCTCTTTTCGGGATTCTCGTCTTTCTGATGGTGATGCGGTCTTATTTATTAATGTGCTCCCTTCTACTTTAATCAATCCTAATTTTTCTACGTTTATTTATCACACTTTACACACCAATCAATTACGAGCGGATCAAATCGTTTTGGAAATTTCCGAGTCAGAACAGATGGATCAATTGCTCGATTCCTTTCATATGATTCATGATCTTGTTGATTATGGTTTCCAATTTGCACTTGATGATGTCGGTAAGGGTTATTCCAATTTTGATGTTATCATTGAATTTCCGTTTAAGTATATAAAACTTGATCGCTTGTTTAGTACGCAGCTTCATCTTTCAAGTAAGAAAAAAGCTCTAGTTCAGCTATTTCGCGATTATTGTAGGGATCAGCAGATCCAGCTTGTGTTAGAAGGATTGGAGACGCGGCAGGAGTATCTTTTTGCTATGCAATTAGGTGTTGAGGTTGCGCAAGGTTATTTTCTCGGTCGTCCAAAAGCAATTGAAGAAGTGCGTGCATTTTTGTAAAGTTTGTTCCTTTGACTTATAGAATATATCGTTTAAACTTAAATATAGTATACATAAAGGAGTGATAAATGATGATCTGTGGAAAATGCCAAACAATCAATAACGATGATGCAAAATTTTGTATCAATTGTGGAAAACAAATTGATCATTTAAAGCAAAATCCAGTTGAAAATGAGCCAGAGGTGAAGGTTGAAGCTACTGCTACGCAGGCGACTGATGAAAATCCGACTAGTGCTGCTGGGGCGGAAAGCGTTCAGCCACCTAAGCGTCCGATGGAGCCAGATCCAACAATTGAAATGGCAAAAGAGATTGGCCAAAGTTTTTGGAATTACTTACTTAATGGTTTGAAGGCACCTTATCAAGCAAGTAAGGAAGTTGGTGCTAAGCAAGCTGATTTAATTAATGGACTAATTACTTTAATTATCTTTTCTGCTTTCCTTCCGTTATCTGTTTATCTATCAGGTACGATGTTGATGGCTGGATGGGGACGTCCGTCTTTCATTAGAACTGTTGTTATTCCGTTTTTCTTGTTTATTTTATTTATTGCAATTACGGTAGCAGTTCTGTTTGCAGTCGCACGACTAATGAATTCTAAAATTGACTTCTTACAAGTCTTTACACGTTTCATGACGTTTATGATTATTCCAGCTGGACTCGCTTTATTATCTTTTGTCGTAAGTATTTTCAACGCATACTTGTTTAGTACTATTTTAATGTCGTTAGTATTTTTAACTATGTTCTTAGCAAGTATTGCAACGATCTTTACGATTAAAGATACAAAAGAAAAACCAGGTGGATTAGATGTTACTTACGTGATTATTATTCATTTCTTAATCATGACGATCGTGTTGCTATTATTCAGTGACGCACTTATCGGACAGTTAATCAATCAGATGATGTGGTAAATTTTATTGGACTTTAGTAGGTTCTGACTCAGGTCAGAACCTACTTTTTATTTTTGGAGGGGTGTTGGAACTGGCTTGGGCCAGTTCCTTCCTTTTGATTTGGATGATGTGAGAATTGGCGTATGCCAATTCTGACTGCTTGGAGGCTGGGAGTGGGAGTATTATATAGTGGTGGTGCGAAATTCTATTTTTGGGTGCGAACGCACTATGATGTGGTGCGAATTTTCAATTTCGGGTGCGAACGCACTACGATATAGTGCGAAATTACTTTTTCGAGTGCGAACGCACCCAATTTGGTTATAATTACCTCATTATACCGGAATTATTTTTGATAAATCATAGTGAGTTGAATTTCTATTCCCACTAATCGGTAGATTTAAATCTTTAAATATTCGGTACACTGTAAAACGCGATTCAACCTCCAAAAAATATCGAGCTGTCTTATTTGTAATAAGGGGATTTACTATTTTTGCATAATCACTAAGTGCTGAGATATGTGCCTGTTGATTCTGCTGTTTACAAAATTCACAAATCCACGTACCATGAACACGCACCATCTTTCCCCGTTCACAATCGGAACACAACACTCCAGTACGGATTGAGTAAATATTTAAATTAAATTTTTCAAGAATATTCTCCCTCCTCACCGTGTGTTTGCTCAACAATCTATAAGCTAGATTTTGGATCATCTTTGGATTTTGAATTCTTTGATAAAAATTTAGGATTTCGTCGATTCGGAAAGTAAGTCTGTGTAACGCAATTAGATCTGGCGTTCCTCCTAGATTTAATATTGCATTTTTATTTGTGAAGACAACAAGTGGATGAATAGGTAAGTCTGAATAGCCAAGTTGATTCAAAACCTGGCGGAGTTGTTTTGCTTGAAGTTTTACTTGTGTGTAGGGATTTTCATAAATTTTTTGACTATCTGAGGTTTGCTGGATCAGTTGATCTTCTTCGTTTAATAATAACTGACCTTTAAGATTTTTAGACTCAATAATGATGCAGACTGACTGTGTTAAAATCATTCGATCGATTTGAAAATAGTGTTTATCACCTTTTAATCTTAATCCTGCCAAACTATACGCACCTGCTAAATCAGACAAGTTTAAATAATAATCTAGCTGCTTTTCACCTTGATATCCCGCTTCTTCTCTCCGGTAAATATCCTGTAGCTCATCTAAAATTTTATCTCTTCTAGGATACCGCTTTAACAAGATCTCCGATTGTTGATGTAATTCAGTTTTTGACAATGGTAAAACAATTTTCATTCATAAATCACTCCTTTTACTTTTCCAGAAAAATTAATGTAGTGGGAATTAAAAAATTTGAGTGCGAACGCACTACGATATGGTGCGAATTATGAGGATTGGGTGCGATCGCACTACGATATGGTGCGAATTATGAGGATTGGGTGCGATCGCACTACGAGATAGTGCGAATTTTCTATTTCAAGTGCGAACGCACCCGAATTGGATAAATATTGAAGGGGAAGTCAACTAGATTATATGTTTTATTATAACAAATTACTTTTTTATAACAATTAACTACTTGATTTATTCTTTTGGGGGAATCTAAATAAACTGACAAAAAATTTTCTAGGGCTGTGTCACTTTTTCAAAATTAATTCGTCTAATATATGAATCATTACATTATGGTTACAAATTTACGTAAAATTAATAATTTAATTTACCTTTTAGGTCTTTAATAGTACAATTAAATTTAGCGCATTTTACATTTTGTAAGGGGATAAAGATGAAAAAAGATAATCAAGCACCTTCACGACTCGTTAAACGAGAAGTGAAAAAAAAGCAACGAAATAAAAAATTAATTATATTTCTTGTCGTACCTATTGTACTACTATTTTTATTAATCATTTCATATGGCGTTAGTGTATTTTTTAAAGCTCAACAAGTTGTTGATAATTCATTTGAAAGTGATGGACGAGATGGTGGTTCTGAACTAAGGGAAGATGAGATTGATCCGAATGTTGATAATGTGTCAATTCTGTTTATTGGGGTTGATCAAGGTGGAACGAGAGGTAATTCTGGTCACGGTCTATCAGATGCATTAATTCTAGCCACATTGAACAAAGAAGAGAATTCAGTAAAACTATTAAGTATCCCGCGTGATTCATACGTCTATGTACCTGAACGCGATCGTTATACGAAAATAAATCATGCCCATTCATATGGTGGTGCTAAAGCGACAATCGAGACAGTTGAAAATCTCTTAGAAGTACCGATTGATTATTTCGTCAGAATCAATTTTGATGCATTTATAGATATTGTCGACACACTCAATGGCGTTAAAGTTGATGTTCCTTATGAAATTAAAGAGATGGATTCAAACGATACTAAAGGAGCGATTCATTTATTACCAGGTGAACAATGGTTAAATGGCGAGGAAGCATTAGCATTTGCCCGTACACGTAAAAAGGATAATGATATTGAACGTGGAAAGAGACAGCAACAACTGATTAGCGCAATGGTCGATCGAGCTGTATCAATTAATACAATATTTAATATTGATGCTCTAATGACTGCAGTCGGTGACAATATGAGTACAAGTATGAATTTTAAAGATATCGTCAGCTTTACAAACTACGGTCTAAAAGGCAACCTGCAAATTGAGTCATTAAATTTAGAAGGTAGCGATTTATGGACTGATGCATATTACTTCCAAATTGATGAACAGAGTTTAGCTGAAACGAAACAAATTCTTCAAGAACATCTCGGATTAACAAGTCCTGCCTCAGCCTATTCAACTGAAGACAGTGATGATAATCTATAAAAACTAAGCCTCCAACTCGGTGGTGCAACCAGAAGTTAGACAACAATCTAGCTTTTCGGTTCATCACCTAGATGGAGGCTTTTACATCTCTTTAACTTTATTCTGACGCTTACTTATCCTTTTCCACATTAAAGTACGCCAATATTGCATCTGCAATTCTTCTTGATGCTTCACCATCACCGTAAGGGTTTTTGGCTTGTGCCATACGGTCATATTCTTCTTGATCTGTTAATAGTTGATTTGCTAAATTGAAGATCGTGTCTTCATCTGTACCCGCTAATTTTAATGTACCTGCATCAATTCCCTCTGGACGTTCAGTCGTATCACGTAACACTAAAACAGGCACACCTAATGATGGAGCCTCTTCTTGAACTCCGCCTGAATCAGTTAAAATCAAATGTGATCGAGCAGCAAAATTATGAAAATCAATTACACCCAATGGTTCAATTAACTGAATACGATCTGAATCAGCTAAAATATCAGCTGCCGTTTGTTGAACAACTGGATTTAAATGAACTGGATAGACCACATAAATATCACGATGCGCTTCAACTAGTCGTTTTATAGCTCGAAACATCTGTTCCATATTTCCACCAAGATTTTCTCTTCTGTGAGCTGTTAATAAGACTAATCGCTTGTCACCAATCTCGTCTAAAATAGGATGGGAATATGTATCAGATACTGTTGTTTTTAATGCATCAATGGCAGTATTTCCGGTTACATAAATATGATCTTGTGCAATATTTTCACTGATTAAGTTTTGTTTTGACTTTTCAGTCGGCGCAAAATGAATGTCAGCTATCACACTTGTCAATTGACGATTAATCTCTTCAGGAAAAGGTGAGTGCTTATTCCACGTTCTTAATCCCGCTTCGACATGGCCGACAGCTACTTGTTGATAATAACTTGCCAATGATGCAGCAAATGTCGTCGTTGTATCACCATGAACAAGGACAATATCAGGGCTTGTCTCCTCAATAATATCATTCAAGCCATTTAACGCACGAGTCGTTATCTCTGCTAATGTCTGTTTCTTTTTCATGATATTTAAATCGTAATTTGGCTTTACTCCAAAAACATCCAGTACTTGATCTAGCATTTCGCGATGCTGTGCTGTTACCGTCACAATTAATTCAAACTCTGATGAGCGTTCTTGTAATTCACGAACAAGTGGTGCCATTTTAATTGCTTCTGGTCTTGTACCGAATACAACCATTACTTTTATTTTTTCCATTCAAATTCACCCCTTGTTATCTAATCTTCACGATAATCCTTCCAGTGATTTATTATAGCAGATGATCTTTGAAAATAAAAAATAACGTCAACTATCCATTCATAAAAATTAGATAAATTGACGTTTACTTTATTTTAATACTTTCTAATTATCATCCTAAAAATAAATTCAAAAACTTTTAAAATACGTTTAAATCGTGAGGGCTGCTTAATTAATCGATATAACCACTCAAGATTAAGCTTTATCCAAATCTCTGGTGCTCTTTGGACTTCTCCTGCAACGACATCAAAACTACCACCAACACCCATGAAAACGCCCTTTGAAAAAGAATCAATATTATTTGCGATCCACTGTTCCTGCCTTGGCATTCCAAGTGCAACGAAAACGAAATCAGGTTGTGTCTTTCTAACGTCATTTACAATGCTCTCATCATCCAATTTGAAAAATCCGTGATGATGACCTGCTATAATTAATTCAGGGAATTTCTCTTTAAGCTTTCTGACAGCAGCTTGATTAACTTCTTCACTCGCACCAAGAAAGTAGCAACTTTTTTGATTCTTAGATGCATATTCAATCATTGTCATCATTAATTCATAGCCTGGTATTCTTTCAGATAAAGGCTGCTTTAGCAATTTAGACGCGATAATAATCCCAATTCCATCAGCGATGATATAATCAGATTTTGTGATACTGTTCTTATACGCCAAATTATTACGAGCTTCCATCACAATTTCGGGATTGGCTGTGACGATAAAATTTTTCCCTGTATCTGAAGCTGTTATATTATCAATTAAATCTTGCTTGGAGAGATTATTAAAAGGTATCCCCATAATATTTATAAGCTCTGACACATCTCTCACCATCCAAATTTCCTTAGAATATATTTGCTTTAAACTTTAGCAATATTTTCACTACTGAATTATAAAGTATGATTTTCACTTTCTAATAATGTATCAACTACTCTTTTGGTAGCATTCCCATCTTCCAGACTGCAAAATTTCTTTATAAAGGATTGATAGTTTTGATCTGGTTTAAAATTATCTAGATCCAATTTTTTTAATGCCTCTATTAATTGATCATTTGTTTTTAATAATGGCCCAGGAGCATAATTCTCCATATCAAAATAGAAACCTCGTAATTGGTCTCGGTACTCTTCAATATCATACACAAAAAATAAAATTGGTCGGCCTAAGATTGCATAATCAAAGAATACTGATGAATAATCAGTAATTAAAACATCAGATACTAAATAAAGATCACTTATATCCTTATACGATGAAAAATCATAAACAAATCCGCTATAGTTTTCAATATTTATGTTCTCTGAAATTAAATAGTGTGATCTTAACAAAATGATAAAATTATCTCCAAATTCCTTTTTAAATAACTCTAGGTCCAGATGAAGATTTAATTTATATTTACCTACAGTATAGAATTGATTGTCTCTCCATGTAGGGGCGTATAAAATAATTTTTTTATTTAAAGGAAGATTCATTTCTTTAAGTATATCTTCTCTACTGGTTAATCCCTTTTGTAAGACATCATTTCTAGGGTATCCAGATTCAATCACTTTACCTTGAAATTGAAAAGCTCTTTTGAAAATTTCCGTAGAATACGGGTTAGGTGATACCAAATAATCCCATTTGACTGCTTCATTAATAAAATTGCGTCTGTATTTTTCTGTTGTCGTACCGGGCATCCGGACTTCTTCAATATCAACCCCCAACTTCTTCAAGGGAGTGCCGTGCCACGTTTGAAGATAAACTGTATTAGTTCGTTTTGGGATCCAAAGTGGTAATCTAGTATTAGTGACCCAGTACTTTGCTCTAGCCATCGTCAGAACCCATTTCAAAGAAAGTCGCTTAATTATTTGAATGTCCTCATTTAGAAATGAGGGTATGACTTCTTTATTTAAACTCCAATATAGTTTGAATTCCGGATGATTTTCCTTGATATACAGAAATATTGCTTTAGGATTGTCACTATACTGATTTCCCAAAAAGCTCTCAAATACGATTGTATTTTCATTTTGCGGTAATAATGAGGCAACTCTAAATGCGATACGATATATTATAGGGGCAATTGTCCTCAAAGCATACATTACAAACTGCTTCAATGAAAAAACTCCTTTATTTATAAATTTAGGATCTTGTTAGAACTGGAGAATTGAATTATCAAATTTATTATCTAAATAAAAGCCCATATACATTTCACGTTATATTGCAAGTACCACCAAATAATATAAAAAATGAATTCACATGACCCAATTATATCCTATCACATCGTGAAATAAAATGGTTACTTGAACTTAGCCCTCAACCATAAATGGTGACTCTAAACAACCATACTACAGGTGGGTAAGTAGATGCAAAATGGCAAGGTCTACTTTTATGAGAAAGAAGTATAATTCGCTGATGTCTACCTTAAAACCTATGAAAAATACCGATCGAATTGCAGCTACCATCCTAAATAAATTGATGGACGAAATTTTATCGAGTGGGTATATAAAAAGATGCTTGAAAGGAAATGGTCACCGGATGTTATCGTTAATAAAGCAAAGATAGAGGACTGGTTTCATTAATAGATCTTTCCGAGTACATAGACTCTTTTTAATTGGATTGGTAGTGGCATCATGCTAATCAAATTCATTGGCCTTCTTGTGTAGGTTGATCGAAGAGCAGATAGGGTTCAATAATGGATGAATGACTAGCCACTTCGGAACCGAAATTACAAAACACCACATCAAGCATTTGTCTTAAACTTAGAGAAATTAGAGTTCAATCTCGTAGTCTAAGCAATTGATTGACCTGGTATATACGCGAAAGTGTGATGTATCTAATTGGACTTAAGTCCAATTAGATACATCCATATTAAACAATGACTTATGTCATCGCATACAATATAACTTTTGAAATCACTACAATACCTTATCTAGATGACTAACTTAAACTTGAAATTTAAGTAAACTATTAGCGATGAAAGACTCTTATCTACTTATAATATTACAGTCATAAAGTTTATTTTAAGCCTAAAGCTTTTTTTCTGTACTCTTCTCTTTGTTGTTTATTTAGATTTTTAAATTCTTTTAAAAAGGCTTCATAATTTTTTAAGACCTTATCAGCTTCTCCGTACTCTTTAATCTTCCCATATTCAAGCCAAAGAATTTTATCACAAAACTGTCTCATTTGAGCTATAGAATGACTAACAAAAATCATAGTTTTTCCTCTGTTTTTAAACTCTTGCATTTTCGCTAAAGATTTTTCAGAAAAGGCTTTATCACCAACAGATAAAGCTTCATCGACAATTAAGATGTCAGGATCAACTGTAACCGATATAGCAAAGCCCAAGCGAGCTCTCATACCACTGGAATATGACTTTATCGGTTGATCAATGAATTGTTCTAATTCGGCAAATTCAATAATATCATCTTCCATAGCTTTTATTTCTTTCTTCGAAAAACCAAGCATTAGACATTTGAGTTCAATGTTATCCCGTCCACTCAATTCAGCTTTCAAACCAGAAGAAACAGCGATTAAAGATACTTGTCCATTTACTTCTATAGTCCCAGTTGTGGCAGGAACAATACCTGCGATTATGTTAGACAAAGTTGATTTTCCAGATCCATTAATCCCAACGAAACCAACCACATCTCCCTCATCCGCTTCAAAGTCAATATTATTTAGAGCCCAAAAATCTTCGCCGTATTCTCTCGGCAAAATCAAGTCTAAAACTCTTTCTTTTTGATTTTTATATAACTTATACTTTTTTGAGATGTTTTTCAATACAATTCTTTTATTCATTTTATACCTTCCTAATTTAAACAAAATCAATAAGATGTCTTCTAAATCTGACATGAATGATCGAACCTAGTAAGAGAATAAAGAGGGTTAATATCCAAAAGCAAATTGTCAATTTGATATTCTCGATAAAGTACCAACCCGTACCAAAGAAACTTGCCCGATAGCCCTCAATTAAGTAATATAAAGGATTATATCGTAGTAGTCCTTTAATTGAACCTGACATTCTTCCCGAGTCTTCTAAACTCCAAAGGACAGGTGAAATATATAGTAACAGACGTAAAGAAGAATTTAGGAGCATGTGTATGTCTCTGATAATTGTTGATAATGTTGATGTAATTAATGCCAGTGAATATGAAAGTATTACTGTCGAAAACAAGAAATAAAATACTTGAATGAAATATATATTGATACCGTAACCAAACGTATAAATTATGACCAATGATAAAAATATCATAAAAATGTGAATGTATAGTTGAGAAAATATAACTATATTTGGAATAATACTTAACGGAAAATTCATTTTAGAAAGCATTTTAAGGCGAGTATAGATAGATTTTGACCCCTGTATTGTTGATTGGTAAAACAATGTATAAACAATAAAACCAGTAACCATCCAAGGTAAGAATGGTACCAATTCACCAGTACTGATTTCAACATCGCCTCTTGCTCTTATGCCATATCCAAAAACAAACCAATAAATTAAAATTTGTATAAGTGGATTTAAGAATTCCCATGCGATACCTAGGTAATTACTATTATTGGCGCTCTTAAGTTCATAAAAAGATAGACGTCGAATTAAATAAAAATTCACAATCTGTTCTTTTAATACTAAATATAAAGATTTCATAACAGTTCCTCTCTTACTAAATGCTATAACTAAATGATATGGTGAAGTTATTATATTCTTTATTCTAATCTTAGTCAATTAATTCTACAACTACAGAAGTGACTCTGTATTGTTCTATACGTGAATTAAAGAGTTATTTTGTACTCTGAAGCAAGAATTTAAGTTAGAGAAAATTCAAGCCAAATCACTCAGCTCGATGCGTATTCTTTCTAAGCTTCTCAATTGCAATATTGGTCACTATTCATTATTGAGCGAAGTATGACAGACCATACACAGCTTATTTTAGCTCAAGTACGAGTGTATGATATTCTACTTGGCATGCCAGCATCAATATTTTTAAATTATGTTATTAATTATTCATTCTTGTTGTTTTATCAACCAAATAATCTCAACCTATGTAAAATGGATAAATTCAAAATAGGTTAGAGGTTCAAATATTACCGCTTTTATGATATTCTAATTTTTGATGCAAATATATTAAAGTATAGATCTAAAACTACATAATTTTATGATATATTGCATTTATGGTTTATACTGATTCTCATCTATTCAATTACATTAATCCGGTTAATTATTGTTGATAATGTACATATTAATATTTATAAATTACAAAGGAGATTCAATATGTCGATAACTAATAAGTTAAGCAAAATCCTTGATGGTATTTATGATTTTTAGGCCTTGTCTCCCAATTTGTTTGAGAGACAAAAAAGGGTGTACTCCCAAAACTCTTGATAATTGTAGTTGGTGGGATTATCCAAAAAGCTGAAGGTTTTATTGTAGACGAAATCATAACAATAAACGCTACTCATTTTAAAGCACATAATCGATCACTGCTACAAGAAGAAAAGCCAAAGCTAAACCAAATAAACGCGGATGTAAATCCAAAGCAGAGTGAAAACGATGTCTGCGATTATGATGTTCCTTATCAACAAGTTCATCGAATAGTCATCAATCTAACACTGTTACATTAAAAAAACCGAAAGTGATCTTATAGCTTTGACAAACATTTCGCTTTAACTATGCTCGTTGTTGAACTGGAAAACGCGCCAAAATTCACTTTGATATGGTAAATTTTACTTAGTAATACAGCAAATTTGAACGCAGATCGCATCCATGCATAATTAATTCTTTAATAGATTGCATTTATTATCTTCTAAAAATAAGCAATCATAAAATCGATTCATATAAATAAAAATTTTGAGGTGGAGTTTTCAATGAATTTTAAAGCATCATTCATACGTAGATTAAGTAAATTTATTAGTGTAATAACCCCTAAAAATAAAAAGTTAATAGTTTTTGAAAGTTTCTTGGGACGCCAATATAGTGATAATCCACGTGCGATTTATGAGTACTTAAAAAGAGAAAAAGAGGATTATATATGTTATTGGAGTGTTGATCCAAAGCATATTAATAAATTTAAAGATGAAAACTTAAAAATAATAAAAAGATTTACACTAAAGTGGTTGTTTGTTGCAATGAGAGCAAAATACTGGATTTCTAATAGCCGAATCCCTTTATGGATATATAAGCCAAAAGGTACAACTTATATACAAACCTGGCATGGAACACCTTTAAAAAAACTTGCCTTAGATATGGACAAAATAAATACGTCTTGGAAAAACCCACACTTATATAAATCAGATTTTATAACAGAATCAGCTAGATGGGATTACTTAATCTCGCCAAATAGTTATTCTACAAAGATTTTTAAACGTGCCTTTGATTTTAAAAATGAAGTAATTGAATCTGGATATCCTAGAAATGATTATTTAATTAATAATAACACTCCAGAAAACATCGCTCGGATAAAATCTAAAATAGGAATCCCAGAAGATAAAAAAGTGATACTATATGCACCTACATGGCGGGATAGCTTTTCATTTGATTTGCCTTTAAGCATAACAAATTTAAAAAAATCACTTGGTGACGACTACTTTATTATTGTAAGACTGCATTATTTAGTAACTAAAACCTCTGAACTAATCGGGCACGATGATTTCATTAAAAACGTTTCATCTTATAACGATATTAATGAATTGTATCTAATTAGTGATATATTGGTAACCGATTATTCTAGTGTTTTCTTTGATTATGCCGTCCTTCAACGTCCTATAATATTTTATTGCTATGACTTAGATGAATACAAAAATGATATGAGGGGCTTTTATTTCGATTTTGAAAAAGAAGCACCTGGTCCAATCGTACAAACGACAGATGAGTTAATCGATGCTGTTCACAATATTGATAATTATAAGTTACCTTTAGAATTTGTTAAAATCTTTTCTTCTTTAGAAGATGGAAATGCATCAAAGAGAGTGGTTGAACAAATAATGAAACCTTAAAAAAATCTCTGCCTTATTTATAGTTGAGGCAGAGATTTTTTATTCTTTTTATTCTAGTATGGATTTAACTCTTTCCTTAACTTTTTCATCATAAAGATAAGGATCAAATTTTTTATATTTTTTCTCCGGTTTAATCACTGAAATCATCTTTCTAGACAATCCTATCTCAGTTGCCTCTACTAACTCACCATACCCTTGCTTCAAGATATTATCTGGTCCAGGAATATCTGTAGATATCACTTTAAGACCTACCGCTAATGCCTCAAGTATAGCTAGCGCTTGTCCCTCATAGTTTGAGCTTAAGACAAAGACATCACACATTTTTAATAAATAATATGGATTATCCATATGTCCTGTTAAAATCACTTTATCTTCAATTTCTAAATTTTGGATTAGGGTCATCAACTTTTTCCTTTGTGTACCTTCACCAATTATATACAATCTACTATTAGGTTCTTCATTTAAAACTCTTTTGAATGCTCTGATTAGTAGCTCTTGATTCTTCTCTGGGGAAAGGCGACCTAAGGTAACGTAATTGTTATTATTTTTAGAAGGTTTTAAAATTCCCTTAAATTCTAATACTCCATCTTCTAAATTTACATTGTCTATTAAGACTTTCTGATTTAAAATATTGAATTCTTGGTATTCTTCTGATAGCCTCTCTATTCTTTCGGCATCTAAGTAATTCTCAACATAGTCCATCTTATTAGTTATACCTAATTGCTCACCTAATTTGGATAAATTTGTTAAGTGACTTGTTTTAGATACAGAAAGTATTTTATCAAAGTACTTATAAATTGAAAACATTAATTGTAGCGGTAATTTGTTCGGCCGTCTCCCTCTTACTACACGTTCTTTATCTTTCTTCATGTCACTGTGAAGATATGTTATTTTTTCTTTCACATTACTAAAAGCAAAGACTGAACCATAAAATGAATTATAACCACTAAAGTCTATTACTTTGTCATATTTAACATTACCTACGATTTGTTTATATCCCCTATACATTATATGGTCAATATTTAGTTTTTTTACAATTCCGTTTAATCCACGATTCATAAAAAGCTTATACTGATACTCCTCATTAAACTTAAGATTAATGCGATTATTATTAAACAACAAATTAATTTTTGGATCTAATCGGTCAATGACTTTTTCTACTCCACTGTTTTTAGGTACAATACTAGGAATAATTATTGTTAAGTTATATTTTTCATAATCAAATTGATTAGTTAATCTAATTAAAGACTCAGTTATTCCATTATTTTTAAAGTATCCACCATAAATTAATATTTTTTCCTTAGTTGTTTCAGTCTTATAGATAGACCCCAATGTTTGTTTTTTATTAAAGAAAATATAATCGATAACTCTTTTTGATACTTTACCATCATCATATGGTGAAAATCTTTCTATCATTGGAAAGTATTTATCCTCTAAAATACCAGTAGATTCACTAATCAATTCAGCCAATTTATCGATAGTCGAACAAGTTGGACCAGGTAATTCATCTTTTTCTAGGTATAAACCGCGTTTGGTGCTATATTCATCGTAGTTTTTAAAATAAAAATATATCGGTCTCTTTAATCCAAGATAATCAAAAAACACGCTAGAATAATCTGTAATTAAATAATCACTGATTTGCAGTACTTTATTAGTGTCAATAGAGTTATCAACTAAATAGCATTCCGTATTCATATTTGAGATGGCCTGATATTCGTAGTAATGTACCTTTAATGCTACTAAATAATCATTACCAAGTAACATCTGTAATTGCTCAGCATCTCTAACTAACTCACTAACACTCTGATTGATATCTTGACTATAGTCATTCCATGTTGGCGCATATAAGACAACCTTTTTTTCAAGAGGAATATTCATTTTCATTTTTAAATCTTCAGCATTTACATTATAAGTTAAATCCACTCTCGGCATTCCTAACTCTAAAACTTCACCTGAAAACAAATCTTTTGAGGTTTGACTATTCAGTATTGTATCAGTAGTATATTTTGATGGTGAAATAAAATAATCAGTATGTAATATATTTTTCATTACATTTTTATGCGAATCATAGTTAGAGCTTTTCACATCTTTCCCAATTGTTTTATAAGGCGTTCCATGCCACGCCATAATATAACTTTGTTCTTCCCTTTTGTTAAAATAGTGCGGGAAGGTTGTGTCTGTAATTAAATACTTAGCGCGTGCTAAATACTTAACATATGCAACAGTACCTTTTTTTACAAGTTTAACATTTCTATACTGAGAAAGTGCCTTTCTCTCCTTTTTCGGTTCTATAGAACTCCAAATAAATCTATACTCCTTGAATCGAGAATCATTATGTATTTCCTCAAATAGAGCTAAAGAGTTACCCGTTACACTTTGTCCAGAGTATGCTTCAAATAATATTGTTTTATCATAGATTGGTCTATCTAAGTATTTAGTGTATTTCATCCTTAAATATTCAATATTCTTTTTTAAGTATAATACAATTGGATTAAGTAAAAAAATTAACATTCTTTTTATTCTAGCTTTATTCATCTATGTGCCCCTTTCTACATTAAGTCAGTATGGATAGTTATAAAAAATACTTCCTTATTTAATATTTCACAATCATCCTATAGTATATAATAAAAACCACATAAAAAAACAGTATATTATATTAGATTATATCAATTTTTAAAGAATAAACCAATTTCATAGTTTTGTTGAAATTTTGTGAAAATTGTCCCGTTTGGGTAGATATGTTAACCTGCTTTTGTTAGTAGTATGTCAAAACTAAACTGTACATTTTTTATTAGGTGTAAGATGTCCATCTCGTTCATTTATTTGAAAACTCTAATGTATATAGTGATAATCTACTATCAATTGACTTGGACCCTTTGCTTGCTTGCTCGCACTTAAACTCAGAATACAGCTAATAATTATACAGACTCTCCCACACAGGCTAGCATGCTCGCTCTCTAAGTAAAGTGCACGTCACTTTATGAAGCTTTGAATATTCATTTTAATTGCTTATATTTTTTACGTTCCAAGTAACTGAATGATCTGAGGAAACGGATATTGTTGTAACAATTCACATAATCGTATAATGCCAAATCTAATTCTGACTGTGTTTTAAAATGCTCATCCAGTATAAATTCAGTTTTAAGCGTCTTAAACGTCGATTCAGTACGGCATACCTTGGGCACATAATGAACAAACAATGCCGAGGCCTCTAGAACGTAATCAATACTTTTTTCATAAACTCACTTTTGGGATCTGTATGAAATAACTAGAGTCGGTATAGATTATATTTTACAGAAGCAAAGGCCCGTGCAACTAATATGGTTGTTTTATGAGGGAATCACTATGACTTATAATTTCACAATCAAATAAATTTATCAATTTCTTCAAATGGACTACTTTCTTTATGTTATGTTGGCGCACCCATTATTCAAAGGCAGACGACGTAAGTTCGTATTCTTTGATGATCACAGCTTTTACTTCCTCAATAAATATAATTGGTCTATTTAATCTTTAAATGATTTAGAAAATGTCTGTCGTTAACTCGTTGTCATTACTTTTCTCTTCAGAATGATTAGTGACTTAATCTTAACTGACCTCAAGATATCTGTCCAACTTATTGTAACCCATTCAATACGATGTATACTCATGCAATAGCTATCAGACGACATTAACTTCTTTCGTAATTTCACTCGTATATGTTGACTTCTGCTCATCAGATCGGAGATTTGCCTAGTGCTTCAGATTCTACGTTAACATGGATACCCATGCCTTTGGCTATATACTTACAGCTATAAGCTCAAATTTAAGACTTTCACCCGTTAGCGTTCGCCCATGCTGGGCGAACAAAAACACATTATCCATTTCGATGTGGATAATGTGTTTAAATAATTTTATTTATAAACTGGTATATCTAGGTGTATTGTATATGAATCTAATTGTTGATACAGATTATAGATTGTCCTAGTTTGTTTAGCAGCCCATCCGATATCTGTTGCATATTGATGGGTGACATTTCCTTTTTCCATTGCCCCAGGATTCCAACGCATTTTATATAAAGTATTTTGTCCAGCGTTAACATAGCCATTACCTATAAATTGCGCACCTTCAACAATTGCTGTTTCTACTGAGAACCATCCATTATCATAGGCTCTTTGAGCCCCGCAATCTCTTGCACACCTATCAAAAGCCCCTATCCCATATACGTTATAAACTTTCTTAGGAGAAATATCTATAATAATAGGGTTTCCGTCTGCGTCACGTACAATATTACCTTTACTATCTCTCTGAGTCCATTTACTAATTCCATTAGCAAGCTCTGATGATCCGTTTCCTGTTTCTAATTTAGCGTGTGATACTAGATAAATATCGTTGATTTTATATTTATTACCTGCTTCGATAAAATATCTCCCTTTACCAGTTAGCACACCATTATTATTTAATACTTTGTTGAGTTCCGTAACACTTGCAGAACTATTCCGTGATAAATCTAAAAACTGGAATTGTTGTCTGTCATCGTTTATAAAATTTAAAGGATTGAGATAATACATTACATCAGCAGGATGAGCATGTCTCCATTGATGATTAGAGCTGTATTCTATTGCATACCATCCATTGTACTCTTCTAATACTTTAACAACGTGACCATTAGGAAGTGAACCTATTGGATCTTTTTTTGTATTAGGTTCTGGTCTAACATTAAGGTTTGTAGCTGTTACTTTATTGTTTTTATCTATATATTCTTTAGAAACCCAAGCATATTTCATATCTGTCTGAGGTGAAGCTTTCATTTGCATTTCTACTGCTTCACTTAAAGTTAAGTTGTACTCACTCACTCTAGCTACATTTACGTAACTTGAATGTAGCCAGATTCTTTTACCATTTAACATTCCACGATACCAAGTATTATTGCCAACCTTCTCAGTTAGATCTACTTTAAACTCTTCGTTCTTATATATATCCATATTTTCAAATACTATATCTTTCGCTCCGCCCCAAGCTTTAGAATAGGCGATTCCATTACCTTTAATGTAAAATAATTTCGCCTTTTTATCGACAGTAATATGCGAGTAAGTTGACAGGTCTTTTGCATTAACCCAACCAACAGTCCCTTTAGTACTGCTTGGTGACGTACTGATTAAATAAAATATTTGATCATGTATTTCAGCCTGCTTTTTAATATAATATACTGCGTTTGTATATTGAGCCCCAGCAATAAATGCTGTAGAAGGGTCCCCTATAGTTGGATATATTTCAACACTTCTGTTACGAATATGACCCAATCGGCTTGTTCTACTTTCTGTTTTGGTGGTTACATAACTAGAATGTAGCCATATTGTCTTACCATTAAGTACTCCTCGATACCAAGTATTGGTCCCAACTTTTTCTGTCAAATTCACTTTAAATTCCTGGTAAGCATATTGTGACATGTCCTCATAAACCAAATCCTTGGAGCCACCCCATGCTTTTCTGTAAGCTTTTCCAGTACCCTTAAAGTAAAGTGTTTTTGCATCCCTATCCACTCCTACATGAGAATAGGTAGATAGATCCGATGCTTGGACCCAACCCACTAGTCCCCTAGTATCACTTGGTGACGTACTTATCAGATAATACAATTGTCCATTTAAACTCGATTGGCTTTTAATGTAGTAAACTGCATTCGTATATTGAGCTCCAGCCACTTCAAACGATGCATTACTTTCTAGACTAGAATATATCTTCACATTTCTATTACGAATATGGCCAAGTCGACTTGTAGGACTGCCACCACTACTTACCAAATCAGAAGAATGTATCCACACTGTTTTTCCATTTAATGTTCCTCGATACCATATATCATTGCCTACTTTTTCGGTTAGATGTACATTAAATACATGATCCTTATATTCAGATAAATCATACACAATATTTTGGGAACCACCCCACGCTTTGTCATAAGAATTCCCAGCTCCCTTAATATAAAAAGTCTTAGAAATTTTATCTACACCCACGTGAGAATAAGTAAATAAATCTGATTCTTGAACCCAACCTACTACCCCTTTTGAAATACTTGGAGAGGTACTAAGTAAATAATATAGATTCCCATTTGCTTCGGATTGACTTTTAATATAGTAAACTGCATCCGTATACGTTGATCCAGCTACTTCAAAAGATGCATTATTTGCTAAACTTGAATATATCTTTACATTTTGGTTGCGAATATGGCCGAGTCTGCTAGTAGGATTCCCTATGTTACTTGATAGATAGGATGAATGTATCCATACAGTTTTACCGTCTAAGGTTCCACGATACCATATTTCATTTCCTACTTTTTCAGTAAGATGAACATTAAAGATGTGATCTTTGAATTTTGATAAGTCATGAACTAAATTTTTAGAGCCTCCCCATGCCTTATCATAAGATTTTCCATTTCCTTTAATATAAAATGTTTTAGATGCTTTATCTACACCCGTATGTGAGTAGGTAGATAAATCTGATGCTTGAACCCAACCTACTAATCCTTTAGAATTACTCGGCCTGGTACTTATCAGATAATACATCTTACCGTTTATTTCGGATTGACTCTTAATATAGTAAACTGCATTCGTATATTGAGCTCCAGCCACTTCAAACGATGCATCACTTTCTAAACTAGAAAATATCTTTACATTCCTGTTACGAATATGGCCAAGTCGACTTGTGGGACTGCCACCAATACTTACCAAATCAGAAGAATGTATCCACACTGTTTTTCCATCTAATGTTCCTCGATACCACACATTATTTCCTACTTTTTCAGTAAGGTGAACCTTAAAGATCTGATCTTTGTAATTTGATAAGTCATATACTAAATTTTTAGATCCTCCCCAAGCTGTATCATAAGCATTTCCGGTGCCTTTGATATAGAAGTCTTTAGCTTTTTTATCCACACTTACATGAGGATGTGTTGATAAATCCGTTGCTTTTACCCAACCAACTACACCTCTAGTACTACTAGCATTATAGCTTATTAGATAATAGAGATTACCATTCACTGTATTTTGCAGTTTAATATAATAAACTGCATTCGTATATTTTGATCCAGCTACTTCAAAAGATGAATCATTCTCTAAACTTGCATATATTTTCACATTACCATTACGAATATGACCTAGTCTACTAGTTGGTGTTGCATTAGGGATAGACATATGTTTCAACTCGTTTATACCTTTAGCATTCACGTTAGTTTCTATCTCTTCACTCTCAGCTTGAAGCGTAAAAGCTTTTTCTTTGATTTCTTCAGAGATAATTTGTTTATCTGTCTTTATTTCAACTATTTGATCTTTTTCATTATTATCTTCATCAATTATATTCTTCATACTATTCTCAGTTTCATCCAAATCATCTGTAGCATTTTTTCCTTCTACAACATACTGCTCATTTTCCGGATTAAACTCAGGCGTGGCTATATCATTCGCTTCTAAACTTTCTGCTAACACACCATAAGGAGTAACTGAACTAAGAATCAATAACGTAACTAGTATTGTAGCAATTTTCCTCATTACTTACCTCCAAACGATAAGGATTTATTGAATCTTACAAGTTTACATAAACGTATTATTTATTATTTTTTTGTTTTTTTGTTTTTAACCCCTCCTTTGCTCAATCAATCGAGCCTAGATATTAATAGATTACAATATTAATATTATAATCTATCAACCCAAAATAATCTATATATTATCTATATCGGTTCATTCTATAAAACTAAAATAAGTGAGTAAATTTCATAATTACTTGTCCCTGTATTTAAACGTTTTTGAAGCACAAAGAAGAAAGCATCTCCCAAAATATTGAAGGGTCAATTTCTATAATCATTATACGTCCACAAGGTTTACATGGCACGCAAGAGCTATTTAAATTGGAACATTTCCAACGTTAAGAGTCGATTATTTTTGCGATAGAATAAGATACAATTTATTGTGTAGTAAAAAAACTCGACTTCATGCACTATTAGAACTATCTTATGCAGCTATGATTATTAACTTCTACATTCTATAAATTGAGGTGACTCCAATTATGGTTTAAGGTTTTATTGTAGACGAAACCATCACAATAAACGAAAACCATTTTAAAGCACATATTCAAGCACTACCACAAGAAGAAAAGTTAAAAGCTAACCCAAAAAAACTAGGACCTAAATCAAAAGCAGATAGAGATTGATGGCTACAATAATAGGTAGAAGAGGAAGTCGGTATTTCTATTTATGAATAGAAAAGAGAAGCTCAATTGTATGTACCTTTGACTGAATTGCGCACTAAAGTTTTTCAAAAGACCCAATGGGATGCGAATAAAAGAAAGGTGGTAAAATCATTTTCTTATATGGCTATAAAGGACATTTAGCTATTGATCCATCAAGTCAATGCATTCTACAGTTGCCTTTTTATTAGGTCAGAAAACTTGATTCAGTCTCAATTTAACTTTAACTTGATATAAGATTAAATAGACTTTATAATAAATATTTAGATATAATTAATATATATATATATGTAATTTCGATGTTACACATAATCTAGGAGGATATAAATGAAAAAGGTTCTAACATACGGCACATTCGATTTATTACACCATGGTCATATAAATATATTACGACGTGCTAAAGAATTAGGCGATCATTTAACAGTTGCGATTTCATCAGATGAATTCAACGCAATTAAAGGAAAGAAAGCCTATTATCCATATGAAACACGAAAAATGATTCTAGAAGCCATTCGCTATGTTGATAAAGTAATTCCAGAACATGAGTGGGATCAAAAGATAAGAGATGTTCAAGAACATAATATCGATGTCTTTGTCATGGGTGATGATTGGGAAGGTAAATTTGACTTTTTAAAAGATTATTGTGAAGTAGTCTATCTTCCACGTACTGAGGGTATCTCTACCACTCAAATAAAGAAAGATATGCAGGCAATAAAAAATGGCTAGAGAATTTCTTATCTCTAGCTATTTGTTCTTATTCAACATCTTTTTTTCTTTGTTTAAGCGCTATCCTACTCAAAACAAAACCGTACTAATCGCATCTTTTGGTGATAATATCAATCATGTGCGTAAAAAGTGTCTAGCCGAGACAGATCATGATATCGTTATTCTCACGACACGAAGTTGCAGGATTGATTTTGCTGATTCTGATCGTGAAAGTGTTTTAAAATTTGAGACGATTCATTTAGTTCAATTCATTCAATCGATTTATCACCTGGCAACTGCTAAGGTTATTTTTGTAGATAATTATTTTGGCTTTTTGGCTGTAACTGAGTTTAATGAAGGTGTTAAAGTTATTCAGCTTTGGCATGCGGCTGGAGCGATTAAAAAGTTTGGTTTACATGACCCTACGATAAAGAATCGTTCACCACGTGCTCATAAACGGTTTAAAGCTGTTTATCAAAGGTTTACACATGTTGTTATCGGATCTGATCATATGGGTGAGATATTTAAACAAGCCTTTGATTTGTCCGACAATCAGTTATTAAAAACGGGGATTCCACGTACTGACTTCTTCTTTGATGAAAAGCGTGTAAATGAAGCAGCTCAGAAGGTGTTGTCGGCATACCCGCAAATTAATAATAAAAAGGTCATCCTTTATGCACCAACTTTTAGAGATGCTGAGATCGGTAAGGCTGATTTACATTTAGACATTGAGATGCTATCGACAAAGCTAAAGGATACTCATGTCGTTCTCTTACGTCTACATCCTGTCGTTAGAAGTGGGTTTTCACTTGAGGGATTTGCTGATTTTGTTATTGATGCTTCTAGTTATCCTAACATCAATGAATTACTGACTGTTACTGATTATTTAATTTCAGATTATTCGTCAATTCCATTTGAATTTGCATTATTGAATAGGCCGATGATCTTTTATAGTTATGATATCGATGATTATGTTGATGAGCGTGGCTTTTGGGTTAATTATAAAGAAAACATGCCTGGTCCGGTTGCTTTAACAACTGATGAGATCGTGACATGTATCGTAAATGATGATTTTGATTTATTAAAGGTGAAAAAATTTGCTGATGAATGGAATACATACTCTACTGGACAATCAGCAGAATCACTGATTAATGCCATTTATAATAAATAAAGAACTTAGGTGCTATTTAGTTGAAAAGCACTTAAGTTCTTTTTTTATCTTCTTTTATTTAAAAAATTTAGTAATGGTCGATAGTTGACGCTAATAATTCCTGTTAATTCGATCATTAGCTCGATTAAGATTGCCATCGCAAAGAACGTGATCGTCGTTCCCCACATTGTAGACTGATTAAAGATAATCGCAGCTAAACTAAATAACGCACTAATGCAATAGATTAAAATAACTGTTTGTCGATGACCAAAGCCCAAATTAAGCAGGCAATGGTGTAAATGCATTTTATCGGGTGAGTATAATGGTTTTTTATGAACCGCTCGTCTAATGATTGCTAAAAGTGTATCTAAAATAGGAACGCCTAAGATTGCAATTGGAACAATTAATGAGAATAATGTAGCATTTTTAAATCCTAAGATCGACAGAACGCCAATCATATACCCTAAAAATAGCGCCCCTGTATCGCCCATAAATATCTTTGCCGGATAGAAATTAAAGACTAAAAATCCGAGTGTACTTCCTACTAATAAAAAGCTAATTAAAGCAACGAATATATCTCCTAACGAGATGGCTAAGCCGCCAATTGTAAGTAATGCAATTGTCGAGACACCACCTGCTAATCCGTCTAACCCATCGATTAGGTTTATCGCATTCGTAATGCCTACAATCCATAGGATCGTAATCGGTGTACTTAAATAGCCAAATTCAATCACATGTCCAAAAGGAAAGTTAATGTAAGTGATTTCTAATCCTGATAATACAATAATCAATGCTGCAATTAGCTGTACGATAAATTTATATCTTGCTTTGATTTGATATTTATCATCAATAATACCAACTATCATAATTAAGATCGCACCTAGCGCAATTGGTAATTCATACTGACCGTCTGGTTGAAAAAATAATATTCCAATTACAAAACTAAAGAATATAGCTAAGCCACCTAATCGTGGCATAATTGTTTGATGAACTTTCCGCTTATTTGGATGGTCAACTGCACCAATCCTAAATGCTAATTTTTTTACTAAAGGGGTCAGTATTAAAGATAAGCCAAAGCAAATCAATACAGCGTAAATATAAGTCATTTTCCCCTTCCTTTCTTAATTTGTCTGTTATTCATTCGTCCGTAGTATTAGTCGTGATATTAAATATTAAGTTACAGTAAACATTTTGTAAAGTCATTTCATCAAATAACTATATCATATTTCGATAAATATATCATGGAAAATGTGTGTAATTATCATTAAAAAGCAGTTACTATGCTTGTTCAATATACGTTTCTAATAGTGAACAGATTTTTTCTCTACCTGAAACAAATGGTTTCGGCTTAAACAGTTGAACAGCTTCAACTGCTTTTTTTAAGTTCTTTAGATCATGACATGGAATAATGTGTCCTTTGCTACCTAACATATCTAGCAGTTGCAGTTGATGGTCATCATTATGTTCATGATATTTTTTCAGTCTTGGAACTGCTATGACCGTCTTACCCTTTTTTAGTCCACCCAGAACCGATCCTGTTCCTGCGTGAGAAATGACATAGTCCGCTTCTTCAAACCATTTATCCATTTGTTGATACGAAACAAAACTATGGATTTCCATTAATGGTGAATCATAGCGTGTATGACCTGCTTGGACAATTACTTTATCAGTAATTGTTTTGTTTTTAATTAGTGATTCAACTTCAATTAACAACCGTTTAAATGAGAGTTCATGAGTACCAAGTACGACAAATATCAATAGACGCACCCCCCGTATACTGCTTTTGGATAAATTTCTTTCATTGATTCCCACTGTACGATAAATAAATCTGAAATTGGATAAACAAGACGACCTGACAATGTTGGACTTGATGATTTAGCATAGCTTTCAATAAAGATTACTTTTCTACGGAAAAGCTTTGCAACATAGCACATAGGTACAGCTGTATGTGCACCTGTTGTAATGACGACATCTGGGCGATTAATTAAAAATATAACAATTGTCTTACAGATGTTATAAATAAATTTAAAGACGTAACGGATCGGATAATTACGTCCACCATGTAATAACGTTGAGATAGGATATTGCTTTTGCAGTTCCTTAGCGATAACAGAGCGTTCTGTTACAATATGATATTTGTAGTTTTTGAATAGTGACTCCAATTGCAATAATTGAGTGAGATGTCCACCAATTGAAGCAATTAAAAGGATTTTCTTTTGTTTCATTTTACTAACTCCTTGTAGCCATATAGTTGTATCAGTTTTGCAATCACTTTATCTTGATCATATTGATTTGCTTTCTCTTCTCCGTTTTTGATTAATCTTTCTCTAAGTGCTTGATCTTGAATTAGTTTATTAATCGCATCGCCTAGGGCTTGCGGTTGATGTGGTGGTACAATTAATCCCGCTTCATCTGCAAGCAGATAGGCTAATCCTCCAACATCTGTACCAACAACAGGTGTATGTGTTGCCATAGCTTCTAAAGCCGCTAAACCAAATCCCTCCATATGTGATGGTAATACGAAGATATCCGCTGCTTGTAGCCATGTTGCAATTTGTGTTTGAACAGTTGCTTTATGATGATGGATCTTCATCTTGGTCGATTTAAGTAACTGTTCAAAAAAAATCGGCTCCTTGTTTGCACCAATTAAATGACATTCAAGATGATGCTGATCTGTTAAAGACTCGCATGCTTTGACTAATTCTTCTAACCCCTTCGCTTTGATTAAGTTGCCGACAAATAAAACAATTATTTTGTCTTGCGGGAGATTAAGTTTTTTTCTAGCATGAGTTTTTGAACCTGGTTTAAAGACAGACCGATTAACACCCATATTGAGGACGGTGAGTTTATTATGTGCAATTTTATATTTTTTATTTAATACTTGTTTTAATTTTTCACCTACGACCACAATATGGTCTGCATTTGTTAGAATTCTTTTTATGCTTACGGCGATAAGTCGGTGTTTTTTTGGCATTTTATCGATGTCACCACCATGTGCGGTAACGATTAGACGAGTCCCATAAATGCGCTTAATGACTTGACCTAATAAGCCACTTGGAAAAACATAATGCGCATGAACGACCTGATAGCTTTCTGCTTTAAAGAGTAGTATCAAACAAAATCTAATCAGCCATACGGTATATTTAACGATCACATTTAACTTGTCCATTTTATGATTTTTGATAGCTAAGATATCTACTTTGATTGGGTAGTTTTTAATTTTTTCAACGTGATTTTTAATAAAAATTCCGAATGACGGTGTTTTGTTCGTCGGATACATCGTAGTAATAATCAGTAATTTCTTTTCATCTTGATAGCGCTGATTAAATATGACTAATAATAAAGTGAGGTATATGCTTACAGCTGGTGCTGATAAGACATGACCTGCAATAAACGCACTACCTGCTGATAAAAAGATTGCTAACAGCAGGATCGTACTTGCTTTACAATAGCGCCAATGTAAGTTTGGAATAATATTGACGATCAGAACAATAAACGGATAACAAAGCAACATCATTCCGAGAAAACCAAAACCGATAAACCAATCAAAAACATCCATCTCAACTAATTTGGGTTGTTCTTTATACAATCCACCATAGCCAAGGCCAAATGCCTTCATTGTTAATGGAGCAGTTTGATATTGTTTAATATTAGTCATTAAAAAGTCACGCCTACCACTTAACATTTGATCAAATACCTGATCCGGATCTTGATTAATGTCTTCAGACGTTGACGGTTCATTTACAAGTCGTTGTGTATTATGACCAGCAGGTGTATATGGATAGACAAAATAGATGATCAAAAATAGCGTTAGTAATGCTGCACTTAATTTTAAATTTGCAGGTTTGATAAATGTTAGTAAGGTTGTGATCGAAACTAATATGAAGATGCTAAATAGACTAACTTTTGTTCCGACAGTTAGCATATTAGAAATATGAACAAGCAGTAGAGCGAATAGCCAGAAGGTATGTTTATTGTTTTTTGTTGTGATGAGTTTCAATAATATCATTGCTAGTCCCATCAGTAAGATTACGCTTAATTCGTTTCCTGAAAAGAACCATCCTGTGTGTCCTTGCTTTGCGAGCATGTCGTAAGTTCTTTTTCCTGTTTGTGTAAGACCAGCTATAATCATAACGAGATTTATAACGACTTGATTGATTAAAATCATGTTTACATAATTGGTTGTGCGGAACTTATTTTTCGCATACAAAAATACGATTGGTAAGTAGATTGTTTTAATGAAATAAGATATTTCACTACTTAATGAGAGAGGGGCCTTTTGCAAAACTAAGACCGCAAGATGTATGCATCCATAAAGACAGATTAGCAGGATGTATAGACGTGCTTTTTTTTGACTGAATAAATAAATGATCGCGAACAACAAAAAGCCTCCTCTAATTAAAGAAGGAAGGCGATTTGAATAGAGTGCGATCATATCGATAAATGGTTGTAATAATAGAAACGTGATCCAAATGATATCACTATTTTTATATTTATTTTGCATAAGGCTTCACCTAATCTTTGTTTTTAGCACACCATTACTCGTGAAGTAAATGATTATTCCTATAGCAATTTTGATCAGTAGATGCAGATTCAAAACGAGCATCAAAACGATTCCCATCACAAGACTTGATACGAGAATTTTTCCTAAAGAAATTAGAAAATTATTATTCATTAGTGTTCCTATATGTTTGACAAATATACGATATGTTAGCAAAAAGTATATGATGCCAACAATTGATGATGCTAGTGGGATTCCAATGTGACCGATGTTTATCGTCAGTAGTTGGTTTAAGATGATGTTCAGCGCGATCGAGATTAGGCCTAATCGCATTATTAGATGACCTTTATGAATGGCGTATATTCCATTTGCAAGCATTTGATTTAGGCTATAAAAGAGTACTGATCCTAAATAGTAATACGCGATGACAGCCGTTTGGCGGGTGGCATCATTTGTGAAGGCACCTCGTTCGTATAAGAAGGCGATTATTTCTGGCATTAGTATAGCCAAGCCTACAATAGCTGGGACTAATAGAGCGATCATGAATAACTGACCTTGTCGGATTGTATTAATGAATTTTTGTGTCTGTTTCGTTGCACTGCTTTGTGAAATGACTGGGAGTGTGATTGTTGCTAGTGCTGTTGCAATTAGCCCTTGTGGTAAATGGACTAAATTTTTTGCATAGCTTAAATAGGTCACGATCCCCTCACCAAATCTGTTAGCAAAAAACTGGTCAGTTGCTAAGTTAATTTGGCCAACCATAACTGTAATTGCAATTGGTATATAGGCACGGTAGAATTTTTTTACGGTTTCGGTTGAAAAATCTGGTCTGACTATTTTTCGCGCTGGATATAGTTTGATTAGTAGTGAGACAAGCGTACCAATTCCATATCCATAAGCTAATGCATAGATGCTGAATTTTTCTTGAAAAAAATATGTGAAAATAATCATTGTAAGTAAAACAATGAATTGTGAAAATGCTGATAAGCTATACAGTTGATTGGCTTCAAAGTATGACTCCATAACGACGTTAATTGATACTGCAATAAGTGAAATAAATAGAATCTGTGTAAGTTTTGTAATTAATTGTGCTTGATTTGGGTATAAGATTCGAATGAATATTGGTGATGTAATAAGCATTAAGATTACCAAGCAAACTGTTAGTATCAATGTACCTGTCAATAGCGATCTGGTGAATTCAAGCTGCTTGTTATTTAGTTTTGCTTTCATGTAATTAGGAATAAATACATTTCTCATTCCATTTGTGAAAAATAATATGAATATATTTACGATAACAAATGCTGTTAAAAATGCATCGGCTTGATATGAATCACCAAAATAATAGGCGATGACGACATCTTTTATTACAGCAGCAAATTTAATTAAGATGATAATTAATATGTATGTAAATGATTTTTTTACTAATCGTGGATTCAATTGGATTCCTTCTTTTAGTGTTTTTTATATAGGATGGGGATTTTTGTGGAAGTTTATTCAAGTGTTATTAAAGTAGTCATCAGTGGAGAATGCTTGAATGATTCTCCACTGATTTTTTGTGTAGATATTTATTTTGACGTCGATTGACCTAATTAATAAACTAAATTACTCTTCTTCATCTTTAGGCTTATCTTGATCTTCCGTATTTCCATCTTCCGATTCCTCAGGTGCCTGGTCACCACCTGTGTCTTCAGTTCCTTGGTCTGTGTCGTCAGTTCCCGGATCTGTTTCATCGGTAGCAGGATCTGAATCGTCTTGTCCCACATCACCTTCATCTAACATGTCGTCTGTCTCTTCCTCAATCTTATCTATATCCTCTTGAATCTCTTCATCTAAAGGTTGATCATCTTGTGGAGGTTCTTCGTCCTGCATACAACCCGATAATAGACCAATCGTCATTAATGAAATTAACAATTTCGTTAACATCTCGTTCACCTCTTTTCATATAAAATACAGACATAGTTTGCCCCGGTGAATCAATTCTAAACAAGATGATTTTTGATTTTTGTATGAAAGTTATTTTGGGTTTGAGGAATATAGTTGAGTGGTGGAAATGGAGTTAAGTTGCGGGGGTAAGCAGTCAATTTGGGGGAAATGTAGTCAGGTTTTTGAAAATGCACTCAAGTTCGCGGAAATGCACACAAGTTCGAGAAAATACACTCAAGTTCCGAGAAATACACACAAGTTCGAGAAAATACACTCAAGTTCCGAGAAAATACACTCAAGTTCGAGAAAATACACTCAAGTTCCGAGAAATACACACAAGTTCGAGAAAATACACTCAAGTTCCGAGAAATACACACAAGTTCCGAGAAATACACTCAAGTTTGCGAAAATACACTCAAGTTCCGAGAAATACACACAAGTTCGAGAAAATACACTCAAGTTCCGAGAAATACACACAAGTTCGCGAGAATACACTCAAGTTTGCGGAAATACACACAAGTTCCGAAAAATGCACACAAGTTCAAAGAAATACACACAAGTTCCGAAAAATACACACAAGTTCGAGAAAATACACTCAAGTTTCGAGAAATACACTCAAGTTCCGAGAAATGCACACAAGTTCCGAGAAATACACACAAGTTTGAGAAAATGCACTCAAGTTCCGAGGCATTGTCGCCAACAAAAAATCCTTCACAGTATTCGTGAAGGATTTCTTTCATTTATTGTATTGCAAACATGATTTCTGCTTCGCAGGCGATTTTTCCGTCGACTGTTGCGATTGCTTTTCCTTTTCCAATTGGGCCTTTGAGTCGGGTAATTTCAACTTCTAATGTAAGTGTATCGCCTGGTCTGACTTGTTGTCTAAAGCGTGCTTTATCAATCCCAGCGAGGAATCCAATTTTTCCTTTGTTTTCTTCTTTGCCTAGCATGGCGACGGCTCCGGTTTGTGCTAAGGCCTCTAGGATTAATACGCCTGGCATTACAGGGTATTCGGGGAAGTGACCTTGGAAAAATGGTTCATTGATTGTTACGTTTTTCTTACCGACAACACGGTTTTCTGACACTTCTTGAATTTGGTCGACTAGTAAAAATGGATAGCGATGTGGGATGATCGCTTTGATTTCTTCTATAGTTAACATAATTAGTACGCTCCTTTAGTACCTGGTATTTATTTGGTGAAAATTCTGTCTTTTTATTTCCGTAAAAAAGCAGTTAATCTGTTCTGGATTAAACTGCTTTATTTTTTTATAAAAATAATTCCAACGTTATGTCCCGTTATTCGACTCCGCGTATCATATCAAGCACTCTTTTCCAGAAGTCAAAACTTAATACTTCCAAAGCGTCGGTACCATCACCCAATACTGTGTATCCGATGATCATACCTATAATAAGTGCGAATACGGCTAGCAAGAAAATGACAATCAGGCGAAGCCAAATTGGGAAAATCCGGCGAATCGGTGCTTTCGTTCGCTTTTGTTTTTCCTCTTCGTGTCGATTGACGCGTCTTCTTTGTTTCACTTGATTTGGTTTTTCTTGAGTAATGACATTGGCTCTTTGCATAGGTAGAACTCCTTAGCGTAGTTGATTAATCAACCCGCGCATTTGATCGTGCATCGTGATTGTTCTGGCATTGTATTGATAAGCACGTTGTGTTTGTAATAATTCGGCCATTTGTGTGGCAAGGTCGACGTTTGATTGTTCAAGTGCTCCACTTTGAATCTCATTGTCAAACTGATTGACCGTTGAAACTATATCTGCAGCAACATAAGGTGTACCTTCTAAATTCGGTAATCTGAATAAATTCTTGCCTGCTGCTTGTAAAAATTGTGGTCGGACCGCTTCAACAACTGCTAGTCCATCCTCAACAACCTCTACACCATTACGAACTGTGACAATTTGTCCGATTTCATTAATACGAATGTCTTCGATATTTTCATCAAACATAATCGCACCACCGGATTGTCCAATTACCGGGTGACCGTCGCTTGTTGTTAACATAACCTGCCCACCATCAACTGGCTGTAGGTATAGCGATCCGTCACGTGTGTAGCGTGTTTCAGTGTTACCATTTTCGGTGACTTGAATTTGTAATAAATGATTGTCACGAAGTAATGCAACATCTAAACCGCGGTTTGTGATATTTAACGAACCTGCTGTTAGGTTAATATTCGTGTGACCAATACGCGCACCTGATCCTAAACGGATACCATGTGGTGTGTGTCTTCCTGGTGCGTTCGCGTCGACATCTTTTAGATTATTAATATTTTGATAGATTAATGATGAAAAATTGGACGAGCGCGCTTTGTAACCATTTGTATTTAAATTTGCTACGTTATGACTAATTAAATCAATTTTATTTTGAAGTTGCCCCATTGTAACAGCAGCTTGAATATTCATTCGACTCATCTTAATTCGCCCCTTATGTTAGTCGTCCGACTTGATTAACGGCTATATCCATTGATTGATCATAAGCTTGAAGCACCTTTTGGTTTGCTTCGAATAATCTGAATGCTTGCATCATATCTGTCATTGTTTGAACAAGGTCAACGTTAGAACTTTCTAAGTAGCGTTGTTGGACGGCGAATGTTAAGCCAGCAACACCTCTAGCATCAACGGCTTCTCCAGTCCCTTCAGTAAACGTAAACAGATCATGATCATCTTTAATCAAATCATTAACATTTTCAGTGTAGGCAATATTTAAAGGAATTACCGTTCCACCAACTTCAAGTTCTCCTTCACTTGTAACAGAGAAAACTTGTCCATCAGTAAAAATCGGTTCTCCCGCTTGATTAAGCACATAGTAGCCTTGGTTCGTTGTTAAATAGCCTTCGCCATCAATTGTGAAATTACCATTTCGAGTATAGCGAACTTCACCGTCAGCATTTTGAACAGCAAAAAAGATTCCGCCTGTTTCATCTGGTAGTTCAACATTGATTAACGCCATGTCTGTTGTCATTCCCGTTTCCTGTAGACCGCCTTGTTGGTGGTCGGAAATCGTTTCTTGAACATAGACTCCTGTATTTATCGAACCAATGGGCTGTTGAGTAGGCACGGAAAACGGCCGTGTTGTAGGAATATTCTTTTTCCCCACCTGATTGATCAGCAATTCAGGAAATGCTCGAATCGCCGCTTGATCTTGTTTGAATCCAGGCGTTTGTGCGTTTGCTAAGTTGTTTGATAAAGCCTCTTGTCGGCGTTGTTGTGCTTGCATTCCGCTTGCTGCAGTATAAAATCCTCGTAACACGTAACCTCTCTCCTTCCAATGCGAAAAACATTACCTTTATATTACCATAATTTCAATCATATAGGGCAATTTCAATGATTTTTTCGATATTTTTGTAGATTTTTTTATAAAAATTAAACGATTGATTTTCTTTCAATCTTATCAATATTCTCTAACATGAGGCCTGTCCCTTTGGCTACGCAGTGCATTGGCTCTTCTGCCAAGAATACAGGAACTTTAAGCTCTTCTGACAGTAATTGATCGATACCGTGAATTAGCGCACCGCCACCTGTCAAAATAACACCTCGATCGATGATATCTGCTGATAACTCTGGTGGTGTTTTTTCTAGAACATTCTTAGCTGCTTGAACAATAATACCTACAGATTCACGTAGTGCTTGTTCAATTTCTGCTGATCCGATCGTGATTGTTCTAGGTAGACCTGTTACCATATCTCGACCTCGGATATCAATTTCTTCGTTGCGTGAATTAGGGAATACAGTTGCAACATGAACTTTAATATCTTCAGATGTACGCTCACCGATTAATAATTTATAGTGGCGTTTTACATAGTTTAAAATTTCATTATCGAACTTGTCACCGGCCATTTTGATTGATTGAGCTGTAACGATGTCTCCCATTGAGAGAACTGCAACATCTGTAGTTCCTCCACCAATATCAACGACCATGTTACCGCTAGGTTGGAAAATATCCATTCCAGCACCGATAGCAGCTACTTTTGGTTCTTCTTCTAAATAAATTTTCTTTCCGCCTGATTTTTCTGCGGCTTCTTTAATCGCTTTTTGTTCCACTTTAGTAATATTTGTCGGGCAGCAAATAAGCATGCGTGGTTTTGAGAACATGCCTCTTACTTTAATTTTATTAATGAAGTACTTTAACATCGCCTCAGTCACGTCAAAGTCAGCAATGACACCATCTTTTAATGGGCGAATCGCTTCGATATTTCCTGGTGTACGACCAACCATTCGACGGGCTTCTTCACCAACTTCTAAAACGCGCCCAGTTGATCGATCCATTGCGACAACAGAGGGTTCGTTTAATACGACTCCTTTTCCTTTTACGTGAATTAATACATTCGCTGTACCTAGGTCAATTCCAATATCTCTTGCAAACATGAGTACGATCCTCCCTATGTATATAACTTCCGAAAATAAATCATACATCTAATAGTATATAATAGCATATATAGGTAAGTAAAGATAAACTATTTTGATTAGATTATGTCAAAATTCAAAAATCATTTATTAGTTTGTTGATCTTTTTATCTTTACTTCAGATTTTGTCCATTTTTGGATTTTTCGTTTTAGAGAGGATCTAACATGGAAGCTACTTATCAGCCGATAATTTCTGGTATTTTCGTTTCGTTGCTTCACCACCTCTTAAGTGGCGAATTGATTTGTGGTATTCAAGAATTTGTTTAACTTCTTTGGCAAGTGTGGGATTTAATTCGGGTAATCGTTCTGTTAAATCTTTGTGAACAGTACTTTTTGACACCCCGAATTCCTTTGCGATCGTTCGAACAGTTTTACGGGTGTCAATGATATATCGTCCTGTTCGAAGTGTTCTTTCTTTAATGTAATCATGCACATCATTTGCCTCCTCTTGTTGTCTGGTCAAGGTGTGGGAGTTTGGATAGCACGAATAAATGATGAATGATTCAGTTATGAAAATCCTCAGACCTACTTTGTTGTTTGTACCATTTTATTATCAAAATGTTTTGAATATGCGTGTAGGTTGAATTTTGGCATAATAAAAAGCCGAACCATTAAATTAGGTTCGGCCTTTTCGGGTGCACGATCAGCTAGAAAATCTCCCCGTGCTCAGGATCGCTGAAGATTTCGCCATGTTCCGGATCACTGAAAATTTCTCCATGCTCCGGATCACTGAAAATCTCCCCATGTTCAGGATCACTTGCTTTGACACTGGCAGCCTCGACAGAAGGTGTAAGTTCTAGTTGCATGACTGACAACATTCTAACAAACATGAGTGTAACAATAACTTTCGCTATTTTACGCAACATACCTGTCACCTCCAAATATTCATTTATGAATTAACTGAAGCTACAGTGTACGCAATGCTGTTAATGGGAGACGTGCAAAAAAATGATCGCTACGTTGCTCTAAGAATTCATTGTACGATTGAAGTAAAATGCGACGATTTTGGAAAGCACGACCAATATAATACTTGGTGAATGGTGTATCTTCAGTTACTTCTGATAAAATACGCTGTGCTGTACTAAAATCTCCTCGTGCAAGTGCTAAGTGAGCTTGTTCGCTTTTAATCGGTGTATCTAGCTGATTCGGTATGTTAAAATGGGCATAGATAAATGGACGAGTATTATTTTCAACACTTGTGATCAATCGTGGTAAATTATTTTCCTTTGCAATTCTAATTGTTTCATCTAAGTGATAATTCGCTAGTTCAAAATCTTCAAAAATATAGGATAGACTCAAATTAATGTGTAGATTGGCAAGGTAGCGAATATTTGTCGTATTCACTAATGCATCAAAGCCATATTTTCTAGCTAAGACCATCTCATTACGCTTCCAATAATGATGGAATAAAACCATGTTCATCCTTTGCTTAAAAAGCGGTTTTAAAATAGGATCCGTTACTGCATATAGCTTTCTAATTAGCTCCTCTAAGCGATTGGCTAAAATGCCATATTCAAAGATATCAAAATATAGTGCAATTTCTAAAAATAATTGGATACATTGAAGCGCTGCGTCCTCCGTATTAAAATGTTGTACCAACTCAAGCAGCTGACTTTTAGAGCGGACTCGCTTTTGTTTCATTAAAAACAAATCATAAATAAATGCCCATTCTCTATTCACTTTTGAACGACTATTACGATTACGTTCTAGTAATTGTTCAAACTCAGGCAAAAATCCATTCATTAATAAAAATTCTAATCCAATACATTGGGAATATAGATCATTCGTAGAAACAAAAAAAGCTTTAAGCTTATCTGGATGCGTATTAATATCGCTATTTAATTGTAGCCAACTCAAATATTGATGCGCGTCTTTAAACTTAACTTGACTTGGTTTAATTGACATTAATACCCCTCCATTCCACTCTAGTCTAATAATAACTCTATTATTACATATTTTCATTTTTTTACAATAGATTTGCGCAAATAACTTACATAAATTCATGCAAATTTGACATAATTATGCGTTTTTTGTCAATTAGACAAAAAAGCACAGTACTTACATTACGAGTACTGTGCTTTTGGCATATTAGGTTTGTGCTCTAGTTAGTCCAGATTCAAGCTCTGGCTCAGGGTTTTTAGGCTCTTTTTGATCATCATCCACTGTTAAGTCAGCAACTGGTTTTTCGAAATATGATTCTGGATTTACCGGTTTGCCATCTTTACGAATTTCAAAGTGGACGTGTGTACCCTTATCTTTGTTAAATAAATTCGTTCCTGCTTGTGCTAGCACTTCACCTTGTGAAACTTTTTGCCCTTCTTCAACAACGACATCTGTTAGACTTGAGTAGTACGTCGTCACGTCATGGTCATGCTTTAACTGAACAATGTAGCCAAGCAGTGGATTTTCTTTCACCTCTACTACCTCACCGCTTAAGGCAGCTACAACTTGTAATGGTTCATCGCTAGTTGCAGCAATATCAATCCCTTGGCTTTGATAGTATTTATTGTTGTAAAATACTAGTGCTTGTTCCTGCTCTTCTTGATCAGCATCATGATCATAAAACTTCGTGACAATTTGTGTACGACTCTCAGCTAAAACAGGTAAACTAATATTCTCTACTGGTGTTGTTACAGGCTCTGATGGCTCTTCTCGGTCAAGTGCATTGTCGCCCCAGAGATCGTCCTGATAATTAAAATCAAGATTTATATCTGGCTCAGCAATTCGATTTGCATTTTGATACCATAGCACACCTGTTAATAGAAGTGCTGCTACAGCAAGATAAAGCGCCGGGAAAAAGCCTTTTTTCCTAACAATTCGTTTCCAGTGAGATTTTAGCCCACGTTTTTCCTCTTTCATAATTATCACCTCAGCAACCATTGTGATCAGAAAGAGGCATTTATATACATTTAATTTGATATTTTTAAATTTTTTTCTAGAAAAATTAATTATTTGGTGTTTCTGACTGTGACATCACTACTGATTTCAATGCAAGCTCAGGATATTTAGCTTCATCTAATTGCGCAATCTCTACACCTTGATAGTAATGCTCTACAATCTCTTGATAGGTCTTCCCTTCCTCTGCCATACCATTTGCACCATACTGACTCATCCCTACACCGTGTCCGAAGCCTTTCGTTGTAAATATGAGATGGTCATCCTTTTGCTCAATTTCAAAATCCGTCGAACGTAACTTTAATGCTTCACGAATCTGTCTACCTGTAAAAAACTCTCCACCCAATTGTACGGTTTTTACCCGGCCACTATCTGTGTATGTTGTTGGCGGATTTTCTACTGGTGCATTAATGCGAATGCCAAGTAACGATTCTACTTCATCGATTGGAATACTTTTCTGGTCTAAATATCGCGGTGATGATACATCCCACGGGCTTTCAACACTCACAAGGTATGGTAATGAATTTTCCCAATAATCTTCGGCATTTTCAGTCTTGCCATTACTCGTTGAAAAAAACGCTGGCGTAATCGGCTCGTCTTGATAGGTTAGGATTTGGCCTGAGGTTGCAAGTACTGCACCCGTGATCTTTTCCATTTTCCAATTGTAGTCGGCTCCCCATTGTTCTTTCAGCTCTGATTGATTTTTGTAAACTTGGTGCTGGACAGTATCTGTAATGGCTTGATCTGTGTCAAGTGATCCTGTCGCTAATAGGTACTGAATAATGTAAGTTCTAGCTGCTAGGGCTTGAGCTTTTAACGCTTCTAGCTCAAATTCTGCCGGCATCTCAGAGGCGACAACACTGGCGACGTATTGTTCAATTGGAATCGATTCAATTTCATTTGTAACAGATCGTTCTACATGAACAGTCAGTTCACTTTCTTCATTAAGAATTTCCACTAGTTCTGTTACGTCATTTGGTGGTTGAGTGTCTTCCTCTTTTGAAAATAGCAAGATAATCAAAGTTGGTAGGCTCAATACCAGTACAGTTATTGCTAATAATAAAATGGAGATCGGGTTGACTGAATTACGTTTGGATAGATTGTTTCGAATTGTTAAGCCCTCCAATCTAAATATGGTAAACAGTATACACTATGAAGAAACGCTTAAAACTATGACGGATGAACAAAATTTTAGTAGTTTTTTTATAAAGTCACGTTACTGTTGTAATTAAATTGGTAGGGGGGTTGTTTACGACTATTATATGAAGGAACTTGCTAGAGTCTGATTAACAAAAACTTTTACTGGTGAGATTTATTTGCTTTTTTATGGGGTTGGAAATTTATCAAGACTAATTAGGTGGGGCTTTCAAGCAAAAAACTCCCCTAAACGTTAGAGTCAATGATTCAATGTCTGACGCTAACGTTTAGGGGAGTTTCGTTATTTTTTTCTGTTTATAATGAGGAAACTTTTTCAACCGGTTCTTCTGTTGTAATTTGTGTCGCTTCATCAACTCTTTCAATGTCAGCGCCGAGTGTGCGAAGTTTTTCTACTAAACCAACATAGCCACGATCGATATGTTTAAGTTCTGTGACGCGCGTGTAGCCTTCAGCGATCAGGCCAAGTAAGACGAGAGATGCACCTGCTCTTAGGTCTGTTGCTTGGACTTCTGCACCTTGGAGCTCTCGATCGCCTTTAATAATTACACTTCTGCCTTCAATTTTCATATCAGCATTCATGCGTCTAAATTCTTCTACGTGCATAAAACGATTTTCAAATACTGTCTCAGTCACGATGCTCGTGCCTTCAGCTTTTAGCATTAGAGTCATCATTTGTGATTGCATATCTGTTGGGAAACCTGGATAAGGTAATGTTTTAATATCAACAGGCTTTAATTTTTCCGGACCAATAACACGAATACCGTTTGGTTCAGGCATAACTGTTACACCCATTTCTTCAAACTTAGATACGATTGCTCGACAGTGGTCAATTTCAGCACCTTCGACAAGGACATTTCCGCCAGTTAACGCTGCTGCTGCCATATAAGTTCCTGCTTCGATTCGGTCAGCAATTACTGTGTGTTCTACGCCTTTTAATTGTTCAACACCAATAATTTTAATCGTTTCAGTTCCAGCACCAATAACTCTAGCACCCATCTTATTTAAGAAGTTTGCTAGATCAACAATTTCTGGTTCTTTTGCAGCATTTTCAATAATAGTCTTTCCTTTAGCAAGGGTTGCAGCCATCATAATGTTTTCTGTCGCCCCAACGCTAGGCACATCTAAATAGACCTTTGCACCCTTCAAAGGTTTATTTGCATATACTTCTACATATCCATTGCCAACATGTACATTTGCACCTAGTGCTTCAAATCCTTTTAAATGTAAATCAATTGGACGTGAGCCGATTGCACAGCCACCTGGCATGGCTACTTTTGCATGACCATAGCGCGCAAGTAATGGACCTAATACTAAAACTGATGCACGCATTTTCGTAACATACTCTAATGGCGCTTCTGTTAGTAATGGTCTCGTTGCGTTGACCGTTAATTGATTTTTTTCTAGTGTTACTTTAGCATTCAAATGTTTTAATACATCTTTTATTGTATATACATCTGCTAATGCAGGTACGTTATAAATTTTTGATATTCCTGTAGATGCCATTAAAGTTGCAGCTATTACAGGTAAAACAGCGTTTTTTGCTCCTTCAACCTTAACAGTTCCAAATAAACGGTTACCACCTTTAATGATTATTTTTTCCAAGATGCATTCTCCTCTAAATTTCAAAGTCTATATATCATTAGTATTCAGTCATAAGGATAGGTGTGCCTATCATAACTTGTTTTTCTTGGTTAATTCCTGTTCTGACTGAAATCTGTAAGTTCATTAGTTGATTTTTATATGGGATTTTTTGTTTAAATTTTGGTGAATAGCCGGACATGACTGTTAAATCAGGCTCTTCAATTCTATCAATCTCTTGATAGTTCCATTCTTTTTTAATATTTTCAAAAAAATATCCACTTAGCATCATATCATGAATAGATAACTTAATACAAGCATAATCATGCCTTTTACTTGTGTAAATCGTGGCAATTAATCTGTTAGTCCTATTGGCGTAATCCTTATCTTCACTCCATAGACTAATGTTTCCTGTTAATTGATAATTTACGGTGATTTCTCGCTGATCTTGAGTATCAATTATTGTCACCGTTTCAATTAAATCTGGCGCTAATTCGCGATCAAATCTGTGATTGGATTTTTCAAAGCCTAATTCAATCAGTTGCTTTTCAATGTGGTCTTGTTCTGTCGTTGAGAATGCTTCTTTTATGATTAATTGACCAGATTCAATTTGATATTGATGCTCGTGTGCAAATTGAATCAGTTGATTTAATGATGTTTCGACTTTGATAGGATTAAAAAGTGGTATTAGCAATAAAACCAGTAAACTATGAATCACTGTTTTCATTCTCTTCTCCCCAAATCATTTTTACTACTCAGTATGACCGAGGACGATGGTTCTTATTCAAATCGAAATAATTTACTTGTGGAAATATATTCAGTGTGGTGCTGTAATGAAAAGTGATTTTTCACAAAAGGAAAAACCACTGCAGAATTTAGAATAAATAGACGATTTGTTGAGCCCAGTTGATAAGATCGATGAAAAAATTGCTGACGACTGAACCGATTGTAATCGTCAAAAACACGATCAACACGCGCGCTTCAAATACGCGGTTTTTCTTAAAAATCTCTTCAATCCGAACGGCTTGGAGTACTTGCCATGTAATCATAATAAAAATAATATGCGAGGTGATATTAAATACAGCTTGTTTACCTAAATCCTGTAACATTTCCACCCTCCTTCAGTAATTGATATTTCCCGGGAAATATTAGCGGTTCCTGTCGAGAAAAGCTCTAAAAAAACTTTAACATACCTTTGGGGAATGTTAAAGTTTTTTTGTTAATGGATCGTGTGTTGGTAATATGTCGTTTCATTGTCTGTGGTGATTGTGACATTGAGTAAATATTGGTCTAGTTGCTTTTCATCTGAAAGATCAATTGTTGTTTCGAATAATCCTGCTTCAAGATTTTCTGCATATAACAGTTCGCCTAAGTATGCGTAAGTGACTGGATCGTAAAGCTCGATCATTAACGATTCGGTTGTGTTAGCAAGTTGGAGGCGTATATGATAAATTTGTTCATCTTTATAGCTTTGTTCAACTTCAAAACCAGCTATGTGTGGAAATTCAGCTGTTTGATTTATGAATAAGTAAGGTAAGTGATAATCTTTACGATCAATTTCTACTGTTAGATAGTCTTGATAAATTCCTGTTTTAAGTTGATCTGGTCTAATTGACAGCTGAATCGGTAAGGTTTTTGCTTCGTTTGGGTTAAGCGTTGTCGATTTTGGTAATGTCCATCTTACACCTTTTTTAATTGGTGGACGGCTAAATCTGACTTTAATCGGGGCATCTGACACATTCGTAATCGTTACATGTTCTGTTTGTCTATTTACGCGTTCGTCAATTAAGCCAAAGTTAATCATTGAGTTTGTAATTAAAACTGATGTGTGAATAGATTTGCTTAGATTAACTTCTCCCATTCCTTGTTCAGTTGGCGTCTGATCGTCGATTCTGTTAGCTTGAGTTAATAGTGCTGCTTTTAATTGAGCGGGTGTCCAATTGGGATGTGCTTCTTTTAAAACGGCTAATGCTCCAGTGACATAAGGTGCTGCCATACTTGTTCCTTGCAGACTTGCATATCCATTTGGAATTGTACTCATAATGTCAACACCAGGTGCAACAATATCAGGTTTGATCTCCCAATTTGCGGTGACCGGACCACGTGAACTAAAGTTTGCAATATGATTTTCGCGTGTTTCATATTTTGTTTTTAGCCAAAGTTGATTTGATCTTTCAATTTGCTCCATTAGCCATTCGCCATCATCTTGTGAAATAAAAACAGCTGGAATGTCTAGTGTTTCACTTCCTTCAACTCCTGCTTCGATTGGATCAGGAGAGTTATTAAAAATGATTACCGCCTCTGCATTTGCTTGGATCGCGTTGGTGATTTTTTCTGCAAAGCTAATTTCGCCTCTTTTGAATAAAACAATTTTTCCCGTTAAATCTGGTAGTGCATCGATGCCTAGTCCGTGATATTCAACTGAATAGTCGCGATTAAGTGTCCAGTCTTTCGTATTGGAAATTTGTTTAATTTGAATCTGTTTATTTTGCTTTGGTTCAATGAGGATCGGTGTTTGGTATTTTTGTGTTGATGCACCAACTGAGATTGCATCTGTTGCTGTTGCTGGTGATCCGACAGTCCATTCGTTTGGACCGGAGTTGCCGTTGGCGATCACAACTGATACACCATGCTTGATTGCTTGATTAACTGCTAGACTCGTTGGATAATCTGGTCCATTAACTCGATTGCCTAGCGATAGGTTAATGATATCCATACCGTCGTTTACCGCTTTTTCAATTGCTGCGATCACTTGGACAGATGTTCCAAATCCTCCTGGGCCAAGTGCGCGATAACCGTAAAGTTCAGCATCTGGTGCAACACCTTGAACTGTTCCATTTGCTGCAATTATCCCAGCAACATGTGTACCATGTATTGTTGGAATCCCTTGAGTCGATGTCGTTTCCATCGGATCATCATCAAAATCAACCAAATCATAGCCACCTTGATAATTTGCTTCAAGATCAGGGTGTGTATAGTCTATCCCCGTATCGATCACACCAATTTTTACGCCTTTTCCTGTGTATGTGTGCTGATCTGCATTTTTTGGACGGCTCGGTATTTTCCCTTGCTCAATGAACTGAACTTTCTCTGGTGTGACAGAATATGTCGTAATCGGATATGCCTGTTTGACAGCTTCATCTTCAACAATTCGATCAAGTTGATGCATTTGTCCTTCAATTGCGATGCCATCAAATAGTGTCTCAAATGTTTCTAAAATTGTTACCCTAGGATAGTCACGATCTAGTGTTTCGATAAACTCATCTGCTGGTACATTCAGCTCAAGAAGTAATCGCTTTGGTTGGTGAGGTGACTGCGCTTGTAGTGTAATTGGTATAGATATGATTAATAAAAATAATATGATGGCACGTTTCATCTTGTTTGATCGCTCCCTTTTCCAATCTAGTATGACTCGATCAATTAGAAAAAATACAAGCTGAAACTACGTGAATTTATGATGAATGGTTCAATTTTTCCAGTTTGAGTGCGAAATTACTGATTTGTGTGCGATCGCACTATGATTATGTGCGAATTTTGAGATTTGCGTGCGAAATTTCGATTTTGAGTGCGATCGCACCAGAATTAGTAGTTAATGTAAAATCATCCAACACTTTTCTCAATAAAAAAACTGCTTCGATGGAAGCAGTTTTTTGTCATCATTATTTAGTTCCGAAGAGGCGGTCACCTGCGTCGCCAAGACCTGGGACGATATAACCTTTTTCGTTTAGTTTTTCGTCGATTTGTGCAAGGTAGATATCAACGTCTGGGTGTTTTTCCTGAAGATATTTAACGCCTTCTGGTGCTGCGATTAGACAAACAAATTTAATTCGTCTTGCGCCACGCTTTTTCAAGGAATCGATCGCGTCAGCTGCTGATCCACCAGTTGCAAGCATTGGATCAACGACAATTAATTCACGTTCAGAAATGTCGTTTGGCATCTTGAAATAATATTCAACAGGCTTTAATGTTTCCGGATCACGATATAGCCCAACGTGGCCTACTTTTGCTGCTGGGATGTGACGTAATACGCCGTCTACCATACCTAAACCTGCACGTAAAATTGGCACGATACCAATTTTCTTACCGCTCAATACTTTTGATTTCATTTTTGCTACAGGTGTTTCAATTTCAATTTCAGTTAATGGTAAATCGCGTGTAATCTCATAAGCCATTAGGCCTGCTACTTCATCAACTAGGTCACGGAAATCTTTTGTACCTGTTTCTGTTTGTCGAATATGTGTGATTTTGTGTTGTATCAATGGATGATCCAGTACAAATACATTACTCACGTTCGATCACTCCTTATCAATTTATATATCTATAAAATTGTACAGAAAATAGTCTGTGCTTTCAAGTAAAGTTCGATTCTTTTTGACAAAAATATATTTTATTCGCACGTACTACAGAAAATATACGAAAAAGTCGAAACAAGAATATGAGCTGCCAGCTGTCTACTCAACAGATAGCCATTCATAAACTGGTTTCGACTTTTCATTTTTATTTATAGAGCGGGAAACGATCTGTCAGTGCTTTGACACGTTGTTTCGCTTCTGTTAATTTTGCTTCATCTTGGTAATTCTTCAAAGTAAAGGCAATGATTGAGCCGACTTCTTTTAGTTCAGCTTCTTTAAAGCCACGTGTTGTGACTGCTGCTGTACCAACACGAACACCACTTGTAATAAATGGTCCTTCTGGGTCAAATGGAATTGTGTTCTTGTTTGTTGTCATGCCGATATCATCAAGAATTTTCTCTGCATCTTTTCCAGTTAGATTAAGGGTGCGAACATCTAGGAGTAATAAGTGGTTGTCCGTACCGCCTGAAACAAGACGAATACCTTCAGCTTGCAAGCTTTCTGCTAGGCTTTGAGCGTTTTTGATAATCTGTTCTGAATAATCTTTAAAGCTTGGGTCTAATGCTTCTTTAAATGCAGTTGCTTTAGCTGCAATAACGTGCATTAATGGACCACCTTGCATGCCTGGAAAAACAGATGAATCAATTTTCTTGGCGTATTTTTCTTTAGTTAAAATCATACCGCCACGTGGGCCTCTGAGCGTCTTATGTGTTGTTGTCGTGACGAAATCAGCATATGGAACTGGATCTGGATGATGACCTGTTGCGACAAGTCCAGCAACGTGTGCCATATCAACCATTAAGTATGCGCCAACCTCATCAGCAATTTCACGGAATTTCTTAAAGTCAATTAAGCGTGGGTATGCACTTGCTCCTGCAACAATCAACTTAGGTTTTACCTCGAGCGCCTTTTGACGAATTGCTTCATAATCGAGCATTTCTGTTTCTGGGTCTACACCGTATTCTTCGAAGTTGTAGAGCTTTCCACTAAAGTTTACTGGACTACCGTGCGTTAAGTGGCCACCGTGAGATAGGTTCATGCCTAGCACCGTGTCACCAGGTGTTAAAAATGCTGAATAAACAGCCATATTTGCCTGTGCGCCTGAGTGTGGCTGAACGTTGACATGCTCAGCACCAAATAGCTTTTTAGCGCGGTCACGAGCGAGGTTCTCTGCGATATCCACATATTCACAGCCGCCGTAGTAGCGCTTGCCTGGGTATCCTTCAGCGTACTTGTTTGTTAAAACAGAGCCCTGTGCCTCCATTACCGCTTCTGAGACAAAGTTTTCTGAAGCGATCAACTCGATTTTATCGTGTTGTCTTGCTCGCTCCTGTTCAATCGCTTGGTACAATTCTTGGTCACTTGCTTGTAAAAATTTCATCCTCATCGTTCCCCCTTAATCCTCTTCTATTAAAAATTTATTTGATTGTAGATGGTTATCCACCTACAAAATCAGCAACACCTACAGGTCTCTTGATCTTTAGATTTTAGAACGTGATGTATTAATTGAGGACCTAAAAAAGTCTTTCTCTACTTTTTAGCGATTTGCTTGTTCGTATTCAGCAACTTTATCAAGGCGGCGTTGGTGACGACCACCTTCAAAATCAGTGCCGATCCATGTTTTTACGATTTCTTTAGCTAGATCAACACCGATAACACGCGCGCCCATTGCTAAAACGTTCGAGTTGTTATGTTCACGTGTTACACGTGCTGTATATACGTCATGTACAAGTGCACAGCGAATGCCTTTTACTTTGTTAGCTGCAATTGACATCCCAATGCCTGTACCACAAATGACTAAACCGCGGTCAAATTCGCCACTTGAAACTTTTTCAGCTGCTGGAAAACCATAGTCTGAAAAGTCAACTGACTCTGAAGTTGTTGGTCCTGTATATTCAACTGTTGCTCCAAGTTCTTCAATAAATGGTACTAATTCTTGTGCTAATTCATAACCAGCGTGATCTGCTGTAATAATAACTTTCATTAATCCTTCCACTCCTCATCAATTTTACTTAACTCTATTGTACTCATTTTTAGGCTTAAATAATAGTAGCTTTCTTATTATTCTGGCAACTTTTCAATTAATTTGTCAATTGCGCTGTTAATTTCTTGATATGCCTGTTGATATGCTTCAAGATTCTGACCAAATGGATCGACAATATCCAAGTCTCTAAGCTTCTCTTCAAGCCGTCTGATTTCAGCAATTTCTTCACTTAAGCAGGCTTCAATCTCTTCTTTTGTTGAGTTTTCACTGATGCTGGCTCTTTTTTCTTCTAATTTTAAATAAGTAGCTTTTAAAGCTTGCCAAGTCTCATCGGCGTCATCACTCGTATACTCTTTTAGTGTAAAAACTTTATCAATACCAGCTGAAAAGTGAGAGGTAATCGCCTGTTTATGGTGATTAGTCATTGTTAAAATCAAATCTGCCCAGTCAACAAGTTCTGAATCGAGCTGTTGTGATTGTCCTGAGAAGTCAATCTGATTTGCCTTTAAAGTGTCAATCGCTTTTGGATTTGTCGGTTGACCAGTCATTGCTGCAATTCCAGCCGATTGGACTTCAAAGTTTGCTTTTGATTTAAGAATTGCTTCTGCCATTGGACTTCTACATGTATTGCCTGTGCAGACAAATAATATTTTCATTATTTCTCCCCTTTGGCTTAATTTTTTCATGTAAATCATATCATAACAGGAAGTGGGAACCAAATAAGATGCTACAAAGAATGGGGGTATTGAAAGCATTGGGAGGGAGAGTTTTTTGCGAAGAAAAATAAGCTTGCGTCTACTCATATTGATGTTGAGTCAAGCTGTATTTTTGCTAAAAAATAATTTTCAGGCCGAGAATACATAGAATAAGACCACCAATCCATGCAAGCGAGCGGTTGATATTATGTTGAATTTTCTTTCCGATTAATAGACTGAGCCAAGCAGCAAACATTGATACACTACCAAATAGTACGAGTGTAAGTGCTGTATGGAAGCCAGAGATACCTAGGCTAATGCCAACAGGAAAGCTATCGATACTAACTGAAAATGCGAGCATCGTAATTGCAGATGTTGTCAGTGTTTTTGGAGATGATTGACGAGTCTGTTCTGCAAATGTTTGAAAAATAAGTTGGGCACCAATGCCGAAAAGCAATAGTCCACTTATTAGCTCAGTTAAATGGGTAAAACGATCATTGAGGAAACTACCTAGAAGTAATCCTAGAAGTGGCATTAAGATATGAAATAAGCCAATCCAAATGCCAATCTCTGCTACCTTTTTTAATCTGATCGGTTGGAGGCCGATACCTAGACAAACTGAAAAAGCGTCAAATGAGACGACAATTGCAAGGATGAGTTGTGTAACAATTGAATTTAGCATTGGTATTCCCCCTTGGTTGGACGAGCTAAATAAAGTTTATGCTAGGGAAATAAAAAAATGACTCGGTAAGTACCTGTCATTTTTCTTGTTTTATGATTTGATTTGCTGCTTTGTTAAGTCGATTCATAATCGCTTGTCCAATACCTTCTGTTGGAAATACCTCTGTTAGAATGATATCAACCTCTGTTTTCTTAAAGACTCTTAACGATTGGTATAGCTGACCTGCTACTGTTGATAAATTCTCAACTGTTCCACAAATATGAATCAGATCTGCATTTAGAATTGTCGCTAACTCCTCGCTTGCGAGCACTCCTACCTTTTCTCCATTTGATCGATATTCGTCAATTTGTGCTTGGAAAAATTCCTGATCACCATCAATCAAAATTAACGGGACATCTGGTTGATAGTGTGTATATTTCATCCCTGGTGATTTTGGTTGTACTTCACTGGCATCCTCTGTTGCAAGTTCAACAGGATACCCGAGTACTTCTTCAATCTCCATTTGTGTTACACCGCCCGGGCGGATAATTTCTGGTTTTTCTCCGGTACAATCGACAACAGTTGATTCTAATCCAACACCAGTTGTCCCACCATCTAATATCGCCTTAATTTTTCCGTTCAAATCTTGGAACACATGGATCGCACTTGTTGGGCTTGGCTTACCTGAAAGATTGGCACTAGGTGCTGCAATCGGTACGTTTGCTTTCTGAATCAGCTCTTGTGCGGCTGGGTGGTCTGGAATCCTCACGCCAACTGTGTCTAGACCTGCTGTTACTTGATCGGAAATCTTTCCGTTGCTTGGTAGCACAACAGTAAGTGGTCCAGGCATAAATGCTTGAATTAATCGCCGTGCAGCTGGTGATATTTCTGTTACATAGCTTTCAATTTGTTCAATACTGGCTACATGAACAATCAATGGATTATCTGATGGGCGGCCCTTCGCTAGAAATATTTTCTTAACGGCTTCAGGATTTGTTGCGTCCGCTCCTAGTCCATAGACTGTCTCTGTTGGAAAAGCGACAACCTCGCCTGATCTAATATATTTTGATAGTTGGTCTGTCGCCTGCTCATCCCAGATTAAAAATTCTGTTTGCATTGACATAAATAAGTCCTTCTTTCCTTTAACGGCTTTGCCGAATAAGTTACCCACAACTTATTAACAGGTTCAATTTGCTCTTTGCCTATTTTAGCGATAATTTATAATTTATACAAGTCAGTTTTTGGAGATTAACAAATTTTCACCAATATGCTTGGACAACAGGTCATGTCTGCGGATAAGATTGTCTTAACTATAAGTGTAGCCTAAAATATTTTTTTCATCAGACCATTGTTTAAAACCGAGCCAAATTAATAATTCTGTTAGTGGTTCTTCTTCTGTTTCTACAATTAAATGCTCAGCTTCTGTGCGTTCGAATTTTTCAAGAATGTGATAGAAAATCTCAATCAATTGCTCTGTATGATCTAGCTTGGTCACAACAAATTTAGTTAACTTACAAATCTTTTCGTCCTCCCACTCGAGCTCGACAAAACCTAGCACTCGCTTTCTGTCTTTGATTAAATAAGTCATCTGCTGTTGTTGATTTTTGCTGATTAAATGTTGAAAAGGCAACTCTTTCATGCTTTCATCGGACGGCAGTGGCGTTAATAACATGTCAATCGCTCCCTCTCAAGTTTTTCTAGTCTAGTCTATGAAGGTTAGCAACCATTCATGATAGATTATCTAAACCATTCAAGAAAAAAGAATGAGATTTTCGGTTTATCTGTGAGGTCTGACTCTTCTTGTTCAGCAACTTGTTCTTCCTCGTCCATTGATACTGTCGTCCCTGCTGAGAAGTCAAGAAAACATAATGGCGGGAATAGTACACACCACCAGTTCGAGCCTTCTCCTTCACCTAGCGTAATTAGTATCGCTTCATACTCACCAGCAGGGTACACATATTGATCATACAGTTTTGCTGGGAATAAAACATTTGAATCATAATCGATCGTGTAATTAATCGTTGAACCGTGATCTTTTAATGTATTGGCAACAATCATATCAATTTGATCAAGTCGAGTCTTGATGATTTCTCGCGCATCCTCGATACTCGTCAATTGCTCTACCCAAGTTGTAATTTCAGCATTAACCGCGTCACGCACAGCATATTTTAATTGTTGATCTTCTGGATCATCACTCTCTGCTAAAATTCTTAACCTAATCGCTTCATCTGGAATCATTTGATAGCCAGCTGTTTCTGGCATTGGAACTGGTTGATGAGTTAACAAAATCACGAGTGACATGATTACTTGAAAAACCTGTTTCATTATTTTCCCCTCCGGCATCAATCTTAAGACTAGTATCACCAGAGGGGAAATCTTTTAAACTAGCATTTTGCAAAAATGATTCGATCTTTTTGATTGATGTCCTTAATCACTTCAACAGAGCTCGTTGGGAATGCTGATTTGATTAATTGTGTAACTGACTCTGCTTGTTGATGGCCAATTTCAAATGCTAGACATCCTGATGGTGCGAGAACTGATTTGGCTTGGTTGATAATTGTTTCGTAAGCTTTAAGGCCTTGATTATCAGCGAATAAGGCGAGCTCTGGATCAAAATTTTTCACAGTATCAGATAAGGTTTCACGCTCTTCCCATGCAATGTACGGTGGGTTTGAAACAATTAAATTAAACTTTTCACCTGTACCGAGCCATTTTTGTAAAAAATCACTTTGATGAAACTTCACGTCTGCGTTAAGGTTTGTAGCATTTTGCTTAGCAATTGCGAGTGCTTGTGTCGAAATATCGCTCGCTTCAACTGTTAATGTTGGATCTTCACTTTTTAGCGTAATCGCAATTGCCCCGCTTCCTGTTCCGATATCTAGTACTTTCAGTGGTCGTGGCTGATCTTTCGTTTTTGCTAAAATCAGTTGAACGAGTTCTTCAGTTTCTGGTCTTGGAATGAGCACGTGCTCGTTAACAGTAAAGTTTCGCCCGTAGAATTGTTCCGTTCCAGTTAGGTGTTGGACGGGCTTGCCTGTTGTCGCATGTGTCTCAATATCTTTCAAAAATGCGTTTAGCGTTGCTTCATCAATTGGCTCGCGCAGATTCAAGAGTAGGTCTGTTTTTGAAAAATTGGTGTGATGAAGCAAGAGTATCTCAGCTACTTTAGGTTCTCGGCCATGTTCTTCTAAAAAAACAGAAGCCCTATTGAGGACTTCTTGAATTGTTTGACTCATATTAATCACCAACGTGCTCCATTTTGTGAGCTTGCTCTTCCATAATCAGAGCATCAATAATCTCAGAGAGCTTCCCTTCTAAAATTTGATCGAGCTTTTGAATGGTTAAGCCAATTCGGTGGTCAGTAACTCGGTTTTGCGGGAAGTTATACGTTCTAATTCGTTCTGAACGGTCACCTGTACCGACAGCTGATTTACGTGTTTGGTCTAATTCAGCTTGTGCCTCTTGTTGATACATATCATAAATACGAGCACGGAGAATCTTCATCGCTTTTTCTTTGTTTTTAATTTGTGATTTTTCATCTTGCATTGAAACGACGATTCCAGTTGGGACGTGTGTTAGACGAACAGCTGACATTGTCGTGTTAACACTTTGGCCACCTGGTCCACTTGATGCGAACGTATCTACCCGGATATCTTTTTCTTGGATATCAACCTCAACATCTTCTGCTTCAGGTAAACAAACTACCGTAGCTGTAGATGTATGGATTCGTCCACCTGATTCTGTTTCCGGTACGCGTTGAACACGGTGTGCGCCGTTTTCGTATTTCAGTTTTGAGTAGGCACCTTTACCATTAATCATAAAGATAATTTCTTTGTAGCCGCCGACACCAGTTGAGCTTGCTTCCATAACATCGATCTTCCAGCCTTCAGCCTCTGCATAACGGTGGTACATTCTGAATAGATCTCCTGCAAATAAAGCCGCTTCATCTCCACCAGCAGCGCCACGGATTTCCATAATAACGTTTTTATCGTCATTCGGATCTTTCGGTAAGAGTAATATTTTCAGTTTTTCTTTTATTTCTGGGATTTGTGGTTCGAGTTCATCAAGTTCCTGTTGAATCATTTCTTTCATCTCAGGATCTGTTTCTTCCTGAAGCATTTCTTTAGCGCCTTCTAATTGTTCATTAATATTTTTATATTCACGGTATGCGTCAACAATATCTTGTAAATCAGATTGTTCTTTTGAATATTCACGTAACTTGTTTGTATCACTTATTACGTCTGGGTCACTTAATAATTCGTTTAATTTTTCATAACGTTCTTCTAGACCAGCTAATTTATCAAGCATGGATTCCACCTCTTTTTGTTCGAATCATTCAATTTATTATATATTATCGGCAGGGACTCGGTCAAAGTTGTTTGATTTTATATTCATAATCCGGTTTGCCTGGTACTTCGTGACATTTTCGGCAGCGAGGTTCATACGATTCTGATGCCCCAATTTTAATGATTGGATCATCGTAGTGTGCCGGCTTTTGATCAATTAATCGCTGTGTTCGACTAGCATCTGCTCCACATTTTGGGCAAATTGCATTTAGTTTTGTAACAGATTCGCTGAGTGCCATTAATTCCGGCATAAACCCAAATGGTTCACCGCGGAAATTAGTATCAAGTCCAGCAAGTATTACACGAAAGCCAAGATCTGCAAGTTGACTAACGAGATCAACGATTTCTTTTTCGAAAAATTGTACTTCATCAATTCCGACCACATCAATTTCAGGGGAGAGTTTTTCAACTAATTCAGATAATGATGTCACTGAATATGCTTTGATTGAGTTGCCATTGTGTGTCATGATCGCTTCTTCTGAGTATCGATTATCGATCGCGGGTTTGAATACGACTGTGTTTAGTTTGCCGTATTTTGCACGACGGATACGGCGAATAAGTTCTTCTGATTTTCCTGAAAACATGCTGCCGCAGATCAGCTCAATTGATCCTTGCTTCATCGTAGTTGTCCTCCATTTGTTTGTCTGTTTGTCGAAATAAAAAAACAGGCTCGTTTTGACGGTGGCCTGTGTCTAGTTTTAGCAAGACTTAAGACAGCCAATCCATTGTGGAATGGCTGTCGTTAGTATCACTAGGTATTTCTTAGTTAATGTTATATTTTTTCTTAAAGCGATCCACACGGCCACCAGCAGTATCTGCTTTTTGTTTACCAGTGTAGAATGGATGAGATTCCGAGCTAATTTCAACGCGGATTAATGGGTAAGTATTTCCGTCTTCCCACTCAATTGTTTCTTCTGATTTCTTAGTTGATCCGCTTAAAAATTTATAGCCAGAGCTCGTATCAAGAAATACAACTTTTTGGTATTCTGGATGAATATCCTTTTTCATGTGTTCCAACTCCTTTTGCCCTGAATCCACCGGAATCAGAGTTAATTTTGGCTAGCTTACAACAGCGGGTTAAACTGCTCCAAACTGCCTTTTTACATACTTTTAGATTATACCAGTGTCAGAAATACAATGCAATACTTTTATTTATTTTGATTGACAGATCCGGTTGGGAGATGTTGTCTTTTGGTGAACTTGAGTATATTCTTGAAAACTTGTGTGCATTTTCGCGGAACTTGTGTGTATTCTCGAAAACTTGTGTGTATTTCAGCGAACTTGTGTGTATTCTCGAAAACTTGTGTGCATTTCGCGGAACTTGTGTGTATTTTTGAAAACTTGTGTGCATTTCAGTGAACTTGTGTGTATTCTCGAAAACTTGTGTGCATTTCCCGGAACTTGTGTGTATTTTTGAAAACTTGTGTGCATTTTCCGGAACTTGTGTGTATTCTCGAAAACTTGTGTGTATTTCAGCGAACTTGTGTGTATTCTCGAAAACTTGTGTGCATTTTCGTGAACTTGTGTGTATTTTCGGAAACTTGTGTGCATTTCTCGGAACTTGTGTGTATTTTCGGAAACTTGTGTGCATTTCAGCGAACTTGTGTGTATTTTTGAAAACTTGTGTGTATTTTCGCGAACTTGTGTGCATTTTCAATAAGTTGATTATAATTTATGAACTTTTGTCTATTTTATTCAAGCTGGATAAGTTATATTGCACTGCTTTGCGGCCGCTTGGTTTAATTACTGGGAATTCCGATAGCAGGCGATAAGTCAGTGAGTAACAACTTAATCCTAACCACCATCTGGCTGTACGGTTGTTGATAATTGGACTAAACAGATGAGTATAGTCTCGTAAAGCTTGGTGATGTGCAGTTGGGTCGGAATTTTCGCATTTTGAGCATGTCCATGTTGCGTATTGTCGCTGCATAAAAATATTTCTACATAATGGGCAGAGTACACCTGTGTTTAAGTCCTCTAATTTGATGTTGTAATCTTTGATCAAATCGACTTCTCGCGGTTGGTGAAGACTTCTTAAAAGTTTTTCAAGTTGTTGTAATTGGTGGTCGTTATAGTATAGTTGGCGATTATTCGCTAGACAGTCATTGGTGAAAAACGGTACTTCCTGTGCGACCATTACTTCTTTAGAAGTTATCGAGACATCTAGTTGAACTGAGTTGTGTGGAAATGCAACGATTGGAATAATCGGGATACAGGGAAAACCGTGGTGTCGAAGGATATAGTCAAGCTGACGTTTTTGGATGTCGGCTTGGTGTTTAGGATTATCAAAGGTGACGGAGGTTTGTTGGTATTGTTGGACGTATTGACCGTGTTGATTTTGTGCGATAATTCCTTTGCGATTTTTGACTTCAATGATGAAAATTATGTGAGGCGTTGCAATTAGGTGGTCAATCTGGGTATAGTATGTGCTACCGTGCAGTCGAAGTCCAGATAAATGGATGACTTTCTTTGCTTGAATAAATTCAAAGTAATAACGGAGGTTCTTTTCACCAACGTAGCCTGCTAGATCCTTGCCTAGCTGGATATTTAGTTCGTGAAAATTGGGATGTGATTGTTTGAGTCTAGGTATGAGTGCTTCTAATTGGATGAGACGATTCGACTTTTCAACAAATTGATAGTTCATTGCTTCAATCCTTTCTTAATATTTATATTCTTTATAAAAAAAGCTCTCAATCTCGCAAAAGATTAAGAGCTTCATTTTATGGTTTAATATTTTTCCGCTTCATTTCATCAATCGTTTGCTGATAAAATTCTTCGTTCGATTTTGTTGAGCGAATCTTTTTCAATAGGCGTTCGATGAAATCAGGTGTGTCTTGCATCACTTTACGCATTGACCAAACGATATCGAGTTTTTCCTTAGAAATAAGAAGCTCTTCTTTACGAGTACCTGAACGTAATAGATCAATCGCTGGGAAAATTCTTCGTTGAGCAAGTTGACGATCGAGGTGAAGTTCTAAGTTACCTGTTCCTTTAAACTCCTCATAAATGACGTCGTCCATTCTTGAACCTGTTTCAACTAAAGCAGTCGCTAGTATCGTTAAGCTACCGCCCTCTTCAATATTACGCGCTGCACCGAAGAAACGTTTTGGTCGGTGGAAGGCTGCTGGGTCAATACCACCTGATAATGTACGACCACTTGGTGGAATAACAAGGTTATAAGCACGTGCCAAACGTGTAATACTATCCATCAAAATAACGACATCTTTCTTATGTTCAACGAGTCGCATCGCGCGTTCTAAAACTAATTCCGATACTTTAATGTGATTCTCTGGAACTTCATCAAAAGTTGAGCTAACAACATCAACGTCCGGATGAACCTGGCGCTCTATATCAGTTACTTCCTCTGGACGCTCATCAACAAGTAAAATAATTAACTTAACATCTGGATGATTTTTAGTAATGCTATTGGCAATTTCAGTGAGTAGCATCGTTTTACCTGCTTTTGGTGGCGCTACGATTAATCCACGCTGGCCAAAACCAACAGGAGTAATAATATCCATTATACGCGTTGAGACTTCATGAGGCTCTGTTTCGAGTGTCATCATTCTATTTGGATAAAGAGGAGTTAACGCTGGAAAATGCACACGTTCTTTCGCAAGCTCAGGATCTTCTCCATTGACCGCATCTACATGAAGCAAGCCATAATATCGTTCATTTTCTTTAGGTGGTCTAACCTTACCTGAGACTTTATCGCCATTTCTTAAATCAAAACGACGTATTTGAGATGCAGAGATATAAATATCTTCAGCACTTGGTGAATAATTAATTGGTCTTAAGAAGCCAAATCCTTCTGATGGAATGATTTCTAGAATTCCATCCATAAATAAATAACCGCTTTTTTCGGCCTGTGCTTTTAAAATTGAAAAAATGAGTTCCCGTTTCGTTAATTTGGCATAGTAAGATACTTTAAATTCTCTTGCCTTTGCGTAGAGATCTTTTAACGTCAGTTCCTCTAATTGTGAAATTGTAACTTCTGACACGTGATCATCACACCTATTCTATTAGTTATTTTATTCAATTGAAAAATGGGAATATAAATTTAGAAGATTTTGAGTGTTCATGAAGTATGCGGTAGATATTTTTATCCTACTCCTTTTCGAAAAAATTTTCAACCGCTTTTCTAGAAATAGCAACTTAGTCGTGGTGGGTTTGTGCTTATTTTGCCATTTTTACAATATAACTCTTTCTTCATTCAAGCTTGACTTCAGTAAAGAAAATGCAAGCATCGCATAAAAGATGCTTGCATTTATGTTGTTAATTTTGTGTTTGGCGAATTTCTTCTTCAGTCATCGCTTCTTTCCAAATTTTCGCACCTAAATTGGTTAATTTCGTTGTTAGGTTTTCATAACCTCGTTCTATATGTTCGACTCCTGTAATTTCAGTAATTCCTTCGGCCATCAAACCAGCAATGATGAGTGAGGCACCAGCACGAAGGTCTGAGGCTCGAACTTTTGCTCCTTGTAATTTTGTTGGACCATATACAATTGCACTTGATCCTTCAACTTTAATCTTCGCACTCATGCGGCGCAATTCATCTGTATGTTTAAAACGAGCACTATAAATGGTGTCAGTTACGATTGAAGTACCTTCAGCTTTCGTTAATAGTGCTGTAAATGGTTGTTGTAAATCTGTTGCAAAGCCTGGATAAACGAGTGTTTTAATATCAACGGCTTTTAGATTTTCTGATTTTTTAACACGAAGCTTATCTTCCCCTACTTCAATTTCCACTCCCATTTCGCGAAGCTTAGCGATAACAGGCTCTAAGTGTTGTGGAATGACATTATCAATTAAAACATCTTCTCCTAAAGCTGCAGCAAGGATTGTATACGTACCTGCTTCAATTCGGTCAGGAATAATCGTGTGTGTACATCCAGATAATGAATCAACACCCTCAATCCGAATAACATCTGTTCCTGCACCTTTGATTTTAGCACCCATACTTGTAAGAAGTGTTGCAACATCAATTATTTCAGGCTCACGCGCTGCATTTTCGATAATCGTTTTACCTTTTGCGCGAACAGCTGCAAGCATAATATTAATTGTTGCGCCAACACTAACGATGTCAAGATAAACTCTAGCGCCAACTAACTCATCAGCACGGAGATAGATTGCACCTTGTTCATTCGTGACTTTAGCACCTAATGCTTCAAATCCTTTAATATGCTGATCAATTGGACGCGGGCCAATGTGACAACCACCTGGTAGCCCAATGACTGCTCGCTTAAAACGACCGAGCATCGCACCCATGAAATAATAAGACGCACGAAGTTTTTTAACTTTTCCATTTGGTAGTGGCATTGAAGTCATATGTGTTGGATCGATATGTACAGTGCTTCCATCACGTCTAACTTTACCACCGACTTCTTCGAGTAATTCACTTAAGATCACAATATCGGAAATATCTGGTAGGCCTTCAATACTTACTTCAGAATCTGCTAAAATTGTTGCCGGTAATAGAGCAACCGCACTGTTCTTTGCTCCACCTATTTTTACCGTTCCTTTTAAAGGGTTACCACCTTCTACAAATAATTTTTTCATAATCAGTAGCCTCACTTTTTATATTTGTCGTCTCGTTTCGTTACTCTTAGTGTATACCTTCTTGGTACTTTGATGCGTTTAAATTGTTCAGATCATAAAGAAAAAACTTGTCTCAATGAATATAAAATTCCTGATAAAGCTTAAAAATCGATTAGGTAAACGCTTACTTTACCAACCTTTATTATAACAGAAAATGTTCATTAAGTAGTTTTAACTTACCAATAATTCGCTTATTAAGTCTGTTTATCGAATCATGATGGTATTTTCTGAAAAACGCGCTCTTTGTATAAAAAACGCATTCCTTTTCATTATACAAATAAATCACGTATGTATCTACCTCATTTTATTAAAAATTGGTCAATTGACAAATAATTTACACGAAAAAAAATTGACAGAAGCGTGTATCATAACAGATTAGATAATAAAAATGGAGTTGTCACAAAAGCAGATGCTTTTTACAACAACTCCATTATCATTTTACTGTTCATTCATTCCGTTTGAATAAACAGTATCACTGACTGGATTTCTTACGCTTTATTAGAAGAACCAAATTCACGCATTTTACCAATAACTGTTTCTTTAATTACATCACGTGAAGGTCCAAGATATTTACGAGGGTCGATCATATCTGGATTTGCTGCTAATACTTCACGTACAGTTTTCGTTTGTTGGATTTGGTTTTCAGTGTTTACGTTAATCTTAGCTGTACCGAAAGAAATTGCTTTTTGAATATCTTTCAATGGAATACCAGTTCCACCGTGTAATACTAGTGGCACACCAGTTGCAGCGCCGATTTCTTCCATTTCTTTAAATCCTAATTTAGGCTCACCTTTGTAAGTTCCGTGAACAGAACCTAGAGCTGGAGCTAATGTATCGATTCCAGTACGCTCAACAAGTTCTTGACACTCTTTAGGATCAGCATACATAACTTCTCCTACAACGCCGTCTTCTTCTCCACCAACGATTCCAAGCTCAGCTTCAACAGATACACCGTGTAAGTGAGCTAACTCAACAACTTTAGAAGTAATTGCTACGTTTTCTTCGAATGGAGCATGAGAAGCGTCGATCATTACTGATGTGAAACCTGCATGAATAGCTTTAGCACACTCAGCAAAGCTTGAACCGTGATCTAAATGGATTGCTACTGGAACAGTAGTTCCTTGAGCTTTATAAACAGCTTTAACCATTGCTACAACTACATCGTAGCCACCCATGTAGCGTGCTGCTCCTTCAGAAACACCTAAAATTGCTGGAGATTTTTCCTCTTCTGCTGCTTGTAAAATAGCTTGGACATACTCTAAGTTGTTAATGTTAAATTGTCCAACAGCATATTTTCCTGCTTTTGCATCTTGAAGCATTTTTGTCATTGATACTAATGCCATGAATTGTTCCTCCTTAAAAATATAAGAAATTATTTATTCGCCATTTGGCACGCTCATTAAAAATGAGCACACGACTATATCCAGTCAAAATTTTTTCTTGATTGGGTACTCTAATAGCATACCAATTTCGACAGTTCCATGCAACAACGTGAAGCAAATGTAAGCGATTACGTCAAAATTTTTTAACAATTCTATTAGAGTTATTGTAATTTTAAGTAAATTATGTAATTAAAACCCTTTATTCTGACTATTCGTTCATTAATTGATTTATCTTTTCTTTGACATCGATTAAATTAAATGGTTTGGAAATATAACCTTTTACTGTTTGATATTTTTTGGTCAACGCTTTTGCATTTTCGATTAAGCCGCTGATGAAAATTGTCGGTACTTGGTAGCCTGATTCCTCTAATATCGCTACCACTTCTGAGCCGCTTTTTAGAGGTATTTGAAAATCTATAATCATTAAATCTGGTTGATGTTCTTTTACATAGTTAATCGCAGAGATCCCATCTTCACAGCTCGTCACTTGATAGCCTTCACCACGAATTACTTCTTCAAGCAAAAGACGAATCCCAGCTTGGTCGTCTACTATTAAAACATTTTTAGTCACTTGCATCTCCTCCCTAGCAATTCATCTTACAAGATTTTTGAATAATAGGCCTATTTTACTGTAAATATACATAAAAAATCTAACTTTTCCATCTATTGACCTTGTTCACAAGTGAGCAATTGCACGATAAAAAAGTGATGAACGAAAGGTAAGGCTTCATTCATCACTTATTAAATTTACTTATTAACGATCGCTCCGATAAAGCTTGTAAACAACTGTTGTGGTCTTGTTGGACGTGATTTAAATTCTGGGTGGAATTGTGTCGCAACAAACCATGGGTGATCAGGTAATTCAATTGCTTCAACAAGTCGATTATCAGGGCTCATACCTGAAAGTACTAAGCCTTTCTCTTCAAGTGCTTCACGATATTCATTGTTTACTTCATAGCGATGGCGGTGACGTTCATGAATCACATCAGCATTATTGTATGCTTGTTTAATTTTTGAGCCGTCTTTCAAGTGACATGGGTATAGACCAAGTCTAAGTGTGCCACCGATATTTTCCAGATCTTTTTTGTCAGCTTGAATATCAATAACTGGGTATGGTGTGTCTGGATTGATTTCTGTTGAATGAGCATCTTCTAAGTTTAAAACATTACGCGCGAATTCAATTGTTGCCAGCTGCATGCCTAAGCAAATACCTAAAAACGGAACCTTCTCTTCACGCGCATAACGGATGGCATTAATTTTCCCTTCGATACCTCTATCACCAAAGCCACCAGGGACAAGAATTCCATCAACATCTTTCAAGTACTCATGAGCATTATCAACAGTAATGTCTTCTGAATTAATCCATTTGACTTCTACATCAACATTATATGGATAACCTGCGTGTTTCAATGCTTCAACAACTGAAATATAAGCATCGGGTAACTCGATATATTTACCGACCAAGCCAATTGTTTTCTTACCAGATAAATTCTTAACAGTTTCAGCTAATTTCTCCCACTCTGTCATATCAGGTTCTGGACAGTTCAAGCCAAAGTGATCACAAGTAATTTGATCTAGACCCTGATCGCGTAGTGAAAGTGGAATATGATAAATCGTTTCAACGTCTGTTGATTCAATGACATTAGATGGTTTAATATCACAGAATAGAGCGATTTTGTCCTTCATTTCTTGATGAACAGGCATTTCTGAACGTAGGATAATGACGTCTGGTTGAATACCAAGTGAACGTAATTCCTTCACGCTGTGCTGTGTTGGTTTAGTTTTTAACTCACCAGCTGCTTTAATATATGGTATGAGTGTCGTATGGATATACATGACATTTTCTCGACCTACATCATTTTTGATTTGGCGGATTGCTTCTAGATATGGAAGTGATTCAATATCACCAACAGTACCACCAATTTCTGTAATCACTACATCAGCATGACTGTGTTCAGCAGATTCGAATACTTTTGCTTTAATTTCATTCGTAATGTGTGGGATTACCTGAACTGTTGCACCTAAATAATCACCACGACGTTCTTTTTTTATAACGGATGAATAAACTTTACCTGTTGTAATATTAGAGTATTTCGATAAGTTAATATCGATAAAACGCTCATAGTGTCCAAGGTCTAAGTCTGTTTCCGCACCGTCATCAGTTACAAATACTTCCCCATGTTGATATGGGCTCATCGTACCTGGGTCGACGTTAATATAAGGATCAAATTTTTGAATAGTTACGTTTAGACCACGATTTTTTAGTAATCGACCTAATGAAGCCGCTGCAATCCCTTTACCAATTGATGAAACAACTCCACCCGTTACAAAGATGTATTTTGCCACGATTTATTTCGCTCCCTTTTCATAAAAATACGGATCTACTTGTAGAATATCCAAGCAGGTCGGTTATATGTTTTAAAAACGCTCTACAGCCACATTAAAAACAAAAACGCCCCCCTGTAACAGGGGGACGCATCATTATAATTCTTTTGTAGAGCCCAAATAAAATATTACGCATTGAGCAGAAAAATGTCAAGTAGTTGATCGTTATCTTTTTAAAAAATAAAAGTTAATTGACACTCGACTTGCTAAATTTAGAGTTCATCCTCATCATCGTAATCATCTTCGTCATCTAGATCTTCATCTTCTTCATCATCTAGATCTTCATCATAATCATCGAAGTCTTCCTCATCAATGATGTCATCACTTAATGTTAATGTATCTTCGTCGTCATCGTTAATTGTATTTTTATATGCAGCTCCAACAATATCTAGTGGAACTTCAGTTAAATCTTCATCCGCATCATCAATGATTGGATCATCTTCAACTGGATCGACCACTTTCTTTTTCTTCTTACGTTTTTTCGGTGTTGCTTCGATTTGAATGACCTCGTCAATTTGCTCAACTGAATACCACTTTTTCAAACCCCACTCACCGCCGCCTAGTGTTAAAAAGCGGCCGTCTAAGTTAAGGTCAGTGTAGAAAAGAGCTAAGTTTGAGTGACGCTCTGACTCTGAATAACCTTTTATATCAGCAACTTGATTAAATATTTCTCTATAATTTAGTGCTTTGTTTGTTTTTTCTAATACGAGGATTGCTAATTCAATCATCGAGTATTCCTGTAAATTCTCACGGTTTGTATTCGCAATTGACACCGTTTTGCACTCCCTTTACTCCATATTTAAAGCGATCGTGTTTAATCACATGATTCCATCATTTGTACATTATATGAGTATGTTTTATAAAAAGCAATCTTTCTTATTAATTGATATAAAATTAATCACATTGCATGAAGAATGAACAAATAACTGATTACTTTTATCACTCATCATTAGTGTTGTACAAAGATCAGAAAAAATTTATCCTAACTAAACAAAATTAACGATATCATTATTTACCGATAAAATTAATGAGTTCAGCGACTTTATCTTCTGTTAAATCACCTGAATTATCAAAGACGAGAACGCTGTCTTCAGGAATATCCCAATTAATTTCAGGAACGAAATTAACTCGTGTTTCATACTGATCCCAATTCTCAAGCTTCCAAGTATCACGGTCTGTACCTCTTTGCTCGATTCGCTTACGTTGTTGTTCAATATCTTGTAGTGTAACAACGACAACCTTCACGTCTACTTCTGCTTTTGTTTTATTTGCTGCTACAAGCAAGTCTTCTAAGTATTGTTTATTTTTTAGCTCTGAAGTAAATGGAGAGATCATGAATACATTTTGACCAACACGAAGGTTTTCAACACAAATATCTAACGTTGTATCATATTCTAAATCACGAAGATTTTCTTTATAAAATTGTGAATCACGGTCATCTGGATCTAAGCCTTGCTGTTCTAAGAATCTTTCAACAAAGCGACCTCCCACTGTATCACGATCTAAAAATGCACAAGGAATCTCACGTGCGACCTTTTCTGCTACGGTTGTTTTCCCTGTACCCGCCACTCCCACAAAATAGACTAACTTTTGCATCCTACTACACCTCGTTTTTTTACATTTTCTTATATGGTATCGTATCATCCTGAAAAATGCACGATATTTATAAGTTGATTAATTATTTTTGCATTAATGTTAAATAATTATTGAAACCTATGTTCTACTTAGATAAAAATTTGTTACATACTAAGTTGTTTTGATTTTACGCTGTTGATTTGATTTAATTTTTCTGAGCTAAACAACATTCCTGCTACTAAAAGAATTGCAATTGGTGGGAAGATTGCGATCGTAAGCTGACCTGCAAATAGACCAATTAACGGCGGGACAAATGTCGTCCCAGTGTAAGCTGCTGCCATTTGATAACCAATTAATACTTGTGAATGCTGTTTACCGAAGTTTGCTGGTGTCTCATGAATCATACAAGGGAAAATTGGTGCCAGTCCAAGTCCGATAATCACAAAGCTACTCATTAAAAATATTTGTGGCAATGGTAAAAATAGCAGGATCGTACCGATTAGTGCAGTCATTTGACCAGTTCGTATCAGTGCTTTGTTTGACATTTTGAATGTAATAAAACCCGTTATAAAACGGCCTATTGTAATACCACCATAATAAAATGATACCCAGCGAGCAGCAATTGCAGGATCAAAGTTTTTAATATTAACTAAAAAGCTACTCCCCCAAAGGCCGACACCCGCTTCAATTCCACAGTAAAATAAAAATGTTAATAGTGCATATTTTACACCCTTTACTTGTAGCGGTTTTGTTGCAGTTTTTGATGCTGTTGCTTCTGCTTCAATCGCTTGATTTAATTGACTTTCTTCTGTTGCTGCGACTTTACTCCATAAAGGGATGCTTAAGAAAAGTATCGCTACAAGTGCAAATTGGATAATCGAAATCGTTAAATAGCCTTCGCGCCAAGCATGACCTTGAAGAATAAATTGCGACATGATGATTGGACTAAGTGAAGCACCAACACCCCAAAAGCTATGAAGCCAGCTCATGTGACGCGCTTCATAGTTAATGGCAACGTAATCATTTAATCCCGTATCAACTGCACCTGCGCCAAGACCAAGTGGAATTGCACAGATGATTAACCAAATTAGAGATGGTGCCAAGTAAAATCCAAGCAAAGCAGCGGCAGTCATCAGCACACTGATAAAAGTTACTTTGCCTGTACCATATCTCTTTAGTAAACGCCCACTTGCTAAGCTAGAAATAATTGTGCCAGATGTGATTGTCATAGATAAGACGCCGGCGACTTCCATCGGCAAATCAAGTTCTAGTTGCATGACAGGCCAAGCTGTCCCGAGTAAAGCATCAGGTAATCCTAAGCTAATGAAAGCTAAATAGATGATCAGTAGTAATAATGTTGTCATTCGTTTACCTCGTTAGATTATTTTATTGTCAGTAAAAAACCGAGCCAAGCTCGGTTTTCGTCTGTTTACATATGGTCTGGTGCATGAACACCAAGAATTTTTAATCCATTGGCAATAGTAACTTTGACTGCTTCCATTAATGCAAGGCGTGCTTTTGTTTTCTCAGGGTTGTCTGAGTCAAGTACTTTTTCAGCATTATAATAGCTGTGTAACAATGAAGCAAGGTCAAAAATATACTGAGTCATTCTGTGTGGTGCACGATCTTTAGCAGCATCAGCAATCACTTGTGGGAAATCACCTAATTGTTTTAATAAATCCTCTGCTTTTTCAGTCATTAGATGATCTTTTAACTGAGTCAAGTCTATTTCAAAGCCTTTTTCAGCTGCTTGTTTTAGTAATGTACAGATACGAGCATGTGCATATTGTACGTAATAGACTGGGTTTTCATTTGATTGTGATTTTGCTAGATCCATATCGAAATCTAAGTGTGCATCACTTGAGCGCATAACGAAGAAATAACGCATCGCATCGATACCGACCTCTTCCATCAGCTCTCTTAACGTAACAGCTTTACCTGTCCGTTTACTCATCTTAACCTTCTCACCGTTTTCAAATAGGTTTACCATTTGAATGATTTCAACCTCAAGCGTATCTTGATCATAACCAAGTGCTTGAATTGCTGCTTTCATACGTGCGATGTAGCCATGGTGGTCAGCGCCCCAGAAGTTAATTAACTTATCAAAGCCACGGTCAAGTTTATTTTTATGGTAAGCAATATCTGGTGTTAGGTACGTATATGTGCCATCATTTTTGATTAGAACTCGGTCTTTGTCATCGCCAAAATCTGTCGTTCTAAACCAAGTAGCACCACCGTCTTCATATGTGTAACCTTTTTCCGTTAACAGATTTAATGCAGGTACAATTTTATCTTCTTCATATAGAGAAGTCTCTGAAAACCAATTGTCAAAGTTAACACGGAAATCAGCGAGGTCTTGCTTCAGTTTAGCTAATTCAAACTTCAAGCCATATTCACGGAAAAATGCACGGCGCTCTGTTTCATCCTGCTCAATAAATTTTTCTTGATATTTTTCAACTAATTCATTGGCAATATCAATAATATCCTTTCCATGATAGCCATCCTCTGGCATTGGCACATCATGGCCAAGTGCTTGTAAATAGCGCGCTTCAATCGATAGTGCAAGATTATTAATTTGATTACCTGCATCATTAATATAAAACTCTCGCTCAACTTGGTAGCCGGCAGTGTCTAATAGATTAGCTGTTGTGTCTCCGACTGAAGCACCACGAGCATGACCTAAATGCAGATCGCCTGTTGGGTTGGCTGAAACAAATTCAATTTGAACCTTTTCACCTTTTCCAGTGTTTGTCCGACCATATTGATCTTGTTGCTCTAAAATTAATGGCACAAGCTTTGTTAAATAGCTGTTATCCATAAAGAAATTAATAAATCCTGGTCCAGCAATCTCCACTTTTGTAATTGATGCTTTTTCAAGATCTAGCTGTTCTACCAGTTGCTCTGCGATTTGACGAGGTGCTTTTTTCGCTACACGTGCTAATTGCATCGCGATATTCGTTGCGTAGTCACCATGAGCCTTCTCCTTTGGCTTTTCTAAAATAATCGCTGGAATTTGTTCTTCAGTTGCAAGCTCTGCTTTTAGAATCGCTGATTTAATCTCTGTTTTAAGCTCGTCTTGCATCTTTTGTACGATTGTCATTGATTGTCCTCCTTGATTGTGAGTAAGAGTTTGTGTGTTCGTTCCTCTTCCCCATCCAATTTTGTTCTATAGTTTAATTTTAATTCGGCAGAGCCGTTCGCTGTCATCGGTCGATAATAGAAATCTTGCGTTTGTGTTTCCATTCGAATTGAACCAAATTGATGACGATAAATTGTTTCAGTAATTTGTTTTGGACGGAATTGCTGAACCATTTCCACTCCACCTGAACGTTTAATCGCAATCTGATCTGACTTAATCGTCACCATCGTTGCAACATCAGGCTGCTGATCAATAACCTCATTAAATCTGATCACCGTTTGCCTCTCGGTTTGAATTAATTCACCCTTAGCATCAACTAACGTCTGCTGGCAATCGTGACCATCATCAATTTCAGTCTGTAAATTAATTTTAACAAAAAATTTTCCTAGCCGCATGAAACCATCCTTAAAACTATTAGTATTCCTAAGTATAGAAATGTTTAATGAGAAACTCAAGTAACTTTTGTTGAATTTTATATTTTAGTTAAATTTTATTTGGAGCGGTTTTTTAATATTTTCCAATTTGGGTGCGAACGCACTATAAGGTAGAGCGAAATTTTAAGATTGGGTGCGAACGCACTAGCAAATAGTGCGAAATCTCAAATTTGAGAGCGAACGCACTCGAAATGGGTGTTAGTGGAATTTTTATCACCCATTTCTTTTTAGATGTTTAATTTTTTACAAAAAAAGTGATACTGACTAGCAGGAGGTGACGATTATGAAAAGAGTTGCAGTCTGGTTTGTCCTTATTTCTGCAGTTGGACTCATTAGTTTTATTTTAACGATTCATTTCTTAGGTCCACCACAATTAAATGAGCAGCCGATAACAATTTTAACAGCTGAGGGCGAAGAGCTTGGCACGATGTATAGCGATGGTAATCGAATCTGGCGATCACTTGATCAAATTAACCCATTCCTAATCAAAGCAACCATTGAGATTGAGGATCAACACTTTTATCATCATGGTGGTTTTGATTTGAAAAGAATTGCTGGAGCGATTTTAAAAAATATTCAACGCGGCAATTTAACTGAGGGGGCTAGTACGATTTCTCAACAATATGCGCGCAATCTATTCTTAACGCACGAAAAAACTTGGGATAGGAAAATTAAAGAGGCATTCTATACGATACGATTAGAGTATCATTACGATAAAGATAAGCTACTAGAAGGATACTTGAATACAATCTATTTTGGTCATGGGATTTATGGCGTTGAGACTGCGAGTCAATTTTATTTTAATAAACCGACAACAGAATTATCACTGGCTGAGATTGCAATGCTTGTCGCGATTCCGAACCGACCAAATGGAAACTCACCAATCAATCATTTTGAGACGGCAAAGAAGCAGCAAGAGAAAATCCTTAATCTACTTTATACCGGTGGCTTAATTAACGAAACAGAAGCGCTACTGGCCCGGACTGAGGTACTTAATATTGTCGCAGACTCGAAGCGGGATTCGCAATTTGGTTATATTGCAGATCTTGCGATAAAAGAAGCAACTAGCATTTTAGGGCACCCCGTTCCGCCTGGTTTCAAGCTACAAACAACGATTCAACTAGAGGAACAGCAAGCATTGAATCAATCTGTCGAAAATCATATTGGTGATCTGCAGGTCGGTGCGATGATGGCTCATCCTGCTACCGGAGCTATCAAGGCACTTATCGGAGGAACAGATTATCAGCTCAGCCCATTTAATCGTGCAACACAGGCTAAACGCATGGTCGGGTCAACGTTTAAGCCATTTATCTACTATACTGCACTTGAAAATGGTTTTACAGCTGCGACGCCATTAATGAGTGAACCGACGACATTTATTTTTAATGATAACAACTCATATTCACCGAAAAATTTTAACGAGCGATATGCTGAGGATACAGTCACGCTCGCTCAAGCGCTTGCGGTTAGTGACAATATTTACGCTGTGAAAACACATCTTTTCTTAACGCCTGAAAAAGTGATTGAACGCACACGATCTCTTGGGATTACGAGTGAATTAGAGCCTGTTCCTGCACTCGCACTTGGAACGGCATCACTTAGCGTAGTAGAAATGGTGACTGCCTATAGTCATTTTGCTAATGGTGGTCACGAAGTTAAGCCGTATATTTTAGAAAAAATTCTCGATCCAAATGATCAGGTCATATATAAACGGTCGTTCGATTTAGGTGAGCAGGTGTTGGATGAGCGGATTACATTTATTTTAAATCAGTTACTGACAGGGATGTTTGATCCGAATTTATCTGACTATCTTGCGGTAACAGGTGGTTCAATTAGCGGTGACTTAACAGGTGATTATGCGGGAAAAAGTGGCTCAACGACGACTGATAATTGGATGATTGGTTATAGTCCAGATCTAATTGTCGGTGTTTGGACAGGCTATGATGACAATTCACCAGTCAATTCAAATCAAGCAGCAAAGCTAATTTGGCGTGATGCAATGGAAGCGGGGCATAAAAATAAGCAGAGCAATAGTTTTATTGCTCCACCTGGTATTGTTGCTGCATATGTAGACCCGCAGACAGGTCTATTATCAAACCAACACTGTTCTGTTAGTCGATTAATGTTTTTCATTAAAGGAACAGAACCAATAGGTTATTGTGATTATCATTGAGATTTGAATCCAAAGAGCGTGATCCTTGCATCACGCTTTTTTGTGTCTGCGGTTTAGCATATTATTTGGTATTCGCAGTAATCTTATCTGCTAGTTAATATCATTTTAAACTTAATGCAATTGCTTCAATTGTTCAATAAATGTCCATGCTTCAGCAAATTCCTCTTGTTTGTAATTGGCTTTTGCTTTGACCTCGCTCACCTTTTGTTCGACTTCTAGGCGTGTTAAGTCATCGAAAAATAGCATCGTGGCAATTAATTCTAAAAATCGTGCTGATTGATTGTTTAATTGCTCTATCAGATCACGACAAGCTGGCAAATCATCTGGAGCTTGATCGAGAAATTGCTTGCCTGCATCATTAAGGATGTAATGATATTGAATATAATTTTCCTTTTTTTCCTCTTTCTCTGTTAAGAAGCCTAAATTGCAAAGCTCTTCAATTCTGAGTGTCAATTCCTCAGAATACGGGCCATAAAAGTGAAATCCGTATTTCTCATTAAAAGGTAGACCCATTTTTTTTAGGATATAGATCATCTTTTGTAATTTCTTGCGACCGACGACTTCATTTGCATCGGTGAAAAATCTTAATAAACGTGCGTGGTTTAGTAGCATATCGTCACTCCTAGTTCATCCCTAATAAAGCTTGAATTCGATGTTTTTCCTCATGCTCTTTGAGTTTATTAATTATATCGGCTGGATAGTAAAGTTTATGATCTGTCCGTCTTTTTCCGGATATCGATTCAACGATATCTGATGCCTCCGACAATTCCTTCAGCTCACCATTTTCCAGCTGTAAGTAAATCGGTAGCCTCTCCCCTTCTTCTCCTGGGCGATAAAAATCATACGGCAAATCTGATGATGAGTCAATGACCAAATAATAGTCGGGGTTAATTCCAACCCGGTCAAACAATTGTCTTAATTCTTGCAATTTTCCCATGTCATCTTTCATATCGAAATTTGTATATTTAAATAATTTCCGGTCTAAAAAGCGTGAGCATAAATCTGATAAAATCACGTCTTGTTCATTGATCCATTCGTGGAAATAGAAAAGCATAATCGTCTCATCTAATTTTATATAGTCCTCAAGTGAGATCTCACCTGTGAAAAATGAATAAAAGTGAGTTGGTTCTTGCTTAAATTGGTACCCATTAATATGGAGCGCCTTAACTCGATGGAGAATTTTAGATAAAATCACTTCAGCACTTCGACTTACTGGATGGAAATAGACTTGCCAGTACATTTGATAGCGACTCATTATATAGTCTTCAACAGCATGCATGCCAGAAGCTTTAATCACAATTTTATCATCTAGCGGACGCATGACTCTTAAAATACGCGCCATATCAAAGTGACCATAGCTTACACCAGTATAATATGCATCTCGTTGGAGATAGTCCATCCGATCTGCATCAATTTGGCTTGAGATCAAGCTAACAATCAGTTTATCGTGATAGGTTTTATTGATTACCTCGGCTACTTTTTTCGGAAAGTCTCGACTTACCTTTGTTAAAATTTGATTCACTTCAGTATTACCGAGAATAATTTGTTTGGTAAAATGCTCATGATCGAGATCGAATACTTTTTCAAAGCAATGGGAATATGGGCCGTGGCCAAGATCATGAAGCAGTGCGGCAGTTAGACAAAGCATACGCTCCTCGTGATCCCAATTCAGTTCTTCTGTAAAGTTTTCTAAGATGCGGCGAATAATTTCGTAGACGCCAAGTGAGTGGTTAAAGCGGCTATGTTCTGCACCGTGAAATGTGATGTATGTTGTACCAAGCTGTTTAATCCGGCGTAGACGCTGAAATTCCCTCGTCCCAATTAGGTCCCAAATCACTTGATCTCGAACATGGACGTAACTATGGACAGGGTCTTTAAAGACTTTTTCTTCACTGAGTTGAGCGGTTAAATAAGTCATTTGGTTATCCTCCGTCTTTGTCGAATTAGCTAATGTTCTTTTTTCATTATATAATAGATTCGTGCAAGCTTAAAGAGGAGATGACGATGTACGTGGAGACTTGGCAGGGGATTTTTTTAGATAAAAAAATACGATTAATCGATCAGCGTAATGATGAGTATAAGGTGTGGGAATCATTTGCGGTTGATGATGCGTTGGCAGAATCGATTCATAAAGGTGATTCTGGACCAATTGTTCGCTTATGGACTCACCCAAATGCAGTTGTTCTTGGTATCGCAGATTCGCGCTTGCCTCATTTGCTGGAGGCTTCTCGTTGGTTGAAGGAACAAGGCTATCCACCAATTGTCCGTAATTCTGGTGGTCTTGCCGTTGCGCTAGATGAAGGTGTGTTAAATTTAAGTTTATTAATAAATGATCAAGGCTCAGTTGGAATTCATGAAGGCTATGAAAAAATGGTTAGCTTTATGAAAGCATTACTCGCTGATTGGACTGATCAAATTAAGGCATTTGAAGTTGTCGGCTCGTATTGTCCAGGTGACTATGATTTAAGTATTGACGGGAAAAAATTTGCTGGTATCTCGCAACGACGAATTCGAAATGGGATTGCGATTCAAATATACTTATCTGTAACTGCAGATCATCAAAGCCGGGCGCGATTAATTCGTGAGTTTTACCAGCGCGGGATTCAAGGTGAAGAGACACGCTTTAATTATCCTAATGTTAATCCTGATGTAATGGAAGCATTAGAGACGATTTTAAATGTACCTATTTCAGTTGATGATATTGTCGCAAAGCTAGTTGAGCTGTTGACTAATTCAGGATTAGAGATCACTAATGATCAGTTAACCGATGCAGAAAAAGTAACGTTTATGAAGCGACGTGAATTAATGCTTGAACGTAATCAAAAGGCTTTAGGAGATTTGTTTGAGCCTTAATCAAAAAATAAAGAAGCTAGGACAAAAACTTGCCGGGAAAAATGTAAAAAATGGCTCTGGACAAAAGTAAATTGTTCGAAGCCCTTTTTGTTTGTCTATTTTTATTTTCATCATTGGTGAGGTGCGCTCAAGTTTTGTGAAATACACTCAAGTTACGGGAAATGCACACAAGTTTTGCGAAATGCACACAAGTTTGCGGAAATACACACAAGTTCTCGAAAATGCACACAAGTTTGCGAGAATACACACAAGTTTGCGAGAATACACACAAGTTACGGGAAATACACACAAGTTTGCGAGAATACACACAAGTTACGAGAAATACACACAAGTTTTCGAAAATACACACAAGTTCTCGAAAATGCACTCTAGTTCATCTCTTAAAACAGTGAAATATAGCGGAACTTATTAAAATTTAAAGCCGTTGGAGTAAAATCCAACGGCTTCTTCTTTATTATAATGCTTGTGCTGCTGTAATGATTGCTAATTTGTAAACGTCGTCTGTGTTACAGCCGCGTGATAGGTCGTTAACTGGTTTGTTCAGACCTTGTAGGATAGGTCCAACTGCATCAAAGTTACCCATACGTTGAGCAATTTTGTATCCTATATTACCCGCTTCTAGTCCTGGGAAAACAAATACGTTAGCATCCCCTTTAATCTCCGAATCAGGTGCTTTTGTTTCTGCTACACTTGGAACAAACGCAGCGTCAAATTGGAATTCACCATCTAATGTTAATTCAGGCTTCATTTCTTTAGCAATTTTCACTGCTTCAGCAACTTTTAATGTTTCTTCTGATTTAGCTGAACCTTTTGTTGAGAAGCTTAACATTGCAACACGTGGATCAATGCCAAATAAGTTAGCTGTTTCTGCTGATGCGATAGCAATTTCTGCTAAATCTTGGCTATCTGGTGAAATGTTAATTGCACAGTCTGCAAAAACATATTTTTCTTCTTCACGAACCATAATGAAGACACCTGAAGTCTTTTTAATGCCTGGTTTTGTTTTGATAATTTGTAGTGCTGGACGAACTGTGTCAGCTGTTGAATGTGCTGCACCACTTACTAATCCATCTGCCTTATCCATATATACAAGCATTGTGCCAAAATAGTTTTCATCTAATAGCATTTCACGTGCTTGCTCTTCTGTTGCTTTTCCTTTTCTTCGTTCTACGAAGCTTGCAACCATCGCATCGAATTCTGGGTAGTCAGCAGGATTTAAGATTTCTACTTGATCAAAATTCAAGTTTAATTCAGCAGCTTTCTGTTTCACTTCTTCTGGAACACCTACTAATACAGGTTGAACTAATCCCTCACCAGCTAATTGTGCTGCTGCTCGTAAAATTCGCTCATCTGAACCTTCAGGGAGAACAATCCGCTTAGTGTTTCCAGTTAATCTTTCTTTTAATGTATCAAATAAATTACTCATGAAAAAAACCTCCAAAATATAATTCTGTTATAATCATACGACTTTTTCTGTTTAATTAAAAGAGTTAAAGCTTATTTTAAAATAAAGTTTCTTATTTTGATCACAATTTCTGAAACAAAGCATGTATTTATCCTCGAAATTTAATCCATGCCCCCTTATTTACGTGCGCTATATTTTAATCTTCCCTATTCTTGTGTTAAAAAACATAATTTCAATTGTTGATACATAAATATGGCTACAGAAGGACGTTTTAGAAATGAGGTGAATCGATGGTTGTTGCTCATACAGAAAAAGATATTGAATTGTTAGCAAGGTTAATGCGTGCAGAGGCCGAAGGTGAAGGCGACCTAGGCATGTTAATGGTTGGCAACGTCGGAATCAATCGAGTCATTGATGACTGCTTAGATTTTGGAAATATCCGTTCGATTCAAGATATGGTCTTTCAAAGTCCCGGTGGATTTGAAGCAACACAAAAAGGGTATTTTTACCAACGCGCTAGAGAACACGAAAAAAATCTCGCTCGCCGCGTCGTCCGTGGTGAAAGGTTTCATCCCGCTCACAGGTCATTATGGTTTTTTAAGCCGTCTGGCTCTTGTCCTGCTCAGTGGTATGGCCAATGGAATTCCGGTCGTTTTAAATCACATTGTTTCTATTCACCGCTTGAAAGTGTATGTACACGTATTTAAATCTTAATAAAAAGGAGTGTTAGTTTAATGAGTGAAGAAAAAGATCAGCGTCAGCAAATGCCAATGCCAGGAATGTTCCAAATGCCATTCGTTCCACCACAAGCATTTGGTCCACCACCAATGCAACAGGGACAGCCGTTTCCAGTTCAACCTGGTTTCCCACCATTTATGCAACAACCTGTTGCACAACCAGTTGGACCACCATCAGGTGAAGGAATGCTGCCACTAGAGCAGTCATATGTAGAAAATATTTTACGCTTGAATCGTGGCCGCGTTGCTACTATTTATATGACATTTGAAAATAATGAGCGTTGGAATGCGAAGATTTTCAAAGGAGTTATTGAAGCTGCTGGACGTGACCATATCATTATTAGCGATCCAGAAACAGAGAAGCGCTACTTATTATTAACGATTTACTTAGACTACATTACGTTTGATGAGCGTATTGATTACGAGTATCCAACTGCATTCTAAAATATAAAACGACATACTTTTGTCGTTTACTAATAATCCCCCTAACGTAGTAAGAAAGTGTACTGAACCCATAAAGTTAAACTTAATATTTAAGCTACTAATTGGCTGGCTTGTTTCCGGTATTCAACCGGACTCATGCCAGTCAATTTTACTTTTATTCGTCTATTATTATAATAATAAATGTATTTATCAACTGCTTGTTTCAACTCTTCAAATGATTCGTATATAACTCCATAATACATCTCCTGTTTCATTAACCCAAAAAAATTCTCCATTGGAGAATTATCCAAACAATTACCTCTTCGTGACATACTTTGAAATATTTCATTGTCCTTTAATCGCTTGCGGAAAGCCTTCATTTGGTAACCCCAACCTTGATCTGTATGAATTGTTGTTCGATAAGGACACTCTTTAGTTATTATGATTGTCTCATTCAATGCATCTAAAATGGCTTTCGCACTTGGTCGTTGGGATAATCTATATGATAAAATCTCACCATTAAACATATCTAAAAAAGGGTCAAGATACGCCTTCTTAATAACGGTTTTACCGCTCTGATCTTTTGTGTAATATTTAAATTCTGTTGTATCAGTTGTTATTTTCTGATAAGGAATATGTGTATTGAATCTACGGTTAATTCGATTTTGAGCAACCTTTCCGACAGTTCCTTTGTATGAATTATATTTTCTTGATTTTCTCGTGAATTTTGTGCATGTCAAATTAAGTTTATTCATAATACGTAAAACTTTCTTGTGATTAACGATGTGTCCACATTTCCGTAACTCCATACAAATTCTTCGGTAACCATAGTTACCGTTGTTTTCCTTGAATATTTCTTTAATTAGATGTTCAATCTCTTCATCTGGATTCGATTCGTTGAATCGTTTTTGCCAATACATGTACGTAGCCTTTGGAAATCCTGTCGCTTCAAGAATTACTGCTAGTTTAAAATCTTCACGAAGAGCATGAATAATTCTAGATTCTACTTTCGCAGTCGGCTCGGAATATTTATTCCTGAAGCTCGGAGCTTTTTTAAGTAAGCATTTTCCGCACGAAGTAATTCAATTTCTCGTTCAAGCTGTTGTACCCTAGTTAAAGTGTTATCGTTTTTCTTTTGCTTTTTCTTTTTTGACATAGGAGGACGCCCCTTTGGTTTAGAGAGCCCATCAATGCCTTCTTTATTCCAAATACGCATCCAATTGGCGACAATCGATGGTTTGTGCATATTGAACTTCAAGGCAACATCTTGATAAGACTCTTCTGTTCTTAATTTATATTGTAGAACATCTAACTTAAATTGAACAGAATAAGTTTTATGTGACTTTCTCCTTTTTAGACCTGATTCACCCATCGTTTCATAAACTTTAACCCATTTTCTAACAGTGCTTTTATCAGAAATTGAAAATTGATTAGCTAATGATTTATAACCTCCTTTACCTGCTAAATAAGCAGTTACTACTTCTAATTTAAATTCAAAATTATATTTCACCATAAGAAACACCCCTAAGGTTAGATTTTCGGTCTAACTTTAGGGGTGCACAGCAAAGAAAACTACTTTAGAGGGGATTTTTATTTTTTGTTAAAAATCAAAGATTGATTTAGAATCGGATTGTCCATAATCGTTTTTAGGTGTTTGCGGTGATGTTGAAGTCATCCCCATCATTTGACGGAGTTCATGTTCATTAAAAGCTGATTGACTCGGCTGTTCTGTCGTCGATGGACTCATGCCTTCCCCATCTAGTATGAGATCAGCTAATAATTGAATTGCCCGTGCATGTTGCTTAATTTTATTCGGGTCTTTCGTTTGTTTGGCTTGGTCTATTTCTGCAGCCATTTTTAATACGACTTGTTCTAGACTTATCATCATCTTTTCCTCCCAGTTAAGTCGTTGATACAGTTAATCTGACAAATGGTCATCTTGACTGTTTAATTTATTATAGCTTAATTATTCAGATCTTGCACAGTATCGTGATTCATTATCTCACCCATTTTTCATTACCAAGAATATTCCTTTTTTCATCAGTTTTGTGCTATGATTAAGCTAGTTGATAATGGAAAGGTTTGAGGCAAGTGACGAGAAAGAAATCATTTCGTGTTTTAATGTATGCTGTACTAATTTTTACACTTATTTATCTCATTCATTTGACCGCTTTTATTTTTAAACCGATTGGATTATTGCTTACTTCTATTGCTGTACCGATTATTGGTGCAGGTCTACTTTATTACATAACTAATCCACTGGTCAATTTGCTTGAGCGGTTAAAAATTAAACGTGTCCTAGGCATTGTGATTGTCTTTCTATTAATGATTGCGATTGGTTTTTTTAGTGTTTATTTTATCATTCCACCAATTCAAGATCAGTTCGGGCGTTTAGTTGATTCATTCCCTCAAATCATCGTTTGGTTCGAAGATTTATGGAGTTTTTGGGAAAATCGTCAAGATTATATTCCTGCTTCATTGGAAGATTCGATTCAAAATTTAATTAATAACTTTGATGTTTATGCAGAGCAAATCGTGGGCTCACTTTTTAGCTTTATTGGTTCATTTGTAAGTTTTATCGTTGCGCTTGTGATGATTCCATTTTTCCTTTTCTTCATGTTGAAGGATGGTCATAAATTTATTCCATTTGTCACTGGATTTTTAAGTGAATCTAAAGCAAAGAGCCTGCAGACATTATTAACAAATATTAATGATGTCCTTTCTTCTTTTATTCATGGGCAATTGTTAGTTAGCTTGTCTGTTGGTATTATGTTGCTGATTGGTTATTGGATTGTTGGCTTGAATTATGCGCTAATGTTTGCGGTATTTGGTTTATTTATGAATTTAATTCCGTTTATCGGTCCTTGGTTGTCAGCAATACCTGCTGTTCTTGTTGGTTTCTTCCAAGATCCAATGGTTGGCGTTTGGACTGCTGTGATTATGATCGTCGCCCAACAAATAGAAAGCAGCTTAATTTCACCGAATATTATGGGTAAAGTGTTAAAACTTCATCCGTTAACGGTTATTACAGTGATCTTAGCTGCAGGTGCTATCGGTGGATTTTTAGGCATTTTATTTGCAGTCCCTGCTTATGCGGTTGCGAAGACAATTGTTATTCACTTTTATCAAATTTACACAAAACATCACCAGCTACAAGGTGAGTAAATGATTTAACTAATCAAATCTGAACATCTCCCATCGTTGGTGTGTGGACAAGTTCTCTTTCACACACCAACTTTTTAGGGGGAAGTTTTTTACGAAAGGTGGTTAAAAATGCGTTTAATCGATGCTCAAAAAATTTTACAAGATTACTTTGGTTATGCCGATTTCAGATCCGGGCAGAAAGAATTACTTTCACTCATATCTGAAGGAAAAAATACGCTTGGAATTATGCCGACGGGTGGCGGTAAGTCACTATGCTATCAAATACCTGGAATTTTATTAGATGGTACGGCAATCATTATTTCACCGTTAATTTCCTTAATGAAGGATCAGGTTGATAGTTTACATACGTTAGGTGTGAAGGCAACTTATATTAATAGTAGCTTAACGAGCGAAGAATATAATGAACGGATGCGTTTGTTAAGTGAAGGATATTATGATTTAATCTACGTTGCTCCAGAACGATTTGATAGTCCCTTCTTTCTCACCACAATTAACAAACTTCAAATTTCCTTTATTGCCTTTGACGAGGCCCACTGTATCTCACAATGGGGTCATGATTTCAGACCGAGCTACCGCTCAATAATAGATACGATTAATCAACTAACCCAGATTCCTTTTCGACTTGCCTTAACTGCGACCGCGACTCAGGAAGTCATCGAAGATATTCAGCGTCTACTGTCAATTGATGATCAATCAGTGGTGAATACTGGTTTTTACCGTGATAATCTACATTTTCATGTTGTAAAGGGACAAAACAAACAAGATTTTTTAATCAATTATATTTCACAGCATCGACAAGAGTCAGGGATTATTTATGCGCCAACACGTAAGCTCGTTGAGTCGATCCATGCGAAATTAATTAAGGAAGGTTTTCGTGCTGCTTATTATCATGCTGGTTTAGCTGAAGATGTACGGAGAAATGAGCAAAATCGGTTTATTAATGACCAAGTCGAGATCATGGTCGCAACAAATGCGTTTGGCATGGGGATTGATAAGTCAAACGTGCGCTATGTAATTCATTACAGTCTGCCAATGAATATTGAAGCCTACTATCAAGAAGCGGGCCGCGCTGGGCGTGATGGTGAGGTTAGTAACTGTATTCTATTATTCTCAGGTCAAGACAGCCACTTACAATCATTTCTGATCGAGCAATCAGAATTAGATGAAGAAATGAAAGCACTCGAGTATAAAAAGCTACGAGCGATGATAAATTATTGTCATACAGATAAATGTCTACCTTGCTATATTCTAGATTACTTTGGTGAGAAAAATCCTTATCATGACTGTGGTCACTGCACAAATTGTACTGATCAAAGCGAAAAGGTTGATCGCACACGTGATGCTCAAATGGTATTATCATGTGTGATGCGAATGGAACAGCGATTTGGCGCTACTTTAACGGCCAAGGTACTGAAAGGTTCAAAAGATAAAAAAATAAAACAATTTGAGCTTGATCAATTATCTACTTATGGATTAATGAAGGAGCGAACCGAAAAGCAAATTACTGAATTTATCCATTTCCTCGTCGCAGAAGGCTATTTATCGACAGGAAGTGATCGCTTCCCTATTTTACAGCTTACACAAAAAGCAGCTGATGTTCTGAAAAACAAAGAACAGGTGTGGATGCGTCAGACAGAAATCCAACAAGTAGCAGAAACGGATTTTGATCCAGAGTTATTCGAACGATTTCGTGAGTTACGTAAACAAATTGCAACAGAGGAAAAGATTCCACCTTATGTTGTTTTTTCAGATGCAACATTAAAAGACCTTTGCCGTTACTTGCCTAAGAACAAGGAAGAAATGCTAATGATTAAAGGAATTGGTTTGAAGAAATACGATTCATATGGAAAAGCATTTTTAGACATTATTAAAGTTCACACAAATAACTAGAAATTAAATATTTTCAACACAAAAAAGTCACGCGTTTATCAAAACGTGTGACTTTTTTGTGCTTAATCAATGCTTTTTTGCAATTTTCCCTAAAATAACCATCGCTTTTATGTGAATTTACAGTATTACATAACACGTTTTTTCATGTTGGATAACCTAGAGATAGGATTTTAACAATTAAAGGGGAGGTTTCCAACATGACTGAATGGTTAATTGGTGGTTACTAGATTGTAGATATAAATTAGGGATCATAATTAATTTTTGCTTAGCACATTTATTTTTTATCCATGAGCGTATTTTAATGGATAAAAAACGGTGTGCTTTTTTTTTTTGCATTGATCAGCTGACAGATTCATTATGGCATAACTATCAAAATGCAAATTATTTTACTGTAAATACGCAGTAAAGTAGATATATTTACTTCCATAACGGTGATATAATGGTAGAGTAATAGTTGAAACTTGTCGATTATTGATTATTAAACACATTTATTTACTCTTATTAAGAGTAGACTAAATTGAAATAGACAGCTTGCTTATGAATTTATTAAGGGGGTGCATCTATGTCGTTAGGAGAAACAGTAAGAAGAATCCGAAAGATGAAAAGAATTAAGCTTAAGTATATTTGCGGAAATGAAATTGATAATGGGAATTACTGGCGATTCGAGCAAGGGAAATCATCAATATCAGCTGATACCTTTTATCAAATCATCCAAAACCTGAACGTTTCAATGGAAGAGTTTTCGTTATATCATAATAACTTCGCTCCTGATAAGCTTAGTCAATGGGGAAAACGAATGATAAAAGCGTTCCAAGTATTAGATCATGAGCAGCTTGAGACGATAGCAAAATTAACATTAGATGAATTTAATAAAACACAGCAAATTAAATATCAACATTTGTATTATCTAGCCATGATTTATCTTTGCTCAATCAAAAAAGAACCCTTTGATCCTACATGGATTAGCCAATTAAAGGATTATTTAATGAATTGCGAGCAATGGGGATACTATGAAGTTTCGCTTTTTAATAATTCTCTATTTTGTTTGGGTGATCTTGATACGATTTTAACCTTATACAAGCGTATGTATAAGTCATACCTTCGATCTAAGTCAATTCATAAAACTCCAAATGAAGAAATTATGCTTGCCACTAACATCATTGCCATGTGTTTAATGCAAAAATCTTACTCTAAAGCACAAGAAATTAATAGCCTGATTCAAAGTCAAGAGATTGAAGAACGTTCAATGTTTGCGCGTACGTTATTGCTCTGGTGCGATGGCCTGATTAATAAAATTGTTTATAAAAAAGATGAAGGTCTAGAGCAAATTAATATGACCATCAATATTATGGAAACACTGAAGATGGATTCAACTGCAAAAATGTTTAAGCGGTGGAAAGAACGACTACTCGGGACTAATAAATAACAACTCTTACAAAATGAAAAAGCGTTTTTGATCATATCGTATCTTTGATCAAAAACGCTTTTATTTTTATTAAAAATTAAATATCAAATGCCCATGCACCTTTACGGAATACTGGTTCTGTTGATCCGTCAGGTAGTACGCCGTCAATATCTAATTCAGCTGATCCAATCATGAAGTCAACGTGTGTTAAACTATCGTTCACACCATGCTTGTCTAATTCTTCATCAGACATTTCTGAACCACCTTCAAGGTTTGTTGGATAAGCTTTTCCTAATGCCACGTGACATGATGCATTCTCATCATATAATGTGTTGTAGAAAATTAAGCCTGATTGAGAAATTGGTGATGCATCTGGAACAAGTGCTAGTTCTCCTAGACGTTTTGCTCCTTCATCAGTTTCTAGTAAGTTTTTCAATGTCTCATAACCTTGCTCAGCTGTAAAATCAACAACTTTTCCATCTTTGAACGTTAAACTGAAGTTATCAATTGTATTACCATTATATACAAGTGGCTTTGTATTGCTTACTACACCATTTACTTCATACTTATGCGGTACTGTGAAAACTTCCTCAGTTGGCATATTTGGGTTGAAATGCAGACCATCAGTTGTATATGCCCCGCCACCTTTCCAAATATGGCCCTCAGGTAAACCGAATGTAATATCTGTACCTGGCGCTTTAAAGATTAATGCTTTATATTTTTTCTCATTCAAAATAGCATGTGCATTTTTCAATGTTTGATTATGCTCTTCCCAAGCTTTAATTGGATCGTCTTGGTCAACACGAACAATCTTGAAAATTTGCTCCCAAAGTTTTTCTTTTGCTTCTTCTGCTTCTAAACCAGGGAAGATTTTTTGTGACCAGTCGCCTGTTGGAATTGAAATAATTGACCAAGCAATGCGGTCGTTCATTGTATACTGTCTAAATTCCTTCATCGCTTCAGCACTTGCTTTTGATGCTGCAGCAACTTTCTTCGGATCGACATCTTTAAGTAAATCAGGATTTGTTGATCTGATTGAAAGTAATGCGCCACCATCTTTAGCAAAGCTCATATATTTATCTACTTGCCATTGTGGTACATCTGTTAAAACTTCCTCAGATTCATTTTGGTACTTAAGTAATGAAATTTCATCATCTTGCCAATTAATTAATACTGTTTTCGCACCAAGCTCATATGCTTTACGGACAACGATTCGTGTAAATTCAACACCTTCAATTGATGAGTTGATCATCAATGCTTGTCCCTTTTGTAAATTTACGCCTGTTCTTAAGGCAAGCTCAGCATACTTTTCTTGTAACTTAACATCTGCCATCTGTAAACCCTCCAATTTTTTTACTAGTCCTATTATACATCTTTTATTTCGGATTATGAAACAACTAATTCTGATTAATCTCTTCTACTAGAAGTGACAACTCTTCCCAACGTTCAAGCTTGACATCTAGTTCCGCTTCCAGTTCAAGCTGACGCGTATAGTGCTTGTGCACCAAATCAGCATCTGCCCCTGCTTCTATTACCGCAAGCTTCTCAGTCTCAATTGCTTCCTCCAATGCTTCAATCTCATCCTCAATTGTATCCCATTCCTTTTGCTCATGGTAGGATAAACGTTTTTTCTTTGGCCGAGGCTGGTTCGGCTTCGCTTTTTCCTTAGGCTGGTCACTTTTTGTTTCAGTTTGTTGTGCTAAAAACTCACTATAGTTACCATAGAATGTATCGATCGTTCCTGCCTCGTTAAAGACGAGTAATTGTTCGACGACACGATCGAGGAAATAACGATCGTGGGAAACTGTAATCACGACACCAGGAAAATGATCTAAATAATCTTCAAGAATAGACAGTGTTTGAGTATCTAAATCATTCGTCGGCTCATCAAGTAGTAGAACGTTCGGCTCTTCCATTAAAACTTTTAATAAATAAAGTCGGCGCTTTTCCCCACCTGATAGGCGATGAATATATGTCCACTGTTTTGAGCGCGGGAATAAAAATCGTTCGAGCATCTGCTCGGCCGTGATCGTTTCATTTTTGTCAGTATGAATGACTTCAGCTGTTTCTCTAATATACTCAATGATTTTGAGATTTTCATCCATGTCGCTATGATCTTGTTCATAGTAACCAAATTTTACAGTTGGTCCGGTTTCTATCTCGCCGTTATCTGGCTCAATTCTCTGGGCAATAATGTTCAATAATGTTGATTTCCCAGAACCATTCGGTCCGACAATCCCAATTCGATCACCTGGTTTAAATAAAAATGAAAAATTATTAATTAGGTGTTTTGTGTCGTAAGCTTTAGAAATTTCATGAAGCTCAAGCACCTTTCTGCCTAAACGTGTAGAGCCAACACCAAATTCAAGTTCTGACTGGTCTGTCATAAATGTTTTAGTTTGCATCTCGCTAATTCGTTCGATTCTTGCTTTTTGTTTTGTTGATCTGGCTCTTGCGCCTCGTTTTAACCAAGCCATCTCACTTCTCAACAGATTTGCATGTTTTTGTTCATCTTGCTTTTCAAGTTCAATTCTTTCAGCTTTTTTCTCTAAATATGTTTCGTAATTACCTGTATATTGATAGATATTACCGAGGTCAAGTTCATAAATTTTATTCGTCACTCGATTCAGGAAATAGCGGTCGTGCGTAACAAGCATAACAGCCCCTTGATACGTCGGTAAAAATTTCTCTAACCATTCAATCGATTCATGATCTAGATGGTTTGTCGGTTCATCTAAGATCAGTAAATCTGCTGGTTGAACAAGCGCTTTTGCTAATGCGACTCGTTTTTTCTGACCACCTGATAGTGTATTAATTTTTTGATCAAATTGCTGTATGCCCAATTTTGTCAAAATCGTTTTTGCCGTTGTCGAGGCATCCCACGCATCCTGTTGATCCATTTTTGCTTGCATTTTTGTAAATGCATCCTGAGCTTGTGGATCATTCGGATTTTTACTTAAATTAATTAATGCTTGCTCGTACTGACGCAAAACAATCATCACATCAGAATCTCCAGAAAAAACCTCTTCTAAAACTGTTCGATCTATATTAAGGTTCGGCTCCTGAGCTAAATATGCAATCTTAAAGTTTTGCGCATGATTGAGCGTTCCATTGTCACGATCTTCAATTCCCGCAATCACCTTTAATAGCGTCGATTTTCCAGTCCCATTGACACCGACAATTCCAATCCGATCACGATTTTGAATAGAAAAAGATATTTGATTAAATAGTAATTTATCACCATATGTTTTGGTTAAACCTTCAATTGATAAAATCTCCATCATACGATCCCCCACTTCTACACTAGTAAGTATAATACAGACGAGATAATCGAACAAATTTGGTATTTTAGTTCGTTTAATTTCGCGTTTGGGAAAATGCACTCAAGTTTTGCGAAATGCACACAAGTTTTGCGAAATACACTCAAGTTCGCGGAAATGCACACAAGTTCCGAGAAATACACACAAGTTCGCGGAAATGCACACAAGTTTGCGGAAATGCACACAAGTTTGCGGAAATGCACACAAGTTTTGCGAAATGCACACAAGTTCCGAGAAATACACACAAGTTCCGAGAAATACACACAAGTTCCGAGAAATACACACAAGTTCGCGGAAATGCACACAAGTTCCGAGAAATACACACAAGTTCATTTACATTCTCATTTTAAAAAGTAAAAATAGATGTAGCCGTATGTTCAGCTACATCTATTTAAAAATTATCTTATAAAATTGGTGAGATCAGTCTGGCGATTGATTCTTTAATTTTAATCCAGTGTGATCTTTGCTGATATGCCTCTAATGTGAGTAATTCTGATTTTTCCATATCTTCTTCAAAATCAGCTAAGAGGCGTTGAGTTACTTCTTCACTATAAATAAATGCATTTACTTCAAAGTTTAATCGGAAGCTCCGTACGTCGATATTAGCTGTACCGACGGATGCGATTTTTCCATCAACCATAATTGTTTTTGCATGGAGGAAGCCATTTTGGTAAATATATACCTTTGCTCCCGCTTCAAGCATATTACCAATATATGAATACGTCGCCCAATATACGAATGGGTGGTCTGGTTTATTCGGTATCATAATTCTTACATCGATCCCAGATAGTGAGGCAATTTTGACAGCATCAGCAAGACTCTCATCTGGAATGAAGTATGGTGTTTGAATATATACATACTCTTCTGCTTCCATCAATAATTTTATATAACCATATTTGATCTGTTCCCAATCCGAGTCTGGACCACTTGAAACAATTTGCATCCCAACATTTCCTTGTGGTTCAGCTTGATAAAAAACTGGATCATATAAAATTAGCTGATGTTTCGATGCTTGGTTCCAATCTAGGATAAAACGTGTTTGAATACTACGTACAGATTCACCAACAATTCGGAGGTGGGTATCTCGCCAGTAGCCATACTTTTGCACCTTACCAAGATATTCGTCACCTACATTGAATCCGCCTATGTAACCAATTTTCCCATCAATTACGACGACCTTACGATGGTTACGATAATTGATTTTGAAATTAACTTTTGGAATTAATGAAGGGAAGAATGCTTCAACTTTGACTCCAGCCTTTTTCAAATCACGGATGAATTTTCTTTTTAAGTTTCTCGAGCCAAAATCATCATATAAAAATCGAACTGAGACACCTTGCTTTGCCTTCAATTTTAATACGTCAGCAATTTTTTTACCTAATGCGTCATCTCGGTAAATATAGTATTGGATATGAATATGATCCTTTGCCTCAGTTAAATCTTTTATAAGTCGGTCAAATTTTGCTTGTCCGTCATTAAAAACCTCTACCTTATTCTCATGAGTTAAAATAGCATCATTATTGCGCAAGTGTAAGTAGAATAAATCAATATTATCTTTATAAAGATCGGGAATAGGAAAACTCCCTTCATCCAATAATTCTAGTTGATTTGCTACGGCTTTCTTTACACCTAATTTACTTTTGTTATCCCAAATAAATAGTTGCTTACGACTCAGCTTGCGTCCGAAAATTAAATAAAGTAAAAAACCAAAGATCGGGATAAATGTAATAACAAGAATCCAAGCCCATGTTGACGTTGGATTTCTATGCTCAAGAAAAACAATTGCAATGACTAAAAGAAAGTTTAAAAATATAATAAGTTCAGTAAAGCCCAACATATAAACCCCCTTCCTTGTCCTAAATATACCATAAAACTCAATAATTGTTCACAAATATACATGAATGAATTTCATAATGACTTAATTGGCTATAAAACACGAACAATTGGGTTACAGGTGACGCGGTGATTTCCACTCTAGGCGGACGCTTTCCGCGGGATCGGCCTCAGCTAATTGATAAAAGCTTTTCAAGCTTTTATCACTGGATCTTCGGACACGATTGTTCCCGCTGGAGTCGCCGCCTGCCGTTCCAATCACTTGATTAGGCTTCTTTATTTACGTATTATATTGTATTTTCATTTGTAATTGTTCGTGTTCTTAACTAGATTTTTGTATTATGAAATTGACTCACATTTGTAAGCTAAAAAAATCGCTTCTGATTATATTTAGCAAAACTAATGAATCTAGTCATAATCAAAAGCGGTTGTACAAAATCATTCAGAGAGATTTAAGCTAATCTAGTAAAAGATCTCTTTTATTAATTCTTTGTTTTCTTGCTTTAACTTTAAGTAAGCCATTTCTGAAATCTGCTTTTAGTGTTGAAGGAATAATTGCACCGGGTAAAAGAATGATACTTTCTCTTGAGCGAGTAAACTGTTTAAAGTGATAGAGATCTTTTTGATCGTCTTTAATTTCCTGACTCTCATCCTCAGTTACTTGTACAATTAAGCGGTTGTCTCGAATGAACATTTTAATCCGGTCTTTAGTGACACCAGGTAATTGATATGTGACGATCCACTCATCTTCTGTGTTTTTAATATAAGTTGGTATTTGTTTGTTTTGAAAAAATTGATCGATCGATGCGAGTAGGCTGTCATCTGAATAGCGCTGGAATAGACTATCCATTTTTCTGACCCACTCTCGAGCGGCTTTTAAAAAGTCTTGTTCATATTCTGCCATTTTCCTCAACTCCTATCCTTCAATAATTTATGCGTTTGATAAGAGTTTTGTGCTATTCTCACCAATTTGTCTAAATTGTTTAAATTTTTAAACTAATTACTTGACGAATAGTTTATTCTCCACTATAATCCATACTAATATGTATAGCTCTTATCGAGAGTGGCGGAGGGAATAGGCCCTACGAAGCCCAGCAACCTACTTGTAAGAAAGGTGCTAAATCCTACAGATGATGAATCTGACAGATAAGACGAGGCTAAGACACCGCAACCTCTTCTTACTTAGAAGAGGTTTTTTTGTAAATAGAGTTATACATACACATTCAAGGAGGAGATTAAAAAATGTCAAAAGAACAGTTTCGTTCAACCGGTGTAGAAACGCAATTGATTCATGGGGGGCAACAGGTTGACCCAACAACTCAATCACGGGCAGTTCCAATCTATCAAACAACTTCTTATGTGTTCAAAGATACGGAGCATGCACAAAACTTATTCGCTCTAGCTGAGCCTGGCAACATCTATACGCGGATCATGAATCCAACGATTGATGCATTTGAGCAGCGTGTTGCGATATTGGAAGATGGTGTGGCTGCTGTAGCAACTGCTTCAGGAATGTCTGCGATTACGTTAGCGATTTTTAACCTCGCAGGAACTGGTGATGAAATTATTGCTGATAGTAATTTATATGGCGGAACTTATAATTTATTCAAAGAGACACTACCTAAGTATGGTATAAATGTTGTTTTTGTTGATGGTACAGATCCTGAGAATTTTAGAGCGGCTATTACTGATAAGACAAAAGCGATTTTTGCTGAAACAATTACTAATCCATCTTTATATGTGTTTGATATTGAAGCGGTCGCTGATATTGCCCATGAACATGGTGTGCCGTTAATTATTGATAATACTTTTGCATCACCATATGGTGCGAAGCCAATTCAATGGGGTGCAGATATCGTCATTCACTCTGCGACAAAATGGATTGGTGGTCATGGGACTTCAATAGGCGGAATTGTTGTCGATGGTGGTCGATTTGATTGGACACAAGGACGTTTTTCTGGCTTTACTGAACCAGATGAAACGTATCACGGTATCCGCTTTGGCACTGATGTCGGTCCAGCTGCTTTCGCATTAAAATTACGCGTACAATTATTACGTGATATCGGACCTTCATTAAGTCCTCAAAATGCTTTTTATTTCTTACAAGGGTTAGAAACATTAAACCTACGTATTAAGCGTCATTCGGAAAATACGGAAAAAGTAGCAAGCTATTTAGTGAATCACCCTGAAGTTGAATGGGTAAACTACCCTGGCTTAGCATCACACCCTTCTCATGAATTAGCTAAGAAATACTTAATTGATACGTTCGGATCAATTATTACATTTGGTGTTAAGGGTGGGCGTGAGGTCGGTCGAAAAGTCATTGACCATATAAAACTATTCTCTCACGTTGCTAACGTTGGTGATGCAAAATCACTAATTATTCATCCAGCATCAACTACTCACCAGCAATTAGATGCAGAAGCGCTAAAAGCAAGTGGTGTATCAGAATCACTGATTCGTTTATCAGTTGGCTTAGAAAGTATTGACGATATTATTGCAGATCTAGATCAGGCAATTGCAAAAGCAACGGGAACAGAGCCTACTATTAAACTTAGTCTAGATGATGCAGTGCGTTGGGTACTAGAATCACCATTTGCTCGCGAAGATGGTGGGATTAGACCGAAGAATATAGTCATTGCTGGTGATCGGACTCAGCATAAATGTTTAGCAAAATTAACGAAATTAGGCTTTAAATTAACTGACTTAGCTGACAATACAGATCCAATTGATCTATTGTTTGTCTCCAATCCAAGTACAATCGACCAATTACCAGCTGATGCGAAGCTGATCTGGTTTAGAACTAAAGATGACTATACTGAATTAAAAGCTCAAGCCGAAGCAAATGATCAATTTTACGTTGAAGATCAATGTATTTTTGGTGCAGCTAAGAAAATTCGTGCCACACCTAAACATGATTAAATAAAAATAAACTTGCGCCGCTAATTGTTAGCGGTGCATTTTTTTCAAGATTAAATTGGGTACGTCCGAATCGTTTTATTTATTTCATTAAAGGGAATAAATAATATTATCTAACTATTTCTGAATGGGTGTTAACTATGACGCGACGACGAAAAATTAAATTGTTTTGGATAAGCATGACAGTTATCTTATTTGCCATATTTCTATTTCTTCTCTTAAGACCGAATCAATTTAATCAAACGACTGTTACAGAGCCAGATCAAGAACCTATTGATCAAGTTATCAGTCAAGTGGAAAGTATGGATGAAGAGGTTCAAACTGCAACAAATGATCTTTCACAAACACTTAAAGAAGCGGTTGAGCAAACGATAAATGTCTTTACCCAAAATGACTATTATATTACTGCTATTGGTGATTCGTTAACTCAAGGTGTTGGTGATGAAACAAATCGTGATGGCTACTTGTCAACGGTTAAGCGTCGCCTTTCAGCTATGGATTATCGAGTAAGAATTGATAACTTTGGTCAGAGAGGATTTAAAACAAATCAAGTCATTGATAGAATCAAAGAAGAAGCATCTGTTCAACGTTCCATTCGGCGAGCAGATATTATTTTGTTAACTGTCGGTGCAAATGATATGATTAAAATTGTTCGCGATAATATTTTAAGCTTAAATGAGGCGATTTTTGATGAAGAAATCGATCATTATCAATCTCGATTAATAGAACTATTCGAGCTCATTCAATCATACAATGAAGATGTGGAAATTTTTCTAATCGGGTTTTATAATCCTTTTGAAGGCTATTTTGATGAGGTTGAGGCACTCGAGGATATATTAAACAAGTGGAATAATATTGGCAAAGTGACATTTGAAAGTTATGAGCAAGGACACTTTATTCCAATTCATGACCTATTTCAAATCGATCGAGTAAATTTATTAGCTAATGATAATTTCCATCCGAATGAGACAGGCTACTCACTCATCGGTGCCCGAGTATTAGAAGAAATGCTTCCGACATTCGAGCTTATAGCACAAGAAAAAAAAGAGATGATGGATGAACAAATTTCTCCTCAATAAAAAAATTATAAGCATTCTCATCCATTTTCACCGTTATAAGTTAGATGTTATCTAAAGTAGGTGATCATGTGAAAAATAGAAATTGGCAAATGTATTTTCTCATTCTTTTTGGAATCAATATTGTGGCGATTACGGTTTTTGCAGTCATTATCTTCACAACACCACCAAAGTCTGATCCATTACCAAATCCAGTTGTTATCGATGAACCTGGAGCAGAATTTAAAGTACAAGCGACAAAAGGAGATTTAAATCAATTAATAAATGATTATCTCGACCAAGTTTTGCAATCTGATTCTGCGCGATTTTCAGTGCATATCGATCAAGATCTCCATCTGTTTGGTTCATTCTCTGCTTTTGGTGTTTCACTTCCAATTAATATTCGTATGGATCCAGTTGTCCAAAAAAATGGCGACTTAGTTTTATTAGTCACTGAAATGTCTCTTGGCTTATTAAATCTTCCTAAAGACCGAATTCTTCATTATTTCAATAAGCAAGTTGATTCACCAGATTGGCTTTACTTTGATTCAAAAAATGAACAAATTTATGTTGCCGTGACACAAATCGATATTCAGAGTAATTTCCGTTTTAGTGTTCAGGAGCTTGATTTAACTGATGAAAATATTTCGTTTTCTATTAAAGTGCCTCGTTCAGGCGCAATTGCTCCTAAAGATAATCCAAGTCAGTCAAACAGCTAGTTAATTCCTCAATTTAAAGGATCAACTAGCTGTTTTTACTTACTTGTTCTATCGTTGCCAATGAATCTCGATATCACCTATGTCAGTAAATGCATTTAAGCTTGGGCCCGCTTCTGTAGCAGAGCGATATCCAATGATTGGATTATCTACCCCTCTAACCTTCCCTAACTCTGCTTCTAAATGAAGTGAATAATATTCAACGTGACTTGGCAATCGAAACGTTAACTCACCGATATTTGATCTTGCATCTATTCTGCCTTCCCACTCCTGTAACTCAAGATTAATATCACCAATATTCGTTTCTAAATCCCAATGACTACTCACATCAGTTAAGTTAATTTCCCCTACATCTACTTCAACTGTCCCTTCTTCAACAAAGACGCGCTTTCCTTCGATATTTCCCACGTTTACCACTGCATTAAATTGCTTTAAGTTTAAATTTTCCACACTAATTTTTCCAACATCTACATTTGTATCAATAATCCCGTCAAATCCTGCTGGTATACCGATGTCAATTTTCGTTGTATGTTTGTTCCAAAATGGGATAAAAGATAGATTAAACCATCTAGAACGATGAGTTACTTCAACATAAAGCGTATCATTGTCGTTATTAACTGTTAGTATGTCCTTAACATTTCGATGACTTCTTCCACGATAATCAATTTGAATTGAATCACCATCAATTTGATACAGATTTAGATTGGCAACATCGATGTTTATCTCGATTAATTCAAGATCACTTGCTTCGACCGTGACTGAATCATCGATTCTTTTAATATTCGTTTCTCCTAATAGATGATTCCAATTAAAAATCGTACCTAATACACCAATAACTAATAAAATTGCACCTAATAATGCGAACTTTTTCAACGTTATTCCCCCCTTACCATTCGCTTCATTGCGTCAAAATAAGCACGAATTAAGCGAGAGGCTAACTTAGATAAATAATGCATTGCAACAAATAGTAAGATTCCTAATCCTACTGCCGCCATTACGGGATAGAACTCTGGGAATGAGACAGCCCCATTGAACCAGAATACCATTAGAGGCGTTGCCATAAGAGAAATCGAGCTTAACCAAAGTCCAAAGCCAGCAAATAATATTCCAACTGCAGGACCTAAGACAAAGATAATATTAATGACGATTAAAAGAATAAGCATGCCATAATTAATTGGTTGATTCATTTGCTTTACACTTTGCCATTTTTCTTCGCTTTGGTAAGCTTCGTTACTATCAAAACTAGACTCTGGCTGAATCTGATCAGCATAAATTGCTAGTTCCTTCTCTGCATTGGCTTTCGGTCTACCTAATAATAAAATCGTATCTTCTTCTGATCTTCCTTCATTTTTAGCTTTATTAAATTCGTCTTCATAAAATTTAATAATTTGATCTTGAACATCTTTAGGTAATGAACGAAGATAATATGCTAATTCTTGTAGATATCGTTTCTGATTCATGTTGTCCTCCTTTTTAAACCTGATCTTTTTCAATCAATTTATGTTCATGGGCATAAATAGCCGCTTGCGTTCGATCCTTTACCTCTAACTTACTTAAAATGTTGCTAACATGAACCTTTACCGTCTTTAACGCAATAAATAATTGATCGGCGATTTCCTGATTAGTTTTTCCTGATGCAATTAGGAGTAAAATTTCTCGTTCTCGTTCTGTTAGTTGCTCGTGGAGATCAGGACTCAAATTCCCACGCATTTTTGCCATCATTTTATTTGTTACTTCTTGTTCAAAGACGGATTCACCTTTTGCTGTTTTCCGAATTGCATTAGCAATCTCACTTGCTTTTGATGTTTTTAATAGATAGCTTGTTGCACCTGCTTCAAGTGCAGGATAGACTTTATCATCATCAACAAAACTTGTAACCATAATGATCTTCGCTTCAGGCCAGCTCTCGATAATTCTCTTAGTTGCTTCAATACCATCCATTTGATCCATCACAATGTCCATTAAAATAATATCTGGTCGAAGGTCAAGTGCCATTTTTACGCCTTCTTCACCATTTGCGGCCTCGCCAACGACTTCAATGTCCTTTTGTGTTTTTAAAAATGCTGTCACACCTATGCGAACCATTTCATGATCATCGACAAATAATACTCGAATCATCTTCTCACTCCTCACGATTTAGCGGAATGTGGACTGTAATTTTCGTCCCTTGTTTTGGTAGACTAATCACTTTGAATTGACCACCTATTTCAGCCGCTCTTTCCTGCATATTAGCTAATCCATACGATCCTGATAAAACCTGTTCGGAATCAAATCCGACCCCATCATCAGTAACTGACAATATGGCGATATTGTCACGCTTAATGAAGGCTACATCGATTTGCTCCGCTTTCGCATGTCGTAATGCATTTGATAATGATTCCTGTAATATTCGGAACAAGTTATCCTCTACTGCACGATTAAGGACAATCGGTTCTGTTTGCCAATTTATTTTAATCGGTACTTTTTCAACCAGCTCGGAAATTAGCTGATCAATTCCCTCTTTTAGTGTTTGATGTCTTAATGCAATCGGGCGTAAGTGAAGTAATAAAGCGCGCATTTCAAGCTGTGCTTGCTGAATCATTTGTTCAATTTGCTCAAGTGGCTGAGTAATTTGATCAATATTTTCAGGTTCAATTTCATTAATTGCAGACACAAGCATTGATGCAGCAAATAATTCTTGGCTAACTGAGTCATGAAGTTCCCTTGCCAATCGGTTTCTTTCCTCTGTTAATCGCGCTTCAATCTTTTCTTCCTGATCTTCAAGCTGCTCACTAATCACTTCTTGCATGCGTTTTGCCATTTGATTCAATTGTTGTTGTAGTTCATAGATCAATTCGATTGTTTGTTTAATTGATTTATGTTTTGCTCTAGTGACGATATTCGCCTCTGCTTTTCCTGATAAAACTTGTTTTAATCTATCATTAATCATTTGGAGCTGATACTTCTGCTCCTGATATGATACAAGACCAAAAAATGATCCTATCGATAAAATCAGTAAAACGATTAAAATAATTATTGGTAAACCACCAAAACTACGAACCCATAAAAAGCGCCAGTCAAGAAAATCATATTGCTGGAACACAAGTAAAAGTAAAATAACAACAAGAAAGCTTGAAAATAGGATGCCCTTTGCTATTGCCTTTCTCATCCTCTGACCACCTCAAATTTCCCTGCTATCATTGATGTATAGATTTTCACCCGTTGGTTCGCTTGATGGTAATTTTCAGTTTGATAATGAACAACACGATTTGTCATTTGATCGTAACCATAACCAAAAATATCAACAGATCCGATAAATACAGAATGGTGAATACTCACCTCTACATCATACGGCACGATAATTTTAATCGTCCCAGCAAGATGACGGACTAAAACAAGTGGCTCTCCCTTAGGTAGTACTGTCTGTGTTAAGTCAATCACTGTCTCACCAATAATCGTTTGACTATTGTAATCTTGCCATTGATACGGCTCTGTCCCTCGATTTTGTCGACCAAACCATTTATTTGTGTACAATACTTCTGACTCTTGTATAGACTCTTCTGAGAATTTGACGACTCTAACATCGCCTTTTTCGGCTGATTGATTTTGAAGATATTGAATAATAAACCAAGCAAGCACAATCCCTATAATAATCCGAAAGAATACTGTATCTATCAAGATTGAACCAATAATGATGATCGACACCCAAAAGATAAATCGATTCGGTTCTCTGTAATAATGCTGCCATGAAAAGTAGGCAAGAACAGCTAATATTGCGATTCCAACAATATGTCTTGAATCCATCCAGATAAATTCAAGTACAAATACTCCTAGACAGACGAGTAAGATAATTTGAACTGGTTTTTTCTCAAACAAATTGTACATAGGCGTTCTCCTTTTTATATTTGACATCTTTCATTTCTTTTTGTTAATTCAATCTTACCTTGAGGGGGAAATTTATGTAACAACCTTCAGCTATATATTTAACTAAGACCTAAGGCTTATTTGCATAAATAAATTATATAAGCACAAATTAAAGAAAGCTTAGCAAGTTGCTCCTGCTAAGCTTTTTAATAGCGAAAATAACGTAATGTTTTTAAAACACGATTTTTCGTACGGTATAATTGATAATTAATAATAAAATAATAAGTGCTAAATACTTGGTAAATCGGATTATTTTCTTCTTCTTCGGGTTGCTCATTTAAATGTGGGTAGGATTCCAGTTTGCCCTGATAAACTAACGTTAACTCTCTCCATTCCCGTAAATCTTGAGGCCTAATTAGACCCGGTGGTTTTGAACCGTGGTAAATACCACACTCTTTAAGTACTGTTGCAACAAATTGTGAACAAAAGTAAGCATTTTGACGTGGTATTTCTTTATTCAAAATAACACCAAATAATCCTAAAAAGTTATAACGATATAAGTGTTCTTGTGCTTCCATAAGTAAGATTTTCTCTTTTAATTGCTCGTACTCTTGTTCTGTAACCTTTAATTGATAGATGGCACAATTCGATTCTAGAAAGAAAGGTAAATTGAAATTCTCCTTCACAAACCCACCAATAAAAGGGTTCTTCGGTCTTTTACGGCCGAAGCTATAAACAAGGTTTAACGATTGATCGAGTGCGATTGAGACATGATTATAGGATGTTCTTGTGTATAAATCTATCGTTCTAGCAAGTAGCGTACCTGTACTTGAAAATAATAAATAGATCGTCTTCGTTTTCATTTTTGCCTCCCCCCTTACTAACTTATTAGACTATTACGATTACAAAAAAGTTACATTAATTTATAATTATTATACTGAATTTTTCAACAATTTAATAGTTCATTTATATATTTCTCTAGATAATCAGTTATAATCATTGATTTTATGATAAAATTAAGGTAAGTCTATAAAAAAAGTAAGCTCTCAAATTATGTTAGCTAAAAGGAGTTGTAATCGATGTTAAAGGATTTTAAAGCATTCATTGCAAGAGGTAATGTATTAGATTTAGCAGTTGGAATTATTATTGGAGCTGCTTTTAGTAGTATTGTATCATCTTTAGTAGACAACGTGATTATGCCATTAATTGGTTTATTGATGGGTGGCATTGATTTTTCTTCTTTATCTATTATAGTTGGTGATGCTGTAATTGAGTACGGTATTTTTATCCAAAGGGTTGTCGATTTCTTAATTATCGCTTTTTCAATTTTTCTCTTTATACGTGTAATCAACTCATTTAAGAAAAAACAAGCAGAAACAGAGGAAGAAGTTGTTGAAGAAATCGATGAACAAACAAAATTGTTAACTGAAATTCGTGATTTACTTAAAGAAATGTAACATGATTCATTTACTATAAGCATAGGCCATGTGGATTCCCCTTTTAATTAGTTTTTATTAACTTAATTATCAAGGTATCTACTGGCCTTTTTCTATTGTTCCATAAAAAAAGTGTCAGTGAATTTTAAAAAAACTCACTGACGCTGATAAATTATTTAACCTAAATATACTATTTTTGTTTTAATTTTTTCAATGCATCTGCTAGTGCTGTGTTGGCAAAGCTTTCTTCATTATTTTTCTTTAAATATTTATTAACATCTCGTCTTGTTGCTTGATGTTGATTATTTTGTGATTTTCGTTTCTGGAAGGCGGATAGTTTTTCACGATAGCCACATTTACAAGAAAAGGTTTGGCCTTCTCCCGAACCACGAAGCTCCATTTTCTTATAGCATTTCGGGCAACGTGCGTTAGTCGTACGAGATATTCGCTTTTTCTTTCCACATTCACGGTCTTGACAGACAAGCATACGACCTCTTTTTCCATTCACTTCAAGCATTAATTTCCCGCAACTTGGACATTTTGTTCCTGTTACATTATCATGCTTAAATGTATGGTCACTATTTTTTATTTGACTCACAATTGTGCGTGTATATTGCTTCATCTCATTAATAAAAGTTGTCTTCTTCAATTGACCACGAGCAATTGCAGCAAGCTGATCTTCCCACTCAGCCGTTAAGATTGGCGAGCGTAAATCAGCTGGCACCAATTTTAATAACTGGCGACCTTTTGAAGTTGTGTAAATATATTTACCACGACTTTCAATATAATGAGAACTAAACAACTTATCAATAATATCAGCACGTGTTGCAACAGTACCTAGTCCACCAGTTTGCTTAAGTGTTTCGGTTTGTTTACTGCTTCCAGTGTCGATATATTTCGCTGGGTTTTCCATCGCTTGAAGTAAAGTACCTTCTGTAAAACGCTCTGGTGGTGTCGTTTCTCCTTCTGTTAACTGAACCGTCACGTCTAATAATTCGCCCTCTTTAAGAAGCGGGAGGCGCGATTCTTCTTCTTGATCTTGATAAACGGCTTTCCAACCTAGGTCGATTACATGATTTTCATTCATTGAAAATCGTTCACGATTAATTTCCGCTTCGACTGTAATTTGCTCATATCGATACGGTGCTGATAAACAAGCTAAAAATCGCTTAACAACAAGATCATAAATTTTTCGTTCACGATCATCTAAACTTGATAATAGCACTGGCTCTTCTGTTGGAATAATTGCATGGTGGTCAGTCACTTTTTTATCATTTATAAATGACTGATTTGCTTTAATACCGTTTTTCAAGATTGAGCGCGCAGCAGTCTGATACTCACCAACCGCACAGGCATCGACTCGATCTCTTAATGTCTCAACAATGTCACTTGAGAGGAATCTTGAATCGGTCCGTGGATAAGTTAAAACCTTATGTTGCTCATATAGCTTTTGCATAATGGATAAAGTCTGCTTACCTGAAAATCCGTATGCCCTATTCGCCTCCTGTTGTAATGACGATAAATCATGTAGTGGTGGCGCATAACTACGTTTTTCAGACCTCTTTATTGACTGAATCTGCGCTTGTTTTCCTTCAAGCTTGGCTAATAATTGCTTTGCTTTTGCTTTATCAAAAATTCTCGCTTGATTGTTTTGATCATGCCACGTTAGTTGTAGCCCGTTCTTTAACCGTGCTCTAATACCGTAAAACACTTGTGACTTAAATTCACTCATACGCTTTTCACGTTCAGCGACCATAGCTAATGTCGGTGTTTGAACTCGCCCACTAGATAATTGTGCTTGATGTGTCGTTGTCAAAGCTCTCGTTGCATTTAAACCAACATACCAATCAGCCTCTGACCGAGCTGCAGCAGCTAAGTATAGTGGATAATATTTTTCACCAGGCTGTAGATTTCTAAAGCCAGCTTGAATTGCTTTGTCCGTAACAGATGAGATCCATAACCGTTTAATCGGTTTATTGATTCGTGTTTTTTCGATAATCCAGCGAGCAACAAGCTCCCCTTCTCTCCCTGCATCCGTAGCAATAATCACTTGGCTAACATCTTTTCGATTTAGTAGCTTTTTTACGACTTGAAATTGCCGATTTGTTTGTCGAATCACTACAGTCTTAAGACGATCTGGTAACATCGGTAAATCTTCTGATCGCCATTGTTTGTATTTTGGATCGTAAGCTTCTGGATCTGCTAATGTGACAAGATGCCCAAGTGCCCACGTAACGATATATTTTGCTCCCTCAAAATAACCATTCTGCTTGTTCTGGCACTTTAATACTCTTGCCATGTCACGACCAACAGAAGGCTTTTCTGCAAGGACAACTATTTTACTCAAAGAATCAATCCTTTCTTTCCTTCATCATAGAAGGTGAAACCACTTAAATATAAAATATAATGTACAAGTAATAGAAGATAATTAAGACGACTAAGATTGATACGTTCATCAATGTGATATAGGCACGCTTAGGTTCGTCTGTTTCCTTCCATTGGAACCATGCTCTAACTAGCTCCATAATAATGAATATTACCGGAAAGATAATATAAGGTGAAGCAATCTCAAACATACCTGCTTTGACGATATCCGTCATTGTAAAGAGTAAAAACAAAATAATAAAGATCGCGGATAATCCGAAATCAATTAATTGATGACAATTGTTTACAAATCTTCCTTTACCAGCTCTTACCCCTGTTAATTGGAACTTTTTCGATAAAAAACTTTTAATATAAAATTGAAAAATTAATAAAAGAATTAAAATCGCAAAAAATGTGATGACAGTCATGACTAGCCTCCTCATAGAACATCTTTTACTAAATCATAGCAATTTGCACTTCATTAGTAAATAAGGAGCGTTATCTTTGTCGTGATTATAAACTTAATCATATGCTTTCTTTAATAGAAAAAATGATGCCAACTTACCCGCTTAAAGTAAATTCAGAGGCGTCTCAATTAAGGAATTAAAAAAAATCTCCTGCAAAAGTACAGGAGATTTTATAATCAATTTATTTAAAAATTTTCACACGGTCTTCAATCGACTGTTGCTCTTTAGCTGGGCGTTCGCCTTCTGGCTTACCAAATGGCATTTGCGCACGTAATAGCCAGTCTTCAGGAATACCCCATTCTGCACGAACACCTTGATCAATTAAAGGGTTATAGTGCTGAAGTGTTGCACCTAAACCTTCAGCTTCAAGTGCTGTCCAAACAACATATTGTAGCATTCCAGATGCTTGCTCTGACCAAATTGGGAAATTATCTTTGTATAATTCCATTTGCTCTTGGAGGCCACGTACAATGCTTTGATCTTCAAAGAATAGAACTGTTCCATACCCTGCTTTAAAGCTATTGATTCTAGCTTCTGTTCCTGCAAAGTCTTGTTCAGGAACAATTTTTTTCAACTCTTGTTTTGTGATTTCCCAAAGCTTATCGTGATTATCGTTGAATAGTACAACGACACGGCCACTTTGTGAGTTAAAAGCATATGGTGTATGCTCAACTGCGAATTTAACTACTTCTTCAATTCTTTCTTCTGATACTACTTTCTGATCACTAATTTGGTAAACTGAGTAGCGATCCTTGACTGCTTGGTAAAAATCTTTTGCCATTGAAAGTCCTCCCTTAAATTCTTCTATATAGTGCTTTCTTGACTATCATTCCACTTTTCACAAAAATAATAAAGAAATATGCTTAAAAACGTTTAGAAATTTTGCTTATCCATTGATATTCACTGATTGACTTAGCTTCGTATTTAGCATAAGCTAGGCTCAGGTTATATATTTTGGAGGAATGAACTATGTTACAAGTATCAAATGTCAGCTTGCGCTTTGGCGACAAAAAGCTGTTTGAAGAAGTCAATATTAAGTTTACACCTGGAAACTGTTACGGACTGATTGGCGCTAACGGTGCAGGAAAATCAACATTTTTAAAAGTTCTCGCTGGCGAGATTGAGCCTCAAGCGGGACATGTTAGCTTAGAGAAGGGTAAGCGGATGGCTGTATTAAAGCAGGATCATTTTGCTTATGAGGAATTGCCGGTTATTGAGACAGTTATTCGTGGACACGAACGACTATATCAAGTCATGCAAGAAAGAGATGCTGTTTACGCAAAAACTGATTTTACTGAAGAAGATGGTATGAAAGCAGCTGAGTTAGAGGCTGAGTTTGCCGAGTTAAATGGTTGGGAAGCAGAATCTGATGCGAGTATTTTATTAAAAGGTCTTGGAATTGGCGAAGATCTTCAATCGAAGAAAATGGCTGATTTATCAGGGTCAGAAAAAGTCAAAGTTTTACTTGCTCAAGCTTTATTCGGATCACCCGATATCCTTTTACTCGATGAGCCTACGAACCACTTAGATATTCAAGCTATCCAGTGGTTAGAAGAGTTTTTAATTAACTTTGAAAATACAGTTATTGTTGTATCGCACGATCGTCACTTTTTAAACAAAGTATGTACACATATCGCTGATGTTGATTTTGGTAAAATTGAACTTTACGTTGGGAACTATGATTTCTGGTATGAATCAAGTCAACTCGCACTGAAAATGGCTCAGGATCAAAATAAGAAAAAAGAAGAAAAGATTAAGGAATTACAAAACTTTATCGCTCGCTTTAGTGCGAATGCTTCTAAATCTCGTCAAGCGACATCAAGAAAGAAAATGCTTGAAAATATTACTTTAGATGATATCCGTCCATCATCACGTCGTTATCCATATGTAGCGTTTAAACCAGAGCGTGAAATTGGTAATGATCTGTTACGTGTAGAAGGTTTAACAAAGACAATTGATGGTGTGAAGGTGTTGGATAATTTAAGCTTTACACTTAATCGAACAGATAAGGTTGCTTTTGTCGGACCAAATGATATCGCAAAAACAACATTATTTGATATATTAATGGGTAAAATTGAACCTGATGCAGGCACATATTCATGGGGAATTACGACATCACAATCATATTTCCCAAAAGATAATAGTGAGTTTTTTGAAAATAATGATCTCACATTAGTAGAATGGCTTCGCCAGTACTCACCTGAAGATGAGACAGAAACATTCTTACGGGGCTTTTTAGGTCGAATGTTATTCTCAGGTGAAGAGGCATTAAAAAAGGCAAAAGTTCTATCTGGAGGAGAAAAGGTTCGCTGTATGTTGGCAAAAATGATGCTATCGACTGCAAACGTCCTTCTGCTCGATGAACCAACTAACCACCTAGATCTTGAGTCAATTACTGCGTTAAACAACGGATTAATTAACTTTAAAGGTGCACTTTTATTCACATCACATGACCATCAGTTTATTGACACGATTTCTAATCGTTTAATGGAAATCACTCCAAATGGATTAGTTGATAAACAAATGAGCTACAGTGAATATGTTGCTGATCGAAAATTACAAGAAGAAATACGTAAGCTATATCAATAAAAACAGGGGCTACCCCCTGTTTTTTTATTTTATCGTCACAAAATCGTCAAAATATATTGTGACAACTTTGTGAAAATTATTTTTCTAATCGTTCTAATGAGCATGGTAATAAGCTTTGTAAAATAAGTTTGTGAAAAAGGTAACAATTGATTGATTACTTAACATACTTATTGTTATAATAAGTGTAAATAATCATATGCGTTATTTTTCACATACTTTTATAAGCTTGTGTGATGATATTAACGTAATAGGAGGACAAGAAAATGAAAGTAGCAGTTATTGGTTGTACACATGCTGGAACAGCAGCAATTAAAAACACATTGACACTTTACCCTGATGCTGAAATTGATGTATTTGAGAGAAACGATAACGTCTCATTCCTATCTTGTGGAATCGCATTGTATGTCGGCGGCGTAGTAGAAAAGGCAGAATCACTATTTTATGCTTCTGTTGACGGCTTCGAAAACCGCGGCATTAGAATGCATATGGAGCATGATGTTGTTTCTGTAAACATTGCTAAAAAAGAGCTTGAAGCAAAAGATCTAAAAACTGGCGAAGTTAGACACCATACGTATGACAAGTTAATTATCTCTACTGGATCATGGCCAATCACTCCACCAATTCCAGGATTTGAATTAGAAAACGTTGTTTTATGTAAAAACTATGACCACGCCAAAGAAATCATCCGTCGTTCAGAGCATGTCAAGCATGTGACTGTTGTCGGTGGTGGTTATATCGGTGTTGAATTAGTTGAAGCATTTGAGGAAAACGGCAAGGAAGTTACACTTGTAGATGCTGAATCTCGTATTTTAAACCGTTATCTTGACGAAGCATTTACAGAACCAGTTGAAAAATCTTTCCGTGAAAAAGGTGTTCAACTATTATTAAATGAATTTGTATCTGGCTTTGAGGGTGACGGTAAAGTTGAAAAAGTCATTACAAATAAGAGTGAGATTGAAACTGAACTCGTTGTCATGTGTATTGGATTCCGCCCAAACACAGAGTTATTTAAAGGGCAACTTGATATGTTACCAAGCGGAGCTATCGTAGTTGATGAATTTATGGAAACAAGCGCAAAGGATGTCTTTGCAGCGGGAGATTGCTGTGCAGTTCCTTATAATCCAACAGGAAAGTCAGCATATATTCCACTTGCAACAAATGCTGTCCGAATGGGAACAATTGCAGCTCAGAACCTCGTTGAACGTAAAGTTAAGCACCCAGGTACTCAAGGTACTTCTGGCTTGAAGATTTATAATCATTACATCGGGTCAACTGGTTTAACTGAAGCGACTGCTAAGATGAATGATATCGATGTGCGTACAGTTGAAATTAAAGAAACATATCGCCCTGACTTTATGCCTGAAAATAATATTGTTCACTTAAAGCTGGTCTATGAAGTTGGAACTACTCGAGTTGTTGGTGCTCAGGTTATTTCAGATATTGACTTAACTCAAGTAGCTAATACAGTAAGTATCGCGATAGCAAATCAAATGACAATCGAACAATTAGCATTAAGTGATTTCTTCTTCCAACCGCATTTTAATAAGCCTGTTCATTACTTAAATGAAGTTGCATTAAAAGCTGTTCAACAAGAAAATGCACTAGCTAAAGAAGCAACAACTGTTGCTGCAAAATAATTTGGTTCAATGTCAAATAGTGTTGGTAGGTTTTATAATTAGTCGAGAATAAATTTATATTAATTTTAATTAAGATACAATTTGTTCACCGCAGGTGAAATACACTCGCTTTCTTACGTTTAGTCAAGTGTTTAAATCCCTTTTTTTAATTAATTCCCGGAGGGGTACCCCTCCGGGAATTAATTAAAATTTTGCACTTCGAATAGACCTTGTGTTTTTTGTCTTTTTTCAAGGTCTATTGTGTTATAATTAAATCATAGTATGATTATTGTTGGCTTGAAGCTTTCTCATAATCATACAATAGGTCGTTTTGAATAAGATGAAATGTGACTTTCAAGAATTTATTCATACAAGCGACTACTGCAACCTTATGATGCTTATTATAGGGTTGTTTTTTTAATTTATAATAATAATCAACTAAATGATTTATTTGTTTTCCTTTAGCAGAAAGCATTGAGACAATCATAAAATACAAAATACCACGCAGTCTACTATTACCTCGTTTATTTATACGATCTTTATACTCCATATTTCCAGACTGATATCTTACGATATCTATACCGGCGTATGCATTTAGTTGTTTATTATTTTTAAAACGTGTTAAATCCCCTAGTTCAGCTATGATTCTACAGGCTAATTTATCTTTTATTCCGGGAAATGACCGAAGGATCCTGTATTCTTTACGGTCTTTTGACATTTCTGTCATTCTTTGAATGATTTCATCTTGCTCTTCCTCCATCTCTAATATTTTCTTGGCATAATCCCTTACTAACTCACAAGAATAGTCTGTTTCATCAACTGCTGGAAATGAATCCTTTGCGATTTCAATCAATAAAATTGCTCTTTCCTCTAACTTTTTTAATGAATAGTTTTTCTTAGTGCATTTTTTAATACGATTTTTAATAACTGTTTTAGATCGTTTTAATATCAAGTTTGGGTGAGGGAATACTTGTACAAGATTATAATAAAGTTTTGATTTGTTAATAAAAGCCGTATCAAAGTCTGGGAAAGATAATTGTAATGATGCATGTAGTCGATTTTTGTACTGAATCTTCTCTTTCATAATCTCATCATAGCGACGTGACATTGTACGCATCTGTTCGTAATAAGAATCTTCGCGATAAGTTTGGAAATAATCGTTTTTAAAATGATTCTTAGCCAGTTGATGCGCATCACTTATATCTGTTTTGTTTCTTCTTAGAGATTGGGTGTTAAGGTGTGCTAATAAAGGATTTAAAGAATAATAAACGAGATTATTCTCTCGTAAGAATCGTTCTAAAGCAGCCGAATATACTCCAGTCGCTTCAAAAACAAATTCTAAGGTATAATTATTCTTTTCACTTAGATCTTTAATGATTTTACTTAAATTAGAGAATCCCGTTTTTGAATGAATTAACCTCCCTTCAAATTCACAGTTACCTTGCTCGTTGTAAGCGGCCATGGTACTACTCTTTCGACTAACGTCGAAAGCAATAACGCATCTCATTTTCTTCTCCTCCTTAATATTTTTGTAGAAGTCTCCACTTTACCTTATCGATTCCACTTTCTTATACACGGTCTCTGGGGACCCAACATACTAAGCTGATTCAAATAAGGGAGTGAAGTTAGCCAGTTTCCGATCGTCGAACTCAAGGTCCTTAGCGTGATTCGGCTTTACTTCACTTCTACTATAAAAAAATAGTAGCACAAAACCTGGCCTAGGTCTTGTACTACTAATCTTAGTATGTTTCCGCGGGCACGGCTTTTAGCTAACTAAGGCAAGCAAAGAGCGCTTGCCTTAGTGGATCTTCAGCTCGTGCTATTCCCGCAGGAGTCTCGTGTATTTCACCTGCTATTTTTCACTTCTAAATTAAATGGTTGCTATTTTAACTAAGTAGTTTCCTATTGCTTTCGTTCCTGTATAAATGTAAGGGATCTAACCCTTCGTCTTTAATATTAAATATTTTTCGTATACAATGAGCGTAGGCCATATAGATTCTCCTTTAAATTGGTTTTCGTCGACTTAATTTTAAAGGATTCTATTGGCCTTTTTCTATGGAAACACAAAAAAAGGTGTCAGAAAATTGGTAAAAAACTCACCAACACCAAAAATTATAGAACCAATAATTTAACTAATCCCCTACTCAGATTTACATTCTGCTACGAGTAGGGGGTTTTTTTATTCTAGTTATTCGTCAATTTAGTCGCTCCAATTAGTTCAGTAATTGATTGACGGTCGTTTTTGTGTAAAGATTTAACGATTTTACTACCAACAATCACACCATCACAATATTGGCTTAACCGCTTCACTTGTTCTGGTGTCGAGACGCCAAAGCCAGCAACAACTGGTTTTTTACTGATTTGCTTGAGTTTAGATAAATATTCGCCAATCGAATCAATATATTGATGACGTTCTCCCGTTGTACCAGTCACAGTGACAGCATATAAAAATCCAGTCGTTTTTTCAGCAATTTTTTCCAGACGATCAGATGAGCTCGTTAATGTCGCAAGTCGAATCAAGCCAAGTTCTTCACGAGCAAACAATTCAGGAATAATCCCTTCCTCTTCAATTGGTAAGTCCGGAATAATTAATCCCGAAACGCCCGCTCGACGACAATCTTGAAGACAAGCCTCTAGGCCATAAGCGAATATCGGATTAAAATAACTCATTAAGACAATTGGAATCGTTCGTTCATGCTTTGTTTCTTCTAGAATTGCCAAAATAGATCGAAGATTAGCACCTAAAGATAATGCCCTAAGTCCTGCTTCTTGGATAACAGGTCCATCGGCGACTGGATCAGAAAATGGAATCCCTAGCTCAATAGCTGTTGCACCAGTCTCCGCTAAAAATGCTATTTGTTCAGGTAGCTGATCAAGCCCACCATCCCCTGCCATAATATATGGGATAAAGATTTTATTACCGCTTGCTAATGTTTGCTTTAATGCTGATTCTAGCTTACTAATCGTCATTTTGCCCACCCCCTAAAGCTGACTGTACTGTTTCAACATCTTTATCACCACGTCCAGATAGACAGACAATGATCGATTCGTCTTGACTCATTTTTGGTGCGAGCTTTTCTAAGTAAGCAATTGCGTGAGCACTTTCTAACGCTGGAATTATCCCTTCCGTTTCTGATAGCAATTTTAACCCCGCCAACGCCTCATGATCGGTAACTGATACATATTGAACACGATTAATGTCTTTTAAAAAGCTATGCTCTGGTCCGACTCCTGGATAATCCAATCCAGCCGAAATTGATGTCGCTGCTTGAATTTGACCATGTTGATCTTGAAGTAGGTATGTCATCATACCATGTAGCACACCCGCTTTTCCATCAGTTAAAGCAGCGGAATGTTTTCCAGTTTCGACACCTAATCCGCCCGCTTCTACCCCGTAAATTTTTACGGTTTGATCGTCAATAAACGGATAAAATAATCCCATCGCATTACTACCACCACCAATACAAGCGACGATTGCATCAGGAAGCCCACCATACTCTTGTTCAAATTGTCGTTTTGCTTCTGTGCCAATCACACTTTGAAAATCACGGACTATTTTAGGAAATGGATGCGGACCTACGACTGAACCAATAATATAATGAGTATCCTCTACATTTGTTACCCAATAGCGAAGTGCTTCATTGACTGCATCTTTTAGCGTGCCACTGCCTTGACTAACACTCACAACCTTTGCTCCAAGTAACTCCATTCTAAAAACATTGAGCTTTTGTCTACGAATATCTTCTTCACCCATAAAAATAATGCACTCTAATCCTAATAAGGCTGACACTGTCGCTGTTGCGACACCATGTTGACCCGCTCCTGTTTCTGCGACAATTTTTTTCTTACCCATTCTTAAAGTTAACAATGCTTGCCCGAGTGCATTATTAATCTTATGTGCGCCTGTATGATTTAAATCTTCACGCTTTAAGTAAATCCTCGCACCACCTAGCATTTTCGTTAAACGTTCTGCAAAGTAAAGCGGTGTTTCTCGCCCAACGTATTGAGATAAATAGTAGCTTAGTTGCTGTTGGAAAATCGGATCATCAATTGCCGCTTCATAAGCCTGTTCTAACTCAAGTACTGCTGGCATTAACGTTTCAGGGACAAATCGCCCCCCAAACAAGCCAAAATGTCCACTTTGATCTGGTTTTTGATATATTGACATTTACTTCACCTGACTCCTTTCGCATTGTGAATAAATTGTTTTATTTTGTACAGATCTTTTACGCCATTCGTTTCAACACCACTAGATACGTCAACTCCGATCGGCTTAGTATATTGAATGGCTGATGCTACATTATCTGGTGTTAATCCACCTGCTAGCATGAGTTTACTTCTTACTTGTGTAATCTTATTAATTAATCCCCAATCAAATCGAACACCACTTCCCGGCTTAGGGCCATCTAATAAGATATAATCTACAACAGCTAAGTAATCTAATACTTGATTCATCGCTTGATCGCTTTGTAATGATAGTGCCTTAATTACAGGTCGATCGCTTTTTAAACAAGTTTTGATTGACTCTTGGCCATGTAATTGCACAAAATCTAAGTTAACTTCCTGAGCAATTTGATTGACGAGGTGGATCGGTGTATCAACAAAGACACCAACCTTCTTCACATCACTTAGTAAGTGCCGCTGAATGTAATCAACTTGTTCAACCGTTACTTGTCGCTTACTCTCAGCAAAGACAAAACCGATAAAATCTGCACCAGCATCAACTGCTGCAGCTGCTTCTTGAAGAGAAGTAATTCCACATATCTTAACAAGTACCATTCTGTCACCTCAAATGAAGATATTTTTTAATGTCTCTTGTAAATTAGTAGCACGCATTAGTGTCTCTCCAATTAGAACAGCACGTGCTCCCGCTTGTTTAACACGAGCAATATCTGCTTTTGACTGAATCCCACTCTCACTAATTAATATTTCTCGATCATGATTGATTAGCTGAGCGAGTCTTTCCGTTACGGCTAAATCAACCTCAAATGTTTTTAGATCTCGATTGTTAACACCTATTAATCTCGCACCAAGTGTCTGTGCCTGCTCTAATTCTCTTTCATTATGAACTTCAACTAAAACCTCAAGACCAAGTCCTTTTGCATAATGATAGAGCTCAGTTAATCTCGTCTCATCTAGACTCGCTACGATTAGTAGAATCACATCTGCACCAGATCGATATGCCCGATCAATTTGAATCTTATCAATAATAAAATCCTTATTTAACACAGGTAACTGGACACTCTTTCTCACTTTCTCTAAATCTGCAAAACTACCACTGAAAAACTGTTGATCAGTTAGTACGGATACCATTGAAGCACCTAAGCTCTGATATGTTTGTGCTTGTTCAACCGGATCTAGATGAGCATTGATGATGCCTTTCGATGGTGAAGCTCGTTTAAATTCTGCAATCAGGTGTAAGCCTTGATTCTGTTCACAACGTTCGATAAATGAGTATATTGGAGTCGTTCTTAACTGATCTGCTAATTTGTATGATTGTTTAAGTCGTGCAACTTCTACCTTTTTCGCTTCAATAATTTTAGTTAAAATTGTCATTTGATCACTTCCTAGTAACTATTTTTATTAAGTCCATTTAGGCTATTTAGTGCCGCACCAGAATCAATACTTTCCTTAGCTAATTCGACGCCATCTTTGACATTTGCCACTTTCCCACTTGCAAAAATTCCAAGTCCAGCATTCAGTAACACAACATCGCGGTAAACACTTTGTTCTCCTTTAAGCACACTTAATAATATCTCTGCATTCCGCTTTGCATCGCCACCTTTTATTCGGTGATTTTCAATTACGGGTAATCCGACTTCCTCCGGGTGAACTGTAAATGGCTTCAAGCGACCATCGTCTAATAGCACGCAATGGTTTTCTCCTGCTAGCGATGCTTCATCAAGATATCCCGCACCATTAATCACAACCGCTCGCTTCCTACCTAATTGATGAAGTACTTCAGCCATCGTGTTAAGAAGGTCACGGCGATAGATTCCAAGTAACTGCGTCTTTAAATTGACGGGATTTGTTAACGGACCAATTAAGTTAAAAATAGTTGGAATCGCCAATCCCCGACGAATTGTCATCACTTGCTTCATCATTGGGTGAACATGTGGTGCGAACAAAAAAGCAATCTTGTTATTAAGAAGTGCGTTCGTAATATGCTCTGGCGTCGCACTTAATTCGATACCTAACTGCTCTAATACGTCAGCACTGCCTGATTTACTCGTAATACTTCTATTACCATGCTTTGCTACAGTTAAGCCTGCGCCCGCTAAGACGAATGCACTTGTGGTACTAATATTAAAGCTCTGTGAGTAGTCACCACCCGTACCACAATTATCAATTAGATCTTCCATTTGAGGCTGTATCGTAACCGCATTTTCCCTTATAACCTGAGCAAGGCCGGTAATTTCACTGACCGCCTCTCCCTTAGCACGTAATGCTGTTAAAAAACCACCGACCGCAGCAGCAGATGTATTCGGATTGAATATTTGCGCTGCAGCTTTTTTCATCTCCTCAATTGTTAAGTTATTACCTGACAAAACAGTTTCGATATACTGTTTCACGCTAAGCCCTCCTTTTACGTAATTTTATTTGCCGCTTCGACAAGTGATTTTGCCTTATTTAACGTCTCCTCATATTCACGCCTTGGATCTGACTCTGCAACTATCCCCGCCCCAGCTTGAACATAGGCGACCTGATCTTTAATGACCATTGTTCGAATCGCAATTGCTAAATCTAAATCACCATTTAAATTGATATAACCAACTGCACCTGCATAAACTCCTCGACGAACAGATTCTAATTGATTAATAATTTGCATCGCTCTTTGTTTCGGTGCGCCTGATACTGTCCCTGCAGGCAGTAAACCTAGCAGTGCATCTATTGATGTTAAGTTATCTTTTAACTCACCTGTCAGTTCTGAAATAATGTGCATAACGTGCTGATAACGTTCAATGAGCATATGTTTTGTTAAATGAATTGTTTCAGTGTGACAGACTTGTTCTAAATCAGATCGACTTAAGTCAATGAGCATTTCATGTTCTAATAATTCCTTTCGATCAGCTAATAGTTCTTCTGCTAATCGTTGATCCTCTGCTTTTGTTTTCCCTCTAGGTCGCGTTCCAGCAATCGGGTTTGTAATAACCTTCTTGCCTTTTACTTTAAGCAAGCTTTCAGGTGAAGTTCCTATTATCTGATAATCGGAAAAGTCAATGTAATACATATACGGTGATGGATTCATGACTCGTAATCGTCGATATAGTTGGAACGGATCATCAACAAATTGTGCTGTCATTCTTTGTGATAATACGACTTGTAATACTTCACCACGCTCAATATATTGCTGTGCTTCTTCAACTAATTTGATAAAAGTGGCTTGATCGATTGAAGGTTTAAACTGCAATGTTAATCCTTCATTCTCTAGTTCGGTTTGGTGTTCTTTTAGTTGTCCTACGATTACTTCAATGGCTTTATCTAATGCTAATTCATCTCTTGTTCCAGATAAGTCTAAGGCAATGATCGTTAATGTTTGTTTCTGATGATCAAAAATGAGCACGTCCTGATAAATCATTAAATGGAGATCAGGCATCTTAATTTCATCTGGAAGCAATGGTCCGATTCTCTGATAATTTCTAATGAGATCGTAGCTCATATAACCGATCGCTCCACCATAGAACGGAAATGGAAGCTCTAAGTCGATTCGGGGTATTTCGTGTTTAACAAATTCTAATGGCTTTTCGTTAATCTCTGCTATAGTCGTATCCGTTTTTACCGTCACTTCTTGATCTGTTCCGATGATTTCTTGAAATGGATTGATCCCAATAAATGAATAACGACCTTTATCCTGATGATGACTTGAGCTTTCTAAAATAAATTTTTTCTTACCTTTCAGGCTGTTAAAAATAGCAATCGGCGTTAACGTATCAGCTTGGATCACTTGTGTTGAATAGCGAATCGTCATCTTAGTCACTCCTTTATTTAAATTAAAAAATCCCCTAAATAGCCAAATTTGACTATCTAGGGGACGATTTATTAATAAAACCGCGGTGCCACCACCTGTTTAGAGCATTACACTCTACACTTTAATCCGTTTACGGGGATTAGCCGTCCTTTCCTACTAAATATCTCGTTCAGAAAAGCTCTAGTAAGTCCATTCAGCTTATTTGTTATACTGAGTTTCCAGCAATCCTCAGCTCTCTGAAATAACAATTTTTAAGCTTACTATTCTTACATCATTGATTTAATTATGAAATTGGTTCAGTTACTAAATGTTTCAATCTGCTTTTTAAAAATACTAATTAAATATAAAAAAACGGGTTTTCTCATTCCATAAAGGACGAGAAAACCCGTGGTACCACCTTAATTAGCATTTAAATGCTCACTTAACGATCAGATCAATATGATTAATCGCTGTTTCATGATAACGGTGAAACAACCTCCGTCAAAGCTTACTGAGCAAATTGCCGTTTAGTTTGACTGTTCAAAAGTCCATTCACTTAAATTTTGACACTAGTTTCCACCAACCACTAGCTCTCTAAAGAAAAAATTTAAGCTACTCCTCTTTATCATCACAGAGATCATATAATTGCTTACTATCATAATATGCTCATTTATTGATGTCAAGATAATTTATCGAATTTTCTAAAAATTGATTATATTTCCTCAATCTCTTCATCAATCTTTTTTCCTAAGTGACGCCCTGGTTGATCTTGTAGACAAATGAGCTTGTCTCCAAGCTTTAATTCTAGAACTGATTTAGCTGTTTGATCGGCACTTAATAAGTGTACACTATCAGCTTCCTGAACAGTGACAGAAATCTCATCACCTGTTGTTTCAGTTTGACAAACGATTCGTAAAAATGGCCTTTTCTCTATTTTCACCCGACCAATTGGTACAAATCGAGGCTCACCATTATACCAAACTGGAACTCTCATACCTGGTTTCATTTCCGCTAAGTACCCCGTTTTTTCATCTTCAAGCAATAGATAATGATGATAAGCACCAGCATTGATTCGGAATGGGCGAGGTGGATAAGTTTCTGTTGACCGATTTTCAGATAGTGCCATCAAATAACCGCTACCTGTATTACCAATCAAAACGCCTTCAAGCGGATCAAGTCGATCAATAAAATCAAGACAAACTCGTGACCCCTCTCCTATTGATTCAATTTTAATAATTTTAGCTGTTTCAAATTTAGCCATCTTATGCCCCTTTCAAGATTCCAAATGTTAGTTCTTTTTTCTTCTGCCATAATCATATACAATAGGATAGGTCTTGACAAACATATCATAGGAAGGAGCTATTTTTTTCATGAGAAAGGGTTTAGTATTTTTATTTATTTTATTAATCATTGGTTTTAGCATTATCGGTTTGATTCAAGAAGATCAACAGAGTGAAAACCAAGTTGAAACTAGTGTAATTGATCATGATGTGACCACATAAAAAGAGAGCAAATGTAGATCATTCGCTCTCTTTATTATTTTCACGACTATTCTAAAATGGTGACTGTTACCTCACGCACGCCCCAACTATAGGCTTCATCTTTCGTTGGAACATGAATATCAATTTTATTACCTTTAATTGCGCCACCAATATCACCAGCAATGGCTTCTCCATAACCTTCAACATGGACACGAGTTCCTAGCGGGATAACATTTGGATCAACCGCAATGACTTTCATATTTCGATTTTCCAGTAAGTTTAAACCTGTATACGTAATTCCTGAACACCCATCGCATTCAGCTGTGTAAGCTGTCGCCGTCATCTTCATCGTTTTATTCGATGAATTATTGTGACTTGTTGATTGCGTAGATGTTTGTTTGTTACTTTGAACAGGTACTGTCACTTCATCATCGGTCGTAACAGCCTCAGCATTTGGATAAATAACGAGCGTGTGTCCAATAATAATCAGATCAGAATCTAGTTCATTCCAATTCATTAAATCAACAACAGTTACATTATATTTGTTAGCTAATGCAAATAATGTATCACCTTTTTCAATCGTATGAATAATTTCTTCTTCCTCTAGTCTAAGAACTTGTCCAGGGAAAATTTCATCAGAATCAAGGTGATTTAACTCTTTTATTTCAGTTACTGATTTTTCAAAGTCATATGCTACTTTCCAAATCGTATCGCCTGGTCTAACTTGATATTCTTGCGCGTGAACTGGTTTAGGTATACCTACTGATAATGCAGCAATTGCTATTACCACGAAAACCAATTTCTTCATAAATTTATTGCCTCCTTTATTTTCAGCACTAACCATCTTAATACAAAACTACTTGACATAGGTTACAGAGCGTTTAAAGGTTGATGAAAATTAACGACTCACTCGTTATATTTGTCATTGTGGGGCAATAAACTTAAATTTTATACATCAAATTGTTATAATTCATCCTTATATTTTGTTTTTCTGGGTGAAGTTGGGTATATTGTGCGTGGAATGAAAGAGGATGTTTGTTGAATTAGGTAGCTTTTTTGTTCAAAAAATAGAGATGTGTGCATTTTTGAAAACTTGTGTGTATTTCCGTGAACTTGTGTGCATTTTCGAAAACTTGTGTGTATTCTCGCGAACTTGTGTGCATTTTTGAAAACTTGTGTGTATTCTCGCGAACTTGTGTGCATTTTTGAAAACTTGTGTGTATTTTCATGAACTTGTGTGCATTTTTGAAAACTTATGTGTATTTCCGTGAACTTGTGTGCATTTTTGAAAACTTGTGTGCATTTCCGGGAACTTGTGTGTATTTTTGAAAACTTGTGTGCATTTCCGGGAACTTGTGTGTATTTTTGAAAACTTGTGTGTATTTTCATGAACTTGTGTGCATTTTCGAAAACTTGTGTGTATTTCCGGGAACTTGTGTGTATTTTCGTAAACTTGTGTGTATTCTCGCGAACTTGAGTGTATTTTCGTAAACTTGTGTGTATTTCCGGGAACTTGTGTGTATTTTCGAAAACTTGTGTGCATTTCCGGGAACTTGTGTGTATTTTTGAAAACTTGTGTGTATTTCCGCGAACTTGTGTGCATTTTCGAAAACTTGTGTGTATTTCCGGGAACTTGTGTATATTTTCGAAAACTTGTGTGCATTTCCGGGAACTTGTGTGTATTTTTGAAAACTTGTGTGTATTTCAGCGAACTTGTGTGCATTTTCGAAAACTTGTGTGTATTTCCGTGAACTTGTGTGCATTTTTGAAAACTTGTGTGTATTTCAGCGAACTTGTGTGCATTTTGAATTAGATATAAATAAAAAAATGGCTTTGAACAATTTATTTTTTGTTCAGAGCCATTTTTTATACTTTCTTGGCTAGTTTTTGTCCCAGCCTCCGTTTGTTACTTAATTAATTCTACTAATTCCTGTCCGTCTTTTCGTAATAAACACGATTGCTAAACCAGTTGTAATTAAGATTACACCAATAAATATTGTACTAAACAATCCAGTTGCGGTTTCTGGAAGACGCTGTCCATTATCTGCATCTTTCGTCGATTCATCAGATTTTCCTTCATCATCAGTAGTTGGTTCATCTACCTCTTCTGGTGTTGTCTCATCATCGTCTACTTGTACTGGATCTTCATCTGTTGGCGTTGTTTCCTCACCATCTCCTGGCACTACTTCTTCTTCGTCACCTGGTATTGTTGGGTCATTATCATCAATGTCAACTACTTTAGTTAATACAATATTATCAACCAATATATCATGTTCTATATTTGGTATTTGATTTGTACCATCACCACCAAAGGAGAAGCCAAATTTTGTATCCGGATCCGTTACCTCTGTCATCGTAAACTCATATTGATAAGTTGTCCACTCATCGTTTAAATCAATCTTTGTATCAAAATACTTTGTATAGTTAGTTTTATGCTCCATATGGAAAAGGATCGGTCTTTCGATCGTTGACTTTGCATCAAAGGACACTTGATAAGTTTCACCTTGTTCTAAATTAACACCTAATTGATATAATTGAATCGCCCATGTATCGTATCCAACATCAGTAATATTAACCTTGAAATGTCCATTCTCATCTACGCTAAATTTTGCTTCTGAATGATTAAATTCAGTTGACCAATGAGCTAGACTATCAAAAATACCATTTTTAATTAAGTTATTTTCAATACCGTCCCATTCTAAAACTCTCGTCAATTCAACATTGTCAAGGTATACATTTTCGTTACTTCCACCTAGATTGAATTGGAGTTCAACATTATTGCCTGTCTCTACTTCTACATCAAAATAGATCTCGTATTGTTTTGTCTCTTCATTAATCTTAACTATTTGGTCTGTGATCAAATCTCCATTAGAAGTAACAAGCGTTACATTAATATTTCTAGGCGCGTCTGCACTTGCATCAAATACTAATTGATAACTATTGTCCTTTTCAAGATTAATTTCTGTTTGGACTAATTGAATTGATTCCGGCTTATCTCCACCATTATTTATGTGAGCGTCGAATCTTCTTTCAAGTACTTTGCTACCAATATATTTGTCTGCATCTGCACTACTATCAGTTCTGAACTCCCAGAAGCTCATTCTGCCTTTCCCTTGATCAAACGTGCCATTGTAAATATAGTTACCAGTTGGCAATGGTGACCTTGGCTCAAATACTGGATCCGTATCTGGTGCATCTGCTATTTTCTCTAATTTAATATCACTAAGCCAGATATCCGAATCCTCTAATCCCATATTAAATTCATATCTTGCACTTAAATCTGTTCGTTCAGGCATTACAAATTCAAATTGATAATCTTCCCACTGTGTTGATAGTGTTATTGGATTTTGTTTTGAGTAATCTGAGTAACCTCTAGACGCACCACCACCTAGCTTAACAATCATATTTCTTTCAGTTTCCGCTTTTGCTTTAAAGGAGGCTCTATATGTTGCGCCCTTCTCTAATGGAATTGGATCTTGAATTAATTGAACACCATAGTCAACAGTACCACCACTATGAATCCCTACGTGTAGATTACCATCCTCAACATTTAATGTTGCACTACCACCTGGTCCTTCAGCATATGTCCAATAAGCTGTATTAGTAACCCCGTCAATACCACCAACTTCAGGACTATCAATATTAAAGTTGCCATTGTAAACATAGTTTCCATCTTCTAAAGGAGCTCGTCCTGCCCCAACATCTTCCGGTAATTCTGGCTTTTCTCGTATTGGATATTCATCCTTTTGATAGACTCTTACATAATCGACAACCATTTGTTGTGGTAATTTTGTAGTGTCATCTGGATTACCTGGCCATCCACCACCAACTGAAATATTTAATATTAAGAAAAAGTCTTGATCAAATGGTGCCGGATAGGTAAACTCATCTGCATTACTTGGGTGCTTCGAATGCCAGTTATTCGCTGTATGGTACAACTCATTATTAATATACCAACGAATCTCTCCTGGTTCCCACTCAAGTGTATATAAATAAAAGTCATCAGAAAATTTCTTGCCACCTTTTAATTCATATGTGCCTTGTGACTCACCTTTAGGATCTCCGTAATGAATGTTCGCATGTACCTTATGTGGTTCATGTCCTAAAAGTTCCATAATGTCAATTTCGCCACCTACTGGCCACGTACCATACAAAGGTTCATCTTCTGGCATCATCCAGATCGCAGGCCACATACCTTGACCTTCTGGCATCTTTGCTCGTACTTCAATTTTTCCATATGTCCATGTTTGTTTGCCTTTAGTAATTAACTTAGAGGAGGTATAGTTATATGTCTCACCATTAGGCTCAGTAATTTCTTCTTCACGAGCTTCAATTACCAAGTATCCATCTTTAACCCATGCATTTTTATCAGTGTAAGATTGGATTTCTTGGTTGTACCTTCCGTTTTCAGGATGGTCAAAGCTCCAATTGTTCATATCAATTTCATCACCATCAAATTCATCACTCCATACTAGCTTCCAATCATCATGACTTTTTTCATCTTCTGTTAAGTCATTCGCTAAGATCGTCGTTACATTTAAATTGGTCACTATAAGGATCAAGCTTAGGTAACAAACTACAAATCTCTTAAACAATTTCACTATTTAATTTCCTCCTTAAATAATTGTTTACTATAAAACAAGATAAAACTTTTATTATCACCTCCAAATAACCTACTGATTGAGAAATAAATTCTACAAACACGGTTAGTTATTATTAAAATTTAAAAACGAAAGCGCTTGCAATTTATTATAAATATAGTTATAATTTTTGTCAATTAGAATTATAGATTTTGGCGGGTGATTTATAGATCTCTTTCGTTTTATTTTATTTCCTTGAATAATTTTGGGGGTATTTTTGTTGTTATAACAACTTTTTAGCACCTTTATCAATAATGTTGCTCGCTATATTTAAAATTTATCACGAAGTATCCGTTGTAGTGTGTAAAATGTTATTTATTATCGAAAGCGCTTTTTATAATATTGTTTTTCCAATACAAAATTCATAGTGGGATGTGTTTAATTTGTTCAAATGGTCTAATAGGAATTTAACATTTAAATACGGATTAGTTTTTGCTTTTACTGTTTCTTTATTTGTTATCTCAGCGATACTTATTAATCTACTATTGTTCAATACGCGTGATGAAGTATCAAAAATGAACCAAAGTACTGAGAATGCTGTGAAATTATATGAGATGGAATTATTAATTCAAGGTAGGTATTCCATATTAGGACAACATATTGTTTCACCAACCAATTATACAGTGAGTGAATTTGAAGACTCGATTGAGAAGTTTAATACTTACTTAGAGGAGATACAACCTTTTATCGATTCAGAACAGAAAGAATATTTAATCGATACTGTACTTGAGAACGATCAAGAGATTATTGAAAGTTTTTATGAATATTCAGAACTAAGAAGTGATGAAACAACAGCAAATATCAATAGAAGAATTTACGAAAATGCACGACGTAATTATCAACAGAGTGCCTTTTCACTAAATCAGTTACGGGAAATTTTCGAACAAGAACGATTAAATTCTATCGAGCGTACTACAAATAGCTTTATGCGTACGAATCAGATTTTAATTTATTCAATTGTAATCTCAATTATATTTGGCGTGATCACATTAATATTAGTAAGCAAAAATATTAAAAAACGGTTATCAAATATCATAGATTTTAGCGAAAGAATTAAGAGAGGGGATCTATCTTCCAATAACCTCGACACAAAAGGTAATGATGAGTTTTCAAAAATATCTACCGCTTTAAATACAATGAAAATTGGCATTGAGAAGATCTTAGCAGATATTTATTCAGTATCAAACAACATTAGCATCAACAGTCTTGATATTGAAAATTCAACTACATTTTTAAAAGGTGTGAGCGAGGATGTCTCGGATACTTTAAGCGAATTAATAACTATCGTAGAGCAACAATCCGCTTCTATAGTTGAGATATCTGATACAAATACTAACTTTAATGAAAAAGTAAATACAATTGGTCAACTCAGTGTAGTTATGAAAGAAGCCTCTCATGATGTAGCAGTTGAAGCAAGAGAAGGTATATCATTAATGAATATGACAGTGAACAATATTAGTTCCGTTAACCAAACTGTTGGTAATACTGTTAACAAGGTTAATGATTTAGTTGATCGAGCAAAAGATATTTCACAGATTACTGCACTAGTTAATAAAGTAGCAGATAAAACAAATTTACTCGCACTAAACGCTTCTATTGAAGCCGCGAGAGCAGGTGAATATGGCAGAGGATTTGCCGTAGTAGCAGAAGAGATTCGTAATTTATCAAATGAAGTAAATCAGTCAATAAACAATATCAATATCATTACTGAAGGTATTCAAAAAGAAGCAAATGCAGTTAAAACAGTACTAATATCTTCAAATGAAACAACAAGACAAGAACAAAAGAAATTAGAAGACAATATCGCTAGCCTATTGAAGATTGACCATTCTATAACTGATCTTGTTACAAGTATCGATAACATCTCTGAATCTATCAAAACGATGACAACAGAAAGTGATATTATTAACACATCACTAGATGATTTAACTGCTTTATCTGATAAAACGACGAAACATATCAATGAGACAAGTAAAGCAATATTTGATCAACATAAAGTAATCGATCAAATTGATAATCACTCTAATGATCTATTTCTTGCTGCAAATAAGTTAGATGATACGATGAACCATTTTACCGTTGAAACTAAAGTAGCTTCTGATCAAATTGAGGATGAAGTAATATTAGAGCCTGAGCAACCCGAGGAATCGGCTGTTGCTAGCTAAAGACCAGATATATTTTTTAGCTCTACTTAGACGTAGAATCAAAAGCAATTTGATCGTAAAGTAAAACAAGATGTAGGTCAGCTATTTAAATTATTTAGCTGACCTGACCCTTTTTGTGATCTATTGATAACAATAACTACACTTACTCTACTGATAAAATAAAAAAGCACAAACCTAATAATTTAGATTTGTACTATTTAATCAGTATAGAAGAATCGGGTAATTTAATCATTACCGAATGACGCTCAGGTATGGCAGTTTGAATAATTTAAACCTTTAGATCATCTTATAAATGATATTAATTGATACTTTTTGTAGATTCCCTAACGATTAACTCCACAGGCAGCACCACAGCTGTGTATTCGCCTGTATATTCGTCGTCTTTTTGATTGATTTGATTAATTAATACATCAGCCGCTCTCCTACCCATTAACTCCTTATTTTGGCAGACTGTCGTTAATGCAGGGGTAATATGTTGAGCAAGTTCTATATCATCAAAACCGACTATCGAGATATCGTCAGGTACGGAAAGCCCTGCATCTCTAATGGCTTTAATCGCTCCAACAGCTACCGTATCACTAGAGGCAAAAACCGCTGTTGGTATATCATCTAAGGATAATAATTTTTTCATTGCAGTATAGCCACTTTCATATGAGAAATGACTTCCGCTCTCAATGTAGGATTCATTGATCGGTATACCATATTTATCTAAAGCTAACTTGTAGCCTTTTATCCTCTCTTTACCAGCAAATGACCCAGCTGTCTCCGCTATATGAGCAATTTTCCTATGTCCTAATGAATATAAATGTTCAATAACTAATTCGCTTCCATATAGGTTATTACTATAAATAACGTTAGTTTTGTGACTGTATACATCTAATACAACATTAGGCAAATCTGATTCTATTAGCTTTAACACTTCAGGATCATCAAAATCAGAACAAACAATAATGACACCGTCAACACCACGGTAATACGCATGGTCAATATAACTCTTTTTCTCATTACCAATGTATCTATTTAAAAATACTAAATCGAAGCCAAACTTCTCGGCCCTCTCTTTAAAACCTTCAATTACCGCACTAAAGAAAGGGTGCTTCATTCCTAGACCTAAATCTTCAGTAAAGATTACCCCTAAAGTAAATGATTTTTTCATCGTTAAAGATCTAGCAATAGAGTTTGGATAATAACCTATTCTATTTGCTTCTTCAATGATTAATTTCTTAGTCTTCTCACTTACACCCGGATTATTATTCAACGCTCGCGAAACAGTCGTAATTGAATAGCCTGTTTTTCTCGCCAAATCATAAATCGTCACCAATGCTATTTCCCCTTCTATATGATACTATTCTTTTTAAATTCTTAATGCTTTTTAAAGTTTAGGACTTTTATATCTCCTCATACTGATCCAGTATAATTATTTCTATATTTATTATACGACAAAATACTACTTATATCACTCAAAACCAATTGCAAGCACAACAATAACTACATTTTCTTTCACCGACATGAGCTAAAGTTAACTTAAGATTTACCATTCATTTTTGATCGTACTTAATAAATATCCGATAATTTGTACCCAGTAAAACAAATGCAATAACACTCACACCTAAAACTAAGAATACTTTAGGCAACTCAATAAAAACAATGTAGTAGACCAATAACCAAATGATTTGAATAATTGTATGAAGTGGTTTTGAAAACACCATTCCAAGTGCTACCTTAATGTATTGGATTGTCTTCATTTTATAATGAGCCATAATCGAAAAGACGTTAACAAATGACATGAATATCACGATAAATGCAACAAATATAACAGAATATATATAAAAATGGATGTCTTCTGCGTAATAAAACTCAACAAACATATAGTTTACATAAATCACATAAAAAACAGCTAAATATATTAACCAGATTAAATTAGCTCTGAAAAAATCAGCCTTATAGTAACGCCAAAACAAACTGATTAGCCTTAAATCTTTTTCTCCTTTTATCCATTGTCTAATTACAGCAAAAAGCGCAACAGTTGCAGGCATTACCCCAAAGACACCTAAGCCTAGTATCGTAAATAGAATCCATAATAAATTTAAGACAACGAACTTATAACAGATTTCAGCTACTTTATATACAACTTTCCCAATATCAAAACCTCATTTCGTAATCTATCATTATCAGTTAGATTGATTAGCTTATTAGATTAGCTGCAATAAAAATAAATTTCACATTCAATATCTTTAATTTAAAAAGATACCGAATGTGAGTATTTAAAATGTTGAATATATTCTATATTTAACTTTTTACAGCACCATCGGTTAAACTCTCGATAAATAGTCTATTGAAAGATAAAAATACAACGATTAATGGGACAGTTGCCCAGAAGGTTCCTGACATAATCATACCATAATCCAATTGCCTTGCATCATTCAATGAGCGCAACGCTACCTGTATTGTGTGTACCGCTGGCTCGCGCAAGACCACTACCGGCCATAAGAAGTCATTCCAAACTTGCATAAAGACAATAATACCTAAAGTTGCAAAGGCAGGTAATATCATCGGCACAACAATATTCCAGTAGATTCTAAAGTTAGAGCATCCATCTATTTTTGCTGCTTCTACAGTTTCGTATGGCACACCATCCCTAATGTACTGTGTCATCCAAAACACACCAAATGCATTAACTAAGCCAGGAATAATTACTGCCTTTAAGTCATTTAACCATCCCAATGTTGTGATGACATAGTATTGAGGAATTAAACCTAATTGTGTTGGTACCATCATTGTTAGTAATATAAACCCAAATAGAAATGACTTTCCTTTAAACTCTAATTTTGAAAATGCAAAGCCTGCTAACGAACAAAAAAATAAAACACCGATTGTTATCGTTGCTGATACTATAAAAGAATTGCCCATTGCACCAAAAAAGTTGATGTTGTCATTTACTTTTTTGAAGTTTTCAACTAAGTGAGCACCTGGTGTAAACGGGGGTGGGACAGCGTTTATTTCACGATTTAGCCTAGTTGCCATTACAAACATATAATAAAATGGAAATAGTGAAGCTATTGCTGCTACACTTAAAAATAGATAAACAAACATTCGCTTAATAGAAAACTTTTTGTACCCTACTTCTGGTTCTTTACTCATGTTACTCACCCCTCCTTAACCTTACGTGAACGTCCAACTAAGTTTGTAATTAAAAGGTTAGTTCCCGTTAATAATATAACTATAATGAAGAGGATTATTGCTGCAGCAGAAGCTGTACCAAAAGAATTATAGACAAACGCATCTCTCCAAAGATATGAAACAATTGTTATTCCCTCTTCACGCAATCCTCTACCTAAAAATATAAATGGTTCTGTAAATAGTTGTAGCGCACCAATCGTTGAAGTAAATACTACAAAAAGTAATATTGGTTTTAGCATTGGGAGTGTAACCAATCTAATTTGTTGCATAACACTTGCTCCATCGATCTTTGCCGCCTCATACAATTCTTTAGGAATGCTTTGCATACCCGCTAAGAAAATAATCGTATTATAACCAACCCATCTCCAAAACACCATTGTAGAAATCGCGATCTTCACCGGCCAATATGACTGACTCCATCGAATTGCCTCAATATCAAATAAGCTTAAAATATAGTTAATAAACCCAAACGGTTGATTATTAAACATAAGCCCAAATATAATCGCTACAGACACTAGAGAAGTTATATATGGTAAGAAAATAAGGGTTCTAAAAGTATTTCTAAATTTAATGAGTGCTGAGTTAAGTGCAAATGCAATTAACAACGCAATAACCAGCTGCGGTAACGTACCCATAATACCCATAATAAATGTATTTAGAATTGAAGAATAGAAAATGCGATCTCTTAAGATTAACTTAAAGTTGTCCCAACCTACAAATGTCATTGGCGTTAATCCATCCCATTTATAAAATGACAAGTAAAAACTAAATAACATTGGGAACAAGCCAAAAATTGCATACAAAATAAAGAAAGGGGAAGTAAAAATATAACCAGACAAGGCATTATATTTCTTCTCAGTTAGCTTCCTAGTCTTTATAGTCGTTTCCATGTTATTCCTCCTTTTCGAAAAGCATTAAACTATCGATAAATCACACGCTACTTACCTAAGGTCCTATTGTACTCACTTATATAATTTCAGATAAACTTCTATTAATCTATCTGTTAATTACCTATAATTTACGAAATTTTGAAGGGTATGATTAAATACATACCCTTCAAAAGATATCATTTTATTGTCTATCAATAATTCCTTGAACTCGCATGAGCATATCTTCCCACTCTTGCTCTCGATCGCCACCACCAGCAATGTTATCAAGTGCTTCATAAATTTCATCACCAACTGGATAGTATGCACTACCTTTGTAGACAGGTTTTACTGCTTTTGCAGCTTCACCAAATACCTCTGCAGTGTTAATACCACCAAAGTATGAATCTTCATAGCTCTTGAACTCTGGCATATCATAAACAGCTGGAGTTGATGGGAATAGTCCATATCCTAAGAATGCTTTATATTGTTGTTCAGGAGCAGTTAACCACTCAATAAATTTATAGGCTTCTTCTGGATGTTCGCCTTCAGCAGGTAGAGTTAAGAATGATCCACCCCAGTTACCAGCACCTTCAGGCATTGTAACAATAGACCAAATACCTTCTTCAGGACTATTATCCTTGATAACTCCCTGAATCCATGCTGGACCTAGGAATACTGCATAAGTAGCTTCGTTCATACCCGCAAACCATTCAGGTGTCCAAAGCGGTACGTCTCCTACTAATTCAGCTTCAATCAGATCTACTACATAATCGTACGCTTCTCTAATTTGAGCGTTTTCTTCTAAGATGTATTCGCCTTCAGCGTTAAAATATGTCTCTGTCGCTTGGTCACGTCTAGCGTTATATACAAGTTCACCAGAATCAGTCATTAGTTTACCAGTCTTGTCTTTAATGATTTGAGCGACTTCAGCAAAATCATCCCAAGTACTTAGTAATTCAGATACTGCCTCAGGTGAAGAATCAAAGCCAGCTTCTTCAAAAACGTCTGTTCTGTAAAACATTACTGTTGGTCCAATATCTGTTGGTAAACCAAATTGGAATGTATTATCTGCACTTTGACCGTTTAACCATACCCAATCAAGGTATTCCCCTTCGACATCCGCTGCACCAAAGTCATATAAGTTATAGAACTTGTCTTGCGCAGCTTTAAAACGTTCAATTCCACCCTCTTCAATCATTGCAATATCTGGTGCACCACTACCAGCAGAAACTGAGGTAAATAAATTATCATGAACATCATTCATATCTTGATTTAATAATTTAATTGATACATGAGGATTTAATTCAACATACTCTTCAATCAGAACATCGTAACCAGTGTTTCCAAACTCCCAAAATGTCAATTCAACTTCTGCATCATCACTACCAATTTGTTCTTCAACTACACCATTATCGGTTCCTTCATCATCAGCATTACTTGATCCTTCTTTGGAGTCACCACCACACGCAGCTAATAATCCAATTACCAATACAACCATCAATATAAGCTTCCAATATCTTTTCACTTTATCAAAACCCTCCCTTTTTAATTTCAATAACCCAAATGAATCAAAAAGCATTAATAACCTTTATTTTCTTGAAAAGCGCTTTCGTTTTTATTGCGAATAAAAGCATTTATTATAGAATATAATTAATAAATTAATAGACTTTTCTATGCAAAAAGGCTATATTAATATTATTAATTATTGATAAATGCCCTTTACTCTTTGACTCACTTGTTTTATTATTGACATTATATATCACTAAAGCGCTTTCGTAAAGTGTCAATTTTAATATTTTTTTATTACAAAAAATTGAACTAAAGATTGGGCCAATCAATTTAACATGTCATTGAAGTTAGCGCTGGATTATTATAAACTATTAATCTAGTGAAATTTATTAGAGAAATGAGGGTTTTTTATGTATCTTAGTTTTGATATAGGTGGTACATTCGTAAAATACGCATGGATGAGCAGTGATGGTGAAATGATTAAGCAAGGAGAATTCAGCACTCCATACAAATCAGCTGAATACCTAGTGAATAAAATGGTCGAAATATTCAATGTATCACCAGCGAAAATTAAAGGGATCGCAATTTGCTGTCCTGGGACTATTGATATTAATACTGGTGTTATTTATTATGGAGGCGCATTAACATATTTGCATGAAAAAAATCTTGTGCAAATGTTATCTGAGCAATGTCGTGTACCCGTTAGCATTGAAAATGATGGGAAGTGTGTAGCGCTAGCTGAATTGTGGAAAGGTGCCGTTAAAGATTATTTGCATAGTGTCATCCTTACTTTCGGTACAGGAGTGGGTGGCGGTATTGTCATTAATGGTAAACTTCATCGTGGAGCACATTTAGAGGCTGGAGAACAAAGTTATGTGATGGAAAGTATTGATCATGCTAGTCACAAAGCAAAGTTTATCGGTACTATGTGTTCAGCCTCGACTATGGTAAATGAGATTGCAGCTATAAAAGGATTAGAGAAAAATGATGGTATCGGTGTGTTTAAATATATTGACGCCAAAGATCCTGATGCCCTTGAAATATTCAACATTTTCTGTACAAATGTTGCTGTTCAAATCCTTAATTTACAATATATTATTGATCCTGACATATTTGCCATAGGTGGAGGTGTTAGTGTTCAGCCAGCATTTATTAACGGGATCAAAGATGCTATTGAGCGAATTAAAAAGGCAAATCCACATCATGTTGCAAAGCCTTATATTGTTCCCTGTCATTTTACTAGCTCAGCGAATTTATATGGGGCTCTTTATAACTTTTTACTGCAGAATGGTTCTATTGAAATAACTTGATAGTTTGTTAAAATCATATAAAATTTCTATATGAAACCACAACGTATTTATTACTTAAATTTGTTTTCACTGCATTAATGCATTGAATAGATAATTCCAATTCTCGTTCTGTTATTTGGTCAACTTGTCAAATAACTTTGTTGTAATAGAGATTGGAATAAAAATAAAATAAAGGAGTGTAATAATGGAACACAAACAACTAAAGCCATTCCCATCAGATTTCTTATGGGGATCTGCCTCTGCTGCGTATCAAGTTGAAGGCGCTTACGACCAGGATGGCAAAGGGCCATCAGTCTGGGATATCTACACAAAAATCCCTGGAACTACATTTAAAAACACTAACGGTGACGTTGCCGTTGATCACTACAATCGTTATAAAGAAGATGTTGCTTTAATGGCTGAACAAGGGTTAAAAGCATACCGCTTTTCCATCGCTTGGAGCCGGATTTATCCAGAAGGCCGTGGTGAGGTCAATGAAGCAGGTTTAAAATTTTACGATCGTTTAATAGATGAACTCATTAAGCATAATATTGAGCCTCTCATTACTATTTACCATTGGGACGTACCACAAGCATTGATGGATGCGTATGGTGCATGGGAATCAAGAGAAATTATTGAGGATTTTAACACATATTGCGAGACATTATTTAAACATTACGGTGATCGGGTAAAATATTGGGTTACATTGAATGAACAAAATATTTTTATCGGTCTTGGCTATCGTTCAGGTCTACACCCACCAGGAGTAAAAGATTTAAAGAGAATGTATCAAGCTAACCATATCGCTAACATTGCAAATGCTAAAGCAATTGAAACATTCCGTAAGATTGTTAAAGATGGGAAAATTGGTCCAAGCTTTGCATACAGCCCTGCATATCCACTTGATAGTAAGCCAGAAAACATTATTGCAGCAGAAAATGCAGAAGAAATTAATGCACATTGGTGGATGGATGTCTATGCATGGGGACACTATCCGAAAACAATGTGGAATTATCTTGAGTCTGAAGGTCTTACACCAGAGATTGAACCTGGCGATTTTGAATTATTAAAGCGAGCTAAACCAGATTTTATGGGACTCAACTATTACCAAACTAGTACATTTGAAGCGAACCCACTCGATGGTGTAGGTGAAGCTGAGATGAATACGACCGGTAAGAAAGGTACTTCTAAGGCATCAGGTCACCCAGGATTATTTAAATATGTTAAAAACCCATATGCTGAAACGACAGATTGGGATTGGACAATTGATCCTGAAGGCTTACGTGTTGCTTTGCGGAGAATTAACAATCGCTATCAGTTACCTGTTCTAATTACTGAAAATGGATTAGGTGCATTTGACACGCTTGAAGAAGGCGATGTCGTAAATGATGATTATCGAATTGACTATCTCGAATCTCACGTTGCAGCGATTCAAAACGCAATATCAGATGGTGTTGACGTACTTGGATATTGTACATGGTCATTTACTGACTTATTAAGTTGGCTAAATGGATATCAAAAACGTTACGGTTTTGTTTATGTTAATCGTGATGAATCTGGACCGAAAGATTTACGTAGAGTTAAGAAGAAGAGTTTTTACTGGTATCAAGAAGTTATTAAAGCGAACGGTTTGATTAATCGTGAGAAATAATATCATTACAAGGCTAGTATAAAACTCAGCTAAACACAAGAGGAATTCAGTTTGTTACTGGATTCCTCTTTTCTCATCTTGATCATCTATAAGAGAGCACTTTTCGCTAAAATGAACGTCACTACACAATGGCTTAATATCCTTGTTATCCCCTACTCTCATTTAGTTCTAAAATATCTTTTTAACTTTCGATGATGTACTTGACACATTTGACCATCTATGAATATAATAAATCATCTACAATTAATAAATTAATTTAATTAAGTCTATAAGGAGTTGTCTCTCAATGAATAAAGAAAAATTAGTTAGGACTTTTACGCAGCTTTTCCAACCAAATGAGCCGATACAGACCTTTTTTGCACCTGGTCGGATTAATTTAATCGGTGAACATACAGATTATAATGGTGGTCATGTCTTCCCTGCTGCAATCTCTTTTGGCACATACGCTCTCGCTACAAAGCGCACTGACAGATTGATTAAGTTATACTCCATGAACTTTGAAGAGACTGGCATTATTACTGCCGAGTTAGATAACTTAGCTTACAATAAAGCTGATCATTGGGCTAACTATCCAAAGGGAATCGTTGATTATTTTATTAAAACTGGTATGGAGCTTGATTATGGTTTTAATGTACTTTTCTACGGTGATATTCCTAATGGTGCTGGGTTATCATCTTCTGCTTCGATTGAACTCGCAACAGGCGTTATGCTTGAATCACTTTATCAGCTTGATCTTGATCGAATTGAACTCGTGAAGCTGGCCCAAAAAGTGGAGAACCAATATATTGGTGTCAATTGCGGTATTATGGATCAATTTGCGATTGGAATGGGGAAAAAGGATCACGGAATTTTATTAGATTGTGATACGCTAACCTATCAATACGCGCCTGTTAATTTGAAGGATAATACTATCCTAATTATGAATACAAATAAGCGTCGTGAGTTAGCAGACTCAAAGTATAATGAGCGCAGAAGTGAATGCGAACGTGCACTAGCTGCTTTACAAACGAAACTACCAATTAATAGCCTAGGTGAATTATCGATTGATCAATTTGAACAGCATCAAGCGCTGATAGAAAATGAGACGGAGCGAAAGCGCGCTAAACATGCCGTCTATGAAAATCAACGTACAATCGATGCACTAATGAAGCTGAAAAATGATGATATAATTGGTTTTGGTAAACTACTTACAGCATCGCATCGTTCGCTTCAATATGATTATGAAGTGACCGGTATTGAGCTTGATACACTTGTTGACGTTACTTTAAGCCAGGAAGGCGTCTTAGGCGCTCGAATGACTGGAGCAGGCTTTGGTGGTTGTGCGATTGCCCTTGTTGCCAACGATCACGTTGAAAAAATTATGAACAATGTTATAGTTAACTACCATGAAAAAATAGGTTACAAGCCAACTTTTTATCAGGCAACGATCAGTGATGGTGCGAAACAAATAGAATTATAGGGAGGCATTTTGAATGAATATTTTAGTATTAGGTGGCGCGGGTTATATTGGTTCACATGCTGTATATCAATTAATTGAACAAAATCATCGAGTCGTCGTTGTCGATAATTTATCTACTGGACACAAAGATGCAATTCATCCTGATGCAACATTTTATCAAGGTGATATTCGTCATTTAGACTTTTTAAGATCTGTATTTCAAAAAGAGAATATTGATGCCGTCATACACTTTGCTGCCAACTCTCTCGTTGGTGAATCCATGGAACAACCATTAATGTATTTTGATAATAATGTATATGGGACACAGGTTGTACTACAAGCCATGGTTGAATTTAATGTTAAGTATATTGTGTTTTCTTCTACTGCTGCAACATACGGTGAGCCTACTACAGTACCTATTACCGAAACGATGCCGACACAGCCGACAAATACTTATGGCGAAACGAAATTAACAATGGAGAAAATGATGCGCTGGTGCCAAAAGGCTCACGATATCCAGTTTGTTTCTCTTAGATACTTTAATGTTGCCGGTGCTAGAGAAGATGCAAAAATTGGTGAAGATCATGATCCAGAAACTCATTTAATCCCGATTGTATTACAGGTTGCACTTGGAAAACGAGACTTCATCACTATTTTTGGTGATAATTATCCTACAGCTGACGGAACTTGTATCCGCGATTATATTCACGTTGAAGATTTAATCGATGCACATATTAAAGCTGTTCAATATTTAGTGGGTGGTGGAGAAAGTGACATCTTTAACTTAGGAAGCTCCCATGGTTTTTCTGTAAAGGAAATTATTGAAGTTGCACGACAAGTTACTGATCATCCTATCCCAGCTAAAGTAGGCAAAAGAAGAGCTGGTGACCCAAGTACTTTGATTGCCTCTTCAGAGAAAGCGAAGCAAATCTTAGGTTGGCAACCTACTCGAACTGAGATTCATCGAATTATTTCAGATGCATGGCGTTTTCATCAACAAAATCCAAATGGATATTAGGGGGAATAAATGATGGTGTACCTATTAATTGAACAATTAATTAGCCAAGTGATTAGTGCTGGTCTAATCAAAGAGCGAGACCGAATTTATTGCCGTAATCAAATACTCGGACTACTAAATATGGAATCCTTTGAAGAGCCGGTGCTCACTAAAACAGACAAAACAATCCCACAGTTGTTAACTAAAATTGTCGAGTACGCTATTACCCAAAAAGTCATTACTCGTGCACTAGATGATCGTGATCAGCTTAAAGCACAGATTATGAATGTATTTTTGCCTAGTCCGTCTGCAGTAAATGATCAATTCAACTCACTTTATCAGCAAGATCCGATAAAAGCGACTGATTTTTTCTATCACTTTAGTCAAACATCTCATTACATTCAAACGGAACGGATTGCAAAGAACATTCATTTTCAATCGGATACTGACTATGGTAAAATTGATATTACGATCAATTTATCTAAACCAGAGAAAGACCCACTACAAATTAAGAGAGAACGGGAAATGAAGCAAACAAGTCATTACCCAACTTGCTTACTTTGTAGTGAAAATGAAGGATATGTTGGTAGGATTGGCCATCCAGCACGTTCAAATCACCGTATGATAGACTTGAATTTGCTAGGTGAAGATTGGTATTTTCAATACTCACCGTATCTATATTATCATGAGCATAGTATCGTACTGTGTAAAGAGCATCAACCAATGGTTATCTCGAAAACTACCTTTGCTCGATTGTTTGCTTTTGTTAAACAATTCCCACATTACTTTATCGGGTCAAATGCCGATTTACCGATAGTAGGTGGAAGTATTTTAAGCCATGATCACTATCAAGCTGGACAGTATACTTTTGGAATGACAGACGCTAAGGATGCTTATCAGTTTAAATTAGATGACTACCCAATGATTGATGCAAGCGTTCTCAACTGGCCAATGTCCGTGATTCGATTACGGGCACAAGATACTGATCAACTGGTTGAAGCGGGTGGGAAGATTTTAGCCAAGTGGCGTGAATATAGTGATCCGGATGTTGATCTTGTAGCATTCACGGATAAAACACCACATAATACGATTACACCTATCGCTCAATTTAGAAATGGACGCTATCAACTCGATTTAGTCCTTAGAAATAATCGCACAAGCTCAGAGCATCCAGAAGGTATTTTCCATCCTCATCAAGATGTTCATCACATTAAAAAGGAAAATATCGGTTTAATTGAAGTAATGGGGTTAGCCGTCTTACCTCCTCGCTTGAAAGATGAGCTAAAAGATTTAAAGCATTATTTACTAGGTGAGGCTGATCAAATTGAAGCTTATCATCAACCATGGGCGAATGAAATTAAGCTTGAATATAAACAGTTAACAAGAGATAATATTGATCAAGTTATCGAACAAGAACTATCAAACAAATTTATTAAAGTATTAAAGGATTCTGGTATTTTTAAAGATAATAGTCGTGGATGGCAAGCATTTAAGCGCTTTACTTCCTCGCTAAATAAATAATTAAATTCATAGGAGGTCTTTATTATGAACGCAATAACAACACCATTAACAGTTGAAGGACAATCGTGGAATGAATATACACTTTCTAATGATAATGGAATGTCTGTATCATTTTTAGATTACGGTGGAATCATCACTTCAATTATTACACCAGATAAACATGGTAACTATGAAAACGTTGTCTTAGGTTTCGATAACTATAAAGATTATTTGAATAATAGTAACTATTTCGGCGCTTTAATTGGCCGTGTATCTGGAAGAATTGCCAATTCGACTTTTTCACTTAATGGGAAAACTTATGAATTACCAGCAAATGAAGGTAAACATCACTTACATGGTGGACCAGTTGGACTTCACGGTGTTATTTGGCAGGTTGAATTAATTGAAACGGCAACTAGTACAGGTGCTGTTTTATATCACACTAGCCTAGATGGAGATGCAGGTTACCCTGGAACAGTTAAATTCAAAGTATCTTATACTTTAACGAATGATAATGAATTTACAATTGATTACGAAGCTATTTCTGATCAAGATACAATTCTATCATTAACAAACCATTCTTACTTTAACTTAACTGGTAATTTAAAAGACACTGTTTTAAATCACGATTTGAAGATCGATGCTAGTCAATATGTTGAGCTTGATCATGAATTAATTCCAACTGGGCGCTTAGTTCCAGTTGCTGATACTGTATTTGACTTTACAAAAGGACGAAAAATTGCTGATGGCGTTGGCTCAAATGATCCACAAAATAAAATTGCTGGAGACGGGTATGATCATTTCTTCATTTTCAACCATAAAGAAGATGTAAATGTTGAATTATCTGAGGAGACAAGCGGACGTAAGTTAACAGTTAAAACAAACCAACCAGCAATGGTTCTATATACTGGTAATAGCGTTGATGACTCTTGTACTTTAAAAGAACGTCAATCAGTTAAGCACCTTGGTGTTTGCTTAGAGACACAAAGTACACCTGCATCACTTAATTATCCTGGTTTCCCAAGTATTTTGCTAGCTAAACACGAAACGTACCGTCATACGACGACATTTAAATTTTCAACTTTATAATTAAATAATTTGACTGGAAAAGAAGGTTTAGTAATAAATCTTCTTTTCCTTTATTAAGACTTAAAATAATGCGAGTGAGGTCATCAAATGGCAATTATATTTATTACCGGTATGTCTGGTGTGGGTAAAACAACTACTTTAGAACATCTAGCTTTAGAAGGTTATCATGTCGTTGAGACAGATGTTGGCTATACAGGAGTTATTGAAACAGATCAAGGTACAGAGATTGGTTGGGATGAGGAAAAGATCCAACATCTCATTGATCATTATCAAGATAAAGACCTATTCATTTCTGGTTGTTACGCTAACCAAGGTAAATTTTATCAGTATTTTGATCAAGTCGTACTCTTCACAGCTGATCTAAATACAATGTTTAAACGGATTGATCAAAGAACGAATAATAATTATGGTAAGACAGAAGCTGAAAAGGCTGAAATACTTGATAATGTTGAATTTGTTTTACCACTATTAAGAGAAAGTTCTGATCTAATCATTGATACGACAAACAAAAGTATTGAACAGATTTGTGATCAATTAAAATCGTTACTCAATTAAGACCCATGTAACTTGATTTTAGTTAATATCGATAAGTCTAGTTTCATTAGTTATCTCGTCTAATAGATGTTCTCATAGTATGATTTGTGTTACATTATGATTAATAATTAAAACAATTGGTGGTAATGATGAAAAAACGTTCATTTTATCTACTTATACTGCTTATCAGTTTAGCTGGTATTTTATTATTTAATAGTAATAAGAGTCAACCTCTTGCTAGCCAGTCCATTGATATTTATCAAAGGACGATTGAAGATCGCATCTTATCTAATCAGTTAACGAAGCGGTTTTGGAAGCTAACAGATATCGATATCAATGCAAACTCGGTTATCTTGATTGATGGATCAACAGGGCATGTGATCTATGAGGATAATAGTGATGTTGCCTTACCGACAGCTAGTATGGCAAAGCTAATGACAGAATTGTTAGTCTTAGAAGCGATTGAAGCACAGGAACTAAGTTGGAACACGGAGGTTACGATTAGTGACTATGCCTACTATATTTCACACCGACCTGGATTTGCATCAGTTGATCTCGAACAGGATAGAACATATACAGTTGAAGAGCTATTTCAAGCGATGGCGATTCATTCAGCTAATGGAGCATCAATTGCTTTAGCGGAGGCTGTCAGTGGTAGCGAAAAAGCATTTGTTCAGCGGATGAATCAGAGGGCTTATGAGTTAGGATTAAATAATTCACGTTTTGTAAACAGTACTGGACTTAACAACGATCATCTTGGCCATTTTTCATCTGTGGGCACAATTGAGGATACAAATATAATGTCAGCACGTGATCTTGCAACGCTCGCTCGATATTTAATTAATAACTATCCCGTTCTGTTAGAAATTACGAGCCAGCCACAGCTTCTTATTAATGATCAGGAATATCAAAACACTAATCTGATGTTATCCAATGTCATCCCTTATCAAGGAGTTGATGGCTTGAAAACTGGTTATACAGATCTTGCTGGGTTCGGATTTACTGGGACTGTTCAAAGAAATGATGTAAGGTTAATCTCGGTTGTAATGGGAACTGAGTCTATGATTGATCGCTTTATTGAAACTGAGAAACTTTATGATCATGCATTTAGTTACATAGAAAATCTCCCGTTTTTAAATCATTAATTAACACACAAAACCCAATTTACCGACTGATGATCGATAAATTGGGTTGTTTTTTTACTATTATGATAATGTTCCATTTGTAGCAAATAATTCGCCTATAATAAGCGCTACTGCTCCAAGCGCAGTTGAATGTTCACCTAATTCAGATACTGAAATAATCGTTTGCTTAGCTTTCCTTGTTAATGCTCGTTCATTTATTGCCGCTTCAATATTTGGTAATAAGTAATCTTTTGCATTGGTGACGCCACCTGTTAAAACAATTTGACTTGGGTTTAGTGTATGGATCAAATTAATTAATCCAACACCGATATACGTCCCTGTCTGATGTAAAATCTCTTTAGCAACAAGATCACCTGCTTCAGCTGCTTCAAATACCTTTAGCGCTGTTACCTCATCAACCTCAGCTAAACTCGTCTGTTCACCTAGATTAATTTGATTGATTGCACGCTTTGCAATTGCAGGTCCTGAAATAAATGTTTGTAAACATCCTTTATTTCCACACGTACATTGTTCGCCGTCTAAATCAATTGTCATATGTCCGATCTCACCGGCAATATGGCTCTCACCATGGTACAGCTCGCCACCGATCGTGACACCAGAGCCAACACCTGTTCCAATATTTACAACGACTAGCCGTTCACTACTTTTACCTTGTCCGAACCACTTCTCAGCTAAAGCAAGAGCACGTGCATCATTTTCTACTTTTATCAGGTAAGGGAAATGTTCTGACAATGTTTCTGCAATTGGCATTTGACGTAAATTCAAGTTAGGGGCAAATAATGATTTACCACTTTCAGCATCTACAACACCATGCATAGCAATTCCGATGCCAACGATATCATTCTTATAATCAGAGCTATTCTCTAGAATCGTATTTATCGTATCAATTAAGACTGATAAAAATTGATCCTCTGTAATTGGTAGGGTCAATTTATTTTTCACATGTGTAACAATTTTACCTGATAAGTCAGTTAATATACCTTCTATATTTCTTGACCCAGCGTCTATCCCAATCATATAGTGACCTTTCTCATTAATAACAAGCATTGTCGGCTTGCGTCCACCCTTTGATTCACCCTGACTGCTTTCAATCACCATCTTTTGTTCAATTAATTCTTTCACTAATGAACCTACTGTAGGTGGTGTCAACTTTGTCTCTTTTGCAATCTGTGCTCTAGAAATCGGTCCATCTTCTAATATTTTGGTCAAAATAATAGATTTGTTTAGTGCTTTCATTTGTTGAAAACTACCACGCTTCATATTTGTTTCCTCCAATACCGAACTCCGTGTCTTTTGTATCATATTACCATGTTTCTAAAGTTAATTAAAGAAGAACTCTACTGGATTCGCCTAGAGCTTCATTGCTACTCCTCAAGTAAAGTACAGATTAAACCGCATCATTACTAAATCTTTTAGGGACAAAATTTAGTTAAATGAATGAATTTCATAATGACTTAATTGGCTATAAAACACGAACAATTGGGTTACAGGTGACGCGGTGATTTCCACTCTAGGCGGACGCTTTCGGGCCTACAGGATGTAGGTCATGCAAGCGTCGTCACACGACGTGACGGTTTTAGCTTGCCTTCGTTAAACTCAGCTAATTGATAAAAGCTTTCCAAGCTTTTATCACTGGATCTTCGGACACGATTGTTCCCGCTGGAGTCGCCGCCTGCCGTTCTAATCACTTGATTAGGCTTCTTTATTTACGTATGATATTGTATTTTCATTTGTAATTGTTCGTGTTCTTAACTAGATTTTGTATTATGAAATTGACTCATATTAATAAAAACAGTTCTACTTACGGAAAAAGTGCGTAAATAGAACTGTTTTTGCTTATTGAGACTAGTTCGGTTTCAGTACCCTTTATTTAAAGTTTACTGGAAGATTTACGTTATTCTTAATAAATAGCGGTATCTGATCTAATGGCGCGTGAACCATTATTTCTTTCCCACCTTCATATACTTGTTCAGAATAAGCATCTTTCCATATGGCACCCTTGGGTAAATATACTGTTCTCTCACGTTGTGCCTCACGTAATACTGGAGCGACTAAAATATCAGGGCCAAACAAATATTGATCATCGATCTCCCATGCTTGTTCATCTTCTGGGAAGTCATAAAACAGTGGACGCATTGGTGGTGTACCCTTCTCATGCGCTTGTTTCATAATTTCTCTTATATACGGCTTCATTTGTTCACGTATATTCATAAATTTCTCGAAAACTGAATACACTTCTTCACCATAACTCCACACTTCATTATCAGCACCGCTATGGCACTGGCCACCTCCAGTTGTGCCAATTGGTTCCTGCATCGGTACACGGTCACCGTGAACACGGAAGACAGGAGAGAATGCTCCATATTGAAACCATCGAACCATACATTCTCTAAATGTTGGATCTGTTGGATCGCCACCGTGAAAACCACCAATGTCCGTTGTCCACCAAGGTATTCCGGCAATCGCCATATTCAGCCCAGCTCGTACTTGTTTATTTAATGATTCGAAGCTTGATGGAATATCACCAGACCAGACAAGCGCACCATAACGCTGACTGCCAGCCCACGCAGCCCGAACTAAATTAATTATATTCTCTTGCCCCTCATCCTTCATACCATCATAAAATGTTTGACTGTATTTAAGTGGATAGAGATTACCATATTGCAGACTTGGTCCTATATGATAACGATAAATATCATGATCATAAACTGAGAGCTCTGGCTCCGCTTCATCTAACCAAAATATTTTAATGCCATATTTATAGTAATTTTGTTTGATTTTACTCCATAGATACTTTCTTGCTTCTGGATGCGTTGGATCAAACAATTCATTTGAACCGAGGAAATTAAATTGTGTCCGCACTCCACGATCTGTTTTTAACAGGTATCCTTTTTGAGTCATTTCATGATAATTTTCACTTTCAGTTTGAACAGTTGGCCAAACTGAGACCATCAGTTCTACGCCCATTTCATTTAATTCTTTAACCATCGCTTCTGGATCAGGCCAGTATTCCTGATCGAATTTCCAATCACCTTGATTCGTCCAGTGAAAGAAATCAACAACGATAACTGATAGTGGTAGTTGACGTTTTTTATACTCTCTGGCGATATTTAATAGCTCTTCTTGTGTTTGATATCTTAATTTACTTTGCCAAAAGCCCATCGCATAATCAGGCATCATTGGTACTTTACCAGTTGCATTTGCATATGCTTCTTCAATTTCTGCAGGTGTATCGCCAGCAGTAATCCAATAGTCAAGTTGCTTTGTTGAATAAGCCGTCCATTCAGTGATATTTAAATTGAAATTCGCCTTACCGATTGCAGGGTTGTTCCATAAAAAGCCATAGCCTAAGTTTGACAAGACGAATGGAACACTAATTTGACTATTTCTATGTGTTAGATCTAGTTGACAACCTTTTAAGTTCATTAATGTTTGTTGGTATTGTCCCATACCAAATAATTTCTCATTCGGCTCAGACTCTAATCGAAATGTTAATTGATAATCACTACTACCAACTTTAGGGGTGAGTTCCCTTCCACCATATTTTAGCTGATATGTGTGTTCTGATTCTTGTAATAAAATTTCACCTTTTTGATTGTAAATGGTCATATGACCATTATTCTTAACAACAGCTTTAATCTTCCCATTAACAATTTCTGCTGAGTCTTCTTTAATTGTTATTTCTGGTGCTGACTTTAATGGATCTAGTAAAGCCCAGTTTGACTTTTCAAATTCAGTATAGGATGCGCGGATCCTTAGTGAATTTTCGCCCCATGCTTCTATAATCAGTGTCTCCCCATCATATTTACGTACTAACGTCTGATTAATGTTCTCAAACATCCCTTGTCCTCCTCTTAGCGGCATATTGTTTATGAATTATTTGCTGCATATAACATCATTCAGTTATACTCATATTATATTATCTATTGAAGGCGCTATACAACGGAGGGAATTCCGATATTATCGGACTCAATTACGATTTTAGGGTGGGGAGCAATCATGGAGAAATTGCATTTATCAAAAGAAGAACACACGAGCATTCCTGATCCGGCTTTTCCGATCAATATATTTTTTATTCGTCATCCAGAGCAAAGTACAATTCCGCTTCATTGGCATAATCACCTTGAATGGCTCTATATTACAAAAGGTTCATTTAGGATTCAGGTTAGTGCAGAGTTTAAAGATGTCAGTGCAGGTGATATTATCTTTGTAAATCGCAAGCAACTTCACTCTGCCTTTCCAAAGTCTCATGAAAGTCAATTATATGCGATTGTGTTTAATCAGGCTTTTCTGATCGATGGGGAAATCGATCGAGTAAAACAAAACTATCTTATCCCATTATTAAACAATGAGTTTAATATTCCATTTTACTATCAATCTAATCATCAACAATTAGACTCTCTACAGGCCTGTTTAGAAAAAATAATTTACAGCTTTACAGAAAAAAGGTTCGGTTATGAAATCCTTGTAAAAGCTCACTTACTCGAAGCGATAGCACAAATTTTTCAGTTTGCCCATGTTGCTCAAACGTTTGATCATCAAAGTAATAAGTATGATGTAATAAAGCCAGTCCTTTTCCACATTAGTAATCATTTCGATCAACCACTTAGTGTCAAGCAAGCAGCTGATATGTGCAATTTGAGCCCGAATTATTTTTGTTACGTATTCAAAAAGGCGACCGGTTATTCGTTAAAGACTTATATTAATCTACTAAGGATCTCCGAGGCGGAACACTTGTTATATAGTAATCAATACACAATTCAAGAAATAGCTTATTTAGTTGGCTTTTCTGATTCTACATACTTTGGACGAACTTTTAAGAGATTTAAGCAAAAGACACCTACTGAAGCGAGAGAACTCTATTTAGAAAGTAAGTCAAAAAAACACCAAAAATAAAAGGATGATCAGCAACTGACCATCCTTGTTTTATTATTCTATTACTGGAATAAAATCGAATTTCACCACATCTACAAGTCCACGGTTCGTGATCCGGATATCCGGGATAACAGGTAGTGCGATTAATGAGAATGTCATAAATGGTGCATGAATTGGACAGCCAAGGTCCTTCCATGCTTGCTCGAGTTTTTCAACTTGTTCAACTACAACTTCAGCTCTCTGATCTGACATTAACCCTGCTACTGGTAGAGGTACTTCAGCTAGTACTTTACCATCTTCAACTACTACCATTCCTCCACCTAGTTCAACTAAGTAATTTGCAGCAAAAGCCATATCCTCATCATTAGTCCCCATAACAATTAAGTTATGACTATCATGAGCAACGGTTGAAGCAACGGCTCCTTTTTTCAATTTAAAGCCATGAGCAAACGCTACTGATATATCACCCGACTTATGGTGACGATCTAAGCAGGCGAGTTTAATCACATCTTGGTCTAAGTCTGTCACAATTGTTTGATCTGATTCTACCTTAAGCTCAAATTGAGTTCGCTTTGTACGAGCACTATTTTCAATGACTTCAATTACATTTGCTGTCACTCGATCAGTGGTTGCATCTGTTTTGATAATAAAGTCACTTGCTTCAACTGCACGTTTTACGTGAACAGAGTCTTTTACGTGAGCTGGATACTCATATGTTGGTAAATCAATAATTAGCTTACCGTCTTGAGCGACAATTTTTCCATCAGCAATGACTAGCGTTGGTTCCATCGTTTCTAATTCATCTAATATGATGATATCGGCCACTTTTCGCGGTGATACACTACCATAGTCATCTGCTAACTTGAAGTAACGTGCAGTGTTGATTGAAGCTAGTTTAATAGCAGTTACTGGATCAACACCTTCTTCAATCGCACGTCGAACAACATGGTTCACTTGTCCTTTTTCTACAAGAGTTTGGGGATAAATATCATCTGTGACGAGCATAATTTGCTCAGTATTAACTTTATCAATTGTAATAACCTTTGCCAGTTCCTTGACATCATGCCATGCTGAGCCTTCACGAATCATGAGATACATACCTAAACGTAATTTCTCCAACGCCTTCTCTCGATTGATTGTTTCATGACATGAATCAGCACCAGAAACAAGATAAGCTTGGAGCATTTGGTCAGTCCCATCTGGAAAATGGCCTGTTACAGTTTTACCTGCGTCAATTGTGGCATTTACCACACCGATCATCAATGGGTCACGATTGACGATACCTGGGAAGTTCATCATTTCTCCTAACCCAACTACACCATCCCACGTTAAGCCTTCCTCCACATCCTCAACAGTGATACTTGCTCCGGCATCTTCTAGATCAGCTGTTGATGGAACACAAGATGGGAATGTTGTAAAGACATGTAATGGCAGCTTCTGCCCTTCTTCATGCATATAGCGAACGCCTTCTTTACCGAATACATTTGCCATTTCATGCGGGTCCATAAAAATACTTGTCGTACCTTTTGTTAATGCCATTCGAGCAAATTCAGTTACCGTTAGCATCGTGCTTTCAACGTGCATATGGCCATCCATTAATCCTGGCGCTAAATACTTTCCGTTAAGTTCGATTACTTCAGTGTCTGGTCCAATCGTGTGATCTGCATTTCCTACGTAAGCAATTCTGTTTCCTGAGATAGCAACATCAACATTTTCATTTAGTTCCCCAGTAATGACATTGACTAGCGTACCTTGCTTTAAAACGAGATCTGCTGGCTTTTCTCCTAATGCGACTTGAATCAGTGTTTGACTTACCTTTGATAATTGACTTTTCATTCTTAACGCTCCCCTTCTTGTTATGAATGGACTTAATCAATTTGGCTTTTTCGTCTGCAATAACCTGATGTAATCGGATTGTTGAAATTATTTAAGAAAAAAACAAACTTAAATAAACTAAAATAGTATAAAAAAAGTCTAGTATTCAAACTAGACTAAAAATGTGCGACTGAAAAAAGGGTATAGTAACCCCTCTAACGTTCACATGTAGTCCAATGATTACGGTCATTTGGTAGAAACGCTTACGCCAATTCATAAGCCTATACATGTACCTTATTTATGTTTTTCTCATTATAACATACAGATCAATTATTTATCGAGTAAAAGTTTTTTTAAATAATGATATAGCCCTTCTTCATCATTAGTAAACTCTGTTACTTCATCTGCCATTGCTTTAATCTCATCAGGCGCATTCTTCATTGCGACAGTGTAGCCCGCGAGCTTAAACATACTCTCATCATTATAGCTATCACCGACAGCCAATATATTGTCAGCTGAGATCTTTAATTCATCGAGGAATTCTTGAATACCTGTACCTTTATTCTTCCCTTCGACCATGACCTCAACGTTATTTAAACTAGAGGATACCATCGAAAATGGTAAGTGCTGTTGCTGCTCTCTTAGCACTGATATCCAGCGTTGCATTTTTTCAGGGCATCGACTAAAGAAATAGAATTTAGAATATTCATCTCGTGGTACTTGATCAACCCATTTGATTAAACCTTCTAGTGCCTCTTCGCGTTCACGCCATTCATTTATTCCAACAGTATCTGGCATCGGCTTCTCCATTTCTGCTAATAATATGGACTCGTCTTTCTGTTCAACAATTTGTGAGCCTTCAGTTGGGAAAAGCTCATAATATATTTTATTATCCTTTGCTAGTTTAATAATTGCTTCAACGACATGGAATGGTAATGTATGTTCAAATACCTTTTTGTCACCAAGATAACCGATCATACCGTTTGAGCTGATGACTCCATCTACTTCAAAGCCATCTGGTGCTGTTTGGAAAATCTCATTTTTACCACGACCAGTGACAATAAATACGTAAATACCTGACTCGCGTAGCTTGTCAATCACGGATTTTGTATTATCAGTGACACGATTATAATTATTTAGCATCGTCCCATCCATATCTAAGAAGATGGCTTTTGGTTTCCTCATCAATTATCCCCTCGCAATAGTTTATCTTTAACTATTAGTATAGCATCATTCACTTTTTATACAAAAAACAGGATACAGTTCAGTTTGAGTCAAGTATTTGTAGGCAATTTTTCTACGTTAATAATGAAAGCGGATTCATCATTTTAAGGTGACCCCTTGATAAAGTTTTTGCCTTTTTTAAAAACCAGATAACTCCTTTAACACGTTGTATATCGGAATATTTGCCTTTCCTTTTAGGTACATAAGATTGTCTCTGGTAACCTGACCAATGGTTCTTTTAACCTTTTCTTTATAATGTCTTGGTGGTTTCTTTTCCAGCTCGATTTCTGTCCATTTATCTATTCGCCCGAATAAAGTCTTTAGGGACAAATTATCCAAGAAGGCCACTAATGCAGTGCCCATGGCACTTACACCTTTATCCGACCAACTACGGCCATTTTTTAGTCTTTTGGCAAACACACTCATGGTTCCCTCTGCGCTTCCCATTGGACGCATACCAGTTGTATCAATTCCCTGTTCTTTTAACCATATTCTATAATCTCCCAATGCTTCTGGATATTTTTCTAATTGGCGGATAAACGACACAAGTCGTTCCTCCTTCTCCTCATCCTCAAGCGTTCCTACGGCACTGTTAAGCTCTGTTAAGAACGTTTTGTATTTGTATGCCGCAAGGGCTTTACGAATGGACCGATAACGAGGATGCTTGCTGAATATACTCTTAACCTCTCGTGCCACATGAAAGCGATCAAGAGAAAAGAATACACGACCTTTAAAATACTCACGACAGGATGTAATCCAGTTGGCACCATCTCCATTTATAACCAGCTTGTGAAAAGTCGGGTCATATTCGAAGTTTTCAATTAGAAAGTCCTCAAAAGCCTCCCAAAAGGGTTGCTTTCCTTTGTGAATAAAATGACGTTTGTTCTTAAGGCTAACCCGTTTTCCATTGACTTCCCATCCTTGATGGACAGCTGCTATTTTCTCTTCTTTTCCCTTTTTCCATTTACCTTGGCGTTTTACAAATAAACCATCTACTTCTACAAATAAGACGGGTTGGAGTATAGGTTCACGCTTTTTAGGTTTACACGTAACCTCTAATAGGTGTTGACGAATTGCCTCATGACTGATAACCCGGTAACCTAATAGAGTTTGTAATGTATTAGCTGCATTTCGATAGGAGCGACCCTTAACAGCTAGCTCAATGGCAGCTTCCTCAATCAATGGACTAAAAGAACCGGCCTCCTCAAACTCTAGATAACGATCAAGAAGATAGACATATTCCCCAGTTGATCGGTCAAGGTAATAATTGCGATATAATTCAATCTCACCAAAGAGACTAGCTATATTAAACTTTCTTTTATCAATAAGACGATAGCGCTTTTTATCACGTTCATCGGCAATCTGTTGGTCCATATCCTCCAAGACCTGTTTCATAACGAAACCAAAGGTTTCTTGTAATTGTCTCCAAACCAATTGCTCAATTTGTTTTAAATTTGGGTATTTTATGATATTCTTTTCCATGAGGGATTCTCCTTTCGGTAATGGTGTTTTAGTAGACTATCATTTTACCAAGGAGTGTCCCTTTTTTCATGACTTTTGCTTTGTTTCCTACCGCGCTATCGCTTGCTGGCCCCTTCACTTAGTGAAGGGGTTAATATATTTTTGCGCCCACAATAATTTTACTCATACTACAGTTCAATTGTATCCTGTTTAGTAATTTACTATTTTCCACTATTTAATGGCTTTAATATTGATTCAATTTCAGCACGCTTATGTTCAATAAATGGTGGTAATGCTAATCTCTCACCTAAAGTTTCTTCTGGTTCATCAACTAAAAAGCCTGGCTCATCTGTAGACAATTCATAAAGAATGCCATTTGGTTCACGGAAGTAGAAGGCTTCAAAATAATAGCGATCTACGATGCCTGAATTCGGCAACTTTTCTTGATTGATTCTATCAGCCCATGCTTCTAACTCTGTACGGTCCTTAACACGAAAAGCCACATGATGAACACTGCCTCGACCCGGTCTTTCACGAGGTAAATCTGTTCTAACCTCGACATGGATTTCTGCACCTGATCCACCCTCACCTGTTTGATACACTTCAACATCTGGTTGTCCTGCTTGATAAGCCGGATAGCTTGCTACATGTCGAAAATTCATGACTCTCGTTAAAATATCTTTTGTTCGTGCTAGTTCAGGTACCGTTAATCGAACCGGTCCTAAGCCAGTAATACCATACTCAACAGGTACTGGACTCTTATCCCAAGGAATTCCCGCTTCCACTCCTGTATTATTTTGATCCGATACAAGCATTAATCGCTGGCCTTCTGGATCTTCAAAGAAAATGACTTTTCGTCCAAGCTGCTCACTTATACCTTCATGACTTACTGAAAACTGATCAAAGCGTTTAATCCAATAGTCAATCGCTTCATCACTCGCTACTCGAAGGCCCGTTAAAGAGATACTGTTATTGCCCCGGTATGTTCGTCCGATGCCTAGCATTTCAAAAAAGGTTAAATCTGTACCTGGGCGACCAATTTCATCTGCGTAAAATAAATGATACATATGATGTGAATCTTGATTAACTGATTTTTTAACTAATCTCATACCGAGAACTTCTGTGTAAAATTGATAGTTCCGTTCCGCGCTTGCTGTCATTGCTGAAACATGATGTATACCTGAAAATTGCATACCGACAACCCCCTATTGTTCTGTTAGCTTTATTATAACTTAAAATTATCTTGAATTCAAGATAATTATTAATCTATGTATCTAACGGAATAAAGTTTGTATGAGTAAAATTATTGTGGGCGCAAAAATATATTAACCCCTTCACTAAGTGAAGGGGCCAGCAAGCGATAGCGCGGTAGGAAACAAAGCAAAAGTCATGAAAAAAGGGACACTCCTTGGTAAAATGATAGTCTACTAAAACACCATTACCGAAAGGAGAATCCCTCATGGAAAAGAATATCATAAAATACCCAAATTTAAAACAAATTGAGCAATTGGTTTGGAGACAATTACAAGAAACCTTTGGTTTCGTTATGAAACAGGTCTTGGAGGATATGGACCAACAGATTGCCGATGAACGTGATAAAAAGCGCTATCGTCTTATTGATAAAAGAAAGTTTAATATAGCTAGTCTCTTTGGTGAGATTGAATTATATCGCAATTATTACCTTGACCGATCAACTGGGGAATATGTCTATCTTCTTGATCGTTATCTAGAGTTTGAGGAGGCCGGTTCTTTTAGTCCATTGATTGAGGAAGCTGCCATTGAGCTAGCTGTTAAGGGTCGCTCCTATCGAAATGCAGCTAATACATTACAAACTCTATTAGGTTACCGGGTTATCAGTCATGAGGCAATTCGTCAACACCTATTAGAGGTTACGTGTAAACCTAAAAAGCGTGAACCTATACTCCAACCCGTCTTATTTGTAGAAGTAGATGGTTTATTTGTAAAACGCCAAGGTAAATGGAAAAAGGGAAAAGAAGAGAAAATAGCAGCTGTCCATCAAGGATGGGAAGTCAATGGAAAACGGGTTAGCCTTAAGAACAAACGTCATTTTATTCACAAAGGAAAGCAACCCTTTTGGGAGGCTTTTGAGGACTTTCTAATTGAAAACTTCGAATATGACCCGACTTTTCACAAGCTGGTTATAAATGGAGATGGTGCCAACTGGATTACATCCTGTCGTGAGTATTTTAAAGGTCGTGTATTCTTTTCTCTTGATCGCTTTCATGTGGCACGAGAGGTTAAGAGTATATTCAGCAAGCATCCTCGTTATCGGTCCATTCGTAAAGCCCTTGCGGCATACAAATACAAAACGTTCTTAACAGAGCTTAACAGTGCCGTAGGAACGCTTGAGGATGAGGAGAAGGAGGAACGACTTGTGTCGTTTATCCGCCAATTAGAAAAATATCCAGAAGCATTGGGAGATTATAGAATATGGTTAAAAGAACAGGGAATTGATACAACTGGTATGCGTCCAATGGGAAGCGCAGAGGGAACCATGAGTGTGTTTGCCAAAAGACTAAAAAATGGCCGTAGTTGGTCGGATAAAGGTGTAAGTGCCATGGGCACTGCATTAGTGGCCTTCTTGGATAATTTGTCCCTAAAGACTTTATTCGGGCGAATAGATAAATGGACAGAAATCGAGCTGGAAAAGAAACCACCAAGACATTATAAAGAAAAGGTTAAAAGAACCATTGGTCAGGTTACCAGAGACAATCTTATGTACCTAAAAGGAAAGGCAAATATTCCGATATACAACGTGTTAAAGGAGTTATCTGGTTTTTAAAAAAGGCAAAAACTTTATCAAGGGGTCACCTTAAAATGATGAATCCGCTTTCATTATTAACGTAGAAAAATTGCCTACAAATACTTGACTCAAACTAAAGTTTGTGAAACGGTTGACAATCTTATTAAAATATCATATCCTATAGATAACAATTGAATTAAATCTCTCGCATTAGTTGAATACTAAAGCAAGATATTTTCAAATCTGAGCAAGCTGCACATTATTTCTTACTATGCAGCCCGGTCACGATTGTGACAGCAGAGTATACCTATCCTAGGGTACATCTGTGAGACAGTAGTTACTGTCCACAGGTGTGCCCTTTTTTAATTATTACTTTTATAATTCCATTAAGAAAGGATGTTGTAAGATGATTAAGTTTTTATTAAAAAATCGAAATGGGCAGTTCCTGTTGATTGGGTCCTTTATGGCAATGGTTGGATTTGTACTGATGTTGCTCAACCATGATTATAGTCGTTTTGCTTTTTATGGCTCGATCTTCTTTTTAGGCTTTTTTGCAGCTAAAAATGCAGTCGTTGATACAATTCAATCAAAGTCGCCTAATGTTGACTTGTTAATGATCTTAGCAGCGCTTGGAGCAACCTTTATTAACTATGAATCTGAAGGTGCAACACTATTACTAATTTTTGCTTGTGCTGAAGTTCTTGAAGACTATGCATCTAACAAATCAACCCGTGCGATTACTGAATTAATGGCTCAAGTTCCAACTGTTGCACAAGTATTAAAAGACAATGGCGATGTCATTGAAGTCCCAACAGATGCATTAGCTATCGGTGATATTGTCATCGTTGCAAAAGGTGCCCAAATTCCGATTGATGGAACGATCGATCGAACAGCACTGATCAATGAAGCCGCTCTCACAGGAGAGTCAATCCCTGTAGAGAAATCTAAAGGAGATAATGCTTTTGCCGGAACAATTAATGAAGGTCATGTCTTCTATTTAACTGTAACAAAATTAAGTCATGAAACAGTCTTTTCAAATATTATTCGGATGGTTGAAGAAGCACAGAAGCGTCCATCTAAAGTATCGAAATTTATTGACCGTATTGAGTCTAAGTATGTGATTGCAGTGCTGATCACTGTTCCAATCTTTATTTTGATGTTGTATACATTAAATGACCTGACATTTCAAGAAGCCTTCTATCGTGGAATGGTATTATTAACTGTTGCAAGTCCCTGTGCATTAGTTGCATCTGCAACACCAGCAACACTAAGCGCGATTAGTAACGGAGCGAAAAACGGCGTCCTCTTTAAGGGTGGTGCTGCGATGGAAGCACTTAGCTCTATGGATGTACTATATAGTGATAAAACTGGGACATTGACTTTAGGGAAATTTAAAGTGATTGATTATGAAATCGATGAAAGTATTTTAAAAGAAGTTGTATATATGGAACAACAGTCGAGTCACCCCATTGCTGATGCGATCACAACATCGTTTAAAGATTTAGATTTAGGTGCTGTTGACGATCGTACACCAATTGAAGAAATTGCCGGTGCAGGGGTTAAAAAAGGCGATATCATAGTAGCTAAACCTACTGCATTAAAGAATTTTGAAGACCCATATAACTATCGTGAGAAGGTAGCAGCTGAAAATACTGCTGTCTTAGTTGGCAAAGCTAATCAAATTGTTGGGTACTTCTTATTAGCTGATCAAATCCGAAGCGAATCAGCTGAAGCAGTTGCTGGTTTTCAGGCTGAGGATATTAAGGTTAATTTAATTACTGGCGATCATGAATTGGTTGCTAAAAAAGTTGCTAGTGAAATTAAAGTTGACCATTATTATTCTAACTGCTCACCTGAGGAAAAAATAAAATTTATTCAAGCTGATCAAGACAATCATCATGTTGTCGGTATGATTGGTGATGGTATTAACGATGCCCCTGCTCTTGCTCAAGCAGATATTGGGATAGCTATGGGCAGTGGTTCGTCAGTCGCCATGGAGTCATCTGATGTTGTCATCGTCAAAAATAATTTAGCCAAATTGTTATACAGCTTTAAATTAAGTCAGCGATTAAATAAAATTATTGTTCAAAATGTGATTTTTTCAATTGCAGTGATTGTCTCATTGATTGGTTTAAATATTGTTGGTTGGCTAGGTTTGCCGTTGGGTGTTGTATTTCATGAAGGATCAACAATTTTAGTAATCTTAAATGGGTTACGTTTGTTAAGGCAAAAAGACTAGATCAGGTTTTCCAGTTGAATTAATAACATTTATCCATCAGTATTCCAATCAAATGAGAAGGTAACGAATCGATGTTAGAAGAATATTAAAGTACTTTAATAGTGGTTATATGTACTTGGTGGGCTATAGTCGACTGTCGACTTCTATTCGTTAACTTTTAATCATAGCCCATTTTAAACAATTTAATATCTCTATTATTGTTCTCTCACCCTACAGATCACATTCAACTGGACACATAAAAATAATCCACCGTATTAATAAAGAGAATGGTGGATTATTTTTATTATAATCAAAAAGGTATTATTTAATTTACTACTTAAGGCCCTACTCTAAATACTACTGTAGCACGATGAGGGGCTTTCAGCATAGCTTTATTATTTGATAAAGTATGATTGATCGAAAGAGGGCCTAACGAAACATTTACACTAGTATTAGAACCACCAGGATCTGAAGCGTACTGCATTTGGAAAATACCCGTCCTTTTGTTTTTTGTGTCTACTTTATAACTAACGTGTCCTTTGTAGTATGCCGCATTTCCACTCCACCGCCATGTAGCACCATTATTAGCATCAATCTCATATGGTCTACCACCTGCATTTCCGTAATATTGCCAAGTATTGTATGTTTGTTGTCTAGTCATAATTCTTGCTTCATAAGAGTTGGGAACTATATCTAAGTTTGATTCTTTAGTAAATCCTACAAACTCTCTGGGTGCTGTTTCCTTTTTCGTCCATTCGAAAAGAGCAATTATCCGTTGAACTTTCTGTCCATTGTTTGCTGTAGAAAACTGAAGCTTTAGGTCAGATGTTGGAATTACATTAAACGGTGAGACATAGTTAGGTGAAGTATTATATATAGCCGGAAGTTCTACTAGATTTCCATCCGGGTCAATAATATACTCTTTGATTTCCCCTGGATAATAATTTAGCTTTCTATCTGGATTATTTTCTATGTCCTCACCAAAGTCAGCTATGAGTATTTCTTTCAAACCAATATCCATTAGATTAATTTCCGCTTCTGACAAACCATAACTTAAAAGTTTTGAATTGTAATAACTCTCCAAATCCTCATAGGCATAGACATTGCTATCAATTACAATTAAACCACACAAAAAGATTACTGATAACAAGAAACCCAAAAACACTTTTTTAAAAGACATTTGCACCTCTCCTTTATTATGGTATATTATATATAATATACCATAATAACTTCCGTGTAAATGATAATTTACAAAAAAATGTAAAGTGAGGAATAAAAAGATGAAGATAAAGATTACCCCTCTTTTATTAACAATCAATGCTATATTGTTAGTGTTTATTTTATTATTATTAGTCTTTAAAGAACCAATTTCCGTAACTACTGAACCTGCACAAGAAAGTTACGTCCCTAATAGTTCTTATGAAGTCGCACAATTAAGTGAGAATATCATTGCGATCGTGAGTACAGATTATTATTCTGCGGACTTTGGCGAATTAATTGCATTAGAGTTTGATCCTGATACTGATACATTTAATGTGATTAGTAATTTTGATATTAGAGATAATTGGGTGCCTAACTAACTTGTCATTTGATCTGATCTATATTATGATGAAACCAATTCAATAGCTTTGACTACTAGGGGTGCCGATGGGATCGGCTGAGAGGAAAGAATTCAATCTTTCTAACCCTTTTGAACCTGATCTAGTTCGTACTAGCGGAGGGAAGTAGCACTTCTTTAACCTATCAGGTTCTTCTTTCGCTGCAACTGACAGCTTTTAGTCAATGCAACAACAAAAGGAGGACTATTTTTTATGAAAAAAACAAATCAATTGACGCTAATTGCTGCCTTTATTGCAATTGGCGTCGTCGGGGCAAGCTTTCTCTGGTTTCCAACTGGGATTGCGCAAGCGTACCCTGTACAACATGCGATTAATGTCATTAGTGCCATCATTTTAGGACCTGTTCCGACAGTCATAATTGCTTTTGGCATAGGTCTTGTACGTAATGCTTTGGGGCTTGGTACATTACTTGCTTTTCCTGGCGGTATGATTGGTGCTTTACTAGCTGGTCTCTTCTATCGCTATCGTAAGCAAATAAGTTCAGCCGTCATCGGTGAAGTAGTTGGGACTGGAATGATCGGTTCACTCCTTTCTATTCCAATTGCACGTCTCGTTATGGGGCAGACTGTTGGTGTTTTCGCTTTTGTACCTGGGTTTTTGGTAAGTAGTGTTTTAGGTGCTATCATTGCGGCATTAGTTGCACCAAAATTATTAGCATATTTTAAACGTCACCATTGAGGCTGGGACAAAACTCAGCTAAGATGAAAAAGGAATTCAGTTAATCAAATGGATTCCTTTTTTACCATCATCATTTAATAGGATGATCATCTCTAATATAAATTAAAGGTGTCACTTTGTGATTCTCACTCTGGGTGGACGCTCTCCGCGGGATCGGCGTCAACTTTTATTGCTCCACTACCGTGTCGCAATAAGGGTTTTCTGACTCGATCTTTTCCCGCAGGAGTCGCCATCCGCCGTTTAAATCACTCGATAGGCGCTCGTTAAATAAGAAAACAATGAACTCTGATTAGCGTAATTGGCAGTGAACTTAAGAAAATGCACTGCCAATTACGCTAAAAATCCAATCAACCAAAACAATCACAAAAATAAAAATAGTTCTATTTACAAAAAAATCGTAAATAGAACTATTTTTTACTCAGTGAGACTAGTTATGTCCAAGCCACTTTTTTAATTTATATTTTAATTTTCACGCATTGAATGTCATAATAAAAGGGTAAGACTATTCTAAGTAGGTGAACAATATGCTAATAAAAAACGCACAAATATATACCGAACAGGAAGTAGTGAACGGACATCTTCTTATTGATCGAGGTAAGATAGCACAGATTTACCGTGAGTTACCACAAGATTTGCCCAAAGATATTGAGATGATTGAAGCGAATTATTTAAATCTTATCCCTGGTTTTATTGATACGCATATTCACGGTGCAAACGGGGCTGATGTAATGGATCAAACACCTGAGTCGATTGAAACAATTGCTAAGTTCCTTGTTACTGAGGGAACGACAAGCTTCCTTGCCACAACGATTACACAGTCAAAAGAAAATATTGAGCATGCTTTAGAAAATCTTGCTCATTATAACAATATCGACAATGGTGCTGAAATGATTGGAATTCATCTTGAAGGACCATTTGTAGAAAAATCAAAAGCTGGCGCACAACCGTTAGAATATATTATCAAACCAGATTTAGAATTATTTAACCATTGGCAACAAGTAGCAAACCGAACAATCAAAACAGTAACAATCGCACCAGAGCATGATCAAGATTTTCAATTTACTTCAGCTCTAAGAGCAGAAAATATCAATGTATCCGCCGGTCACACTGCTATGAATTTTTCAGCAATGAAACAGGCTGTTGCAAATGGAGTAAATCAAGTGACGCATCTATGTAATGCAATGAATGGGATTCATCACCGAGATATTGGGGTTGTTGGAGGTACATTCTTACTTGAAGATGTGTACGCTGAAATTATTGCAGATGGGATTCACGTTGATCCAGCTATGCTAGCATTAATTTATCAAAATATTGGACCTAATCGATTAATCTTAATCACTGACTCAATGCGTGCGAAAGGACTTCATCCAGGAATTTATGAATTAGGAGGCCAGCCTGTTCAAGTGAATGAAGATCGTGCTGTTTTAGCTAACGGTGTACTCGCAGGAAGTGTCTTAAAAATGATTGATGGTGCAAAGCAATTTTTTGCTATACCTGAGGTCACTATTCATGATATTATTTTAATGGCATCAATTAATCCGGCAAAGCAAGCAGGTGTTTTTCATGAAAAAGGCTCAATTGCAGTCGGAAAAGATGCAGATTTATTACTAGTAGATAATGATCTTGATTTAAAGCTAACCTTTAAAAAAGGGAAAATTGTATATCAAGGAGTGAGCCAATGAAGATTGTAAAAGTAAGTGACTATCAAGAAATGAGTGAATGGGCTGGAAAACAGGTCGTTCAGAAAGTTAATGAATTAAGTAAGCCTATTTTAGGTCTAGCAACAGGTTCTACGCCTGAAGGACTATATCAATACTTAATTGACGCCTATAAAAACGAAGAGGTTTCTTTTAAGAATGTCACGACATTTAATTTAGATGAATACATTGGACTGGATAGTGATGATCCAAATAGTTATCGCTATTTTATGAATGAAAAATTGTTTAACCATATTGATATTGATCCGAATAATGTACATTTACCAAACGGTGTAGCTGATGATTTAGAAAAAGAATGTAAGGATTATGAAGCCGCAATTAAAGAGGTTGGTGCAATTGACTTACAGATTCTCGGTCTAGGTGTAAATGGACACATCGCTTTCAATGAGCCAGGTACTTCGTTTGAGAGCCGGACCCAGATTACTGATTTAGTTGAAGAAACTATTGAGGCTAATTCACGATTCTTTGACAATAAAGAGGATGTACCCACACAAGCAATTACGATGGGGATTAAAACAATCATGGAAAGTAAAGAAATTATTTTACTTGCTTCAGGAGAAAATAAAGCTCAAGCTGTTAAGCAATTAATTGAAGGTGAAGTAACTGAAAACTTCCCTGCATCAATTTTACATCATCACCCTCAAGTAACAATTGTAATAGATCAAGCAGCTGCTTCATTGCTAAAATAAATTACAACCAACAATGCTTTGATTGATAATCTACGCATTGTTGGTTTTTTTATTTATGTTTCGATTCTTCAATTATGAGTTTAAATAAATAGACAAGCTCATCCTGTTCAATCATTTTCTCTACTGACGTTTGGTCTGTTAAATCAATTGATCTAATTGTGTTTCCAGTTGAATTAATCCAATCCCCTATTCACAGGACAAAGGATTTAACTAACAAATAAATTTTTATGAAAACAGTTGAAATTTGCATTTTTTCATATTAAAATGGTCTTAGGCGAAAAAGTTGCGTTAGGCAAACTTTTTAGGTTAGTCACATCTTTTGTATTGTTTTTTTATAATATTAAGATACTTATTAATAATCGAATGAATTTCATAATGACTTAATTGGCTATAAAACACGAACAATTGGGTTACAGATGACGCGGTGATTTCCACTCTAGGCGGACGCTTTCGGGCCTACAGGATGTAGGTCATGCAAGCGTCGTCACACGACGTGACGGTTTTAGCTTGCCTTCGTTAAACTCAGCTAATTGATAAAAGCTTTCCAAGCTTTTATCACTGGATCTTCGGACACGATTGTTCCCGCTGGAGTCGCCGCCTGCCGTTCCAATCACTTGATTAGGCTTCTTTATTTACGTGTGATATTGTATTTTTATTTGTAATCGTTCGTGTTCTTAACTAGATTTTTGTATTATGAAATTGACTCACTTAGATTAATAATCATAAAGTATTTAGGAAATAAATAATCTGAAATTAATAAAAAGAGAAGAAGGGATTTTGAAAATGGATGGTAACATATGGCTTGCATTTGGTTTAACTTTATTTGCCGGTTTAGCTACTGGGATCGGAAGTATACTCGCATTCTTTACAAAAACTACTAATACTAAATTTCTTTCATTTGCACTAGGATTTTCAGCGGGTGTGATGATTTATGTTTCTATGGTTGAAATCTTTTTTAAAGCTAAGGATTCTTTAGTTGGTGAGCTTGGTATAGTTAAAGGTTCATGGGTAACGGTGATTAGTTTCTTTGGAGGTATGCTTGTTATTGGTCTAATTGATCAATTGATTCCACAGGAAGGAAACCCACATGAAGTGAAGAAAGTTGAGGATATGGATAAAAAGCCCTCAACACTGAAAGATAAGAGTTTATTAAAAATGGGAACATTCACTGCTTTAGCAATTGCAATTCATAACTTCCCTGAAGGGATTGCTACATTTACTGCTACATTGCAAGACCCTGCCCTAGGTATTCCAATTGCAATTGCCGTTGCGATTCATAATATTCCTGAAGGGATTGCTGTATCCGTTCCGATTTATTACGCAACCGGTAGTAAGCGTAAAGCATTTAAATTATCATTTTTATCAGGTGTAGCTGAACCAGCTGGAGCAATTATTGCATATCTTTTATTAATGCCATTTTTAACAGATACACTATTCGGTATTATCTTTGCAGGAGTGGCTGGAATTATGGTCTTTATCTCTTTAGATGAGTTAATTCCTGCAGCAAAACGTTATGATGAAACACATAGATCAATTTACGGTGTGATTTCAGGTATGGCTGTTATGGCGATTAGTTTGTTGTTAATGTTGTAATGTAAATAAGCCTTTGTCACTCAAAATGTGAGTGGCAAAGGCTTTTATTTTTACTCTGTGATAATTTCATGAACACGATAGAAAGAATACAACGAAGTAGGTACTTCTGTAATAAATCTCGAGATACCACCAATAGCAATTAGCGTTAAATCGTGCATCGCTCTAGTACAAGCAGTATATAGTAAGTAACGCTCAAGTTCATTTAAATATTGATTTGTCGATGCGTCATAAACAATCACGCCATCAAATTCAATGCCTTTTGCTAAATAAACAGGGATAACATGAATGCCTGTTTTGAATGTATGCGTTTCTTGATCAATCAGTTGTACTTGATCATACGATTTCTTCAATAATTGGGCTAGCTCTCTCGCTTCGTCCATCGTTTTTGTAATGACTGCGATATGCGGATATTTACGATTTAGATAGTTATCAATACAATCGTATAGTTTATACTCTGCAATTGTTTGATTATCAAGTTCATATACTGTTGGTTTACTTCCTTCTCGGTTAAATGGTTCTATTTTATCCCCATCTTCAATAAATGATCTCGTAAATTCAACAATTGGTCGAGTCGAGCGATAGCTTCTCATTAATGTGACGCGCTCTGTATTCTCAATTGCATCTTCTGTTAAAATATTATTAGTCAAACTATGATAATAAATCGTTTGATTAACATCTCCTAGTAACGTCATTCGACTGTTAGGATAGATATAGGTTAAATAACGTAGCTGGAACGTAGAATAATCTTGAGCTTCGTCTATAATAATATGCTTAATTGCCCGATTCTCCTCAAACCCGACAATCATCTTCTCAAAATAGAGGAATGGTGTCGCATCTTCCCACGTTAAATTGTTAGACTGTAAATTTTCTTGTGTAAACTTAGCTAATTCTAGCCATTCTTTTTCGGTTATACCTTCTCCTGGCTCGACTTGATCAAATAATTTCATATATGTCCGCTTCGTATTTACAAAGGCAAGCTGCTTAATTTTACGTCGCAATGGCGCTAATCTACGACGGACTACTTTTTGTTTTAAGTAATAGGATTCAGCATCTGCTTCATGATAACCTTCTCTATTTTCCTGGACTTCATTTTCTACTTTTGTGAAAATTTCTTGTAAATCAGCTTTATCTAATAATTCAACTTCATCTTCAACCCAATCGGCTTTAATCCATTTTCGCTCTAACTGGTTTAATCTCTTTAAAATCAGCTCTGCTAGCTTCTCTAAACGTAATTGAATTGAAACATGCTCTGGAAATTGATAGAAAGTTTCAGCCAATTGCTCTTTAGTAAAGATAAATTGGTCTCGAAAGCGAATATTTCTAAACTGTAATCCTTCTTTCATTAAATCAGCTAGATATGCATCAACTCGATTTAAGAAATATTCACTAGATTTATAACGCATACCAGATAATCTTGACCATGAATCAGATTCTGATTCAGAGAAAACAACTTCAATTTGTTCAAATGGAGACTCGATTGTAAATCGGCTACCTAATTGTTGTTCAACATAATGGTAAAAAGTCATTTGCTTAATGTTCTCTTCCCCTAAATCAGGTAATACTCTTGATACATAACTGTTAAACAGTGGGTTAGGAGAAAATAAGATCATTTGATCAGCTGTTAGCGTTTCACGATAGCGATATAGCAAATAGGCAACTCGTTGTAAGGCTGCTGAAGTCTTCCCACTTCCTGCAACTCCTTGGACAACTAACATCTTGCTTTTTTCATTACGAATAATTTTATTTTGTTCTCTTTGAATAGTCGCAACGATGTTCCCCATTTTTGAACTAGAGAATTTACCTAGCACACTTTGTAATAACTGATCACCAATAGTTAAACCAGTATCAAACATACCGGTTAATTCACCCTGCTTAATCACGTATTGACGTTTTAAAGCAATTTCACCTTCGATTTCGCCATCAATTGTTCGATACGCTGCAGGCCCTGGTGCATAGTCATAGTACATACTAGAAATTGGTGCACGCCAATCATATATGAGAAAATCCTCATCATTTTCGTCCATCAATGAAGAAGTTCCAATATAGATCTTTTCCTTTGTATCCTGATTAGCCTCAATAAAATCAATTCGGCCAAAATAAGGCTTTTCTTTTAAGTCCAATAGCTTATTCATCTCTGATGCTAATTGACCGTGACTACGCTCTCTTTCAGATAAAAACTCAGCTTGTTGTTTTAAACTAGCTTGCGTTTCAATCGCGTCATCCATTTCAGTCAAGTTAACCGTTACATCATCCCAAAAGGTTTTTCGAATATCAATGACGCGTTCTTTAATTAATTGCATATATGTTTTTAATCGTTGAATTTTTTTATCGATATATTGACCAACATCTTTAACTCTGTTGTATTCCTCTTGCCAATCCTGATTGCTTTTTGGCATATTCCCACTCCTATCTTACATATAAACTTACATGAGCTTGATTAGAATTTACCCTATATGATATGTCATTATCCATGAAAAGAAGATAAATGTCCATCGTATCACTAACTTTCTTATAATATAGTGAATTGGCATTAGATATTGAAAGCCAACAAACCTTAAATGGTATTGTTGGCTTTTAATTGTCGTAGTTTTATCTCTTAGCAATCAGATCGATTTCCACTTTAACATCTTTAGGTAGTTTACATACTTCTACTGTAGCACGAGCAGGATATGGCTCTGTTAGAAATGCTGCGTAAGTTTTATTAACTGCATCAAAATCCGCTAAATCAGTTAAGTAAATTGTAAACTTAGCAACATTCTCAAAACTTAAGTCTGCTGCTTTTAATATTGCTTCAAGGTTTTTCATCACTTGTGTTGTTTGTTCTTCAATTGTTTCTCCGACGACTTCCATTGTCTCTGGGTCTAATGGAATTTGGCCCGAAACAAACACTAAATCTCCTAGATCAATTGCTTGCGAGTATGGTCCAATAGCTTTTGGTGCAAATTCAGTATCGATTTTTTTATTATTCACTTCGCTCATCCTTCCTGTCTATACATCATTAAAATTTTAACATATGTACGATTATTTAGTAAAATGAAGTTTAGATTACATTGTCATAAAGGAGAATTGCCATGATTAAAACATTTCATTTAAGAACGCATGCACATAGTGAAATGATCGAAATTACCGATCAGATTCAACAGTGGTTAAATGAGGAGCAAGTAACTGATGGAATAGTCATCGTATCCTCAATGCATACTACTGCCGGGATTACTGTTAATGAAAATGCTGATCCTGATGTTAAAACAGACTTTCTCCGTCGCTTAGATGAGGTCTATCCTTGGGATCACCATAAAGATCTCCATATGGAAGGCAACACAGCTGCACACCTAAAGACAAGTACAGTTGGACATGCTCAAACACTCATCGTCTCACAAGGTAGACTTGTCTTAGGTACGTGGCAAGGTGTTTATTTCTGTGAATTCGATGGACCACGTTCAAGAAAATATGTAGTAAAAGTCATTCAATAAACAGTTGACTTAATGAATAAATGAGACTGGGAACAATGATCATTAGTTATCAAATCCGTTTCGATGGCTTGATCGTTGATCTAAGACTTAAATGATATTTTTTCATTAACCCCAGTCTTATACTGTTTATATGAGTTGTTTGATTTGCTTGGTTACTTTTACTAAGTCATCATGGATCGTTATATCAAACAAATCATCCATTGGCGTAGCATCTCGATTAATAATCACTAAGGGGATCTGATAATTGCTAGCGATACTTGGTAACAAACTAAATGGTGTTACAAGCAGTGATGTGCCAAGTACCATAACAAGATCACTCGTGACAATTGCCATTTCCGCTTCTTGATGCTTAGTTATCGGATCACCAAATAGAACGATGTCAGGTTTAACTATCGTTTGACACGACTTTTTCTCACAAACTGGAACATCTTCTTGCAATATATATGATAAATCATATTGCTTTCCACATCTTGGACATGTAGCAGTGTTCAAATTCCCATGATATTCAATGACATGTTTATTACCTGCCAAACTATGTAAAGAGTCTACATTCTGGGTTACTACTTTGACATCTTTACCGTTTTTTTCTAAGTCGGCAATAAATTCATGGACAACATTAGGCTGATAACTTTTTAGTAATTTAATTTTAAAGATACTCTTATATTTATGCCAAAAATCAACAGGATCTTTTTGATAGTAATCAACTGAAGTGTAATATTCTCGTGAATGATCCTCTGTCCAAATACCATCATTTGATCTAAAATCTGGTATTCCACTAGCCGTCGATACACCTGCACCAGTTAGAAAAGTAATCGATTTTGCTTCTGTTATCATTTTTGCTATTGCTTTGATCTGAGCCATTTTTATCAAACTCCTTTAGCTATATTCTAACATAAGCCTATGATTGGTTGCGGCAGACTAATAAAATTTCATCTTTAAGAAATGAATGAGTCGATGGTTATCCCATCGACTCACTTAATGATCATGATGTATTTACTTTTTAATAACCAATTTAAGTAATTGGCAAGCGTGCGGTCTTAAGTGACTAGTGATTGTTTGATCTACGTTTGATAACGTTTCTTTTTCCCATAAATCAGTGATTGATTCAACTTTGGTTGCGTCTACACCAAGTTGGTCTAAATCGACTGAAACTGTTTGCTCATGATCAGCTATATTGAATAATGCCACGTAAACCTCTTGATCTGGTCCATAGGATTGCCAAACTACACGATCCTCATGGCGATAAACTTGACGGGCACCATGTCCTTCTTGATGCATTTTGTTTACTTCTTCATTTATTAGTAATGATAAAGTAAAATCATCGTTATCTCGCAATTCTCCACCGAACATTAATGGTGATCTGAAAATTGACCAGAGCGTCATCATTGTGATTTGTTCATCACGAGTAAATCTTGTGTAACGATCACTTGCACCACCATCTACTGAGCGAATCCCAATATGACCTAATGGTAGCATATCAGCATCAGGCCAATGACCAGGTCCGATATTTTTACTCCAACGGTAGCAGCGATCAAACATATCATATAGCAATTCCCAAATATCCCAGAAGTCATTCGTCATACGCCACATATTAGCGTTTTCCTCTAGGACTGCAGCATCGTTTAAGCTTGCAGGTCCAGGAGATAGACTTAAGACCATTGGGCGACCGCATCGGTCAATTGCTTTTCTAATCATTTTAATCTCTTCAATATGTGCACCATAATGTTGAGAGTCTGCAATATCATCTACTTTTATGAAATCTACACCCCACTCAGCATACAGCTCAAAAAGTGAATCGTAGTATAGCTGCGCTTCTGGTTTAGTATGATCTAATCCATACATGTCTGTATTCCAAGCACAAATTGAGTTAGGTTTAGCAATATAACGAGCTCCAACATCTGTACCTTTAATCTTTGTATTTTGATGCACTGCTTGTCTAGGTATTCCACGCATAATGTGAATACCGAATTTTAAGCCTAGATTATGAACATAATCAGCTAACGGCTTAAACCCCTTCCCACCTTCAGCAGACGGGAAGCGATTTACAGCAGGGATTAATCTTGAGTATCCATCCATTTCTAGTGGGACAAATGGTCGATATGCTGATGAAACAGCACCTGCTTCTGACCATTGAATATCAACAACGACATATTCCCAACCATGTTGTTTTAAGTGTTTTGCCATATAATCGGCATTACCTTTTACTTCTGACTCAGTCACTGTGGCACCGTAACAATCCCAACTATTCCAACCCTTAGGAGGAGTTAGCGCAAAACTATGATGTTTCATATTCTTAGTTTGCTCCTTTTCTAAGTCTGATCACGTTCCATGATGCCTTTGATAAGTGAGCAGTTAAAATACCACCATCAAGTTTAGAATGAGTATTCTGTTGTGGTGCTACTGCTTGATGATCAGCTGTGTTAACTGCTTTTAGATCATCGCTTACTAATTCGATATGCTCAACAAGCTCATAACCTTCAAAGCTTCTTAAATCAATATCCATTGGCATTGCTGATTCTAAATGCTTGTTAACTAGGAAAATTGTAACCTCTTCGTTTTCTTCGTTGTAAACAGCACCTGCATCAATATATGGTACGTCAGTGAACTCTCTACTATCATACTTAGGAGATGATAGAATTGGTTTTAATGAGATTCCACGACCGTACACAGATGCATGCATATAAGGATAGAAAATTGTTTGTTTCCATGAACGTCCTTCATTTTCAGTCATAATCGGTGCAATAACGTTAACTAATTGAGCCATTGCAGCCATCTTAACACGGTCAGCGTGTTTTAAGAATGTAATTAGTAAACTACCAATTAATAGCGCATCTTCGAAGTTATAGTGATCTTCTAATTGAGGAGGCGCGATTGTCCATGGTTCAATCTGCTTATCAGCATCATTAGAGTGATACCATACGTTCCATTCATCAAAGCTTAGTTTAATAGTCTTCTTACTACGACGCTTAGCTTTAATATAGTCACATGTAGCAATAACAGATTTAATGAAATGATCCATTGTTAAGTTTTTCGCTAAGAAGTTTGGTGTATCATTTGATCGGTTACCATAGTATTGGTGTAGCGAAATATAATCAATTTGATCATATGCAAGGTCAAGTGTTGTTGCCTCATATTCAGGGAATGTCGGCATTTCTGAGCTTGAGCTTCCGCAAGCTACAAGTTCGATCGTTGGATCTACTAGTTTCATAGCTTTTCCTGTTTCATTTGCGATACGGCCATACTCATAAGCTGTCTTATGACCAATTTGCCATGGACCATCCATTTCGTTACCTAAGCACCATGTCTTAATATTATGTGGTTCTTCGTAGCCGTGTGAACGACGTAAATCACTCCAATATGTACCGCCGGGGTGATTCGTATATTCTAATAGGTTTCTAGCAGCGTCAATTCCTCGTGTTCCAAGGTTAACAGCCATCATTACTTCGGCACCAACCTTTTTCGCCCAATCAACAAACTCGTTTGTTCCAACTTCGTTTGTTTCAATTGTACGCCAAGCCAATTCTAAACGTCTTGGTCGTTCTTCTTTTGGTCCAATGCCATCTTCCCAATTATATGCAGATACCATGTTACCGCCTGGGTAGCGAATAATCGGTACATTTAATTCTTTAACAAGTTCAATAACGTCTTTACGGAACCCTTGCTCATCCGCTTCTGGGTGACCAGGTTCGTAGATTCCACCATATACTGCTCGTCCAAGGTGTTCAATAAATGAACCATAAATACGATCATCAACTTTGTCAATCTGATAATTTTTATCAAGCGTCAATGTTGCTTTTAACTTAGTCATCTTCTACCTCCAAAAAAATGTATTTTTTGATACGCATATCTCTTATGTAAGTAGCTTATCAGTTAATTAAAGTCATTTTAACATAAAAATATACGTATATGTTCGCGCTTTCATTATATCGACATTTAGCTGATAATTCAATTCTAATCATTAAATTAATTAAATAAGCCAAAACACAAGTATCATAAGGCTTTAAAACGATTTTGACTTGATACGTATCACCATTACTCGAACGGACAGGTTACTTATTAAGCTAATAAGTTGTTAACGTCAGTCTTTAAATTTCGGTTCAGACGTTGATTGTCGCAGAACAAGTTCTGGTTCAAAAACGATAGATTCGAATACTTCTTTTGATTTATGTGGATTACCTCTTCTATTCTTAACAATGTCAAGAATCATTTTCCCCGCGAGTTCACCGAGCTCTGTTTTTGGATGTTTAACACTCGTTAGCTTAACTTCAGACACTTCCGCTAAAAATGAATCATCAAAGCCAATAATTGATATATCCTCAGGGACTTGCATGCCCTTTTCTCTAATAACATCTAGTAAAGCTAAAGCCAGTTCATCGTTATAACACACAATAGCTGTTGGGCGCTCATGCTCTGGTAATGCTAATAACTTTGCTATTTCTTCTTTCGGCCGTTGATACTTCTCTTCCGTTTTATAAGTAATGATATGGTTAGGATTGATCATCACGCCATTTTTCCGGTGAGCTTGTAAATAACCCTTCATTCGTTTCGGGCCTTGGCCATCGTCATTCTTAAAGAGCCCAACGATTCTTTGGTGACCTAATTTAATTAGGTGCTCTGTTTGAATGTATCCACCTTTTTCATCATTAACTGTGATGCTTAAGGGTTCAAGCTCATCATAGAATGCATTTATCATGATATAAGGAATGTCTTGACGTTCTAGATTCAAGTAATAATTTATATTTGGATTACTGATCGCACTTTTTGTTGGTTCAACAATGACGCCATCAAAATGCTGCGTTAGAATGCTTTCTAAAAAATGTCGTTCCTTTTCATGATCATTATTCGTACTAAAGAGACTTACATGGTAGCCATGCTTACTCAAATACGATTCTGCCCCTCTAATAATTGAAGGGAAAATATAGTCAGAAATATAAGTAGTAATTATGGCAATATTTTTTTGATTGGAAATGGATTTATTAATGTCTTCCTTCGAGCGATCAGCACAAAATGTCCCAGCTCCTTGCTCACGGTAAAGCCAACCTTGATTAACTAGTTCACCTACCGCTAATCTAACTGTGTGCCGACTAACATTAAATTGTTTCATTAGCTCACTTTCCGAGCTAATTTTTTGATGAGGCTGAAATGTTCCATCCAATATTTTTGATTTTATTGCTTGTTTCACAATACTGTATTTAGTTTGCATCAATCACACCTCACTGTTCCTGTTCGTTCAATTGTTGTCATTTTATGCAAATGCTATACTGCGTTTAAACAGATATTGTGTGTAGTTATCATTTAGTAAGAGTAGCTAGATTAGACTCTATTAATAAACTCTTACCATACATTGAAAGTGAGACTTTGGTCTTGCCAAAGTCTCACCTCTCATTAAGTATAAACACTTTATCTTCTATAAACGATGTCATTCCATTTTAATTCATTTTTAAATTGACGTAAGTTTAAATCGTCATCGATAACAACACATTCAATGTCAGCCATTTCAGCAAAGTCGACCATTTGTTCTGTTGTAACAACAAATGATAGTACGGTATGGTGTGCTCCACCAGCATAAATCCATGCGGCTGTTCCTTCTGCTAATGATGGTTTTGGTTCCCAAATTGCTTTTGCAACAGGTAGCTTAGGTGTTTCTTTTTCTGGTTGTTCTGCGCGAACTTCGTTAACGATTAAGCGGTAACGGCCACCCATTTCCACTAGAGATACGTTAATCGCTTCGCCACCTTTACTATCAAAGACTAGACGAGCTGGATCCTCACGATTACCAATACCTAATGGTTGAACAACAATTTTAGGCTTAGTGGCTGAAATTGTTGGACAAATTTCTAACATGTGTGAACCAAGAATCTTCTCATTACCTGGCTCTAAGTGATACGTATAATCTTCCATAAATGATGTTTCTTTATTGTCAGAAAGAATCTTCATCAATCTTGTTAACGCAGCTGTACGCCAGTCACCTTCACCAGCGAATCCATAACCTTGCGCCATTAAGCGTTGTGCTGCCAATCCTGGTAATTGCTTCATACCATGTAGATCTTCAAAGTTTGTTGTAAATGCATTGTAGTTTCCTTTTGCTAGGAATGATTTTAATGCCAGCTCAATTTTACCTTGGTATAAAATTGCATCACGGATTGGTCCTGGTTGGCTTGCTTCTGCTGGTAATTCATATAATTCTTCATATTCTTGATATAGCTTCTCAAGATCTTCATCTTTAACTTGATTGATTTCTTCAACTAAGTCGCCAATACCGTAATAGTCTACTGTCCAGCCAAACTTAATTTGTGCTTCAATTTTATCACCATCAGTAACAGCAACATTACGCATATTGTCTCCGAAACGAGCTACGCGAATATTCATACCTTCTTTAACACCAATTGCTGTCTTCATCCAAGCAGCGATTTGCTCGTGAACTTTTTCATCTTTCCAGTAACCAACGATTACTTTTCGACCTAAACCTAAGCGCGTTCCAATAAATCCATACTCACGGTCACCATGAGCTGCTTGGTTTGTATTCATGAAGTCCATATCAATCGTATCCCAAGGGATATCACGATTATATTGAGTATGCAGGTGCAGTAATGGCGTTTGTAATGCTTTTAATCCAGCAATCCATGACTTAGCTGGAGAAAAAGTATGCATCCATGTAATAATACCAGCACACTCATCACTTGCATTTGCTTCTTGTACGAGCTTATGAATTTCACTTGCTGTAGTTACTACTTGTTTAAACTCAATTTCGTTAGGTAAAACTCCTGATTCATTTAGTCCAGCTACAACTTTTTTAGAGTTATCCTCTACTTCTAAAATTGTCTCTGGTCCATAAAGTGGTTGACTACCTGTAATAAACCAAAACTTATAAGGCTTTACTGTTAACATTTTATTCCCTCCAATTATTTTATCTTATTGTCCGTAATACGCATCTTTTCCATGTTTTCTTAAATAGTGCTTATCTAATAACGCTTGTTGCATTCTTGGTGCTTCAGGATTAATTTGTAGTGTTTGAAGTGCCATTTTCGCAACTTCTTCTAGTACAACTGCGTTATGAACCGCTTCTTCTGGGTCTTTACCCCAATTAAATGGTGCGTGTCCATGGACTAAAACACTTGGAATTGCTGCAGGATCAATGTCTTTAAATGTTTCCACAATCACATTTCCTGTTTCCAATTCATATTCGCCGCTAATCTCAGCTTGTGTCATCCTCCGTGTACACGGAATATCACCATAAAAATAATCCCCATGTGTTGTTCCTAAGGCAGGAATTGATTCCCCTGCTTGTGCCCAACTTGTTGCCCATGGTGAATGAGTATGAACAACTCCACCAATGTTAGGGAAGTTTTTATACAACACTAAGTGAGTAGCTGTGTCAGATGAAGGTTTCTTCGTCCCCTCCACTACGTTACCGTCTAAATCAACAACGACAAGATCATCAATCGTCATCTCATCATACGGGACGCCACTAGGCTTGATAACGACTAGACCTGACTCTTTGTCATATCCACTAACATTTCCCCATGTAAACGTCACCAAATTATATCTAGGTAAATCAAGATTAGCCTTTAAAACCTTTTCCTTTAACGCTTCTAGCAATTAGTTTCAACACCTTCCTGTCGAATATTTCCCTTGTACGGATATATAACTGCATATTTATATATTAATATAATTTGTACGGACAATCAATATAAAATAAATGTTTATCGGTGCTCGATTATGACGATACCTTCACAATAATTCTACCTAAAGATTTTCCTTCTAGTAGCTGAGGCAGTGTTTCTTCTAATTGCTCTAATGTAATCTCACGGTTGGTAATCAGTTCAAATTGCTGGTCTGTTAGCTTAAGATCAGTTGCCATCCGTTTCCATATTTCCTGTCTTTTTTCCATTGGACAATATACAGAATCAATTCCAATTAAACGGACACCTCGTAAAATGAATGGATAAACATTCGTTGGAATTTTAATGCCACCTGTTAATCCACTAGCTGCAACAGCACCGTTGTACTTTAATTTACTAATGATTGCTGCTAATGTGTCGCCTCCCACTGGATCAACCGCCCCACCCCATATCTGCTTATCGATAACTCTTAACTTTTCTCCTGTGACTGTTTCACGATCAACAATGTCTGAGGCTCCTAGTTGTTTTAATAGATCGTGTGCAGAAGACTTCCCTGTGCTCGCCTCAACTTGATAACCTAGATTAGCAAGCATTGCAGTAGCCATACTTCCGACTCCGCCTGAAGCACCTGTCACTAAAACTGGGCCTTGATCAGGTGTAATCTGTTGTGCTTGTAATTGATCAACAGATAATGCAGCGGTAAATCCAGCAGTGCCATAAATCATCGCCTGTTTTAAAGTCATCCCTTCTGGAAGAGGTAATACCCATTCTGATTTAACTCGAGCATATTCGCTATAACCACCATCATGACTAACCCCTAAATCATAACTCGTCACAATAACTGGGTCACCTTCACTAAATCTATCATCAACTGATTCAACTACTACACCCGCTAAGTCAATCCCCGGAGTAGCAGGGTACGTTTTAATAATTGGACTTTCTGTCATATTCGCCATCGCATCTTTATAGTTGACGCTTGAATAATGAACTTTAATTAAGACCTCACCTTCTGGTAGATCGAGTTCTGTTATTTGTTGAACACCTCTCGTTACTTCTTGATCGTCCTTATTTAATCGATATGCTTTAAATATCTGATTCATTATCATCACTCCTTCTTAAAAATCATATCAAAGATTCGCAGTCATTGGTACTTTTCACCGTCTTAATTAAATAACTGTTTTCAGTTAAATAAATAATAGATTAAAATTAATAATCTATTCCATTTAAAACAAAACTTGACACCACTATGATTAACTCTATACACTACTAGCAGACAAATATACATAAGAGTGGATGTGGCTAAATTGAAACGAAAGACAATTTACTATCTTGGACTTATTTTAGTAGCAGTTATTTGGGGTGTTAATTTTGGCATTTCACGTCTAGCAATGGAAGTATTTCCTGCAGAGATTTTTGTGTTATTTAGATTTGGTCTAGCAGTCCCGATATTATTTTTAATTCTCAAAATTAAAGAAGGTAACATTAGAGTTGATAAAGAGGACCTGATTAAGCTTGCTTTAATTGGACTTTTTGGGATTACAATTTTAGAAATTGTTGTCATGTATTCGATAAAATTTACGACACTTGCCAACGCATCGTTATTAAATGTAGCACCTTGGCCTATCTTTGTAGCACTATTTGCACCATTATTTACTCGTGAGCGCATGACTCTTAGACTAGCAATCGGTGGAATGATTGCCTTTGTTGGGGTTACATTCATTATTTTAGGTGGCGATGATGGCTTTACCTTAAATTCTGACTATATGATTGGTAATCTATTAGCGTTTTCTATCAGTATTCTTGGCGCATTATTTAATCTATCATATATGCCATTGATGCAGAAATACTCACCACTACGTGTGACGACTTGGTACATATTATTTGGTTCTATCTTTATGATTCCTTTTACTTTAACGAAATGGGACGCAGTGCAGTGGGCAAGTATAAATGGTGTGACACTAGCCGTTATCGTTTATAATGTCGTCATCTGTTCTGTTGTTGCGTTTATTGTTTGGAATCTCTCAATGCAGAAAGTGGGTGCCACAAAGTCAAACTTCTTCCGTTATTTTGTACCCGCTTCCGCTACAATTTCAGGTGTATTCCTCTTTAACGAGATGATTTCACCGATCCAAATCGCTGGTGGTATCATTATTGTGTTTGGTCTTGCTTGGATTACTCGTGATGATAAAAACGGGCATAATAATGAAAAGGCTTTAAACAAAAGAGTCGTTTAACGATTATGATTTACTTTTGGTTTTTCTGGTCGCAGGAGGATTTATATTGTAAACTAAATATGTACAATTATGGATCAATGTTGAAAGAAGGATACTCATGACACAATTATTTGATGAACAAACAATCGAGAAGACAATTCGGCTATTTAAAATGTTGAGTGATAAAACTCGGTTATCGATTATGCTATTAATTAAAGAGCAAGAAATGAACGTCTCAGAAATTAGTCGAGCACTTAATATGGAGCAATCGGCTATTTCACACCAATTAAGTGCGCTTCGTTCTGAACGACTTGTAAAAAGTCGACGTGAGAAAAGGTCTGTCTTTTATAGCCCTAATGACCAACACGTATATGATATTTTAACTCAAGTGATTGATCATGCGCTTGAAGATGACTGCAATCATACCTATCCTTCAACAAAAAGTCACTGATAAATTTTAATATTACCCAATTGATTAAGAGTCCAAATTTTTTTGGGCTCTTTTTTTATCCCAACCGCATGACAAGATATATAAATAGACCGGTTGTTATTATATTGTCACTGAGATACATTGAGGTTAAAAGGACGAAATAGACAAAAGGAGATTGACTGATAAATGACAATTCATAGTTTGCCAGAGTTATCTCACCCCAAAGCGATGATCTATGATGCGGCCGAGGCTGAAATTTCAGGTGGTGCGTTTGTTGAAACGAGTAATCAAGGATTTAACGGAAAAGGCTATGTAGCTGGGTATATTGACAATAAAGATGCTAATACTGAATTTACTGTTGATGTGCCTACTGATGGGGATTATTTCATTGCGCTTCGCTATGCTGCTGGTGCAGCAGGTAACTGGAATACAGATCGAACAGTAGGATTATCGATTAATGGTGAGTCTTCTACACACGTAACTTTTAAAAGCATAAGCGCAAGATGGGATGTTTGGCGCGAAAATATTCTGATAGTAAGACTTAGCGCAGGAAAAAATACAATTAATTTTCACTCAATTAGTGAAAATGATAATTCTGACTGTATCAATCTCGATCAATTAGCAGTTTGGAAGTTTAATCAAAATCCAACGCTAGATGGCATTGTTTTTGATAAAAATCAATACACAGTAAGTGAAAAAAATCAGATCAAAACAGCTATTCAAGAAGTTGACAGTAATGGTATGAGAAAGGCTTGCCAGGCACCGCTTCAGTACAGCTCAGATGATCCTTCTATTGCTAAAGTTGATTCAAAAACTGGTGTCATCACAGGTGTTACAGCAGGTACAACATTAGTTAGTGCAGAGGGATTAGGATTTTCCACACAAGTTAATGTTACAGTTTTAAAAAATCCTACAGTCATTGTAGATTGTAAGAAGAAAAAGCGACCTGTTGATCCTAGTACGTTTGGATATATTTTAACGCCAAATTACGATGTCCCTGATAGTCGCATCTCACTACTTGGTCCTGTATTAAATCGCGAGACACTTCCTGTGCAAAATTTCCAAGCAATTGGTGACTTGGATGGGGCTTATTATAAGCATGAAGCAAGCATTTTACAAAGATGCTTAGAAGCTTACAAGAGAGCTAAAGCACTTGGTGCGAAGTGGTATATGTTATTAGGGATGAACCCTTCATGGGCTACATCAAGTGGATCACCAATAGAAACATTTAAGAATAAACAAACGAAGAGTGATATTGAACAAGAACGCTTTAAGCAATATATCAAAGATGCGCTTCAATTTTTCAAAGACAATGGTGCAAAGCCAGACTTCGCTAACCTAACAAATGAATACTGGACAGGAACTGAACGAACTTTTAAAGGCAATTGGGAGGCGTTGAGAGAGGTCTATCCTGATTTCATCCCAGCTGTTGGACCTGGTGGTGTTGGTTTCTCAGGGATTCCTGACTTCTACATCCCCTTTGCTAGTGAAAGTCAAATAACAATTGAAGGTCCTGGTTGGCATGAATTCTGGGTTAATGACCGCTATGCAACCTTAACTCAAATGAAACAGTGGCGAAAGGTTATCGCGGATTTCCAAGCAGAACACCCTGAAGCAAATGGTAAGTATATCATTTTTGAAGAAAATAACGCCGGCTCAAAGCATCCCGCTGATTGGACTAGAAGCATGGCAAATGTAATTCGTGCCGATGTTAACAAAATGATTAAGGGCTGCTTAGAAGCTCGAAATGCTAATGGCATGAGTGATCTATTGACAACGAATGCACTTAAAGAAAATCCTGCGGCACGTCGCCCAATTTGGTGGGTATACTTTATGTTTTCACAGCTATCTGGTGATTATGCTGATGTTTCAACTGATATAACAGAAGATTTCACAGCTGTTTCAAGTGTCAATCAAGATGAGACAAAAGTTATTATTGCGAAAAATGATTGTGATGGCTTAGTCACCATTCAATTGAAAAACCATGCTTATCAAGAAGAACAGCTGATAGTAGATCTTTATAAAATTACTAATTCCGAAAATACTGGACTAGACTATCAATATTCAATCGATGTAGAAGCAACTGATCAGCTACAAGTTATCATTGAACAAGTAAAAGCTAATGAAGTTTGGTTTGCAATTATTAAAAAAGTTAGTTCAGCACCTAGCGTCTTCTATCCGATTACACCAGATGACGGAAATGCTGTTACGACTCGCCCAAGTTTTAACTGGTCTGTCGCTCAAGGGGCAACACATTATGAATTATTAGTAGCTGCTGATAAAGACTTTACTGACATCTTAATTCATGAATCAAACTTACCAGATCCAAGCTATCAAGTTCCAAATGATTTACTAGTTGGCAAGACTTATTATTGGTCAGTTATAGCTGTTAATCCATATGGTAAAAGAGGCTTCCCTAACGATACAGCTTACTCATTCTTAGTTACAGAAAATCCAAATATACCTGGACAATTTAGTCCATATTTACCGACGATTGATGCACCAAATGAATCAGTCACACCAGAACTACAATGGTCAATATCATATAATGCGGATTCTTATCGTGTTGTCATTTCTAAAAATCCGGATTTATCAGATCCCGTGGTTGAAATAGACAATGTGACAACCGTTAGAGATACCGGTATGTATGGACCTAACACACTAGGCTACTATCAGGTTGAAAATTCACTTGCATACGATACAACATATTACTGGTCAGTGTATGCGATGAACAAATATGGTGAAAGAAAAATGGGTGGACCACTTCGATACTTTACAACTAAAGCTAAAGGAGATGCTCCTGTTGCCTTTAACCTAATATCACCTAAAGATGGCGCCAAAGACTTAACAGCAAGAACTGTGTTATCTTGGGAAAAATCTAAAAACGGATTCTTTTATAAGCTTGAAATTGCTGAAGATGAAAATATGGAAAAGCCAGTTATTATTAGAGACCGAATGATTCATAATCGATATACTGTCGAGCCTAATGTCTTGTTACCTGGGCAAACGTATTACTGGAGGGTCACATCATATACTAAGGATTTACAACATAAACAAGCTGCATCAAGTGGAAAAGTACATTCATTCACTGTCGAATCAGTACCGTGTTCTCCACTTCTATATGCTGAGCAACCATTGAATGGTTGTGCTAAACTATGGTTCCAACCTTCAATAGGTGCAACATCATATAAAATTAAGTATGGCACTAATCCTGGTGAATACACTGCTACGATTAAAAATGTTACTAGCAGTCCAATCATTGTGTCTGGTCTAACAAATGATACAACCTATTACTTTAGCGTTGTAGCTATAAATGAATATGGTGAAAGCTCAATCTGGAATGAACGAGCAGTAACACCACGCCAACATCTAATGTAATAGTTTCAGCTTTAAAATAGACAATAAAACTAAATATAACTAGCATCCGTTAGCCCGGGCGATTGTTAATCGTTCGGGTTAATTTATTGAGATAAATTGTCGATATTCTTGATTTTAAATTAGAACCCATTTTGATCTAAAAAGATTGACATATGAATAGTCATTCATGTATCATTATACATATGAATAGGTATTCATATGATTGTCAATTCATTTATTAAGGAGAAATTATTATGGGAACTTGTATGTCGCATACTCACAAAACTAAAGCAGAGACACACCATCATCACCATCACGATCATCAGCTTGAACGTTGGTTATATTTGATTGGCTTAATTGGCTATTTAGTCGCAAGATTATTTCCATTACCAGAATTATGGGGAAATTTAGTTGATTTTTCAGTGGTGTTTTTAGCTGGAAATCACGTCGTTATCGAGGGTGTCACAGACACATTTCAGCAATCAATCAATAGAAAGCGATTTTACCCGAATATTCATTTGTTAATGTCACTTGCTGCCTTTGGAGCTATGATCATTGGACAATTTTCAGAGGCATCATTGTTAATATTAATCTTTGCAGGAGCTCACTTTTTAGAAGGCTACGCAAAAAACAAAAGCAAAAAGGATATTACTAACTTACTTAACATGCATCCTACTACTGCACGAAAAATTACCGAAAATGGTCAAATCAAAATTGTCGATGTAGAAGATATTAAAATTGGCGACCATGTACAAATTTTACCCGGTGATCAAGTACCAACAGATGGTGTCATTACATCTGGAACTGGTTTAATCAATGAAGCATCGATTACAGGAGAAAGTATTGTGCAAGAAAAAACAGTCGGAGATGAAGTTTTCGGTAGTACAATAAATCAGAACCATTCATTCACAATGACGGTGACGAAATCAAGTCAGGAAAGTGTTTTTGGGCAAATTATGCGGACAGTTCAAGAAGCTCAAGATCAACTATCTCCTGTCGCAACAAAAATTAAACAAGCTGAACCGATTTACGTCACAGCTGTCTTAATCTTTGTCCCTATATTTATCTTATTATCACAACTATTGACTAGTTGGGATTGGTCAACAAGCTTGTATAGAGGGATGGTGACATTGGTCGCATCTTCTCCATGTGCACTGGCGGCCGCATCGATTCCAACGAACTTATCAGCAATCGCTCATTTAGCAAAACGAGGGATCTTATTTAAAGGTGGCGATTTTATCGCAAACTTAGGTTCAATTAAGGCTGTGGCATTTGATAAAACAGGTACATTAACTGTAGGAAAGCCAACAGTAACTGATTACTTGTTCATTGATGATACTAAAGCGTCAAAATGGATCGATATTATTGTCGCAATGGAAAAGGAAGCAAATCATCCATTAGCTGATGCGATCTTAAATAAATTTTCAGCTTCTGAAGATTTAACTGTAACAACGTTAAATCAGATTGGCAAAGGGTTATCAACACAGTATAACGATACTCATTATTCGATTGGAAAATTACAAGAAAACGAGCAATTAACCGCTGAGTTTAACAAGCGGTATGAAACATTAACAAAAGAAGGAAAGACAGTTGTTCTATTTAGAGAGAATGATCGAGTCGTTGGTTTAATTGCCATGCTCGATACGCCAAGCCAATATGTATCACCTGTTATTAACTACCTAAATCAACAGCAAATCAAAACGATTATGATCACCGGAGATAACGAGGCGACAAGTCAATATATTGCTAAATCAATTGGGATCAATCAAGTTTATAGTAATGTTTTACCTGAAGATAAAGCAAAACATATTGAATCGATTCAAAAACTATCAGGATTAACGGCAATGGTTGGTGATGGCGTTAATGATGCACCTGCCCTTGTCACTGCAGATGTTGGATTTGCTATGGGGGAAGGAACTGATGTTGCAATTGAAGTGGCAGATGCCGTGATTATGGAAAACAATTTAGAGAAATTTAGCTATGCTCACAAAGTGGCTCAAAAAATGAATCGAGTTGTAAATCAAAATATCGCAATTGCCTTAATCGTTGTTTTGATGCTAAATGTATTTAATATATTCGGTACAATGAGTCTAGCCATTGGAGTAGTCTTCCACGAGGGAAGTACACTAGCCGTTATTTTTAACGGTCTAAGATTACTGCTACCCATTAAGCAAAGATAAATGACTGCCTTCTCAAATCAGAGAGGGCAGTCATTTTAATCTGCAAAAATTGTTTTTATCGTATTAATAAATTGATCTATCTCTAACTTTGTCGTTGTTAGTGGTGGTAACAATCGAATCACTTTCGGACCAGCAACTAAAATTAATAATTGATGCTCTTCTCTCGCCCGATGCACATAATCTACTGCCTGCCCCTCAACTTCAATGCCAATTAAATAACCCTTTCCTCGTAAGCCTTTTACTTGCTTGAACTGTTTACAAACAGTCTGTAATTCAAGCCATAAATACTCAATATTCTTACTTAACTCTGGAAAAAAGCTGCTAGAAGTCATTTGTTCAAGCGTTGCTGATCCAGCAGTCATTGCTAACGGGTTTCCACCAAAAGTAGAGCCGTGGCTACCAGGGGTAAAGGCTTGAGCAACTTTGTTATTTGCTAAAAGTGCACCAACAGGAAATCCAGATCCTAACCCTTTTGCTAATGTCACAATATCTGGATCAATTCGATACTGTTCATAAGCAAATAGAGTCCCTGTTCGACCCATACCTGTTTGAACCTCATCAACGATAATTAATAGATCATTTGCTTTACACAATTTTACGAGCTGGTCTAACCACGCTTGGTCAGCCGGATTAACTCCACCCTCACCTTGAACAAGCTCTAACATAACCGCACACGTCTCTTCCTGAACAAGCTGATCCAATGCGTCAAAATCATTATACGGTAAATACCTAAAGCCAGGTGTCCTTGGTGCAAAACCGTCCTGAATCTTTTCTTGACCAGTAGCATAAAGTGTAGCTAATGTCCGACCATGAAATGATTGTTTAAATGTCACGATCTCGTATTGATTGGTTTGCTTAACCTTCTGAGCATATCGACGCGCTAGTTTTATCGCTGCTTCATTTGCCTCTGCGCCACTATTACAAAAGAATACTTGATCAAAAATACTATTGGCCGTTAATTTTTCAGCTAACTGCTCTTGATGAGGAATTGTATATAAGTTAGAACAATGCCAGAGCTTACTTAGTTGCTCCTGTAATGCCGATTCTACTGTTACTGGTCGATGACCTAGGTTACATGTACCAATTCCAGCTGTATAATCTAAATACTTTATCCCATTTTGATCCCAGACATAGCTTCCTTCCCCTTTTACAATTGAAATTGGAAAACGATTATATGTTGACATGACTGCATTTTGTTCTTTAAACATAGCTAATCTCCCTTAACTGAATCCGTGTTCCGATCCTTTTTCCTTGAACAAAATCAACTAGCGCATGATGGTCCATACCGTTTACAATTGACACTTCTGGTGCACCTGCATTTAATGCACTAAGTGCTGCCTTGACCTTAGGAATCATTCCGCCATTGATTGTTTGATTTTGAATTAATTGTTCAATTTTCTTTTGATCTGCAAAATGTAGCACTTTATCGTTAACGAGCACACCCGGAATATCACTAATAAAACATAACGGAGCTTGGAGAGATGCTGCGATTGCTGCTGCCGCTACATCAGCATTAATATTATAGTGTTGATGATCTTCACTGATAGCAATTGGTGAAATCACTGGAATATAGTCCTGATCAGCTAATGATTCTAGCAATTTTACATTAACTGATTTGATCTGTCCGACATAGCCATATTTATCCGTCTCTTTAATTGGCACCGCTTGGAGTAACTGACCGTCAACACCACTCATACCCATTCCCTTCACGCCTTGATCGAGCATGCGACGGACAATTTGCTTGTTAACTGAACCACTTAAAACCATCTCGACAACATCTAAAACTTCCTTAGTTGTTACACGCAAACCATTAACAAACGTCGTTTTAACGTTCATTAACTTTAGTTGACTTGTAATCATCGGCCCACCACCGTGAACAATGATTGGCTTTACCTGTTTTATTTGCTGTAATTTTTTTAAATCGCTAAAAAAGGAGCTAGGAAGTTCTTCAACTATACTCCCACCACATTTAATCACTAAATATGACATCACTACACCTCCCCTATGTTCTGTATAAGGCGTTAATTCTTATATACTCATAAGATAAATCACAGCCCCAACCTAATGCTGAGTAATGAGAAGATCCCATATTGATGTAAAGTTTAACTTCATCCTGCTCTAAGATACTCTTCAGTTCCGCTTCATCAAACGGCTTTGGTAAGCCATTTTCCACAACAGTTTTATCACCGATTTTGACGGTTACTTCATTTGGTTCGAATTGGACGCCACTATAGCCGATGGCTGTAATGATTCGACCCCAATTCGCATCTGCACCATGAATAGCTGTCTTGACTAAATTTGAACTGATGACGGCTTTAGCAATTTGACGAGCTGCTTCTTCTGTCTCTGTTCCTTCAACATTTACCTCAATTAATTTCGTCGCACCTTCACCATCACGGGCAATTTCCTTTGCCAAAAATTGAAACACATGGCTAAGTGCCTTAACAAAGACCGGCAAGTCTGGATGAGCATGATCTAGCATTTCATTCCCTGCTAAACCATTAGCCATTACAATGACCATATCATTCGTTGATGTGTCCCCATCTACTGTAATCATGTTAAAGCTTTGATCTGTTTGAGTTTTTAACTCTTGTTCAAGTACGTTCGGATCAACGACTGCATCTGTCGTAATAAATCCTAGCATTGTCGCCATATTTGGATTAATCATTCCAGACCCTTTTGCCGCACCACCTATTGTGACTGTTTTACCGTCAACTTCAATTTGAACTGCAATCTTTTTTTCTTTTGTATCCGTTGTTAATATTGCTGTTTCAAATAGCGGGACACTTCCCTGTTTAAATTCAATTGCTTGAATCCCTTTGTTGATTTTACCCATTGGTAAAAACTCACCAATGACTCCCGTTGATGCTACTGCAACATAGTGTTGATCTATTTGAAGCCTATCAGCCATTAATTCTCTCATCTGATAAGCATCAGTTAAACCTTGTTCACCTGTACATGCATTGGCATTCCCAGAGTTAACAATGATGCCTTGTAATTTTTGTGCAACTGAAAGACTAGCTTGAGTAACTTTAAGCGGTGCTGCTTGAAAAATATTTTTTGTATATACGGCGAATGCATCAGCCGGAACTTCAGATATGAGCCAACCTAGATCTGGCTTTTCTCTCCTAATGCCGCAATGAAGTCCACCCGAAAGGTATCCAGTCGGTGTCGATACACCACCATTAACTAGCTTTATTTCCCCTTGTTTCTCCCCTATTACATTCATCATAGTCGCCTCCTATGGGTAAATCGGTAATTGATTGAGTCCCGTTTTCTGGTCCAAACCAGCCATTATGTTCAAGTTTTGAATTGCTTGACCAGATGCACCTTTGACTAAATTATCAATCACAGATACAACGATTAACTTATTTGTTCGTCGATCAATATGAAAACCAATATCGCAATAATTGCTACCGTAAACTTCCTTAGTGCTTGGTATCTGATCATTCGTTCTGATCCGGATAAATGGTTGATTATGATAATATGATCGATAAATGTCTAAAATGTCGTCAGCTGATTGCTCACTTACTAAATCTGTATAGCTTGTCATCATAATCCCTCGTGTCATCGGGACAATGTGTGGCGTAAAATTTAGTTTGATTGAATCATTTGATTTTTCAGATAATTCTTGTTCTAATTCTGGGATATGTTTATGCACCCCTAGTTGATATGCTTTAGCATTTTCATTCATCTCAGCGAAATGAACATTTAGCGATAGGCCTCTTCCAGCACCTGATACACCCGTTTTCCCATCAATAATGATTGATTGAGTAGAAATAACTTGAGCCTGAACTAATGGAATTAAAGCAAGCAAGCCAGCAGTAGGAAAACAGCCTGGATTTGCAATTAGTTCAGCACCTTCTATCTTTGCTTGATAAACTTCACTTAGACCATACACAACTTGATTAAGATAGTCTTTTGCCGTATTCTCAAAACCGTACCACGATTGATATAATGCTGGATCCTTCAATCGGAAATCTCCTGAAAGGTCAATACATTTTATCTTCTCTTTAAGTATTTCAGGAACAATTCGGTGACTTACATCTGATGGTGTAGCTAAGAATACAACGTCAACATCAGCTGCTAATTGGTCTATATTAAAATCCACCATTGGCTCATCGAGAATTTGAGTCATTTGTGGATAAACTTCAGAAAATACCGTACCAGCTTGAGAATGTGAAATAATTTGAGTTAACTCGACGTATGGGTGATTGTGTAATAAGCGCGCTAATTCAACACCACCATAGCCAGAACCTCCAATAATAGCTACCTTCATATCCAATAACACTCCCCATGACCATTGTGATTAATTATTATACTTCATGTTGTATGTTTATGCAATAGTAACGAATGAAATATTTATATTCCATGTATTTTTTGAATAAATATTCACCATATAGCTATACAACAAGAGTTTTGTTCATAAAAACTTGTATAATATATGTCATAGAAAAAACCTGCCATTTGAATGAATTCAAACAGCAGGTTGTCTCTTTTCAATACACTTAGCTTTATTAATTATTCAGCTATGACATTGATTGGCACACCGTGTTCAATTGTATTACCCATTGTACAACCACGTTTTGCCGATTTAATTAGTCGACTCTTTAGTTTCTCATCAATATCTGCATCAAAAGTAATCTTAACATCAAACTTTTCCATCCGTGATGGGCGCACGTCTTGTGCTTTCGTTCCATCCACTTCAATTGTATAACCTGGAATATCAAGACCGTCTCTTTCAATAAGTGCATCTAAAGTGAGTCCCATACAAATGGCAATTGAACTATTAAGAAAGTCACCTGGTGTAAAAGCATCGAGATCGCTTTTTCCTGACTTAGCAAGGTAAACTGTTCCACCATCATTCGTAATCTCATGTGCTCGATCAGTCGATTTATTTAGTCTAATCATTTAGATATTCCTCCTCATTTACTTTTTTATATATTCTAACGAAAATACTTCAGCAATGCACATAATTGAATTTCAGTTAGCGTGTCACACCTTTACGATCGTATTCACTATGATATTTACGCCAATCCATATTACGAATCATCTGATTGATAATTTCAGAAAAAATCAGCCCGAGTGCTATGGCACCAGATATCATGGCAACTGTCGCACCAGTTGAAATGGCTGCATCATAGTTATTTACAACAAAGAAGCGCATTGCATCATAAGAGAGACCACCCGGAACAAGTGGAATAATACCTGCTAGATTGAAAATAATGATCGGCGTTCGAAACCGTTTAGCAAGTATCTGACTAATAATCCCAATAATAACTGATGCAACAAATGTAGCAATGACAACATTTACATCATACACCCTTGATAAAACGACAAACACTAGCCAACCAATCATCCCGACGGTTCCAGACTGCCACAGTACATTAATCGGTGCATTAAACAATATCGCAAATCCAATTGCAGCAAAAAAACTTACAACTAATTGTTCAATCAGCATTAAATCACTCCAAAACAAGTTTTAGTATATAACGAGTAAGACGACTGCCACTCCAGCACCAATTGCAAAGGCAGTTAAAATAGCCTCTGTACCCTTTGTCATACCAGATACTAAATGGCCAGCCATTAAATCACGAACAGCATTCGTAATTAAGAGTCCTGGGACTAGTGGCATGACTGAACCAATAATAATTTTATCAATTTGAACCCCAAATTGAATTTGAATCATAAAATATGCAGCAATAGCTAAGAAAATCGCCGCTAAAAACTCAGCGAAAAAGCGAATTTTTAACTTTTCATTAAACTTTTGCATTGAATAATACCCAATCATCCCAACAAGCATAGCTGGTAAGAAATCGATCCACATGCCTTCAAACATAATCGTAAAGCAACCACTAGCAAATCCAGCCGCCAGCACTTGTAGCCACGTATTAAACATATTGTTATCCTTTTCTACTGTTAATAATTGCTGACGTGCCTCTTTTAAAGTTAACTGCCCAGCAGAAATATGTCTTGAAATACTATTAACTTTAGTGATTTTATCTAGATCTGTAACGCGTTCACTAATACGGACAAAATTTGTTGGTGACGTCATGTCTTCAGCAAACATAATTGCTGTCGGTGTTGCATGAATTTGAGCATTTTCAACACCAAACGCTCGAGCAATTCGAACCATCGTATCCTCGACACGATACGTTTCGGCACCACTTTTCAGCATAATTTTTCCTGCTAATAAGCATACCTTTGTTATTCTTTCTTGTTCCATGCGAGCCCTCCTTTACCACCAGATGCTTAACCAGCTATACCGCTTTGCTAGTCTTACGGATAACTATATGATAAAGCAAAATTAAACAAGAACCAAGTAGAGCTAATATCGCCATCACAAAGTAGAGCGTTGAACCACCAAATTGTTCAAACAGATAACCTCCACCTAACGATGCGATAATTCCTGATATACCGAAAATGACGGTAGAATATAGCAAGTGTCCTGTTGTTTGCAGCTGTTCTGGGATAAGTCTCGATACATATTGAAAAGACATAACAAAAAAGATACCATAAGAAAAACCATTTAACACTTGAAAAGCAACTATTAGCATTGGATTAGCAATCAAGCTATAGATGATCCATCTTAATGCATAGATGAGACCTGATGTAGTAATCCAAATAAGTGGATGCAAATTCTTCAACCATCTGCCAGAGAACGCTATAACGAGCGCTTCACTTACAACACCAATAAACCAAGCCAGCCCAACAATATTATCGCCACCACCTAAATCACTGATGAATAAACTCATATATGAATCATTCATCCGATGGGTAATTGATACTAAAGATAATACAACAAGGAAAATGATTAGTGGTGCGTTTTTAAATAACTTATGTAAGTCTTTTAATTGAATCGCTGCTTTCTTAATCGTTACATCTTTTACACGCGTACTTAAAATCAATGTGATCGACGCCATTATAAAATATGGGATAATTAAATATTGAATCCCCGTCCAATCAATAATTTCCCCAACTAAGATTGAAAATACAGCGAACCCAATTGAACCCCAAGTTCTAATTGAACCAAAACTAATGCCGATCTCTTCTGCCTGACGCTGTGCCAAGCTATCTGATAAAGGTGCAATTGAGGATTGGAAAAAGTAATAAATAATCGAAAAGCACAAAATCAACATCAGTGTCTGTGCTTGAAAATAGAACACACTACTAATTAATAACCCAATTAGCGTGATGATCAACACATTTTTCACCGTTTGAAACTTATCACTAATATATCCCCAAAACAGCTGCGCAACAATTGACACTGCGGGTCCAATTGCTAGTACCCAGCCAACCTCTTGTCTACTTAACCCACGATAGGTTAATAATAATGGTAAAAAACTAACAATCATAGTATTAGCGCCATAGAAACTGAATAACAACATTTTTAATGGCATAAGTGACGCTTTCTTCGACAAAAAACTTTCCCCTCTCAAACTTATAATCTATAAAAATATTAATTCTGTTAAGATCATCCCCCATATTTGAAATAAACTCAAGCGCTACCATTCGTTTTAACAATATTCTTTTTCTCAAAAGATATTTTGCTCTCTTCCCGGAATAAATGGACGTCTAATCTCATCATCTTGGTACCGTTTATCATTTTCAATAAATGCAGTAAGTAATGATATGACCAATGCGATGATAATTATTTTTTTCATTGTCATTTCCACCCTTAAGTTCATTTATTATTAATATCAACAACCAGGAATTGTTTATACAAAAAATAGACAATCCTTTAATTACTTAAAGATTGTCTACTTATAAACTAACCCATCGCTTGCGTAAAGCATGTAATACAGCATTTGTTCTGTCTGGAACATCTAGTTTATATAAAATTGAGCTGACATAATTTTTGACGGTTTTATCCGATAAAAATAATTCATTCGCAATCTTAACATTACTATATCCTTTAGAAAGGAGTTCGAGCACTTCCCATTCACGTTCAGACAACAACTCTAATGGTGGTTCGTTTTGCTCTGACTGAGATTTGGTGTAAATATCTAGCAATCGATTAGATAGTGGTTCATGGATAAAGAGACCACCTGCGCATATTTGTCTGATTGCCTTAATTAAGGTTTCTTCATCGACTTCATAATAAATATAGCCATTTAAATTTAGTTTAAAGACCTCTGGTAATTTATCATCACGTAAATCTTCAACCCAAGCTATGACTTTTTTACCTTCATTTTTTAAGTACTTGATTACTTTTAATACTTCTTTAGTCATTTTGATATCAACGATTATTAAATTTGCTTGTTCACTATACGCTAAAAATTCCTGACAGTCATATTGACTACATAGTGATAGCTTACTGTTTGGAAAGTGACGCTTTAACAGTCCAAAAATACCATCACATACTAACGAAGCTTGTTTTACCAACAAAATATTCATTAAAAAACTGCACTTCCTTCTCCTAATATCGATCTCTTATCTGTTAGTCAAAAAGACTTCATTTTACTAATTAATAATGTTACTTGTAATTTATTATCACGTCAATAGTACTTAAAAAAATGATACTATTACCTTACATATGACTTTTTATGACATAATATCCATTGTAAGCCGTTAAATATTGACTCTATTGATCATATCATGTTTTTTATCATTACATAAATAGGTATTTTGGACTAATGATTTTAGCTAAAGAAAAAGTACTAGCGTTAAATTCTAGTACTTTTTTCTTTATTGCTTTACATTTTTTAAAAGAGTCCACTAATCTGACCGTCTCTATCAATATCCATCTTCAGCGCTGCTGGTTCTTTCGGTAAGCCAGGCATTGTCAACATATCACCTGTTAACGCGACAATGAATCCAGCACCGATTGATGGTCTAAGCTCACGGATTGTAATTGAAAAGTCAGTTGGTCTACCTAATTGTTCCGGTTGATCTGATAGTGAGTATTGTGTCTTTGCCATACAAATCGGTAAGTCTGCCCAACCGTTCTTGGTGAATTCAACAATTTGCTGTTCAGATAAAGGTGAATATTTAACATCAGTCGCACCATATACCTGTGTAGCAATCGCTTCTATTTTTTCTTTAATTGTTGTTTCTAGTTGGTAAAGTGGTTGGTAATTTGATTGTTGTTGCTCAACTTTTTGGATCACTTCTTTTGCTAAATCTAGTCCACCTTTACCACCTTCCGCCCAAACAGTCGTGATTGCCAATGATACATTTCGGTTATCGCACCATTCTTTTATGACTCTAACTTCTGCTTCTGTATCTGTAGTGAAATGGTTTAGCGCAACAACAAACGGTAAGCCAAACTTTTCTACTGTTTCTATATGTTTTGCTAAGTTTTCTAATCCTTTTTCTAATGCTTCTATGTTTTCTGTTGCTAATTGATCTTTTTCAACGCCACCATGCATTTTTAATGCGCGAGTTGTTGCAACAATTACAACAGCTTTAGGATCTAATTCTCCAATTCGAGACTTAATATTTAAAAATTTCTCAGCACCAAGGTCAGCGCCAAAACCAGCTTCAGTAACAACATAATCAGCTAACTTACCAGCCATTTTCGTCGCTAATAAGCTATTACATCCATGTGCAATATTAGCAAATGGACCACCATGAATAATGGCAGGAACACCTTCAATTGTCTGGATGAGATTTGGCTTTAAGGCATCTCGTAAAAGCATAGCTAATACACCTTCGACTTTTAGATCAGCAACTGTGACTGGGGTTGAATCAAATCGATAGCCAATAACAATTTTAGCGAGTCTTTGTTTTAAATCTTCATATCCATTAGCTAAGCATAAAATCGCCATTATTTCAGAGGCAACTGTAATATTAAAACCATCTTCTCTCGGTACACCCTGTTTCACACCACCAAGACCGATGACAACCTCACGTAACGCTCGGTCATTTAAGTCTACAACTCGTTTCCAAGTAATTCTACGCGGATCAATCTGTTCTTGATTACCTTGAAATATATGATTATCAATTAATGCTGCTAACGCATTATTTGTAGCAGTAATCGCATGAATATCACCGGTAAAATGCAAATTGATATCTTCCATTGGGACAACTTGAGAATAACCACCACCTGTTGCTCCACCTTTTAAGCCCATTACAGGACCTAATGAAGGCTCTCTAAGCGCGACAGCTGTCTTTTTACCTAATTGATGTAGTGCTTGGCCTAACCCAACTGTAACTGTTGATTTACCTTCACCAGCTGGTGTTGGATTAATTGAGGTCACTAAGATTAAGTTTCCATCAGCTTTACTTTTGAGGCGATTTAGGATGTTCAATGAGAGCTTAGCTTTATATTTTCCATATGGCTCCCATTCTTCATCAAGTAAATCTAATTGGTTTACAATTTCTTTAATTGGCTGTAATTCTGTCTCTACTGCAATCTCTAAATCAGTTTTCATTTAATTTCCCCCCAGTTATTAAAGAACACTATATTTATACTATTTAGTATTATAACATTAATTTATTTCAATTTAGCAAATTGGAGTTACCAATTTATTTATTGTGAACAAATGAGCATAAGTGTTTGTGTTTATAGTCAGATAATTTAGAATTATTTAATATATTACTACATATTACATTTAAGGTAAATATCCAAACAGAAAATATCTCTTCGCATAGTATGGACTAATAACCTATGAGGAGAGATGGAATATGGACTTTACCTACACGAATATGCTTGCGCAGCTAAATGTTGCTAGTGCCCATCCTGGTGGATTTACAGCGACAAAAAAAGCATGGGAAAAGCTAAAAAATTTCCGCCACGACGTCATATTAGATGCAGGTTGTGGAACAGGTAAAACATTAGCGTACTTAGCTAATAAAACGAACAGTCAATTAATTGGCGTTGATCAACATGAAGCGATGATCAAAAAAGCAAGCCAAAGATTGCAGCATACTTCAGTAAAACTCCACCTTGCAAATATCGGATCACTTCCATTTGAAAATGAAACAATCGACTGCATCATTTCTGAATCAGTTATATCGTTCAACAATGTTAGAGATTGTTTGGCAGAGTATTATCGTGTCCTTCGTCCTGGAGGGACCCTTTATATTGTTGAAATTACTGCCTGCGATACTCTAACTTTTGCCGAACAGGATGAGATAAATCAATTTTACGGGACCCAGTCGATTTTAACAGCAGATGAGTGGAATAAATTAATTAAGCAAGCCGGATTTAACGTGATTGAATCTTCACCTCTTCCAGCTACAGCCGATGGACAGATTGAACTAGAGTTTAACGATCAAATTAACTCCATTTATATTGATTATTTAAGTCACCATTATCATCTCATCAATATTCTTCAGACTAAACTAATGGGTCAGCAATTCTTTTGCCAAAAGAAATGAAGGTTTGTTTAAAATGCCAATAATAAACACAGAGCATTTATTACTTAACTTCCTCAATCACGATGAATACACAGTTAATAGTCAAAGAGAGTTCATTATTCAACCAATTGCTAACTATTTTCAAGAGCCGAATCCACCATCAGTTCAAATCCAATTATTAAGTCATGGGCTGTTCCATCCCGAACAAACAGATAAGGCTTATATTCGAAAATGGCTTGAGAAAGATTACAAACTTAAAGTCACACAATTTTTTAATCAATTAAAACAAGCATGGGATGGTCCAGAGGTCAATATTTTTGTCTTACCATTCAACTTAAATGACAACTCATCAATCACTGGATCTGGTCTTAGCTTTACTGATAAAATACTGCTATTTCTCAGTTTAGAGCCTGAAAAACACTTAATTGAGACTATTATGACACATGAATATAGTCATGTATTGAGGCTACAAACTATTCATCATGAGGAGGTGATTCAACTCAAAGATACGCTTATCATGGAAGGTATTGCTGAAGTTATTACAAGGAGAAAATACGGAAAGTCATTACTTCCAAACATCACACCCGATAAACTAACCATTGAAAATTTGTACAAACAATGGATTCTACCAAACTTAGAAATCCGCTCAACACATCCCCTCTATCAACACTTAATGTATGGTAATGAAAGTATGCCTCAATATTTAGGCTATTATATCGGGACTTACCTCGTTGAAAGATGGCAGAAAAGCTATCTTGTCAGCGATAATCAATTAATACGGCAACCAACAAATGACTTTTTCTAATTTATTAATGATTTTCTAACTTTAACTAAACGAATAACCTCTACAAATCATGATTTCAAACATACAGTATGGTGAGTGACTCATGACAATTTACATTGCTAAAAGAGTGATGATTGACGACTCAATCACTTGAATAAATAGAAAGGAGCTTCTTAATGCCTAACTATTACAAAGTATGTTGTGATAATATCGGTAAACCTGTTTCAATACAAACATTAGACGGTCAAGAACACCGTGGATTTATTCGACAGGTTACACCGACACATGTCTTTATCGAACCATACTCAAATCAGCCCCAAGGTTATGGTACGCCATATTACTATCAACCGGTTCAACCCTACTACCCTTATCGACCTGGTTTTGGACTAGGTATTGCTCTTGGTGTAATTGGAACATTAGCTATTCTCCCTTGGTTTTTCATTTAACAAAAAAACTAGACAGCTTCAGTTGTCTAGTCTTTTTGTTTGTTATCAGTTTTAGAATCTTCGACTAATCGATCAGTCAATCGTTCCGCGAGACGGCGATACATATTACTTTGATGTACTAGAGAAAAAATTAAAAACAACTGTTTTAAATATACTTGATCATGATCATCCATTTCTGCAACAATCTCATCCACTTCTTCAAGCATTCGAGGTAAACTCTGAACAAAATCATCCACTTGTTTGTCCATTAACAGTACATATTGATCATATATTTGATCAATATCAATCGATTCCTCTTTAACTGATTGATTTAATTTTTCTAAAACCGTTTTAGTATCACGAATCGATAATGACGCTTTTAGTTGATAAATAAATTGAATAAACATAATATGCTCTTTTGTATAGCGCTTATTTTTAATCGGGAATAATAAATTATCTTTAGCATAATTATTGATCATCGTTTTCGTTAAGATCTTATCCTCTTGATTCCGCTTCCCTGCTGCATAAGCCCCTTCAAATAACTGTGTAACTTGATCCATATAAAGATCAATTTTAGGTATATCATCTCGCTCGATGATCCGATCAAAATTTAATGAAGTAACAACTTCTTTTAACCAATCCACAATAACAACCTCATTTATTTTATTCTAAATCATTCAAGTACGATCCTTTTATGAATTATACCACTTAGTATAACGGATTTTGGTTAAAAGGTAAATGTTGACGAATCACCATATGTATAGTATGATTTCATTACATAGTTTTAATAACTACATAATATAGGGGTGATGTTTTGAATCGGTATATTAGAGAACCCATCAATGGATTGACACACTTAGCAGGAGCTTTTCTTGCTGCAATTGGCTTGGTCATGATGGTAATCAAAGGGATCAGTGCTCAAGTGTCTACAATTAGCTTAGTTTCTTTAATCATATTTGGTGTGAGTATGATTTCACTTTATAGCGCCTCAGCGACCTATCATATGGTGATTGGATCCGATCAGCTAATTGCGTGGCTTCGGCGGTTGGATCATTCGATGATTTACATTTTAATTGCAGGTACTTACACACCATTTTGCATCATCTCGTTAAATGGCACACTTGGGTGGACAATACTCGGTATCATCTGGTTGATTGCAATTAGTGGTATATTGTTTAAATTAATTTGGTTTCATAGTCCACGCTGGTTATCAACAGCGCTTTATATTTTGATGGGCTGGTTAATTATTTTTGCAATCGTACCGCTATCGGCGAACTTAGCGACTAACGGCTTGATTCTATTAATTGCTGGCGGCATCATTTATACACTTGGGGGCATTATTTATGCGACAAAGCCTAAATGGCTTGAAAGTAAATATCTAGGATTTCATGAAGTATTCCATTTATTTATTTTAACTGGGTCCTTTACCCACTTTTTAGCTGTTTACTCATACTTGATTTAAGTCTGTCACTTCACAAGTACAGAATAGTCCATTGAATTAAATGGTTCTACTTACGGATAAACGTAAATAGAACCATTTTTTATTAACTGTAACTATTTTTAATTCAATTATTCAAATAATGATCGATCAACACGGCCATCTAATTTTTGAATTTCTAAAATGACATCATAAAAGTGCTTCTCTGGCACTTCAAATGATACAACTGTATTTCGCACTTCTCGATCTTCTTTCTCAACATCTTGATAGCCAATAGCTTGAGAATCAAAAGTCATATTACCAGTATTGTCGCCAACAGATTGTTGGGCAATATACGGGACCACTAATCTTTTTTCACCAACATCTTCTAAAAAATCAATCATTAGATTAGTTGTTGGAAATTTAACTAAACTTGCTTTTAATTGCTCAGCTTCATCTTCATCGCGAAAATAAGCTTGCACATATTTATTCATTATGAACTTCCTTTCTGAACTGAGGTTTGTTAGTGTATTTTTCCCCGAGCTAAGAAAGATAAACATTTAAGCATAAAAAAACTAGATTAAGCATAAAGGCTTAATCTAGTTTTTTGCTCATCCATTTTGGTGGGGTATCTTTACTCCAATAAACATCGGCAAATTCATAATGTGTTTCAAATTGATCTTGTGCTAAGTGATAGTGAAAATTAAACCAATATCCATCTAGCGGACGATTCTCTCTACGGACATGAAATTTAGCAATAATTTCTTCACTATCTTCATCATATAAATCAAAAATCTTCTCACCATATCCTGATACTTTATTTTCAATAATTGATAGGTTAAAATCTTGATCAGCGTATTTTGTATCAATCAGATTTGCAACAACTAATTCAAGGTTAGGAATAACTTGCTCTTTAACATCATCTTCAATCTGTTCATGTATCTTGGGACCTAGCTTTTGAATCATCTGTTCTTTTGCTTGTTCAATTAGCTCATCTACTGGGTCAGTTTCAGTAATTTGATATGATTCTACTTCATCCAAGTATATGGATGGTTCATAAATATAAGTTGTAGAGTTATCTAAACTCTTTTTCTCTGATTCTGTTTCATTACCATTTGTGTCTGCATTAATTTCTAAGTTAAGAGGAGGCACATAGAATCCTAGACTCATAATCGTTACAATTAATACGAAAAATCGCTTCAACCATAGTTTCATCTGAATCCTCCTCCTTCTCTTCTGTCATTTATTTAATCTTATTTTATCATAATGAGCGATTAAGTTGGCGAAAAATTAGAAATTGTAACCTAATTGATATTTTTTCTTTACTTTTTCCATAATTCCATTCTATTATCTTATCATTAACCACTTGCAACAAGCGATAGGATGCCATATGTTGCAAATGCATTCCAGATCATATGAAAGACAATCGGTACTGCTATTGACTTCGTTCGGTAATATAACAATCCAAAGGTAAGACCCATGATTGTCGTTGATAAATGATGCCCAGGGTGACCTAAGCCAAATAAAAGCGATGAAATTAAGATTGCTGGTATAATACCAATCTTTTCTCTTAAGAACCCTAAAATTAAGCCGCGAAAGATGACCTCTTCTGTAATTGGTGCAATAACGACAAACGCAACAATTAACAAGAGTACATTAATTGTATTTAGTGAAATTTCATCTAGCCCAAATAACCCAACTTGGCTTCCTCCTTGCTCCCACTCTAGCTTATGGATAATGAGATATTGAGCAGTGTAGACAACAACATATGCCACTACTAGATAAACATAGGTTTGCCACTTTTTCAAAGCTTGAAAATTATATTTCCCTTTTAAAAACTCGCGCACATGCTTTAACGCTAGTAATGTTAAGATAAAGACAAGTAATTCCATTAGTGCAGAGTATTGAATTTGTTGAATGTAAGATAACAGATCTATATTAAATACACGTTCAGTAATTATTGAAATCACACTCGCAAATATAGTAACACCAACCATTATTGCAATATACATGAAAAAAAATAAACTGAATTTACCCCAAGTCATCTCGTTGTTATGTAATTTAAGCTGAACCTCTTGATCTTGATTGATTCCTTTTATAATTTCATTTTCACTAAAATCAAAACCTTTCTTCAATTTCCTACTCCCTTCTGTAACCGATTTAATTATAATTTACTTAATCATAAACTAAGCAAATCAAAAATAGAAGCAAAAAAAGCCTTCAAATACATCATTGTATTTAAAGACTTAATTGATTAAAAAATATTTTCAAAGAATAAGCGAATAACATCAGTTCCAGCCACAATCGTTCCTAACGTACTACCTAGGTTCGCTAAAATAACGACAAGCAATACTCTTGTCACTTTATTCTTCCAAAACCCTTTTGCCGTGTGAACATCATCAGATAAGCTTTCAAAATCACTTACTTGTGGCTTATTAAAATAAGCTTGTACCATCCCAGCTAAAATACCCGCAGCAATAAATGGATTGAGTGATGTAAATGGTGAAGATACAACCGCAGTCAAGATAGCTAATGGGTGACCAAATGCTGCAATTGTACCAATCCCAGCGAATGTACCATTCCATATTAGCCAGCTCTTCATTTGTTGCCAGCCTGCATCTGGGTTTAATAAGAATGTTGAAGCCATAAGAGAAACAATTAAAATTGGAATAATCCAGCCAAGGCGTTTCTTCCAGTTCTTTTTCTTCGGAACTGTTGTTAGAGCTTTTAAATCATGTTCGTTATCAATTTCTCGTGTTACACCAGGAACATGAGCAGCACCAAGAACTGCAACTACTTTATTTCCTGGAGCTCGTTTAATCTTCTCGGCTAAATATTGATCCCGTTCATCAACGAGCGGCTTTTTCAGTTGTGGGAAGTGTTCTGTAAATTCATCCAATATAGCATTGATGGAGTCTTTTTCTTTTAACTTTTCTAGTTCTTCCTCAGTAATCGTTTCATTGGAAAATATACTAGCTATAATTTGCGTTAGCAACATTAGTTTTCCTTTAAGATCAACGCCAGACCAAATCCGTGAAAACGTGATCTGGATATTACGATCTGCCAATACTAAGGTCGCACCAATTTCCTCTGCTGATTGAATACCCTGAATCATTTCCTGTCCCGCTTCAATGCCAAATTGTTTCGCCATTCGTTTTTGGAATGAGGAAATGGCCAAATTCATAATTAATAATGTGGCTTTCTTCTCTTTAATCACCTTAAAGATGTCCATTTCCTTCCACTTACTTCCGTCTCTAATTGATTCATAACGTTGCTGATCGAGTTCAATACAAACCGAATCAGGTTGTTCCTGTTCAATGACTTGCTTAACCAGTTCAGCACTACTCTTAGAAACATGCGCTGTACCAATAATAATGTATTCCTTACCGTTTCGTTCAATTCTTGTAATATGATTCTCTTCTTCTAACATCGAGTGACCTTCTTTCAGGAGTTACCTTTCTTGCTATTATAACTTACTTACCAGCGTAAAAAAAAGGTAACAAATAATTTAATTAGAGAAAATAGATGATTATCGTGTTCCCCTGTAAAACAACCCGAACGGTCAAATAAATCTGCCATTCGGGTTAGTCAGTTTAAACTACTGAAACGTATTGTGCCAATATTAGCATGTCTTTAGTCGTTTGCGATAAACAATACACCAAGTGTATTAGGTCCACAATGTGATGAGATTGTACAACCCGCTCGAGTGACTAATATCTCATCGAAGTCATAATTAGCTTCGATCAATTCCTTAACTGCTTGAATATTTTTCTCTGATGTACCTGAGTGTGTTATGAAAACACGTTTTTTATTAATTGATTTACCATCTTGAAGCTGATCCTCAGTATAATGCTTTAAGACGCGTAATAAGCTACCACGGTACTTCTTACCAACAGCCATTTTACCAGTCGTATTATCGACTTGAATACTTGGTTTAATATTCAATAGGTTTGCACTTATATTAGCTAACGCAGAGCATCTTCCACCTTCATAAAGATACGTTAACTTATCAATGACAAAGCTAGCATGGACACGATGCTTTAGCTCGTTTAATTCTTGATAAATTTGAGCAGCGTCCATCCCCTGTTCAATTCGCTCTGCTGCTTCAATAACAAGCAAGCCCATCCCTGTTGAAAGATTACCAGAGTCTATTGAATAAACATCAGGTAAATCTGATGCTGCAATTAAACTATTCTGGTGAGAAGAAGAAATACCTGATCCAAGGCTGATATGGATAACAGCATAACCTTGATCAGTCCACTTTTTAAAATGTTCAATATACTCAATTGGATTAGGAGCAGATGTTTTCGGAAGCATCCCTTTTTCTTGATATATAGCATAAATATCATCTGGCGTGATATCTATACCATCTCTGTAATCCACTTCATCTAAATTAATATGTAGGGGCTGTATTTTTACATCGTATTTCTGGATTAAATCGTCACTCAAGTCACATGTACTATCTGCACTAAGAATTACCTTTTTCAATCAATTACGCCTCCTATTTATCGATTTGCATACGCTTGATGATCCATCATCTGATTAAATATATGATTCTTATATAATTGTATCGTTAATTTAATTTTTTTCAATTAATAGTAGATGAGTTTTTCTATCTTTAATAAAAAAATAGATTATTAGAATTTCTAATAGCCAATTGTTAATTAACCTTAACTTTTATTGTCATTAGAGACTTTAGAGGTTAAGTTTTGAAAATATTAAATCCTTGTTCCAGATGATCACTTGGGTAACTGACTCAATAAATTTTGGAGGAAGTTAATTCATATTAATTTTATCCGAATTGTATGTTATAATTTATTTATCATATATTAAGGAATGATTGATTATGAAAAATATTCCCATCATTGACTTACGTAGCTGTCTTTTAATTATCGCCATTATCATTGGCTTCTTTCTATTGTAGAAAGTTGACCATAGAAAAAAGCCATGCGATTGCATAGCTTATTTTTTTATTCATACACATAGGCAAGTACATCGAGTGCTTGTTCAATTGTTTCAACAGTTACATTCGCCTTATTCGATAACTCTTTTAATGGATGAATCAATGACTCCGGGCGAATAATAATTGTTGGTTTATTAAGCGAGATTGCTCTTGTTACGTCCATCGCTGTATTCCATTGGCGATATTTCTCACCAAATAGTCCAATTACTACATCAGCCTTCTGGATTAATAGCTCTGTTCTAAAGTTATTGATCGCTGATGCAGCTTCATCACGATAGTAATCACCCGGCTGTTCTCCTATAATAGCTTCACCTATTTGATCTGAACGATCATGATCCGTTTGTGGACCTACAAAGGTTAATGGTAAATTTCTTTTTTCGGCTTGAGCTTTTAGTTGTTCTCGCCAATCATCATGAATTTGGCCAGCTAAATAAACAATTAGATTCATTGTTTCCTCCTTAAAATTTGTAAGATACTCTTCTTGTGTTTGTGCTAAATCTTTTATTAACACAACTTAAAAAGAGAGTTGAAATTATAATCTCAACTCCCTCTATTATAGATTATTGATTACTTTCTTCAAATTTCTTAATAAAATCTACTAAAGCTTCTACTCCTGCCAGTGGCATTGCGTTATAAATACTAGCTCGCATCCCACCTACTGAACGGTGACCTTTTAATGTCTCTAGTCCTGCCGCTTTAGCTTCACTAATAAATTTAGCCTCAAGCTCTTGATCACCATTCGCTGCAATAAATGGAACATTCATAATTGAACGATCTTCACCTTTAATTGGTGCATCGAACAATTTTGATTCATCTAATGCTTGATACAGTAAATCAGCCTTAGCCCTGTTGAGCCTCTCCATTTCCTCTAATCCGCCAAGATCTAATAACCAATCAAATACAAGCTTAGCAATATAAATTGAGTAGGTTGGTGGCGTATTAAAGCTTGATTTATTCTTAACGTGTGTCTCATAATTGAACATCGTCGGTACAGTTGCAGGTGCCTGACCTACTAAATCATCTCTAATAATGACTATTGTCAAACCAGCAGGACCGATATTTTTTTGTGCTCCTGCATAAATTAATCCAAATTTACTAACATCAATAGGTGTAGATAAAATATTTGACGACATATCAGCAACAAGTGGGACATCTCCGGTATCAGGTAATGTAGAAAAAGCAGTCCCTTCAATCGTGTTATTCGTTGTAATATGAACATAATCTGCATTTGGATCAAACATATCTTTTGTTAGCTTTGGAATATGGTTATTAGTATCTTCGCCAACAACTCGAACTTCTCCAAAGAGCTGTGCTTCTTTATACGCCTTTTTCGACCATGACCCCGTCAATACATAGTCAGCTTTTTTATTTCTGACCATTAAGTTCATAGGTACCATTGCAAATTGCTGTGATGCGCCACCTTGTAAAAATAAAACATGATAATTATCTGGAATGTCCAGCAGTTTTCTCAAGTTAGCCTCTGCAGCTTCTAAAATATCAATAAACCATTTTGAGCGGTGACTCAGTTCCATTACTGACATCCCTGAACCATTAAAGTCTAACATTTCTGCTTGTGCCGTTTTCAAAACGCTTTTAGGTAGCATGGCTGGACCTGCTGAAAAATTATAAACTTGTTTCATCCCTATTCACACCTATCTAATTGATATTGTCATAGACCTCATGTCGATAAGTCCTATAATCACCAAGTTTAACAAGATCTATTATGCATTTCAAGTGAATTTTTTAAAAATTTAAACAATTCTCTCTAAATGACAACAAAATGGAGTTAAAGTAAAACACCACTTGGAAAAGTGTACGAAAAATTATCCAAGTGGTGCTTTTAATATTTAGTTAACTACAATTGTTTAAACCATTGTAATGCTTGATCACCATGTTCAGGTATATACTCATGACCATGCTCTGGATAAATAACGATCTCTTTATTCGCTGTAATTTTATTATAAGCAGCAAATTGAGTAGATGGTGGACAAATCGGATCGCGCATGCCTGTCACCCAGATCACATCACCCTTTATCCGTGGTGATAAGTTTTGAATATCAATATATCCAAGACGATTAAAGACTTGATCGGCAGTTTTATGTGTTGGATCCATTGCTCTAAAATAGTATGAAATCTCTTCATAAGCTGTGTTGTTAATATCCATTTCCCAAACACGCTTAAAGTCAGATAAAAATGGGTAGACCGCATAAACTTGCTTGATTCGTGGTTCTAAACTAGCACAAGCAACGGCTAATGCACCACCTTGTGATTGACCATATGTACCTACTCTCGTTTCATCAATGTGATCCATATTCATTAAAATCCATGTAGCTTGTACCGTATCTAAGTAAACATGGCGATAGTAAAGTTGGTCAGGATCAGAATCATGTAAGCCTCTGATAATATGACCCTTGATTGTCGGCCCTTCGGCAGCAACAGAATCTTGCGATAAGCCTCCCTGTCCTCGACAATCTAGCGCTAATACTGTAATCCCTTCAGCTGCATAAGCAATTTTATCTAACCAATCTCCACTGTTGCCATAGTAGCCGTGAAACATGACAACTCCTTGTCCCGTTGCAATATGTTCTTTTGGACGAACAAACTTAGCATGGACCTTTGCCCCACCGACCCCAGTAAAGTATAGGTGGTAACAGTCAGCTATCTGACTCTTAAAATCACTTTCTACCAATTGATAGTTTAAAGGTAATTCTCTTAATTCTTCTAGTGCTCGTTCCCAATACTGATCGAAATCACTAGGTAGTGGACTTCTCCCTGTATACTTGTATAAATCAGCTAACGGCATATCTAGATGCATAATTCTTCCCTCACTCTTAATTAATAATCTATAAAACCTAACTATCCCTATTTAACGGTTAACCACCTTAAATAAATAAAGCGGTTTCATTTCTAGGAAAATAAGTAGATTTAGTAACATTATACTATCAATTTAATTGTTCGTTAACAATTAATATCTTGGCACTACTATAATATCTAGTATTTTGGAAAATTAACATTTTCCGTTAGGCTAACGGAAATATAGCAAGTGGTAATGTAAGCGCTTTTGCAATAAAATCAAAATTGAGAAGGTATTAAACTATGATAACGGAGGTCGTTTGATGAAAAGAATTTTATTGGCCTGTTCTTCAGGAATGTCAACAAGCTTACTTGTATCCAAAATGGAACAAGCAGCTAAAGAACAAGGTATTGAAGCAAAAATTTGGGCTGTTGCCCAAGACAAAGCACCTGAAGATATGAAACAAGCAGATGTTCTACTAATCGGACCACAAATGCGTTTTATGAAGAAGAAGTTTTCAGTCGTCGCAGAAGAGCTCGGTATTCCATTAGATGTCATTGACCCAGTTTCGTACGGAAGAATTGATGGAAAAGCAGTCTTTAATCATGCACTTGCGTTAATTGAGAAAGGTTAGTTTTTTAAGCAATTATATGTGTCAATATTAAAAAGGAGGATTATATCATGAACAGTCGTTTTATGAATCAGCTGGAAAATGTACTTATGCCTATCGCTGATAAGTTAAATAACAACCGTTATTTAACTGCATTACGTAATGGATTTTTAGTTGCCTTACCGTTAATTGTTTTTGGCTCTATATTCGTCGTTATTGCACACCTACCTTTTATTGATAAGTTAATTGGAGAAGAAGCATACGCCACGTTTCAAGATGCTTTAGGTCCTGCTTCTGCCGCCACACTAAGTATTATGGGGCTTTTCGTCATACTTGGTATCGGTTATAAAATGGTCGAACAACGGGGTGGAGAATCGATATACGGTGCAGCAGTTGCACTCGGAGCATATTTAATTCTCACTCCACAAGTATTAGGGGAAACTACTGGCGTAATCCCTACTTCCGCTCTAAGTGCCCAAGGCCTGTTCTTAGGGATCTTTACTGCATTTATTGCAGCTGAGCTCTATCAATTTTTCGTTAACAAAAAACTAACGATTAAAATGCCAGAAGGTGTACCTAGTTCTGTCTCTCGTTCATTTAGTTCGTTAATTCCAATTGCATTTACATTAACGATCTTTTTGGCAGTACGGATTATCTTTAGCTATACATCATTTGAAACAGTGCAAAACTTTATTTATACAATTATCCAAGAACCATTAACTGCTTTAGGCAGTGGTTTACCTGCTACGCTTATTGCCATTTTACTTATTCAAATCTTTTGGTTCTTTGGCTTACACGGACAAATTATTATTAACTCAGTGCTTGACCCAATTTGGTTCAGCTTAAATGACCAAAACTTCCAAGCTTTCCAAGCAGGTCAAGAATTACCTAATATCGTAACAAAGCAATTCGTTGATACGTTTATCGTAGGTATTGGTGGCTCAGGTATGACATTAGCTGTATTACTCGCTATTTTCGTCATTGCGAAAAGTAGGCAAATGCGCGAGATCGGTAAGTTAAGTATCGGTTCAGGTATCTTTAACGTTAATGAGCCTGTTATATTCGGTTTACCGATTATCATGAACCCGTTAGCGATTATTCCTTGGCTACTTGCACCAGTTGTCGTTGGAGCCGTTACTTATTTTGCAATGGCAATTGGCTTTGCTCCAAAACCAGCGGGTGTAATTGTACCATGGACGACACCTGCCTTATTAAGTGGTTATCTAGCCACTGGAAATAATATTATGGGGTCAGTCATGCAGCTAATTAATATGGCAATAGTCTTTACAATCTGGCTACCATTCCTAAAAATTATGGATAAACAGTATTATGAAAGTGAACGAACAGCGAAAAAAGCAAGTTAGCAAAAAATATGGTGGGTGGTTCCTTACCTCCCACCTTTCATTTTAACTATCACATCTTTTAGGAGGTCAACTATGAAATCCAATATTACAGAAATTGCTTTCCAAATCATTTTAAATGCGGGTAACGGAAAATCAAATGCAATGGAAGCGATACAAGCAGCAAAGTCAGGAGATTTTCAAACTGCCGATCAACATATTCAAGAAGCAAATGAGGATCTCCGAAAGGCTCACCTATTTCAAACTAAGTTACTTCAAGACGAAGCGAATGGATTAGACAAAGAAATTAGCATTATCCTAATACATGCCCAAGATCACTTGATGACAGCAATTACTGTTCGAGATTTAGCAATTGAAATGATTGAGCTTTATCGTAGACTATAAGGAGGAATCGATATGACATTAAAGTATACTTTTCCTAACGACTTTTGGTGGGGTAGCGCCTCATCTGCAACTCAAATAGAAGGATCAGATAACGGTATTAAAGGTAAAGACATTTGGGATCATTGGTACCAATCTGAGCCTAACCGCTTCTTTGATCAAATTGGACCTGGCCAAACTTCTGACTTCTATCATCATTATCAGGAAGATATTAAGAATATGAAGCAAACAGGACATAATAGCTTTCGACTCTCAATCTCATGGTCAAGGCTGATCCCAGGTGGAAAAGGCGAAGTCAATCAACAGGCTGTTGACTTTTACCGAGATGTTATTGACCAATTACTTGCACATGAGATTGAACCATTCGTCAATTTATTCCACTTCGATATGCCCTATCCACTGCACGAATTAGGCGGTTGGGAAAATCGACAAGTCATCGATGCTTATTTAGACTATGCAACAATTGCATTTGAGCTCTTTGGCGATCGAGTAAAAAAATGGTTTACCTTTAATGAGCCTATCGTTCCTGTTGAAGGTGGCTATTTATATGATTTTCATTATCCAAATATCGTTGATTTTAAAAAGGCAATTCAAGTAGCATACCATACGATGATCGCACATAAAAAAGCGGTCCAATATTACCATGGAAATTTCAATGGAGAAATTGGTATTATCCTAAACTTAACTCCTTCCTACCCACGCAGCCAGCACCCTGCTGATCTTAAAGCTGCTCATCTTTGTGATTTACTTTTTAATCGAAGTTTCCTTGATCCTGCTGTAAAGGGAGAGTATCCAAAAGACTTAATAGAATTATTAGCTACATACGACCTATTACCACAAATAGAACCTGATGACGAACAATTAATTCGTGATCATCAAATAGATTTATTAGGCGTGAATTATTATCAACCAAGACGAGTGAAAGCTAAAGAAAATCTACCAAATCCAGCTAGCCCGATAATGCCAGAATGGTTCTTTGACAGCTATGACATGCCCGGTAGAAAAATGAACCCTTATCGTGGATGGGAAATCTATGAAAAAGGGATTTACGATATTATGGTAAACTTAAAAGATAATTATGGAAATATCCCTTCTTTCATCTCTGAAAATGGGATGGGTGTTGAGAATGAAGAGCGATTTGTAAATAATGGTCAGATCGAGGATGATTATCGGATTGATTTTATTAAAGGCCACTTAAAATGGCTTCACAAAGCAATATTAGCCGGCTGTAATGTTAAGGGTTACCACCTATGGACATTTCTCGATAATTGGTCATGGATGAATGCATATAAAAACAGATATGGCTTCTATGCCGTCGATATAAATACACAAAAGCGAACCGCGAAGAAAAGCGCAAAGTGGTTTGCTAAAATTGCAGAGCAAAATGGTTTCAATAACTAGTTCTAAGTAGATTAAGCGTAGTGAAATATCCTGCGCTTCTTCTCCTAACTTAATTTAACTAGCATATAGTAAAAATAATAGATTCATAGGTTATGAAGAAAGTGGTGATAAAGTGAGTGCTCGATTGTTTTCAATTTTACGAGTATTAATGGCAAATGAGAAACCAGTAACTAGCGAATATATTGCTCAATTACTTAATGTAACGTCTCGTACAATTCGAGATGATATTAAGATACTTGATCGAATCTTACAAGATTTCGGAGCTAATATCCAATCAATCAGAGGGATTGGTTTTCAACTGATAATAGATAATGATCACGAATTTCGAAGTTTCCTAAATCAAAAGCTTAACGAGCAAACAGTACCTAATTCTCCCGAAGAGCGAATTACGTACTTAATTAAACGCTTCTTACTTGCTGATAGCTACTTAAAACTAGATGATCTCTGTGAAGAAATGCATATTAGCAAATCAACCATTCAAAATGATTTGCGATCAGTAAAAAAAATATTTAAGCAGTACAATCTTTCTCTTCAACAAAAACCAACCTATGGATTAAAACTCTATGGAAATGAAGTTAAAATGCGCTTTGCCCTATCGGAGCATATTTTCGACCGTAGTGAACCAATCTCTAAAACAACTTGGATTAAGCAACTTGCTCAAATTACAGAAATCAGCTTAGAAGAACTTGAAAAAGTCTGGTCAATCATCATTAAAGAAATTAAAGTAAATCAAATCTATCTTTCCGATATTGCGATAAATAATTTATTTATCCATATCATTATTGCCTATAAACGAATTAAAGACGGTCATTATGTTTCACTGATTCACCAAGATTTAAAGGAAATTAAATTACAGAAGGAATACCAAGTGGCGTTATCAATTGTTCGTAAAACTGAAACTATTTTAGAAATTAAATTCCCAGATGTAGAAATAGCGTATATTACGATTCACTTGCTCGGTACGAAAATGGTCAAGCAGTCGAAATTAACGGAGACTGAATTTGAAAACATTTTGGAAAAACAAACACAAGTATTAACGACGAAAATACTGGACTTAATAGAAGCAAAAATGAACTTAGGCATCCGCCACGATCAAGAGTTAATCATTGGTCTTGGGTTGCATTTAAAGCCAGCAATTAATCGATATAAGTACGGTATGAATATTAGAAATCCAATGTTAAATGATATTAAATTAAACTACCCTGTCGCCTTTGAGGCTGCTGTTATGGCAGGAATGGTGCTTGATAACGAAATTAATGTCTTAATTGATGAGAATGAAATTGGCTATATCGCCTTACACATTGGTGCAGCGATTGAACGAAAGAAGCTAAAAACAGGACCGAAAAAATGCTTTATCGTATGCGCATCAGGTCTTGGAAGCGCCCATTTAATTAAATATAAATTACAATCTGTTTTAGGTTCTCAAATTCAAGTAATGGGAACGACAGAATTTTATCAATTAAAACAGATTCCTTTTTCAGAGATTGACTTTATTATCAGCTCAGTGCCAATACAAGAAAAACTCCCTTGCCCTGTTATAGTCGTCAATACGATACTTTCAGAAACAGACCTAGATCGAATTAAAACTCATTTAAACAAAAGAACAGAGACAATTAACGATTATATTAAAGAAGAGTTTGTTTTCTTAAATCAAACATTCCCTACTAAGGAGAGCGCACTACAGTTTCTAGTTAATCAAATTAAAACAAAAATGAGTTTACCAGATAACTATTTGGATTTGATCTATGAGCGTGAAGAAGTTGCACCTACAGCCTATGGCAACTTGGTGGCAATCCCCCATCCAATTACTGCACAGGCAAAGGAAACTTTTTTAACGATTTGTACGCTACAAAAACCGATTAATTGGTCTAATAAACGCGTACAACTTATTTGCTTACTAAATGTTGAGAAAGACGGACATAAGGATTTAGAAATCATGTATAAAGGCCTAATTAAAGTTATTGAAGATCCAACGATTGTTCAACAGTTAATTCAAGCAAGAAATTACTCTGAATTTATAAAACCACTATTACAGCTATATTCTTAGGCTTATTATCACTCAAATCTATAAAGTGAGGAGCTAAGTTCATGTACAGTGGACCATTATTTTTACGACCTTCTTTTCACAAGCGGATCTGGGGTGGCACTAGGCTAAACCACTATTTCCGTGATCAGCTACCGAGTGATACAATTGGTGAAGCATGGGTGATTTCTGCTCATAAAAATGGCCCTAGCCAAGTACTTAATCAACCCTTTATTAATCAAACGCTTAATGACGTCTGGATGAATCATCCAGAGCTATTCAATCGAAACAAACAACAACGTGATGAGGCCTATCCACTACTTGTGAAATTACTCGATGCTAAGCATCCATTATCTGTTCAAGTTCACCCTGATGATACTTATGCCCAACAAATCGAGGGCGAAACCTTTGGCAAAACAGAGTGTTGGTATATCCTCGAAGCGGAGGCAAATGCTGAAATCATATTCGGTCATAACGCCCAATCAAAAAAGCAGTTTGAACAAATGGCTAGATCAGGAAAATGGGAGCAATTATTCAAAAAGAAATCCGTTAAGCGAGGGGATTTTATTTATATCCCAAGTGGGACACTCCATGCGATCGGTCCGGGTATTATCTTATTGGAAATTCAACAAAACTCTGATATCACTTATCGTGTCTATGATTATGATCGAGCAGATCAGAGTGGAAAGAAAAGAGAATTACATTTAGAAGATTCACTTAAAGTTATTTCTATACCACACCATGACCCACAACATCAACAATCACAATCGATCAAAGACGGATTAATTCAAACAAGATTAATCACAACTCCGTATTTTACCGTTTATCATTGGAGGCTAGATGGTATAAGTAAGCTAAATCAAATAGCTGATTTTATTCAAGTTAATGTGATTAATGGTGAAGCTAATCTCACCATCGATGATCACCAATTTGTCATTAAAAAGGGTGATAACTTTATTCTTCCCGCCACAATTGCAAGTTTTACTCTAAAAGGTTTTGCAGAATTTATTGTTTCTCACACTTAATAGAGCCATAAAAATAAAACAGCAACATTTACAATAAAAGTAAATATCGCTGTTTTATTAATACTATTTTTCATCTCAACTGTTTCGACGAACTCGTCTTAAAGCAAACACTGTTAAAATTACGCCTGATACCGTTTGAACGATTATTCCTAACCACCAATTTAAATACGCGTAATCATGAATGGTCGCCATTTTACCTGTCATGATTTGACTAATATCTAAATAATGAAATGGTAAGAAGGCATGGATTTCATGTGGCCAAATAATTGCTAACAGTAACCCAGCGCCAAGAGCACATAATGAGACTGCCATTACTAACCATTGATTTTTCAAGTACGTAGAAACTAGGTAAACAACTTGATTAACAAAGAACAGATTAGACAATAGTAAGCCTGTTCCAATCAACAGCCATTGCCATAATGGTAGAATTCTGAAATATTTAAGTTGCATCGGAATTTCTATTAATTGATCGGCTTTCCCATTACCTGCAGCATATGAAATATACTGAATAAACGGGAACTCTAATTGTCCGACACCATTTAATAAACTGCCAATTATAAACGTGATTAAACCAACTAAAAGTGTAAAACAAATTCCCATACTTAATGATGCGACAATTTTAGCAGTAAAAGTCCTTTTTAATGAAATAGGCTGGACTAATAAGTAACGAATTGTTCCACTACCATCCCATTCACGGACATAGCTTAAGCTATAAAAACCAACCAGTAAAATGAGCAGGACAACGAAATAATAGTGGTTAAAGAAATCAGCCAGTAAATTCAGACCACTTAATGTATTATGCTCTTTATTTACCTCTGCTAAATAACGATCGAAGACATCCTTCTCTACCATTGCTGGCGGTTCATCTTCCCCACTTCGAGGCGATTCTTGATACGTAGGTGTAAACAAAGTTTGATAAGGTCCGCCTGGCGTAACATAATCGATCCCCTTCTCGAGTTTCCATTCGCTTAAACGATAATTAATATACGCATTTGGAATAAAAATCGGATCTGGAACCGGGATAACCTGAGAAGAGCTAGCAGTCCCAGTCCGAGTTACAAAGTGATAATCATTTTCTAAGTCAGTAAATTCTATTTGTGATAAACCCTGATAATTATTATCGAGAACTTCGGCTTCGAGATCCTTTAATTTAGACAGTTTATTTTCTAGTTCTTGACGTTCATTTTGAAGCATTAAAATATAGTTCTTAAAATCCTCTTCCGTAGAGCGAGGAAGATCAGGGATTGTTAGTAAATCATGATGAATTAATTCTTGTTCTAGATTAAGTTCAATTTCCGCTTCATATTGAGCTATTTGATTAAAGAAACGCTCAGAAGTTTCTTGGGCATTTTCAGTCTGATCCTGATAGCTATTCACAGCAAAATATAGCGTAAACGCTGCTAAAATAGCCGTTGAATAAAACAATATTGCCTGACGATGTAACTTCAACCATTCAAAACGGAACAAAAATCTGTTTGTAAGCTTCTTTATACCGTGAAACTTAAGTTTACGTTGCCACTTCGGTAAGTGAATTGGCCTTAATAAAACAAGCCCTGTCAACAAGCTGACCACAATAAATAATAACAGTAACGCAGTCATAATTGATCTTGTCGACTGAGTTAACAAATAGTTATTTAAATTAAACCAAGCAACTGGATTATAAGTTAACAGCCGAGCTGGTTGTAGTCTGGTGAGTTGTTGACCAATTAAGATTAATATCGTATAGATAAAACTAATAAACAACTCATTATTAAATAGCTTCGCAAAAAGTGTTACGACAATTAAAGACAACAATGTAAGACCAATAAAGAACAGTATTTTAAACAGTAGCATTTGCCACAACGGCTTAGATAAAACTCCCGCATCGGTATAAGTCAGCACCGGAAATTGTAGCTGCGCCTTAAGTGAAACTGTACTAAACAGTGAGAGTATTAGGCTCATTCCAACTGATGAAGCAATATATGTTCCAATAATCGAGAAAAACAATTTTAACTTCTGCCCCATAATTTTCGGGTAAGAAATCGGCAATACTTTAACATAACTAAAAGATGCTCGATTCGGCTCTAAAAAGATTGGTAAACAGAAGAAAAAGATAATCAACATCATTGCCGGTAAACTAAAGAGAATATTGTAACTATTGTACAAGACAAATAAACTATTATAGTCTCGATCAAAATCAAACTTACCAACTTCATACTCTACGGCCCAATCTAGTTGGTGCTTTTCAGTATGTAGTTCTTCCAAACTGAGTGCACGTAGCTCGGGGTCATGTTCTTGCACTTGAATGAGTAAGTCCCATATTTTTTGTTTCGCCACATTCATGTCATACCAATCTTCATAAAATGCAGCAATACTATAATTGAAGCGTTCACGTTCTGCTTCATCAAGTAAATCATAAATCACTTGCATTTCTTCACTAATCTCTACGATCGGATCGATAATATAGTTATCATAATTCGGAATTCTCCAGCTAAGATCAGCAAGTAATTGATTCGCTCTCGTCATTTCCTCCGAACGAAAATCAACCGGGGATAATAATCGACTCAAAAAAATCACTAATACAATAAGCATCGGAATGATAATTAAAGTAGATAAAAACCTCTTGTTTCTAATTTTCTTAATTTCAAAGGAAAAAAGGTTCATATTTTCATCACCTATTAATCATATTTAAAATTAAATCCTTCTTATTTAGCTAAAGAACGACTGACAATCTTCAGTTGATCACCACTCGTTCATTTAGTTCATACTTCATACAACTAAAACTAAACTTCCTGATAAATTTCGCGATAGAGATTTTCACTACTAAATTGTGTCCGTTCAATATCGACAATTGGGTTATCGTCTTGATTTAAAAGGCTAATCGCTTGATTTAAATTTGCTTTATCAACAATAAACTGTGTATCATTAATAACCTCAACTTGAATGTCTTCATATTGCTGTCCTACTGGTTGTTTTGTAACAGTCAATACGTAAGAAAAATTATGATGATCAGCGAGATCTCGATAAATAATTTCGCCGTCTTTTAAAAAGTAAATATGACGTGTCATACGATCAAGCTCATTTAAATTATGTGATGAAAGTAGAACTGTCGTCCCTTGAGCTGCTAGTTCACGAATAATCTCTCTAATTCTTATTAAACTAGTAGGATCAAGACCATTAAATGGTTCATCGAGTAATAACACTTTAGGCTTATGAATAATAGCTGAAGCAAATAACAGATGCTGTTTCATTCCTAAAGAGTACTCTCCAACCTTCTGATACAGATAACTATCATTACCGACATGCTTTGATACTTCCTCCACTGCATCTAAACTCAAATTCTGTGCATAGGCCACATACGATAAGTGGTCATAGCCCGTTAAGTGGGGATATAAGACACTATTGTCCTGCATAAAGCCGACCTTCTTATACATGTCTGTTTTTGTAAATAGTTCATCAGCCATCGTAACAGTTCCACTATCAGCCTTGATTAAGCCCATCATACAAGATAGGAGTGTCGTTTTACCAACACCATTTGGACCAACTAGACCTGCAATCTCACCTTGACCAATTTCAAAGTTAATATCCGCCAATACTTTCTTATCATGATAACTTTTGGTTAAACCTTGTACCGAAATCATTTCATTACCCCTCTCTATAAATAAATTAATCATTAAACTTACGTAATCTTCTTAAGCTAAGTAAAGTTAAGCCAAGCGCTGCTAGACTTTGGACAATCATCCCAGTGCACCAATTTAAATATTGATAGTTTTCTAATATCGCAGTCTCACCAGTTAAAATTCGACCAATATCTAAATATAAAAACGGTAAAAACTGTTGAAAATCAAATGGTAAAATAATCGAAAAGATATAACCAGCACCTAAAATTAGTATGCTTGTCGCCATGATAGCCCATTGGTTTTTGGCGAAGGTTGATAAGTAGTATACAAGCTGGTTAATCATTACTATATTTGTTAGTAATAACCCTAACCCCATTAATAGTAGTTGCCATAACGGGATAATTCGGAAAAACTTCATCGTCATTGGAATTTCAATAAATGCTTCTTTACTAGCAAGACCTAATGAATCAGAGACGTATTGAACAAATGGAAAATTGAGCTGTCCAACTCCATTTAATAAACTACCAATCACAAAGACTAACAAACTGGTAATGGCAACGAAGCAAAAGCCCATCGTTAGTGAAGAAAGCATTTTAGACTTAAAGGTTCGTTTTAGTGAAATCGGCTGAACGAGTAAATATCGAATCGTCCCTTGACCGTCCCACTCTCTTACATACGATAAACTATAAAAACCTATTAACAAGATAAAAATTACTAAATAAAAGTACTCATTAAACAAATCAGCTAATAAGTTTAGGCCACTTAAATAACGATGTTCCTTGTCCACTTCGGCTAAATAAAAATCAAATACCTCTCGATCAATTCCTGAAGGTGGTTGCATTTCACCGCTTCGAGGCGATTCCTCATAACCTGGAATTAATAACGTCTTGTATGGCCCACCCGGTGGAACAAAGTCAATTTCATTTTCAATTTTCCACTCACTTAATCGATAGTTTATATATGCATTCGGCATAAAGATTACGTGATCAATCGGAATTGTAGAAGAACTTTGAACTTCACCTGTTCTAGCCACAAACAAATAATCATCTTTCAAGCGCCGGTGCTCTATTTTATTTAGCACTGATAAATCACCCGAGAGAAAATCAGCTTCAATCGCCTCGATCTCAGCTAGTTTAGATTCAGCTACCTGCTGCTCTGATTTATACATATTTAAGAACTGCTCTAGCCAAATTAAATCATTTGGATGTGTATCAGGATTGTCCAAGTGCTGCTGATAGGCTTCAATGATTTCTGGGTAACTATCAACCTGATTTCTTAACCGATCTCGTTCATTAACATAATCTTGATAAGCTTGATCAGTCTGAACTTCTAAATATTGATAGCTATCAATTGCAGAAAATAACGTAAAGGCAACAATAATTGCTGTTGAATAAAACAAAATTGACTGCCTATTTAGTTTTAACCATTCATAACGTAATAAAAAACTCTTTGATAATTTTCGAATGCCACGATACTTGGCCTTACGTTTCAATTTTGGTAGTCGGAGGTTTCTTAATAAGACGAAATATGTTAAACAGACTACGACAATAAAGAGAATCGCAAGTACAGTAATAATCCTGTCAGTTCGCTGAAAAAAGATAAAATTAGCTGTATCGAGCCATGCAAATGGATTAAATGTTATCTTTGCTGTTGAGCTAAGACGTGTCATTTGCATTCCAATCAAGCCAACAGCACCTACAATAAATGTGATAAATAGTTCGTTATGAAATAACTTTGCTAATACAGCTACGATTACTAAGGAAAGTAACGTCAGACCAATAAAAAATAAAATTTGAAACAACAATACCTGCCAAAAAGGTTTAGTTATCATTTCTCCTTCAGCAATTTTAACTAGAGGGTAATTTAACTGGGCTTTTAATGAGGCTGAATCAAATATAGAAATGAGTAGGCTTCCTATAATCGTAGAACCAATGTATGTTCCAATAATCGCAAAAAATATAACTAACTTATTACCCATAATTTTTACATAACTTAGAGGTAAAACTTGTGAAAATTTAAAAACCGAGTAATTAGGCTCTAAAAAAATCGACAAACAAAAGAAGAAAATAACTAGCATGATTGCTGGCAAACTAAAAAGCCAATCAAAACTCTTAAATAAGACAAATAAACTATTTTGATCAGTTGAAAAGTCGTGCGTACCAACATCATACTCGACAGCCCAATCAATAACTGGCTTTTCCATCTGTAAATCCTCTATATTGACAGATCGTAACTCTGGATCGATCTCAGCTATCTGAAGTAATAGATCCCATATTTTCTGCTTTGCTTTATTCATATCTGTCCACTCTTCATAATATGCAGACACACTATACGTAAAGCGTTCACGCTCTGCTTGATCAATCAATTCATACAGAAGGGCATCTTCATCACTTAATTCAGTAGTCGGATCTTGCTCCGCATAGTAAAAATCAGGGATACGCCAATTCAAATCCGCTAATAGCTGATTTGCTTTAATTCGCTCTTGCTCTGAAAAATTTATATCAGTAAAAAATCTAAGTGTAAAAATAGTGATCACAATTATAATCGGAATCGCTATTAGTAAATACATAAATCGTATATTTCTTATCTTTTTTAACTCAAAAAGTAAAAAATTCATATTATCACCCTTTATTTATCATATGCAATATGATAAAGGTTAATATGACTAATAGCAATAGAAAGGGTCAGAATTAATAGACTATTTAAATGATTTCGACGTTTCCCTGGATTTCAATTTGAAATTACCTAACTCTTACTAATTCTACGTCTTGTATATCTGTACCATGTACTTCAAAGTGATAAGCTTGGTTTGGTTTTAATGTTAAGTTTTGTTGACCTAAATAGATCCGCTCATTATTTTCACTTATTAGGAAAAAATCAAATAGCATATTTCCTTTTAATGTGAAGTCCTGCTGATTATCAAACACCATACTCATGATATCGCCTTTCTTAATTCTCGAACCATCTGCATAAGCCATTCCATTACCAGTAAATGCTGTGTCAATTTCAATTTGATAAATAGAAAAGTGTGCATGATTCTCTAAACTTATAACCATCGTGTTTTCAGTTGGCTCAGTAGCTTGAGACGAGTAACAACCAGCTAATAAGAAAATACAAAAAGTCATTAGTAACAAAAACAACAGCAGTTTACGATTCACAATATCACCCCAAGTATATTTTGTTAATTCTACATTAAACCATTTCTTATCGTTTATCAATAAATTTTTATCGATAAACATATTTTAGCATGCAAAAAAACTCAATTGAATAATCAAATATTCAATCGAGTTTTTCTTATATAATCATTTTCTTTAACTTTTAATTAAGTCGACGGGCAAAATCTACGAAACGAAATTTATCTGGGCGATGTCGTGATTCTGTATACTGAAATAAAGTTGCATCATCTAAATAGACATAGTTTTTGATTAACACAACATGACTATATCCCTCAAGGTCAAGTAATCGTTCATCTTCTTCTGTTGGTTCTTCTACGGTGATTTCCTTCTTTGCAAAACTAATCGTTAAGCCTAGCTCTTTCTCTATATAGGCATAAATTGAATCCTGACAAATATCAACAGTTAAGTCTGGAACTCGATCAGCAATTAAAAAATCTTTATCTAATATCACCCGCTCACCAGAGAATTCTCGAACTCGAATGATACGCCATACTTTATCATCTTTATCAATCTGTAGACGATCCTGCAAGAACTGATCAGCCTTAACTAACTCTAGTTCCTCTACATGCGTCTTCACATCTAAATCCATCTTCTCAATAATCTCTTTAAAACTAACTAAACCAGAGACAGGGAAATCAAATTTATTACGTTCAATTAAGACTGAACCTTTTCCTCTTACCTTTTGAATATAGCCTTTTTGAGATAAAAGATTTAATGCTTTTCGAATCGTTTCTCGAGATGTTTGGTAAGCATCCTTTAGCTCGTTCTCTGAGGGGAGTAGTTCACCTACTTCCCACTCCTCACGTTCAATTCTTTCAACTAAGGACTGGTAAATCAGATCATATTTACGTTTCATGGTAGGACTTCCTTATCTAAACATTTTCGTTTATGTTAAATAATAAACAACAGATTCATAAGGCCGTAATTTTCCTGACTCAGCTTGACCTATCTGATCTGAATAATTACTAATCAGAACTTCAGCTTGGTTGTAATCAGTATTGATTAATTTCGTTAGATCATAGTCAACTGTATCAGCATAGAAGTTATTTAATACGACCAGTCGTTCATTATTATACTCCCGAATATAAGCAAAAATTGCCTGATCATCAGGTAAAATTAACTGATAATCTCCTAATGTTATAATATCATATTCTTTCCTTAATTGAATCAACTTTTGGTAATGATAAAAAATTGAATTTGGATCTTTCAAGGCTTGTTCTACATTTATATCTTGATAGTTATCAGCTAAATCGATCCAAGGCGTACCTTTTGTGAAGCCAGCATTTACATCACTATTCCATTGCATTGGTGTTCGTGAATTATCTCGTGACTTTTCACTTAAGATCTTTAATAACGTATCAGAATCGATGCCTTCCTCACGCTTCATGTTATACATGTTTAACGATTCAACATCACGATACTGGTCAATTGATTTGAATTTAGGATTTGTCATTCCTATTTCTTCACCTTGATAAATGTAAGGTGTTCCTTGCATAAAGTGAATGGTTGTTGCCAGCATTTTTGCTGATTCTTGATGATAATTTTGATCATCTCCAAAGCGAGATACGATACGTGGTTGGTCATGATTACACCAAAATAGTGCGTTCCAACCTCCACCTTTATTCATACCTACTTGCCAATCTGATAAAATTTTCTTTAATTCAAGGAAATCAAATGGCGCAGTTGTCCACTTTTCCCCATTTGGGTAATCAACTTTTAAGTGGTGGAAGTTAAATGTCATATCAAGTTCTTCACGTTCTGGTTTCGTATACTTGATACAAGCATCAATTGAAGTTGATGACATTTCTCCAACTGTTAATAAATTCTTCCCTTTAAAAACACGCTGGTGCATCTCATGTAAATATTGATGAATTTTCGGTCCATCTGTATAGAACTTTCTACCATCACCCGGTGAGACAGATCCATCATCGTCTGGGAAGTTTTGATCTTTAGATATTAAGTTAATGACATCTAGTCGGAAACCATCGACGCCTTTATCAATCCAGAAATTCATCATTTCATAAACTGCATCGCGGACTTCTTCATTTTCCCAGTTTAGATCAGCTTGGGTTGTATCAAAGAGGTGTAAATAGTATTGATCTGTCGTTTCATCATATTGCCATGCATTTCCACCAAATTTAGATTGCCAATTAGTTGGTGGCTGATTATTTTTACCGTCTTTCCAAATATAGAAATCACGATAGCGATTATCCTTGCTAGAAGCAGATTGCTTGAACCACTCATGCTCTGTCGATGTGTGATTTACAACAATATCGAAAATAATTTTCAGATCACGATTATGCGCTTCTGCTAATAAACGCTCAACATCTTCCATTGTGCCATACGGCTCAAAAATCTTATAATAATCACGAATATCGTAGCCATTATCATTTTGAGGTGAGTCATAAATTGGCGTTAACCAAACGACGTCAACACCTAATTCTTTTAAATAATCTAGTTTTTCAATGATACCATTAACGTCACCAACGCCTGTGCCTGTCGTGTCATTAAAGCTTTTCGGGTAGATTTGATAAACTACTGATTTTCTCCACCATGGTTGCGTCACGTCTTCATCCCCTTGCAAATATTATATTTTTTTATTTTTCAATTGTGTAAAATAAGCAACAACCATTTTACTAAGAAGATACTTAGAAAATGGTTGTTTTATCATTAATTACTCTTTTCCTAAACGCTCGTATGCATTTTTGCCTAATTTAGTTTTAGCTAATGCTAATGTCAATAGGATTGGAACTGCAATCGCTACTGCCATTGCGATAAAGAACATTAACCAGTCGCCAGCTTGGATAGATAGGAATCCTGGAATTCCACCAACACCAATTGAGTTCGCCATAACACCTGAACCTACAGAGATTACAGCTGCAAGAGCTGATCCAACCATAGCTGCTAAGAATGGGAAGCCATATTTCAAGTTAATTCCGAACATAGCTGGTTCTGTTACACCTAAGTAACAAGATACTGCTGCGGGAATAGAAACTTGTTGCTCAGCTTTATCTCTTCTATTTAGAATAATCATTGCTACAACTGCAGAACCTTGTGCAATATTTGATAATGCAATCATTGGCCATAGGTTCGTAGCATCAAATTGACTCATTAGCTGTAAGTCAATCGCATTTGTCATATGGTGTAAACCGGTAATAACAAGTGGAGCATAAGCAAAACCAAACACTGATGCAAATAACCAACCGAATGCTGATGTTAGACCAGTGTAAACAATACTAGAAATCCAGTCACCAACTGCCCATCCAATCGGTCCTAATACAACGTGAGCTATAATAACTGCTGGAATAAGTGCAAAGAATGGAACAAAGATCATCGATACAACACTTGGGATAACTTTTCTTAACCAGATTTCTAAATAAGCTAAAACAAATCCTGCTAAGATAGCTGGAATAACTTGTGCTTGATAACCAATCATATCAACTTGTGCAAAACCAAAATCCCAGAATGGAATCTCTGTCGCTTCTGCCACACCATAAGCATTGAGCAATTGCGGTGATACAAGAGTTAAACCTAGAACAATACCAAGAATTTGAGTTGTTCCCATTTTTCTTGTAATAGACCATACAATACCTACAGGCAAGAAGTGGAAGATAGCTTCACCAATTAACCAAAGGAAGTCAAATGCTCCTTTCCAGAATTGCGATAATTCAATTAATGTTTGATTTCCATTTGGCCCAAACTCAGCAATCTCACCAATAATATTTCTAAAACCTAAAATAAGACCACCGACTACTAAAGCTGGAATAATTGGTGTAAAGATTTCTGCTAAGTTAGCAATTAATCTTTGCAAGAAATTCATATTTTTCTTCGCTGCAACCTTTGCATCGTCTTTTGTAGCTGTGTCACCTACACCCGCTACTTTAGTAAATTCATTATAAAATGATGCAACTTCATTTCCTACGATAACTTGAAATTGCCCTGCATTTGTAAATGTACCTTTAACAACATCGAGCTTCTCAATCGCTTTTGCGTCAGCTTTCTTTGTATCATTCAATACAAAACGTAACCTTGTTGCACAGTGAGTTACTACTGAAATGTTCTCGCTTCCACCGACCAACTTTAAAAGCTCTTTTGCCGAATCTGTGTATTTGGCCATTATAATCCCTCTCTTTTCTTAAATTATAGTAATGATAAACGATAGCATGTATATACAAGTTGTGTTTACGCTTCCATTCTAACCTGTATATACATGTGTGTCAATATCAACTTCTTACATTTAAAATCCTTTATATGGTTTATGAGTAAATACGCAAAACAAATAGCGTCAGTGTATATATTTCCACTAACGCTAAATAATAAACAATCATAATTATCTTAAATATAAATACTAACCTATACCTCTATTAACATAGAATCTAGATCATGAATAATCATTTTTTTATGCCCTTTTGGCGTTAAGTACCCAGATTTTTCAAAGGTTTTTAGTGTGCGACTAACCGTTTCGGGTGTCGTTCCTAAATGGGCAGCTAAATCCTTTCTTGACATTGGCAGGATGATTTCTGCTTGATTTTTAAATGGTGGCATCAGCTCTGCTAAAAAGTGCGCAAGTCTGACAGGTACTTTCTCCGTTGCGACTCGAGCAGTTTGTTGCTCTGCTTGTTCTAATCGTGTAGCTAATTCATTTAAGATGTGTAATGAAATAGCTGGATACTTCGCTAATAAATTTTGTAGATCAGCTCGAGATATTCGACAAATTTGGGCTTCTTCAATTACCTCAGCATAAGACTCATGCTCGCTTTCACGAAAAAGTGCCAACTCTCCAGTGAAATCACCTGGCAACAACAGTCTGACTAACTGTTCCTTTCCAGTCTCAGAGAGACGATATACTCTTACCTTTCCTTTATGAACAACGTAAAGTGCATCTGATACATCTCCAGCATGGAAAAGGTGTTCACCTACTTTATATTGAGAAGAATGAACTGTTTTCATAATCTCAGCCATTTGATTATTGTGAAGGTGATTAAAGATCGGCACCAATCTGACACACCCTTGCATGGAATGACTATTTGTTCCATCTGATTGTAAATTCATCATTTCACCCCTAAATTTTTCTCGTTTCATTAAGAAACTACTGCAAAGCCTATTGATTTAATTACCGATTCCAGCTGATTAATTTCAACTTTTGATGGATCAAATCCTACTTTTACTTTACTAGAGTTAAAAAATACATACACCTCTTCTACCCCAATGTGCTCATTTAACACTGTTTCTATCTTATTAATACAACTTGGACATGTTAATCGCTCTAACTGAAAGATAGTTTTTTGCACTTAAATCATTCCTTCATCTAAGTAGTAGTTAAAATCAACTCACTTTTATCTTCTTACCTTTATTATACTAAAAGCTTAATGTTAAAAACTTGATCAGAATCAATTTTTGATCTGTTGCACTTCACGTTCGTAAGTCCAGCAAAATATCTAGCATTTCAATTATAAATATCTCAATTATGACACATTATGACTAATTATATTTCAAGTTTGTTACATTTCCTCTAAAACTATTGATAATTAATAGGTACTTAATTATGGTAAAAGAGAACTACACGACCATATTTTACATTAGTGCGGATATTTTTTATGAGAGGAGTGACTAGAACTGAAAGGAAAAAAGTTTCAATTAAGAAAATGGACGTTTACTATGGTATCCAATAATATTAAAAAGCCTGTTAAGCATTTTACTATCTCACGTTTGTTTGTATTTTTTGTCCTTTTACTATTTTTATTACCCTCAGGGCTTTTAATTTATACCATTTCTGTTAACCAGGACTTATTAATTGATAATCAGCTACTAAATGAAGGCCTAGCTGAGTTAAACAACACAAATACTCAGTTAACGACACAAGTAGAACGTCTAATCGATGAACGTGATCAAGTGATTAATCGATATTTTGAATTAGAGAAAATTGAAGAGATGATTCACCAGCAGATGAGTGATCTACCTGAAGAGGCCTTAGGAGGAATTGAAATTCCACTTCAGGATACGAGTTTATTAAATTTGGACACTGTTCCGGCAGATGATCTTTTATTAACTTCAAATTGGGTTGATCGCTATCATCAAACAATTGCAAGTATTGAACAGCTAGAAGAAAACTTGCTCTATATCCCGACTGAATGGCCAACAGATCCGAATACAATTACATCACCATTCGGTCCAAGAAAAGATCCCTTTAATCGAACTAAAGCGATCCACTCCGGTATTGATGTGCGCGGGAAAACAGGGACACCTATTTATGCTGCAGCAGATGGAACGGTTGATTTGGCGCAATACTACGGTGGATATGGCAATACGATTATTATTAATCACGGCGGTCGCTATGAAACACTTTATGCTCATCTTTCAAAAATTCACGTTGAGCAAGGAGATCAGGTTAAAAAAGGTGAAGTTATTGGGGAACTAGGTTCTACAGGACGAAGCACCGGACCACACCTACATTATGAAGTAATTAAAGATGGAACTCCTGTCGATCCTGAACAATACTTAAACTTTTTTGAAGACAAACAAAACTAAGAGAGAGGTATTCACTGTGTTGAATAAGAAAAAAAAACAGAAAGTGATTGAAACAATCATCGGTAAAGAAACCGTCATTGAAGGAAATATTAAATTACCAACGAGTCTACGAATCGACGGAAAAGTATATGGCGAAATCAAATGTGAAGGTAATGTCTACATAGGCAAGCACGGATATGCAGAACCAGCTATTGAAGCAAAAAATATTATTGTAGCTGGTGAAGCAAACGGCAATATTATAGTTAGCGAGAAAATTCAGATCCATGCTGGTGGTAAAGTCTCTGGACAAGTTCAATCTGGAGGACTTATTATTGAAGAAGGTGGACTATTTAACGGAAATAGTACCATTCACACACCAAATAAACACACTAAAAAATCAACAGAATCAAAAAACAAAGCAATCTAGTAAGTCATTCATTGACTTACTTTTTTTATTGTAAGTAATAGATAATTAATTTACGCTTGAATGATATTAATTGTTGTTATTTAAATGAGACTGTCTATTCTTAGCGATATTTTTAACAAGACAAGCCTAGCTAAATGTTGTAAAATATATGTAAGCTTTTTAACAAAGTGAAAAGGAGATTTTATCATGAAAAAGGGTTTATTAAAATGTAGCATGATTTTATTAGCTATCATATTCTTTATCAACGCAACAATTCCAACAGCCTTTGCTGATGCAATTGCCGGAGAAATTATTGTTACGCTTGGTGAAGACTTATCTCAAGATCAAAAAGATGCTATTTTAAAAGAAATGGGAATTGACGATAAGGAAAAGGTTACAATTATTTACGTAACAAATGAAGAAGAACATAATTATTTAGGAGATTACATCCCTGCATCTCAAATTGGTTCAAACGCACTATCATCTGCTCGAATTGATATGCGTGATGAAAATACAGGGATTACAGTAACGACAAATAAAATTACTTATATTACAGGTTCAATGTATTCAAACGCTTTAGCTACTGCTGGGATTAGTGGTGCTGAAATTTATGTTACTGCACCTTTTGACGTATCAGGGACTGGTGCGCTAACAGGTATTATGAAGGCTTATGAGGCTGTTACTGGCGAAGAAATTGATGAGGAAGTCAAACAAGCAGCTAACGAAGAAATGGTTGTAACTGCAGAACTTGCAGACGACGAAGACATCGATGAAGAACAAGCAACAGATTTAATGAACCGTATTAAAGAAGAGATTGAAAAACAACGTCCTGAAACGACAGAAGATTTACGTGAATTAATTAAACGTGTAGCAAAAGAATTAGGTATTGATTTATCTGATTTACAACTAAACCGTCTAGTCGAATTATTCGATAAATTACGTAATCTAAATATTGATTGGGGTAAAGTGACAGATACAATTAAAGCAACACGTAATTGGATTAGTGATTTTGCCGAAAGCGAAGAAGGTAAAGGACTCGTTAAAGCAATTGGTGATTTCTTTAAAGCAATCTGGGATTGGTTCCTATCAGTATTCTCAAACGATTAATGATTAAGCCACTGGAAAGATATATTTCCAGTGGCTTATTTGATTTACCTGAAAGCTATTTACTTGTGTTGATAATCAATCTAGCTCGATTTGTTTAATGACCCGAGCAGGATTTCCACCGACGACGACATTGTCTGGTACATCTTTCGTAACAACAGCGCCTGAAGCTATAACAACATTATGACCAATCGTAACGCCTGGATTTATAACAGCACTACCCCCAATCCAAACATTATTACCAATAGTAACTGGCTTACCAAACTCCCGTCCTGAATTCCTTAACGTCGGCTCTATAGGATGCGTTGCTGTATAAATGTGAACACCCGGTGCCATCATACAGTTATCCCCAATATGTACTTCACATACATCTAAAATACAACAGTCAAAGTTCGCAAAGAAATTATCACCAACATGAATATTATAACCGTAATCACAACGAAAATTAGGTTCAATCGTTATCGCACCTTTAACTGAGCCGAATAATTGCTTTAGTAATTTTGAGCGTTCACTAACCTCAACTTCAGTTGTTTGATTATATAGACGTACGAGGCGTCTAGCTTGTAAACGTTCATTAACTAGCTCAGTATCACTTGGATCATAAAGTTCACCAGCGATCATCAGTTCCTTGTCTGATTTCATTAGCTATCCCCCTCCTTATATATTATTTTATTAACCGTTTAAATCTTAACAAAAAATTATATATCTGCATAATGTAAACTTTTTCATTACATTAATCTACATTGCAATTATCAAGTAAGTAAGAATGATTGATAATTCACAAATGAATTTTATCAAAAAAAATTTCTTTAAGTATATATTCAACATATATAGAAATACTATTACTATGTACATTTGGACTATTAATCTTATTTAAATCATTGTGCTTGACATATAAAATAGATACTTTATAATAATGGGTATCCAATTAGAATTATTATTGAATAACACTATCTATTAAAAAGTGTTATCTATCAATAATTAAAATATTAAGGAGGAAGATGATTATGTCACTTATTGGAACAGAAGTACAACCATTCAGAGCTCAAGCTTTCCAAAGCGGAAAGGATTTCTTTGAGGTAACAGAGGCAGATTTAAAAGGGAAATGGAGTATTGTAGTATTTTACCCAGCAGATTTCTCATTTGTTTGCCCTACAGAATTAGAGGATGTTCAGAAGGAATATGCTGAACTGAAAAAATTAGGTGTTGAGGTTTACTCTGTATCAACAGATACTCACTTTGTTCACAAAGCATGGCATGAGAACTCTCCAGCAGTTGGTTCAATTGAGTACATTATGATTGGTGATCCATCACAAACAATTTCACGTCAATTTGACGTTCTTAACGAAGAAACTGGTCTTGCAGATCGTGGAACATTCATTATTGATCCTGATGGAGTAATCCAAGCAATCGAAATTAACGCTGACGGTATCGGCCGTGATGCGAGTACATTAATTAATAAAGTAAAAGCTGCACAATATGTGCGCGAAAATCCAGGTGAAGTTTGTCCTGCTAAATGGGAAGAAGGCGGAGAAACATTAAAACCAAGCTTAGACATCGTTGGTAAAATTTAAGGAGTCTGATGAATATGCTAGATAAAGATATAAAACAACAACTTGAACAATATCTAGCTCTATTAGAAAACGATATCGTCATCAAAGTAAGTGTTGGTGACGATAAAGTTTCTAAAGATACACTTGAACTTGTTAACGAAATTGCTGACATGTCTTCAATGATTTCAGTCGAAGAAACGACTTTAGAGCGAACACCAAGCTTTAGTATTAATCGTAAGGGTGAACCAGATAGTGGTGTTGTATTTGCAGGTATTCCACTAGGTCATGAATTTACATCACTCGTTCTTGCCTTACTACAAGTTAGCGGACGCGCACCTAAAGTTGAAGCATCTGTAATTGATGCAATTAAAAAGGTTGAAGGCAAGCATGACTTTGTAACTTACGTTAGTTTAACATGTCAAAACTGTCCAGATGTTGTTCAAGCGCTTAACTTAATGAGTGTAGTTAATCCAAACATTACACATACGATGGTCGAGGGATCTGCTTTTAAAGATGAAGTAGATCGACTAAATATTCTTGCCGTTCCATCTGTTTATTTAAATGGAGAGTTCATGGCAAGTGGCCGTATGACAATTGAAGATATTTTAGGTCATCTAGGAAGCGGTATCGATGCTTCTGAGCTTAACGAAAAAGATCCATTTGACGTTCTTGTAATCGGTGGTGGACCTGCCGGTGCAAGTTCAGCAATCTATGCTGCTCGTAAAGGGATTAGAGTTGGTATTATTGCTGATCGCTTTGGCGGTCAAGTTATGGATACACTTGGGATCGAAAACTTTATCGGTACAAAATATACTGAAGGTCCTAAGCTAATCTCAGAAATTGAGCAACACGTTAACGAGTATAATATTGACGTTATGAAAGGCCTTCGAGCTCATAACATTGAGAAGAAAGATCTATTCGAGGTTCAACTTGATAACGGTGCTGTTCTAAAGAGTAAAACAATTATTCTTGCAACTGGTGCACGTTGGAGAGACATTGGCGTTCCAGGTGAAAAAGAGTATAAAAATAAAGGTGTAGCATATTGTACACACTGCGATGCCCCACTGTTTGAAGGAAAACACGTAGCTGTTGTTGGCGGTGGAAACTCTGGTATTGAATCTGCATTAGATCTTGCAGGTATCGTTAAACATGTAACTGTATTTGAGTTTATGTCAGAGTTAAAGGCAGATGCAGTACTACAAGAAAGACTACGTAGCTTACCTAACGTAGATGTAATTCTAAATGCACAGACAACTGAAATCACAGGTGATGAAACAGTTAAAGGTATCTCTTACATTGACCGCACAACAAACGAAGAAAAACATGTTGAGTTACAAGGTGCATTCATCCAAATTGGTCTAGCTCCTAATACTGAGTGGTTAGGTGACACAGTTGAGCGAAATCAAATCGGTGAAATTGTCATTGATAAGAAAGGTCAAACGAGTGTACCAGGTATTTTCGCTGCTGGTGACTGTACTGACACGCCTTACAAGCAAATTATTGTATCTATGGGTGCTGGTGCAACTGCCGCACTTGGCGCATTTGACTATCTACTACGTAATTAAATTAAAACATGAGGATCGAAATTCGATGCTCATGTTTTTTATTTAGATATTTATTCTCAATTAAGCTAACCTTTCTCCCCCATTTGGATGTAACACTTGCCCCGTCATGAATCGCGAATCATCAGAAGCAAGAAATACATATGACGGTGCAATTTCAAATGGCTGAGCCATTCGCTTCATAGGATTTTGTGAACCAAAGATTGCAACTTCATCAGCGGAAAAGCTTGATGGAATTAACGGCGTCCAAACTCGACCAGGTGCAACTGCATTGACCCTAATGCCATCTTTAATTAAACTGTTTGCTAATGCACGCGTAAAACCGATATTAGCAGCCTTTGTTGCAGTATAATCAATCATAAGCGGATCCCCTATTTCAGTTACAACTGAGCTCGTATTAATAATCGAGCTACCCGGCTTCAAATATGGGATTGCAGCTCTCGTAACATAAAAATGTGCATATATATTAACTTTCAATGTATCATCAAATTGCTGATCTGTAATGTGTAATAAACTAGGTTGTTGAAATTGAATCCCAACATGATTGACTAGTATATCTAACTTGCCAAATTGCTGAACAGTTTTCTCAACAATTAGAGTACACTGCTCTTTTTTTCTTAAATCACCGGCTAATAATAAACATTGCTTTCCTAACGCTTCAATTCTATTCTTTGTCCGATTCGCATCACCATGTTCGTCTAAGTATGAAATAGCAATATCGGCCCCCTCTTTTGCAAAAGCAATTGCGACAGCAGCACCAATTCCACTATCACCTCCTGTAATCAACGCAACTTTACCTTGTAACTTTCCACTCCCTTTTAGAAATTCATTTTCAACAATCGGTTTTGGATCCATAAACTTCTCAAGTCCTGGTTGTCTGAATTGCCGTTGTTCAGGTACACTTAAATGAATATCCTCATATTTGGTTACCAACCCATAATACGGATATAGCGGATATGGTGTTGGATTCAGATCTTTTTGGTTGTTTTCATCCATTAGGCACCCCCCCATTTACTAAGCTATATTACTTTATGATCTGAGAAGCTTTTTGTGTAATCTTTTTATATATTCAAGTACATCATCCCTTTTCATGAATAGAATAATAAAAAAAGGGGTGTTGATCATGACTCACTATTACTTTCCAGGTGCACAATTATTATTATTTAATGAAACAAATCAAACAGTTGATGTTCTTTATAATGACAATCCTTATCCATTTATTCTGGCTTTAATCGGTGAACGACCACCATATTATATGGATCCCGTTTTTCAGGAGACATATCCAATCATTTAACGATTCACTGCATGAATGACTAACAATTTACTTTCTATGATAATTTTTCTCACCTTAATTTAAGCGAAATATGTTAACATCGTATAAGTTAGGGGGAGAAAAAATGAATAAAAAAGATATCGCTGAAATCCGTCGACAATTTAAAAAGAATAATGATTTATTAAAGATCAATGAAATATTTAATGTTTATGTTATGAAAGAATCTAGTGAAATCTATCATCAGCAAAGTCAGCCCTTTGAAATGCTTGATCCAGATGAACAAGAATTATTTCTAACTAATTTTAAAAAGGTGCTCTCAGGACAAATCGATGAAAAGCTCTTTGAACTTAAATTCCAAAAAGATATTGAGTACTCAAGTCAACTTATACTGCATCAAGGCTTAATAACTGATGATCTTCATGAATGGAAGTCTCAGATGATCGCGCTTGTAAATAAAATGCTACAAATCAAACAGTATGAAATGGACATTGTTATGACATTTATTAAGGGTGAATATGTCAAGCCTGTTAAAAGGGACAATAATGAGGATGAAGAAAGTCCGTATAACACATTACATGCACATACATTTATCTTAGCTAGCATTAATCAGACGCAAGAGCCGAAAAAGGAATTACACTTTGATTACATCGAGAAGGTATTTAAATATCATTTTGTCGTAGATCCTGTAATCAATTTGCAAAAGCCAATTGGCGGATTTTTATTCCCTTGTTTTACAGACCTTGTTGCAGATGTTAATCGAGTATTATACTCTGCACCAAAAGCGAATGAACCGGATGAAGATTTTATTGATGGTGTGCTTAACGCTGAAGAAACGATTACGGCAAAAGAAGATAAAATTATCTTTGAAGAGGTTGTGCGTGATGCGATCGGGCATGAATTAAATACAACGAAGTTAGCAAATATTTATCAAGAAATTAACCAAGTCGTTGAGGAAGATAACGAAGATACTGCAACACTAGATTATAAAGATATCGAAGCAGTTCTTAAGCATAGTGGTGTTGAAAATGTCACACTTGAAAAGGTTGAAAGAGCCTTCAGTAATGTTATTGATGATCCCGGATATGAATTAAAAGCAAAAAATATTGTACCTAAATACAATTCAAAATCAATAAAAATTAATACTAAAGTTGCGAATATAGCTGTAAGTCCTGAAGACTTACATCATGTGAGGCAAATTCATTTTGGTGGTAAACGCTATTTAATGATTGAAGTAGATGAGGAAACAATCATCGATGGTTTTACGATGGTACCCGAAGTATTCGGACATAAAGTTGAAGACGAGTCCTAAAATAACTAACCGCACATATAAAGCTAGCCATGCAAGTGCTAGGTCGATATATGTGCGGTTATTTTTATTTATGCATTCACTAAACTAGCTTAGCGAAATCTCGGTATTCCATATTAAGTGCTTCGGCTACACCCTTATTTGTGATATAGCCACCGTAAGTGTTAATACCTGTATAAATCATATTACTCTTTTCAGCAGCATTAACAATACCTAGATTAGCTATTTCAATTGCGTGTGGAACAGTAACATTTGTTAATGCAGTTGTAGCTGTCTTAGGTACAGCACCAGGCATATTCGGAACAGCATAGTGAATAACGCCATGCTTAATATAAATCGGATCATCATGTGTTGTAATCCGATCCTCCGTTTCAAAAATACCACCTTGATCTACTGCGATATCTACAATTACTGAGCCTGGCTCCATTGATTTTACCATTTCTTCAGTTACTAACTTTGGTGCTTTTGAACCTGGAATAAGTACAGCACCAACAACAATATCTGCATCTTTAATCGCATTGGCAATATTCACTTCATTAGACATCAATGTAATGACATCAGTCCCGTGAGTATCCTCAATTTGTTGTAGTACCTCAGGCTTTACATCTAAGATCGTCACATGCGCGCCAAGGCCACGAGCAATTTGAAGTGCATTTTGTCCAGCAACTCCTCCACCGATAATGACGACTTTTCCGTTTCTAACGCCAGGGACACCACCAATTAATTTTCCTTTTCCTTGTTGAGGACTTTGTAAATAAAATGAGGCGATTTGAACTGAAATACGCCCTGCAATAACACTCATTGGCATCAGCATTGGTAAATCATCCTTCGGTCCAACCATTGTCTCATAGGCAATCGCTGTAACTCCCGATTTCACCATTTCCTCTGCTAATTCTGGTTCATTTGCCAAATGGAAATAAGTAAAAATCATTAATCCTTCTCTAAAATACTTATATTCACTTTTTTGCGGTTCTTTCACTTTCATAATTAAGTCAGCTGACCATACATCTTCAGCTTTTTCCATAATCATTGCACCAGCATTTCGGTATTCTTCATCTGTAATATCTGCTCCAATACCAGCACCTGATTCAATTAAGACTTCATGATTGCTTTGTCGTAATAGTGCTACTCCTGTTGGTGTAATAGCAACACGATTTTCGTGAGCTTTTATTTCCTTTGGTATTCCTATTTTCATATTCTGTTCTCCTTCTTTCTTAGATGGAATAACTACATGAGAATTAAAGTAAATATTATTGTATATGTTAACACTTTAGTATTCCTCATACCAGCACAAAAATATGCTCATTTTAATCGCTAGTTCACTATAGTGTCATATTTTCCAATAGCTATTAAATTCATCGGAATATTAATAATATTCATTAATTATAAGCTTAACAAATATAGACATAATTTTAAACTAATTAGGGCTTTGTATAGATCGATCCAGTTTAGCGGACTCCGCCACCGCCACCACCAAATGATCCCCCACCTCCACCAAAGCTAGTCGTGCCACCACTTCCCATCGATGTTTGATGACTCGTTACTGCTTGATCGTATCCAGATGAAAAACCACTAGAATAAAGACTTAATAAATAAATGTTTGAATAGTTAAAGTGATGAGTCACAAAATAGTCAGGTTCAACTTCCTGAAACTTCTCAACAAATGGCTCAACTAAATTGTAAAGACTAGCCCAAATAATGATATCTTCATTAATATTCTGTTGCTGTAAGCTGACTCGATCTAATGAAAGTAGTTCATTTAAATAATTTTCAAACTGGATTAAGTGATTATATAAATCTTCTCCCTGATAAGAAGATTTAGTCACTTCCGCTCTAAAATTACCTAAGAAATAGACATCTTCATTATATAAATAGCCACGATCAGTTAATGTGCGCTTAGATTCATAAGGTAAACTAGCTTTAAGCTCAGTGATTTTATCGTAATTTTTCTCTGCCCAACGGGTGACGTCAGAAATGTCAACTACCCCGTAACGATCAGCTGCTGATAGAAGAATATCAAAAAATTGCTGTTCTAATTCCGGTGTATTTGAATCTAATAACTGTACTTTTAATTTCAATTTATCTCCGTTCGCTTCATTAGTATTGAGTTGAACAATATAGCCTTCTTTAAGCCATTTCAAAAGAAAAGCATTAAAGTAAGCTTCCATGTCTCCTTTGCCATGTTCTTGCAATAGGTAGGCAACATCAAGTATGTTCCCTTCCGAATAGGGAATTTCTCGATAAACTTTTCCTTCATTCATTTCCGTTCTCTTGATTCCTGTGATAAGAGGATTTGCAGCTCGAATCGCTTTATTTCGTTTCGCTGTATAAATCGATGCAAAAATGACAATTAAAACCCCGAGTCCCAAGAATGAACATAGCAATATGACAGCAACTATATCAGTAGTATCATCTTCATTTTGATAACTGTTATTCTCTAACGCTTGATGGTTCTGCTCAGCTAAAGTTTGATCCCAAGATAGTGTTGGTTGAAATGGTTGGTCTAAAAATTGCATATATACCGTAATATGATTTCTTCCGGTTAATGGTTGATTAGACCAACTAACTAATTGACCATCTTCTAAATATATTTCGCCATCATAACCAAAGCCCCAGATTTTCGTTAGTTCTGGATCAAAATAATTTGGCCCTGTAACTGTAATAGAGAATTTTTCTGGAGGAAGATTGTTTCGACCTTGAAATAAACGCCAAAGCATACTTTGGCCATCTTTTAGTTGGCGGACCATTCCGCTAATCGTATAACGTACCGTATATTCATGATCACCATATTCACCAATGCCCCAAGATATTTCATACCCTTCATCTGTAGGGATTAAACTATATTTACCTGATTTAGCTTCTCGACTAGCATTAATATCCCAGTTTTCCTGATAAATAAATGATTCTCCATAGTCACTGACAAACACATCTGTTATCTCAGATCCTTCTAGTTGTTCAAAGACAATATACACTTCAGTTCCTTCTGTTAAATGCATGTGTCTCTTTTCAGTCACTATTCCTGAGCCATCATGTTGTAATTCAATTGAATAATCTAGTGTTGGCATTGAATTCGCTTCTAAGTCTTGACTAAATAAGATGAAACCAAATAAAGCAATTATTATTACCGAGATTATTTTAATTTGACTTTTATACATTCAATCAGCTCCAGACTCTAATCATTTCCTTTATTATATAGGAAAAATTAACCGAAAGGTGGATTTTGAAGAAGATCATTAAAAAAAAGCCACTTTAATTGATAACAATTAAAGTGGTACGAGTTAATTATCCGATTGAAACCATTCGATCAATTGCATGTTTTGCTTTACGGGCTATTTTCTTCGGTACAGTAATGATATGTGTATTATTTTTTAATGACATTAAAACTTTCTCTAGAGTGATCATTTTCATGAACGGACAAACAGCTTCTGGATTAGCTGCGATAAATTGTTTATTAGGATTTTGCTTTTCCATTTGATGTATGATACCCACCTCTGTCGCAACTATAAACTGCTCAGCATTTGACTTATTTGAGTAGTCTAACATTTGACCTGTTGACAGAATATGTGTCTTTTCTTGAGGTAGTATACCTTCAGCTTTTAAATACATACTTGATGTTGAACATCCGCATTCTGGATGAATAAGCAGATCTGCATCATTATGGTTTGTAAAAACTTCTGCAACTTGCCCTGGTCTAATCCCTGCATGAACGTGGCATTCCCCTTGCCATATGTACATATTCTCTCGACCTGTTTCTTTTTTTACAAATTCACCCAAAAATAGATCTGGCAAAAATAAAACTTCTTTTTTTTCTGGAATTGAGTTGACGATCGCCACAGCATTAGATGATGTGCAACAATAATCACTTTCTGCCTTCACCTCTGCAGATGTATTAACGTAGGAAACAACAACTGCTTCTGGATGTTCTCTTTTCCACTTACGAAGCTGATCAACAGTGATTGAATCAGCGAGTGAGCAACCTGCCTCCAAATCAGGCAGTAAAATGGTTTTCTCTGGATTTAAAATCGCTGCAGTCTCTGCCATAAAATGAACACCACAAAAGACAATCACATCAGCTTCTGTATTCAGCGCAGCCCGAGCAAGTGCTAAAGAGTCACCTAACACATCTGCAATATCCTGAATTTCAGGAATCTGATAATTATGCGCTAAAAGGATCGCATTTCTCTTTTTCTTTAACTCAATTATTTCCTCGACAATAGAATTCTTTTTATCGGTAATAATCATAACCAAAACTCCCCCTTATGGATCAATTAATAAATTTGCACTTATATCCAACGCTTGATACGAATGTGTTAAAAACCCTAGTGAAATATAATCAACACCTGTGCCACGATAGGAAGCTAAATTGCTTAACTGAATCCCTCCTGATGCTTCTGTAACGATCTCTTTAGGGACAATGCTAACTAACTTTCTAATCTGCTCTGGTTGGCAATTATCAAACATAATGACATCTACCTTTGCGTCAACCGCTTCGATAACCTGTTCCATCGTTTCAGTTTCTACTTCAATTTTAATCATATGACCAACCTGTTTTTTAACCTGCTCAACTGCCAGTTTAATTGAGCCTGCATATTCAATGTGATTATCTTTAATCATCACCCCGTCATATAGACCAGAGCGATGATTAAATCCACCACCACAACGAACCGCATACTTTTCTAACATTCTTAAGCCAGGAGTTGTTTTTCTCGTATCGCAAATTTTAGTTTCAGAGCAATTTAACTTTTGAACCGCTTGATTCGTTAATGTTGCCACCCCGCTCATACGTTGAATTAGGTTCAAGATGACTCTTTCTCCTTTTAGTAAATCTCCAACATTTCCTTTTATAATCGCTAAAACTTCTCCTTTCTTTACTTGTGAACCATCTGATATATTTAATTCAATCTCAATTGATTCATTAAGTAGAGGGAAACCGACCCTGATAATATCAACCCCAGAAAAAATACCTGTCTCTTTTGCCATAATGACTAATCGCCCTTGATTTTGTTTAGGGATAATTAAATCTGTGGTTCGATCACCTTCACCTAAGTCTTCAAGAAAAAAGTTTTCCAGCATTCTTTTAAGTTTTAGTTTATTCACAATCATTAGCACTCCCTTTACCCACTCATCTGTCTTGTCACCTATCTTTACATAGTTTCTAGTACATTTCAAGTCTTTTCTGTTAATCTATAAACCATTGCTAAAATAGATAAGACCATACTTTTAGGCTACCACCATACTACCATATATTTACTTTTTAAAGTTTTCCCTTTAATTTGTAAGTGTTTTTCCAATTTATTTACTTTTTATTCTCAAAAATAGGTTATAGTTGACTTGAGTAGTCTTGGGGAGCGTTTACAAAGTAAGTGGAGGTGAACTTGTTCAAAAATCTATTGATTGACTACTTACAGAAGCATCTGATCAAAATCCCAAAAAATAAGGAGGAAAGACAGTTGAAACGAATTAGAAAACCACTGTTGGTCGGTATTTTAGTTTGTTTAGCACTAGGATTATCAGCAATCACTGTATTTGCCGCAATAACTAACAATGAGATTGGCACACATGATGGCTATGACTATGAATTTTGGAAAGATTATGGTGGTTCTGGTAGTATGACACTTAATAGTGGGGGAACTTTTACTGCCCAATGGAGTAATGTTAACAACATCCTATTCCGTAAGGGTAAAAAGTTTGACCAAACACAAACACACCAACAAATTGGCAATATGTCAATTGACTTTGGCGTAAACTATCAGCCTTCCGGAAACTCTTATTTAACAGTATACGGTTGGACAGTTGATCCATTAGTTGAATATTATATTGTTGATAGTTGGGGGAATTGGAGACCTCCTGGAGCAACACCAAAAGGGACGGTTTATGTTGATGGTGATACGTACGACATTTATGAGACGACACGATACAATCAACCATCGATTATCGGTGACACAACTTTACAACAGTATTGGAGCGTAAGACGTAACAAACGTACAAGCGGGACAATCTCAGTAACAGATCACTTCAATGCTTGGGAAAGACACGGTATGCCAATGGGTAAAATGTATGAAGTTGCTCTAACGATCGAAGGATATCAGAGCAGCGGTTATGCTGATGTCTACAGAAATGATCTCCACATAGGTGGTAGTGGCGGAGGTGGCACACCAGGTAATGGACAAGTGACACGAATCGAAGCTGAAACAATGTCAATTAATGGCCCATATGCTGGACCAATAAGTTCTCCATTTGATGGTGTGGCTCTTTATGCAAATAACGACTCAGTGAAGTTCACTCATTATTTCGACAGCAATAACAACAGTTTTTCATTGCGAGGTGCTTCTAACAATAATAATATGGCACGGGCCGATTTAAGAATTGGTGGACAAACTGTCGGTACATTCTATTATGGAGATCATTATCCTGCGGTCTATACAATTAATAACGTTTATCACGGTACGGGATTCCAAGAAGTTGAATTAATTGTAACTGCAGATGATGGCACTTGGGATGCCTTTATCGATTATTTAGAAATTCACTAATATCGCTCATATTTTTATGGTTCTAGCAATATATTTTGCTAGAACCGTTTTTTTACCCTCTAAAATATTCCTTTTAAAATTATGATATTTATTCCCTATTTTTATTGAGTAGTGTATAATAAAAATAACTAACTATATTTTATTGGCAACAATAAGGAGGAAATTTTAGTGATCTTTCCGATCATCTTTTTATTATTCGCTTCTTTTTTCTTTTCTGGAAGCGAAACGGCACTAACGTCAACAAATCGTATTAAATTGCAAACTAAGGTTAAAAATGGTGATAAAAAATCTGATCAGTTACTTAAATTAGTTTCACGTCCAAACGAATTTATTACAACAATTCTTATAGGAAACAATATCGCAAATATAATTTTACCTGCTTTAGTAACTACTATTGCTATTGAACATGGTTTTAGTGTTAGTGCTGCGACAGCCGCTTTAACTGTTATCATTATCCTAGTAGCTGAGATTATCCCTAAATCAATTGCAGCAGCATTTCCGGAAAAGGTAGCATATTTAGTTTATCCGATAATCAACTTAATCATTATCATTTTAAAACCGATAACGTTTGTGATTAATAAATTAACTGATTTTATTACTTATACATTATCTAAAAATGAACCAGAAACAGTTTCTGTTTCAAAAGAGGAACTACGTGCTATTATTGATATTGCAGATTCAGAAGGTATGTTAGAAAGAGATGAGTCAAATCGAATTAAAGGTGTACTAGACTTTGATAATTTGAATATTAAAGACGTTTTAAAGACACCACGAATTGAAATCATCGCAATTCCCTATACAGCAACCTTTGATGAAGTACAAGAAGTTATTATTACTAACCAATTTTCTCGATATCCTGTTTATGATGAAGGGATTGATAATATTATTGGTGTTCTTCACGCTAAAGACTTAATTCGCTGGTCAATGAATCCTAGTCAACCCTTAATTGAGATAATTGACAATGAACCTCTGATAGCTTATGAGTTTCATTCTGTTGAACGTGTATTCAGACAAATGACTAAAGAGAAGAAGCACATGGCTATTGTCCTAGATGAATACGGTGGGACTGAAGGTATTATTACACACGAAGACATTATTGAAACAATGATAGGATTAGAAATTGAGGATGAGACGGACTTAGAAGGAAGCTTGCTAATTGAAAAATTAACCGATACAGAAATTATCTGTGACGGGAAAATTACCCTTCACCATTTAAACTCAATTTTTGGGACAGATATTCCTGAAGATGATGACGTTTTAGCCGCATTTTTATTAAAAACGATTAACAATATACCTGAAGAAAATAAAGTCATTGACATTGATGATTTAACTTATAAAATATTAAAAGTTAATGGTCGAACAATAGAGCAAGTTCAAATTATTAAACGATTGGAAGAATTAGAAGAAGAATAATATTATTTTAAGATGGTGACTATACATAGTTTATCATTTTAATTAAATATACATCAAAAATAAATACCAGCCTAATGCTATCTCCCCACTGAAGAAAATAATTTAATTATTTCACTTCTAAAGTGGGGTCTTTTAATTCAATGTTAGTTTTACAGCCTAAAACCGAAAGAAGATCTTGGTTTAGTCTAAGGTCTTTTTTTATACTTAAAACATTAAACTATAACGTAAATTGTGAGGTGTCTTCATGGGGAAAGATATGACAACAGGAAATCCAATAAAACTGATTTTCTATTTTGCTTTACCAATGTTTTTCGGTAATATATTTCAACAGTTTTATAATATGGCTGACACATTTATTGTTAGTCAAACAATCGGTATCGATGCATTAGCAGCTGTAGGCTCAACTGGTAGTATTAACTTTTTAATTATTGGTTTAGCAATTGGAATTACAGCTGGATTATCAGTTATCACTGCACAGCGCTTCGGTCGTAAGGACTTTGAGGGATTAAGGAGAAGTCTTGGTACTAGTTTAATAATCGTCGTAATCGTAAGCGTTATCCTAACTTATTTTGCCACAAAAAATACGAGAACAATACTAGAGTTAATGCAAACACCGCCAGAAATCATTGATTACGCTTATGACTATTTATTTATTATATTTGCGGGAATTGGTATAACCGTGTTATTTAATTTCTTATCAAATATTTTAAGAGCTATCGGTGATAGTCGAACTCCGTTAATATTTTTAATCATTGCATCAATTTTAAATGTTATCTTAGACTATACATTTATCTTAGTATTCAATATGGGCGTTAGTGGTGTTGGTTACGCAACAGTTATTGCACAATTTGTCGCAACTATTTTATGTCTAATTTATATTAAACGACGTGTGCCTATTTTAAGGATTTATAAAGAAGACTGGACAAAGGATTGGTCTGAGTATAAGGAGCACTTACGTGTTGGTTTACCTTATGGATTCCAATATTCAATTATTGCTGTGGGAACAATTGCAGTACAAATCACATTAAATAGATTAGGTGCTGTATCAGTTGCTGCCTATACTTCGGCTAACAAAATTGATCAACTCTTAACGATGCCGCTTCAAACAATTGGTGTAGCGATATCGACATACGTTGCTCAAAACTTTGGTGCTAGAAAGTATGCGCGAATAAAAGAAGGCGTGACAAAAACCTTAAAGATTACTATCCTATATGGCTTTACGATTGGGCTTATTCTTTGGTTCTTTGGTCAAACACTAACATTAATTTTTGTAGATGGTAACAATGAGGCTGTGTTAAGTTTAGCTCAACAGTATTTTAGAATCCAAGCACCATTTTATCCGTTTTTATCAATGATATTTGTACTTAGACTATCATTACAAGGTTTGGGTAATAGTTTTGCACCAACACTTGCTGGGGCAATGGAACTTGTCGCTAGAGTATTTGGAGCAATCATTTTATCAAATCTATTTGGTTTTGCTGGGGCAATCATGTCAAATCCACTTGCATGGATTAGCGCTGTCGTTATTTTAATACCGACATATTACGCAACAGAGAAATTAATTGTTAATGAACCTACTCCATTAGCTAAAAAACTTGCTTTTGGTTCAAAAAACGTCATTAAGAATGTTCAGCTTGAAGAGTGTCATGCGTGCCATTAGATTTTCACTCAAATTAATATAACTACATGAATCATTCATAAATTCTTAAGCCTCCAATTGATGTTTATTTAAATCAATTTGGAGGCTTTATTGGTTCAATGTCAAATAGTGTTGGTAGGTTTTATAATTAGTCGAGAATAAATTTATTTTAGTTTTAATAAAGATACAACTTGTTCACCGCAGGTGAAATACACTCGCTTTCTTACGTTTCCGCGGGCACGGCTTTTAGCTAACTAAGGCAAGCCAAGAGCGCTTGCCTTAGTGGATCTTCAGCTCGTGCTGGGACTGCGATTACTCGTCCCACCGAAAAGATTTATTCCCGCAGAAGTCTCGTGTATTTCACCTGCTGTTTTTCATTTTTAAATTAAATGGCTGCTATTTTAACTAAGCAGTTTACTTTTGCTTTCGTTCCTCTATAACTGTAAGGGATCTAACCCTTCGTCTCTAATATTAAATGCTTTTCGTCGACTTAATTATTAGTGAATCTACTGGCCTTTTTCTATGGAAACACAAAAAAGGTGTCAGCGAATTCGTAAAAAACTCACCAACACCAAAAATTATAGAACCGCTTTATTGAGGTTAGGCTGATCTTGTTATGTCATCAATTATTGATTATTCACTCTCTACTATTCACCTATCACACCACAAGCAATTCTAGCGCCTGCATTTCCAGCTGGTTGAGAGATGTAGTCATCGGGATTTTCATGAATGACAAGACTTGTCCCCTCTTCAGTAAAGAGAGTATTTTCATGATCTGGATCAAGTGAAACTAATTTTGCTTCTAATTCTACATATACAGAGCCATCTTCCTTAACCAATATATTTTCAAGATCACCAGCATGGGGACCTTTTGGATGTTTGAAGCCATGTTTACTATTTGTTGGGTTATAGTGCCCACCTGCAGACTCAAAATCAGGTGGTACGCATGCTCCACGATCATGAATGTGAAAACCATGCTCACCAGGTGGTAAGTTATCTCCCTCTAAGATAATTTTCACACCACCTTCAGATTGCTCAGTCAGGGTTGCAGTTGCTATTTCCATGCCATGACTATTAATTAAACCGACAACTACCGCTTCAGGCAAAGCACTTACTTCAACCGCTTCATTATCAAGTTCTTTATGGCCTTCTTGATTATCATCTTGTTGACATCCAATAGCTGTGACCATAATGATTAGTAGCAAAAATAATCTGAAGTATTTTTTCACCACTTCTACTCCTTTCATTTATAAGATATTTTCTATAACAGTTTGGACAAGTACTGCTTTATTTAGTCCCTGATAGGCAAAGTAAAAAGGAAATGATTCAGAAAAACTTTAGACCATTTCCTCGATAATTTATGCTCATTACACTAAACTTTAAATTTCCCAACTAGCATATTTAGATTTTGACTAGATTCAAATAACGTTTTGGACCTGTCAGCCATGTGTTCCATCGTACTTGAAGTTTCCTCAGCGGATGATGCTATTTCTTCAATCCCAGCTGCTGATTGTTGTGAAATTGAAGCCATTTCCTGTGCAACGTTGCTCACATGAACTGATTCTTGGTTCAATAGTGATAAATTTTCAATCGTTGATCGAATATGCGTTACCATCTGATCAACTGCATACTCAATCTCATTTAATCTTAATCCTGTTAGTTCAATATCATTCATCCCTTGTTGTATTTCTTGATAACTTTCTTTTAACGTTGTTGATACTATTTGCGTCTCTTTCTGATTATCTTGAGTTATTGTCGTAATTGTATTGACTGATTTTTTTACTTCTTCAGCTAATTGCCGGACCTCGTCTGCTACAACGGTGAACCCTAGGCCATGTTCACCTGCTCGAGCCGCTTCTATCGAAGCATTTAAGGCTAGTAAATTTGTCTGCTCTGAAATTTCTTTAATAAACTGGACAAGCCGAGATATTTGCGTAGATTTTTGATTTAGACTATCCAATTGCTCAATTACTTTTTGGACAATTTGATTAATAATGTCCATCTGATTAACAGATTTTTTCATATAATCTTGACCTTGGGCAGTCTTGTCAAGCATCTCATTTAGTAATTGATCTACTGCTTCATTACTTTGATCAATGTGACTAATTTTCCTTACAAAATCACGTACTATATTCTCCAATTGATTTGCGAATGCTGCTTGATCATCTGTACCTTTAGCTAGATCATTCATCGTTATAGCGATCTGTTGTGTACCTAATTTTACATCTTCAGCTGATTGATTTAATTGCCCACTCTGTTGATCAACCACCTCAGATGTTTGTTTAATTGAAGTTACCATTTTACTTAACTGTAAGCGCATTTGATTAATCGTATGGAATAACTGTCCAATCTCATCTTTTCCAGACAAAATAGTATTGGCTTTTGTTAAATCACCAGAAGCAATTCTACTAGCTTCATGAACGATATGATTCAGTCTTTTAGATACATGACGACTAACGATTAATACTAGTATGACTGCAATAATTATCGTTGTAAGCATGCTATAAAGTAGTAAGTTCTGGGCGAACAACTGGCTTTGATAGACTGTTTCTTCAGCATCATGACGATCTTCAATTATTAATTCACTTAAATCACCTAGAGCTGATGTAGTTTCTTCTGTTAATTGAATATATCGATTACTATGTAGGCGTACAACAAATTCACGGTTTCCACTGATCGTCATAAAGTCTTGGTAAAGCATGTCCGTTAATTGTCCATTATAATCTACTATCTTATTTAGTAGATCAATCTGTTTTCCATGCTTAAGTCGTTCTTTTAATAAGTCAAATTGCTCATTAATTTCTTGATCGATTGCTTCAAACTCATTTACATATGTTTGACTACCAAATTGAGCATAGCCCATAACCGATAATCCCTTAGACCGAATCTTATCACTTAGCTCAGTGACTAATAAAGCATGATCAGAGTTATCATTAAGTGTCTCTACACTCTGATTTGTCTGATTAATCGCTCGTGCAACAAAGGTAATTGACGTTACTAACAGGATAAAGAGTAAAATAAAAATTAAACCGTACTTCCAAGCTATTGGTAAATGATCGGCATTTACCTTAAAGAATAGTCTTCTCATATACTTTTTCATATTCTAATATGCCCCCTCTACTAAAAAAGCACTACCAAATAGTAGTGTTTTTTTGGAAAACTAGTATAGATGTATTTTTTGACAGTTAAAATATTCCTCTATTTACAGACTATCAAAACAAGTTAAAGCCTCTGTTAACTCGTTGTAAATTCAATGTAAAATTTTTATTTTTACCCATAAAAAAACTCAAACAACCGGTTAAGATTGTTTGAGCGTATGTTAGCTTTTATTATAATTGATCTGGGTCTGTTCCTAGTCGATTACCGCAGTTTAAGGCTTCGATCCTTGTCATGTCTTCGTTAGATAATTCAAAATCAAAAATATCAGCATTTTCCTTTTGTCGAGATTGATTTACAGACTTCGGTATTGTGATAATCCCATTCTGATAATCCCAACGAATAATAATTTGCGCAGGAGACTTGCGATACTTTGCTGCCAACTCCTGAAGCACTGGATGATCTAAATATGTCGCCTTCCCAATCGGTGACCATGCCTCTACGGCAATATTATGATTTCGGCAATACTCTCTTACCTCTACTTGAGCAAGCTGTGGATGTAATTCAATCTGATTAATTGCAGGCTTTATTGTTGCATCCTTCATCAAATCCTCTAAATGATGAGGGTGGAAATTACTCACACCAATTGCACGTGCCTTTTTATCATGATAAATTTTTTCAAGAGCTCGCCAAGTTTCTTTATACTTACCAGGTATCGGCCAATGAACAAGATAAAGGTCAACATAATCCATATTTAGGCGTGTTAAACTTCGCTCAAATGCTGCTAATGTCTCTTCATAACCTTGCTCATCATTCCATACTTTTGTCGTAACAAAGATCTCATCCCTTGGAATACCGCTATCTGCAATTGCTTTACCAACGCCCTCCTCATTTTGATAGAAAGAAGCCGTATCAATATGACGGTAACCTAGTTCAAGAGCTGAACGAACGGCATCATACACTGTTTTCCCGTCTTCAACTTTGTAAACACCCAGTCCAATTACCGGTATTTCGACACCATTATTTAATGTTTTTGTCGTAGTTAAACCCATGAACAAGACACTCCTTATACTAAATTATTTTTGATTTGACACACTTATACATTTTCACTTAAATTTTAACACATTTAGCTAAAATTTCTCACCTAAAATGAAATTATCATATATAATATAATTACTAGAACTTAACACCCTCTAGTCGTTTTAGACAATTTCTTCTTAATTACCCTCTAATTAGCTAAGCAAAATCCTTTTGTTATTCTATTAAATCTGGTATGATAAAAACTCATGATCTCACATAAAAACATCAATATATAGTATTAAGTTATCATTTTCGATTCTATATATTGATTTTTTTATATTTAGAGGTTATGATTATAATTGTCAAAAAAACGCCCTTGAAGCGTTAATATTATTATTCATATATACAAAGGAGCGGTCTTATGATTATCGAGTATGTAACCGATGGTTTTGTCGAAAAAGTGGTCAAAGAAAACCCAAACCCACTAACGGAGATTGGTAGTTTTGTTTATACTAGAACTTATTCTAGATGGAAGGCTACGAAAGGCAGACGTGAATATTGGCAAGAAACAGTTCAACGCGCTGTCAACTATAATATGACTTTAGCTAGTGACCACCTTATTAAAATTGGCCTAGAGCCGGATTACCGCGCACTACAACAAGAAGCAGAGCGGATCTTTTTAAGCATTTATAATACAAAACAGTTCCCTTCTGGCCGTACATTATGGCTTGGTGGTGGAAATGACGTTATAAATGAAAAATTTACACTTGGTAATTTTAACTGTTCATTTACAAACATAACAGATTGGAAGGACTTATCCGAAGTATTTTATTTATTACTAGTTGGGACAGGTATTGGGATTAAATCAACACTTAAAATGGCAAAAAGAATGCCAAAGATCAGAACTAACGTTAAAGTACTCCACTCAGAGTACCGCCCAGTCAAAAAAGAAGAACGTCTGGAGCATTCAAAGCTTGTTGAAATTGGTAATGGCTTTGCCAAAATCTATATTGGTGATTCAAAAGAAGGTTGGGTTGAATCATTACAGCTTTATTTAGATGTTCTAACAAAAGTAGAATACAAGCATATTCATACAATTAAATTTAGCTATAACTCAGTACGCCCTAAAGGAGAAAGACTGAAAACATTTGGTGGTACTGCATCAGGTCACGAACCGCTTAAAGAAATGTTTGAAGGATTTTCAAAAGTACTTAAAAATGAAATTGATGATAGTTTAGCACCAATTGAAACAGATGAAGACGGCTACGGACAAGTTAGACCAATCCACATTCTTGATATGGCTAACTTAATCGGCGCGAACGTCGTTGTTGGTGGAGTAAGAAGAACAGCAGAAATTTTCTTATCAGATGCTGATGATATTGAAGTATTACTTGCTAAATACGGCATTAATGGCTTCTGGACACAAGATCACTTTGATCAACACGAAAAAGTAAAAGCATCATTAATTAAAAATGGCATTACGTTACCTAAATGGTTTGAGGAAATGTCAATTAAACAGCATGCTGTTTCTTACGATGATGGCAAAAACCTTAAATACTTCGATGATGAAGCTGTTGCACTAGCTTTTGCTGAAGAAGTTGGTGGTTACCATATGCATCCTGTGCGTGAACCACGTAAAAACATTGATCACCGTCGTATGAGTAATAACTCTGTAGCCTTTACTAAAAAACCTACAAATGAAAGACTAAGCCTTCAATTTGAATTATTAAAAGGTGAAGGTGAACCAGCATTTGTTAACCTTGAAGAGGCTGCTCGACGAGTATTAACACAATTAGGAGATTCAAATCCTTCAAGAAATAGACTAGAGTATATCATGGAAGAAATTGGTTTAAACCCTTGTGTTGAGATTATTTTATTCAGTAAAAACGTATGTAACTTAACAACTGTTAACGTTACAGCATTTATTGATGAAAATGGTCAACTTGACGAAGCTGGATTATTACAAGCACAAAGAGATTCAGCTCGTATCGGCCTAAGAATGACACTTGCTAATTTAGAACTTGAAAATTGGGATAAAGTACAGAAGCGTGACCGCTTATTAGGTACTTCATTAACAGGTTGGAAGGATGCAATGTCGATACTTGGCTATACTGAAGAACAAGAAGAAGAATTACAAAGAAAGCTTCACCACGCATCACGTAGCGAAGCTGATAAGTATGCAAAAGAATTAAGAATTAATGCACCATTACTTGTTACAGCAGTTAAACCTGAAGGAACATTAAGTCAAGTTGCTCGAAACCCGAGAACAGACTCTCCTGTTTCAAGTGGGTTACACTGGTCACACTCACCATACTACATCAGAAGAATTCGAATTAATGAAGCTGATCCATTAGCTAAAGTTGCTTTAGACTTAGGCTGGACAGTGAACCCTGAAGTAGGTACAGAAGGTGACACACATGAAGAACGATTAGCAAATGCGAAAACACTTGTGATTGACTTCCCTGTTGCTTCTGGAGCTGACAAGACGAAAGATGATGTATCTGTAGATGAGCAGTTTGACAACTACTTTAGCTTCCAAAATCATTATACAGAGCACAACACATCAAACACGATTACAGTTAAACCAGATGAATGGGACCGTGCAGAAGAACGTGTACTAGAAGGCTGGGATAACTTTGTTGGAGTATCGTTCTTAGCACATGATGGTGGAACATACCAACTTACACCATACGAAGCTATTTCAAAAGAAGAGTATGAGGAACTCAAAGCAAAAATGATTCCTTTCTCTGCTGAATTATTAAAGCAATATGAAGTGTCAGATAATTTAGAAGCAGCTGATATTGGCAATGACAGCTGTACAACTGGAGCTTGTCCAGTTAGATAATATCTTTAGACGAGATGGTATCACCTAAACGTTGATGCCATCTCTAAAAAATAATGATCTAGGAGTTGTATGATAATGAAAATGAAGAACATACTTTTTGCCATCGTACTAACATTAGGTATACTTGTCGGTTGTGGTACAGCAGATAATAATCCAAATGTTGCAGATACAGAACAAACAGAAGTTCAAGTTGAAATTATAATTTCTCTTGAAAACCAAGAAGAAATACTTGAAGAAGAAGTCCTTACCGTCGATGCAGGGACAAGTTTAATGGAAGTAATGGAAGAAAACTTTGACGTCATAAATAATGGTGGTTTCATTTCTTCAATAAACGGTATTCAAGCAGAAGATGGCCAACCATATGCATGGATGTATACCGTAAATGGTGAAGATGCGACGAAAGGTGCAGAAGACTACATCATTAAAGATGGCGATGTGATCGAGTTTGACTTCCATAGCTGGGAATAAAAAATTAACCGTTAAAAAAATAACGATGCTGTCGATGTTGATAAGTATCGCTGTTATTGGCAGAGTTTATATGAATTTTATACCTAATGTACAACCATTAACGACAATTATTATTATTACTGCCGTACTTATGGGCCGTACAAATGGTATGATTCTCGCAGCAATAAGCATTATCGTCAGTAATATGTATTTAGGGGTTGGAACTTGGACATTTTCACAAATTGTTTCGTTTTCGTTAATCGCCCTTATTGCAGGAAGCTTCTATCGTCTAAAAGATAAAAAGCATTTTATTTATTTACTAGCAGTTATTAGCGGGTTAGCTGGTTACTTTCACGGTTTTATCATGTCCATTTTTAACTATATTATCTTCGGTAACTTTTGGGCTTATTATTTTGCTGGTCTCCCATTTGATACTTATCATGCCGTTGGTAATATCGTTATTACTTTAATCTTGTATCAACCAATCCGATCAACATTTAAGATCGCCAAGATCTAAAGTCACTACATTTTTTTATGTGGTGGCTTTTTTTATTTCCACACATTATCGATCCTTCCACATATTGATTGTATGAATTTTATCTTAGAGCAAAAGATAAAGGTGATCCTATTTAGGGATCCAACTTGAGGAGGTGAAGATCTTAATGCAGACGCTCAAAAGAATTGCTTTAGTATTAGTCATTATCGGAGCCATCAACTGGGGGTTAATCGGACTGTTTGAATTCGATTTAGTTGCATCATTATTCGGAGGTCAAACATCTGGTTTAGCAAGAATTATTTATACCCTAGTTGGAATCAGTGGTATCATTTGTTTATCGATATTATTTGATCCACTTGGTGAAGCAGATCATGATCGAACCGTTAATGCAAGACATGTCAATTATGGTGTTGAGTTTGGTGAAGATTTTGATTATGAACGAGAAAAAACAGATTATGATGAGCGCTTTAGATAATTAATTTTTTACAAATGAGAAAAATAATGCTTTAGCCAAAATCATGTTATAGTTATTCCTTTGTAAAATAACATGGGCCCTCACGCGATAATGTGTTGTGAGGGCTCGATTTTTATCTTATTTTTTTATTAATCGATCTGGCATTAAGTTTTTCATAAACGCCCATGTTCCATTTCCAATTAGCAATTCTTCACGATCATATTCAGAAATCTCAGTTCGAATGAGATCATCTCTTCCATCGAAAACTTTTTGCGTCCAATGCGGATCAATTAAGAGTGCACGACCAAGTGCTACTAAATCAGCAGAATTCAATAATTCTTCTGCTTGTTGTTTCGTCCGAATATCACCAACACCAATAAAAGGAACCCGCCCTTTTATCTGATCGAAAATATACTGAATAATCGTCTTATCTTGATATTCTGAACTAATTGACATGCGCTTATAATCATTAATTGAAATATGCAAATAATCAAGCGGCTTATCTGCTAGTTGATCAATTAAAAATAACGTATCAGCTAACCTTATACCTGGCGTTTCAAATTCCTCTGGTGAGAACCGATAGCCAATAATAAAATTAGAAACACCTGAATTATCGACTGCTTCTGTTACAGCATCAACTAAATCATTAATAAATTTAAAGCGTTTTTCCAAGCCACCGCCCCACTCATCGTTGCGTTTATTTGAATGTGGTGAGAAAAACTGTTGAATTATATACGTATTTGCACCATGAATTTCAACACCATCAAATCCAGCTTTAATCGCACGTAATGCCGCTTGTTTGTAGCTATCAATTAACGTTTTAACTTCTTCAGTTGTTAACGCTCTTGGCGTTTCAGCGCCAGGTCGTTCAGCTGGGATCGCACTTGCAGATACAGGCTGTTCACCTCGAAGTACACTTGAATTCGTCATTCTTCCTCCATGAAATAGTTGTAAAATAGCCTTCGTATCGTTTCTTTTAATGGCCCCGGCTAATTGAGATAAACCTGGGATAAATCGATCATCATACACACCTAGTTGCCCTTCCCACGTCTTCCCATTTTCCTGAACGTTGGCTGCAGCTGTAATGACAGCACCTACCTCACCAGATCTTAATGCGTAGTAATCACGTTCATCTTTCGTAACAACACCATCAAAAAAACTCATACACGTTGTCATCGGCGCCATGACAACTCTATTCTTTATCGTTAACCCTCGTTTAAAAGTGAGTGGTTGACTAAGTTTTGTCATTACTAATCGTCTCCTTTAATAAAATAGTAGGTCAATACTTATTGGTCATATTACATACTTATACGTTTGAATAATAATTATTCTACTAATGAACATCTATTGCTCTAAATAATTTCCTCATTCTCATGTCAATTGTATTTAATGTGTAGATCAATTATAATTTTATTAGTAAATAAAAAAGGATGAGACAGATGACATTTGAAGAAATTTTACCTAGACTAAAAGCTGGTGAGAAAGTAATTCGCTCAGGATGGCATGGTGCCGAATTATATGTCAAATTAGTAGATCAAACCACTTTTGATGGTGAAACTTTAAATCCTTACTTTTTAATTAATGTAAAGGGTGAAGGTTATACTATGTTTACACCAACAGTATGTGACTTGCTCGCTGAGGATTGGGAAATTGTTGAATAAAACATCATTGTCCAGCATAAGTCTGGACTTTTTTTATGAGGTGATCATTTGTTAACAACTGAATTTAAAGGAAAAACTGTTTTTGTTACCGGGGCTAACTCGGGAATTGGTTATGCTCAAGCTAAGAGTTTTCTTAAAAAGGGAGCTCATGTCTTTGCAATTGATATTAAAGATGATCAACTTGTCCATTTGAAAAATAAATACGGGGACTATTTTAGTTATATCGTTGCTGATGTTGCAAATAAGCAAGCTGTTGAAAAAGCGGTAGCTCAGGCGATTATGGCGTATGATAAAATTGACATTTTACTCAATACCGCTGGCATCCTTGATGACTATGCAAAAACATTAGAAACCGACGAAGTATTATGGGATTGTATTATTGATACAAACTTAAAAGGGACATATTTAGTGACTAATGCTGTGTTACCTTATATGTTGCAGCAAAAGAAAGGTTGTATTATAAATATGAGCTCAATTGCTGGTCTTGTTGCTGGTGGTGGCGGTGCTGCATATACCGCTTCAAAACATGCCATTATTGGATTTACAAAGCAACTAGATTATGACTATATCCGTCAAGGTATTCGGGCAAATGCAATCGCACCTGGTGCAATTGAAACACCAATGAACAAGGCTGATTTCGAAGGAGATGGCAAAATCGCCAAATGGGTAGCAGAAGAAACACCTGCTGGTAGATGGGCTAAACCTGAAGAAGTTGCTGATTTAACTTTATTTATAGCTAGTGATAAAGCAGACTATATTCATGGAGCTGTCATCCCGATTGACGGCGGCTGGATCATGAAATAATCTTGCAGGAACTTCTTGTATTTGCTATACTGGGCAGGCAGGTTTTTTACTTGCACTATGGCACTTCGTTAGAGCAATCAAGCTCTCATCCTTTGGCCATAGTTATTACTAAAATAGCGATTGCTATTTTACAAAGGAGAAATTATTAATGAATACAGATCTTAAGCAACAAACCTCACAGACGTCTGTCCAAGAATTAGCAAAGATGGGCCTAATTGCAGCACTTTATATTGCGGTCACACTCGTAGTCGCTCCAGTTGGATTCGGTCCCATTCAATTCAGATTATCCGAAATGTTTAACTATCTCGCACTCTTACATAAGCGTTATGTTATTGCTGTAACAGTGGGGGTTATGATTGTAAACTTTTTCTCACCTTTTGGATTAATTGATGTTATTGTCGGCGGACTATCTACCTTCCTAGTCTTAATTATTTCAAGAGCAGCAACAAAACACATTAAAAATTTGAAGATGAAAATGGTTGTCATGGCAGCGATTGTAGTAGTATCGATGTTTACGATTGCCGGGCAAATTTATATTGTCTCTGAACAACCTGAATCCTTTTGGTTTATGTATCTAACGATTGCAGCTGGAGAACTTGTTTCCATGACAATCGGTGGATTTATCATTTATTTTGTTAATAAGAAATTTGATTTTAGTAAGTAAATACATTTCAATATCAAATGATATTGATCATGCTTTATTATAAGGCATGATCAAGTATATTTTTATTTAGTATATATTCACCGCAGGTGAAATACACTCGCTTTCTTACGTTTAGTCAAGTGTTTAAATCCCTTTTTTTAATTAATTCCCGGAGGGGTACCCCTCCGGGAATTAATTAAAATTTTGCACTTCGAATAGACCTTGTGTTTTTTGTCTTTTTTCAAGGTCTATTGTGTTATAATTAAATCATAGTATGATTATTGTTGGCTTGAAGCTTTCTCATAATCATACAATAGGTCGTTTTGAATAAGATGAAATGTGACTTTCAAGAATTTATTCATACAAGCGACTACTGCAACCTTATGATGCTTATTATAGGGTTGTTTTTTTAATTTATAATAATAATCAACTAAATGATTTATTTGTTTTCCTTTAGCAGAAAGCATTGAGACAATCATAAAATACAAAATACCACGCAGTCTACTATTACCTCGTTTATTTATACGATCTTTATACTCCATATTTCCAGACTGATATCTTACGATATCTATACCGGCGTATGCATTTAGTTGTTTATTATTTTTAAAACGTGTTAAATCCCCTAGTTCAGCTATGATTCTACAGGCTAATTTATCTTTTATTCCGGGAAATGACCGAAGGATCCTGTATTCTTTACGGTCTTTTGACATTTCTGTCATTCTTTGAATGATTTCATCTTGCTCTTCCTCCATCTCTAATATTTTCTTGGCATAATCCCTTACTAACTCACAAGAATAGTCTGTTTCATCAACTGCTGGAAATGAATCCTTTGCGATTTCAATCAATAAAATTGCTCTTTCCTCTAACTTTTTTAATGAATAGTTTTTCTTAGTGCATTTTTTAATACGATTTTTAATAACTGTTTTAGATCGTTTTAATATCAAGTTTGGGTGAGGGAATACTTGTACAAGATTATAATAAAGTTTTGATTTGTTAATAAAAGCCGTATCAAAGTCTGGGAAAGATAATTGTAATGATGCATGTAGTCGATTTTTGTACTGAATCTTCTCTTTCATAATCTCATCATAGCGACGTGACATTGTACGCATCTGTTCGTAATAAGAATCTTCGCGATAAGTTTGGAAATAATCGTTTTTAAAATGATTCTTAGCCAGTTGATGCGCATCACTTATATCTGTTTTGTTTCTTCTTAGAGATTGGGTGTTAAGGTGTGCTAATAAAGGATTTAAAGAATAATAAACGAGATTATTCTCTCGTAAGAATCGTTCTAAAGCAGCCGAATATACTCCAGTCGCTTCAAAAACAAATTCTAAGGTATAATTATTCTTTTCACTTAGATCTTTAATGATTTTACTTAAATTAGAGAATCCCGTTTTTGAATGAATTAACCTCCCTTCAAATTCACAGTTACCTTGCTCGTTGTAAGCGGCCATGGTACTACTCTTTCGACTAACGTCGAAAGCAATAACGCATCTCATTTTCTTCTCCTCCTTAATATTTTTGTAGAAGTCTCCACTTTACCTTATCGATTCCACTTTCTTATACACGGTCTCTGGGGACCCAACATACTAAGCTGATTCAAATAAGGGAGTGAAGTTAGCCAGTTTCCGATCGTCGAACTCAAGGTCCTTAGCGTGATTCGGCTTTACTTCACTTCTACTATAAAAAAATAGTAGCACAAAACCTGGCCTAGGTCTTGTACTACTAATCTTAGTATGTTTCCGCGGGCACGGCTTTTAGCTAACTAAGGCAAGCAAAGAACGCTTGCCTTAGTGGATCTTCAGCTCGTGCTGGGACTGCGATTACTCGTCCCACCGAAAAGATTTATTCCCGCAGGAGTCTCGTGTATTTCACCTGCTATTTTTATACTTTTAATGGAATTGGCGATAATCAGTTAGACGTACTAAATATGCTTGATAGTAACTCTTTTCATCTATTTTGTCAGGTTGTATTAATATATCTTTAAAATAGTAATGTTTTCAGCTTTCTATAATTTATTAGAACCATAATAAACAAGTAAATCACGATCTAAACATAACTAAGTGGTTACTCTAAATCGTGATTTTGATTTATCTTTATATTTCTTCCATTTCATTATTGATAATGTTTAGTATATCTAATCCATAAGTTTCTGCTTTTACGGGACCAATTCCTTCAATTTTAAGTAACTGCTCCATAGTTTTTGGTTGTTCAATAATCAATGCATCTAACGTTCGGTTTGTAAAAATATAATATGGCTTAATATTTAATTCCTTAGATTTTTTTAAACGATAGGATGTTAGCTTCTCTCTTAACTCATCAGTAGAAAGAGTTCTTGTTTTTTGCTTAGGAATATACTCAGCATTATAAAAATACGATTCCAAATTAATTTGTTTGTCTTGGTGTAGGTCCATTAATGAATCTGCAATTTGATACAAAAATCTATCTAACATATAAACAGGAGATTCATCTTTTAATTTACTTTCAATAAATGATTTAATTTGATCATGCCGAATATTAATTGTTCTTCTTAATAACGACATGATCACAGCTCCTTAAAAGAGTTATTTTATTAATATATTTATTTTAACAGTCCTTGAATATAGTGACCGACTGCGTTTTGTTCGTTTGTATATTGAGAGGTGTGGTCGGCGACTTTTTTTAGTTGGGGTTCGGCGTTGGATACGGCGATGCCTAAGTCAGATGCCGTGAGTAATGGTATGTCATTAAAATTATCACCAAATCCAATTGTATAAGCATCTGTTAGCTGACAAAGGTTAATTAATTCTTTTAATGCTTCTCCCTTTGATGTTGCTACGGGTAAAATTTCTAAATATTCCATTTGGGAAAAGACAAGTGTAAGTGTGTTAAATTTGTCTGTTAAGGTTGTTGCAAATTTCTCTAAGTCTTTTCTTGCTATCGACATGAGCATAATTTTCGTCACTTGTTTAGGTAGCTCGTTCCAATTAATTTCAATTGTCGTTAAGTTCTCCTTTTGCTCAAAGTCACGACAAACATCACCGCGGTTAATTGCATAAATTTGCTCCTGCGCAAAGAAAACTACTTCTGAAAATGTAACTGCCGCTTTTAAATATTCACATAATTCCTCTGTTATTGGTAGCGTTCGATGATATAGAACTTGTTTTTTAACTGGACAATAAATCTGCCCACCGTTGTATGTAATAATCGGCAGTCTTATGTTTAACTTTTTTATGTAAGGTTCTACACTTTTATTCGTTCTACCAGTTGCAATCGTAAATTGACCATTATATTTTCTAAATTGATTAATCTGTTGAATGTTAAAATCAGAGATGTTGTGTTTTGAGTTTAATAAAGTTCCGTCCAAGTCCGTTATAATTAAATACTTGTCCATCATGTTATTGATTCCTCCCTATTTGGAAGAGCGGCTCAAAAGTCAAACCACCTTAATATGCCCATATTATAACATAACATCGTAAATTTAACTGAAACTCATATATAAGTAAATAAAAAATTACCGTTGCATAATTATTCACTATAAAGTATAATTATTATAACTTGTAACACGGACAGGAGAGAATCCAAATGACAAAGAAAAATGTTATTATTATTGGAGCTGCGGGGAGAGACTTTCATAATTTTAATACGTACTATCGTGATAATGACGATTATAATGTTGTTGCATTTACGGCAACACAAATTCCTGATATAGACGGACGGAAGTATCCAGCGGAACTTGCTGGTAATCTATATCCTGAAGGAATCCCTATTTATTCGCAAGAACAATTACCGGACTTAATTAAGACATATGATGTTGATGAGTGTGTTTTCTCATTTAGCGATATTAGCTATCAAGACGTGATGGCGATTGGTGCGATTGTTAATGCTGCTGGAAGTGACTTTAAATTACTTGGACCGAATCAAACAATGCTAAAAAGCAATAAGCCGGTAATTTCAGTTACAGCTGTAAGAACAGGAACCGGTAAAAGTCAAACATCGAGAAAAATAATTGAAACGTTGATGGCAAAAGGACTTAAGGTCATAGCAATTAGACACCCAATGCCTTATGGTGATTTAGCTGCTCAACGTGTTCAACGTTTTGCAACGATTGAAGATTTAAAAATACATCAATGTACAATTGAAGAAATGGAAGAATATGAACCACATGTTTCCAGAGGTAATATTATTTATGCAGGTGTTGATTACGAAGCAATTCTAGAAGCTGCAGAGAATGACCCTGATGGATGTGATGTGATCGTTTGGGACGGGGGAAATAATGATTTCTCATTTTACAAACCTGATTTAGCGATTACAGTGCTTGATCCACACCGACCTGGGCATGAGTTACAGTATTATCCTGGTGAGGTTTGCTTAAGAACAGCAGACGTAGCCATTATTAATAAAGTTGATAGCGCAACGGCTGAGGCGATTCAAATTGTTGAAAACAATATTAAGACTGTCAGTCCAAACAGTATAATTATTAAAGCCGAGTCAACGATTACAGTAGATCAGCCAGAATTAATTAAAGGAAAACGTGTCCTAATTGTTGAAGACGGACCGACCCTTACACATGGAGAAATGAAAATTGGTGCAGGCACAGTCGCAGCGCAACGTCTAGGAGCTGCTGAAATCATCGATCCTACTCCATACCTTGTAGGAAGCTTAAAGGATACGTTCATAACCTATCCTCATATTGAGAATCTTGTCCCAGCAATGGGGTATGGCGAACAACAGCTAAAAGATCTGGAAACAACGATTAACAACGTCGATTGTGATGCGGTAATTATTGGGACACCAATTGACTTATCACGTGTCATTAAAATTAATCAACCAACTGCCCGGATTCACTATGATTTAGATGAAGTCGATGGACCTAAATTAGAGCTTATCTTAACAGATTTTATCAACAAATATAAAGCTGAACTCAAGTAAAATAAGAAAAAACAGGTACTGTTTATCGTAAATGGTAGTGACTCCAAAAAGTTAGAGTTTTTATAATGCAACTGTTTGGCTGGTTTGAGTTCGGTATTGGACCGGGCTTAAGCCAGCCAATTTTACTTTGCTTCGATCGTTATTGTAGTAATCGATATATTGTTCAATTTTTTGTTTCAACTCATGATAAGATAGTAATTCTTCACCGTAATAAATCTCTTGCTTTAAAATACCGAAGAAACTTTCCATCACGGCGTTGTCAGCACAAGTTGCCTTTCTAGACATGCTTTGAAATATTTTGGTGTTCTTCAGCGTAGTAATCCACTTTGTGTGTTGATAATGCCAGCCTTGATCAGCAAAGTCCTTTACTGTATCAATTGCCCATTTAAATGGACTTGAAAAGACGTGATCAATCTCTTACTCGAGTAAAAATTTCGTCACAGACTTAATCGCTTGTAAACCCGCTTCTGTCAGCGGATGCGTTAAATCGTCATAAATTGATAAGTCTGACTCAGCATGCCTAACAAAGTAAATCGTCGTCATTAAAAAACCCCTCCATTAACTATCGTATTGTCAAAAGTTTTATAGTAAAAACTTGTTAAAACCTTGGTTTAATAGTCTTTAAATGCAAAAAACTTGCCACCCCCGAATCTTGGTGTTTGATGAGGTTACCAGACTCACACCAAATCCAAGATAGGAAGTGACAAGTTGTACCCTCAATTTATAACCTATTTGCTTCAATTTATCAAGTTTCAAGAAAAAATAATTTATACATTATTAGGGATTCTGCTAGGCAAATCCGTTGCGAAAGCTCCATTCGATGAGCCTGTCAACAAACCTTATCGAAAGTTACAAGTTGATGATATGCCTGTCATTGAAACCCTTGAAAAGCTAGACTATAAAAAGCTTATCCATGATTACAAAGTTGAACACGGTAAAGTCCTAAAACCAATCACTCGCCGTAAAAATAGTGTGGTTACAGTGCCAGAGACACTGACGTGTCCAAAATGTTCAGCGCCGTCCGAATACCTTTACGCGAATAACGGTAATAGCGGACAGTACAAATGTAAAGTGTGTGCGTGCTTATTTAGTCAACAAAATCGTTTCCTCAAGGAAGCCATTATCAAATGTCCACATTGTTTAAAGACTTTAGAGAGAATTAAGGAACGTAGAGATTTTTACGTTTACAAGTGTAAAAACAATAACTGTTCCTTTTATAAGAAAAATCTACGTAAGATGACTAAGGAAGAGAAACAACAATTTAAAAATGACCCTTAAGCGTTTAAAGTTCGTTATATCTTCCGTGAGTTTAACTTTGATTTTAAGCCTTTAGCGAAGGAGTCACCTATAAGCCCGAAAGTAGATCTTTCAAAGATTTATGTGTCACCACACACGTTGGGGCTTATTCTGACCTACCATGTTAACTACGGGCTTTCAGCCCGTAAAACGGCTGCATTAATGTACGATGTTCACGGTGTGAAAATATCGCATCAAACTATCCTAAACTACATGAATAGTGTTGCCCTTATCACAAAGCCCTTCGTCGATCATTATCCTTATGGGCTCTCTAATAGCTTCTGTGGAGATGAGACATACATTCGTGTCAAAGGGAAATGGCACTATCTGTTTTTCTTTTTTGATGCCGTAAAGAAAATTATTTTGTCTTATCCTGTTTCACCTAATCGGGATACACCATCAGCCATTAAAGCCTTGGATCAAGTACTTCAGAAATTTAAAGAGATTCCTGAAGACTTAATGTTTGTCGTAGACGGTAATCCCATCTATATTTTGGCGCAGCATTATTTTTCGCAACATGGGATACACTTTGACATTCACAAGGTGATTGGCTTAACCAATGAAGACCCTGTATCCAAGGAGTACCGTCCCTTGAAACAAATCATTGAACGGCTCAATCGCTCGTTCAAAGGCAACTATAGAGCTACAACTGGCTTTGGCTCCCAAGAAGGATCTGTTTCCTATGTGACGTTATTTGTGGCTTATTTTAACTTCCTACGTCCACATGCTTCACTGGAAAACAAAGTTCCTGTAATGATTCCAGAGCTTGAAATGATGCCCAACATGCCTGAAAGATGGACAAAACTTATATCAATGGCTCAGGATTTTTTGGCGGAGCAGCAAGCGGCCTAGCTTTTGTTTAGCTGAGCCCGACCATTCAGCCACCGGCGAAGCGAACCCTTGACAAACCGAACTAGACAGCGATTTATACTAGTAAAAGTCAAGGGCTATTTGTCATGCCTACTTTTGTTCCCTTCGCCCTTGACACCCCACAGGTAAATCGTTGTCGTGTTTGTCAAGGGCGATGGCGGTTATTTTTCTCCTTCAAAATAGATGAGAGTTTTTATTATCGGGTAGTTTTCATAGAACTTTTTACACTACCGAATTTCAGCAATCATTAGCTTCACTTTGCGGGCATTATTTATCAGCACTTCGACAGAAAACTCCCACTTCAAGGAACGAGAAGGGTTTAGCCTAGTGAGTAAGTGAGAGATGAATGTCGGTTGGCGCTAGCCAAAACATATTTCTTATCGCACAACTAGAACGTATATTCGTATAAAGTGAAGTGTGCTCATGTTAGTCAATAAAGCCTATAAATTCCGTCTCTATCCTAATCAGACACAACAATAACTTATCAACAAAACGTTCGATTGTTCACGGTTCGTTTTCAATCATTTTTTGGCAAAGTGGAATAACACTTACAAAGAAGCAGGGAAAGGATTAACTTATAATCTCTGCTCAAAACAGTTGCCAGCCTTGAAACAAGAATATGATTGGTTAAAAGAAGTCGATAGTATTGCCGTTCAATCAAGTGTCAAAAACTTAGCTGATGCTTTTTCACGTTTCTTCAAGAAGCAAACAAGCACACCACGATTTAAATCAAAAAGGAACCCGACCCAATCATATACAACGAAATACACAAACGGAAATATCGCTCTTTTTGGCAGTGAAATCAAACTGCCAAAGTTAGGGCTTATTAAGTTCGCTAAAAGTCGTGAAGTCGATAGTCGGATCATCAATGCGACGATTCGACGCAATCCAAGCGGTAAATATTGCGTTTCTATCCTTGCTGAGAGGGAAGTCGATTCACTTCCCAAAACAAAGCAAACGACAGGGATCGCCTAATCAATAATCAGCCATTAGGTTGATGTTCTTAGGAATCCCCCACTTCAATCGACTCGTAAGAGTGATAAGTGGGGGGAGTTCAAACAATGGCGTTTTCTAATTTAAATCATGTCAGCCATTGATTTCACATCAATAATCATTGATGGGTTTACTTCTCCGGTTCTTGGAGTGAATTGAACAACTTTCGTTTCCCCTGGTAAAAGATCAAAGTAATTTTCACTAAAATAACCCGCTTCTTCTGTATCTAACCAAATGCTTTTAGCAAATTGATCGGTTGTAATTTTAAACTCACCTACTTCACTTAACCGTTTGATTTGAATTTGAGCTTGCCCAAGTCTTAATTCCTTTGTTCGCACAAAGTAATGTTTCTTCTGATCAATAAGTTCAGAATCAATCAGTAATTCCCCTATTAGAGTGATCTCTTCTCGTTTGTAATCCTTGATTAAATCACTTAAGTTTTTCACTGCAACCTTTGTGCTCTGATTTGCTTTAACCTCAATCGTCAATACTTCGTCACTTAATTTTTCCCCTGATAGTGATTGAAGCGTCAGCTTTAACTGCGCTTGTTTTGCTTTAAGCTTATCGCTAACGACAAACACTTTCAATTGTTCTTCTGTTTGATCAAAGATTAATGCTTCATCTTTAAATGATTCTTTTGCAAAATAATGAAGTGCCTTCCAACGACCGTAATAATCAATGCTTGACCATGATGCTACTGGCCAGCAATCATTAATTTGCCAGTATAACGTCCCCATGCAATAAGGCATGTGTTGACGATGTGATTCAATCGCTTGCCTGATGCCTTCTGCTTGCAGCACTTGGCTCATATAGAGAAAGGCTGGAAAATCCTTAGGTTCTGGCAAGTAGTTTTCCATATACGTTCGGATTAATTGGTTACCAGCTCCATTCTTCTGGTGGTGGAGCATCACCTCTGATTCAATTGCATAATCAGATGTTTTTGCAAACGTATTTACTGTTCGAAGCTCTGGGAACGACTGAAAACCATACTCACTCATAAATCGTCCAACATTTTCCTTATATACTTCAAACGGCTTCTCACCGTGCCACACTTCCCAAAAATGAATATCGCCACTGCCCGTTACTTTTGAAGCATGTTGATTAATGTCATCTGTTAAGCTAACAAGTGGTGATGACGGCCAATACGGTTCATTTGGCGCATATTTATCAACGACATTTGCTAAAATATTGTGGAAAATATTTTTATAATCTGACCAGATCTTTTCTCGTGTCTCATCATCATAATCATTCTTCCAACCCCAGCCTGCATGTTCGTTAAAGTGTGCCCATGCCATATCAATCTCATTATTACCGCACCACAAGACAATCGATGGATGATGGCGAAGTCGCTTGACATTATCAATTGCTTCCTGTTTAACGTTGTCTAAGAAAGCTTGATCACCAGGATACATACTACACGCAAACATAAAATCTTGCCAAACAAGGATGCCATGTTCATCACATAGACGGTAAAACGTGTCTGACTCATAAACACCACCACCCCAAATTCGAAGCATATTCATATTCGCTGCGACTGCACTTTCGATTTCATAACGATAACGCTCTTCAGTCACTTCAGTAATAAAGCTATCATTCGGAATATGGTTAGCACCCTTTGCAAAGACTGGTATACCGTTTAATTCAAAATAAAACGAATGACCTGCTTGGTCTTGATCACGAACTAAACGAACTGATCTTAACCCAGTTGTAACAGTCTCTTCAGCGATTGGTTGTTCATCAGAGACAAGCTTAGCAACAAAAGTATATTGATTCGGTTCACCCAAGCCTCTACTCCACCACAATTTAGGCTGATCAATGCTCAGATCTAATTTAACTTTATTTTTCCCTGGAACAAGCTCAACAGTTTTTTCCCAAACTATAGCTTCTGTTGATACTTCTAGCTTACCTGACCAATTCGAAACACTCTCTACTTCAAGTTCTGCTACAAGCTCAGCTTTTTCTTGCGAAACATTGTGTTGGTTTATATAAAAATCATCAATGTTAATTTTAGACCAAGCAACAAGCTCAACGTCTTTCCAAATTCCACTTGTAACAAATCGCGGTCCCCAATCCCACCCGTAGTGGTAAGGTGCCTTTCTTGCAAATACACTAATCTTCTGATCGCCTAGGCCACCCATTTCGGAATCGTCATTAGCAGCCGGCAAACCATAACCTAGCGCTGCTAACTTTGGTAAATCTGTATCAATCGGTGATTTGAAATGAATTCTCAGTCCATGATTTCCTTCAGTTAAATACTCCTTAATATCTTTACGGTAAGTGCGAAACATATTGTCAGTTGTTAAGATTTTTTGTTCATTTAAATAGACATCCGCATAAGTGTCTAATCCGTGAAAAACAAGTTCAATTCGATCTTGCTCAAGTAATTTGTGATCGACTGAAATAACTGATTGGTATTCCCAATCTTTTTTGTCAATCCACTGAAGATCACGTTCATTCGTTCCATAAAATGGATCTTCTATTAAACCTTGAGTCCTTAAATCGGTATGAACAGTTCCCGGAACGTTTGCGTCCAACCAATCCCCTTCATTAAATTGCCTAAATTGCCATCCTTGAATAACTTTCTTTATTTTTTCCAATTATGTCACCTCATGTTAGTTTTAAATCATTTATTAATTTTCATTAGATGCTTGTTGCATCTGATAAAATTCCCCTTTTAAATTAATTAATTCTTGATAATTACCCATTTCGACACAGCGCCCTTTTCTCATCACAACGATGCGATCAACATCTCGAATTGTTGATAATCGGTGGGCAACGATAAACGTTGTTTTACCTTTGATTAAATCTTTCATTGACTGTTGAATCATTCGTTCTGATTGATTATCAAGCGCAGATGTTGCCTCGTCTAAAACAATTAAATCAGGATTACGGATAAATGCTCTGGCTATCGCAATCCGCTGTCTTTGTCCACCCGATAGTCGATCCCCATGTTCACCAATCTTAGTCTCTATACCATCAGGTAAACTTGCAATCACATCTGTTAAATTCGCCAGTTTAACTGCCGCCGAGACTTGCTCATCAGTGGCTTCTGCGAGACCATAAGTAATGTTTTCTCGAATCGTTCCGGAGAATAGAATGGTATGTTGCGGTACCACAGCGAGTCGATGTCGATATTTTCGCATATTTAATTCATCCATCGGGATACCGTCAATTAAAATCCGCCCTTTAGTTGGTCGATAAAAACCAGTAACTAAATTAAGGATCGTTGATTTTCCAGCACCTGATTCACCTACAAATGCAATTGACTCACCTGGCTTCACATCTAAGTTAAAATTAGTCAATACATGCTGATCAGTATCTCGATAGTGAAAGTCGATCGCGTCAAAAGTGATTCGTCCCTCAATTTTATTAATTTTGGATTTACCTTGATATTCTTGAACATCTTGAGCAAATAAAATTTCAGAAACAGAATGAATCGATTCGAATCCTCTTGCTAATTGAGGATAAATGTTGATAACAGCAGAAATTGACATCAAGATTGACGTAAAATAACTTTGATATAAAATAACGTCCCCAACGGGAATTGATCCTTTAAAAGCAAGATAGACTGTGAACAACAAACAAATAACCTGGAACATTTGAAAACTGACCCAGTTTGTCGCTCCAAAGAAAGCCTCAAGAATATCTAATTTATAGCCCTTTCCTCTTACTCTTTGCACAAGCGCATCAATTTTATTAATTTCGACGTGCTCCAAGCCATGTGCTCGTGTCATCGGAATCATCTCTACTGTTTCGGCAACCTGGCCAGACATTTCCTCTATTTCTTGTCTAAATTCACGGTTCTTGCCACTTAATTTACCTCGGAATAAATAGACCAAAATGACTGAAATCGGAATTGCAATTAAATAGAAAGAAACAACCGTCAAACTTCTTGAACCTGTAACTACGATTGCAACAATAATATTCATTACAGCTGGCAGCACACCCAACATAATTTGTTTCGACATCATTTCAATCATCTCGACGTCCCTAAGAACTTTTGCCTGCAGACGCCCTGATTGCAGTTCATTATGATAAGAAATTGACAAATGTTGCAATTTCCTGATCAACGTACTTCTTAACCCCGCTTCAACGTGGCGAATTGCCTTTGACATAAAGCTAATATGCAGCATTTGCGAAGGTAAGTTTTGCAAGATGACAATGACTAAAATAATGACATTAATCCAAACATAACGGGTATCATATTGATTCGGTTCCGTTACAAAGTTAATTAAATTGGCTGTCACAATTGGTAATATCCAGACAGGTGAATGTTTAAGTACGAAAAATATGAATGAGATAAATAGTTTTAAATAGTGACCTGAATACAATATGTTTAAAACTTTAAATGAACGCCCTTTAATCGTTTCACTTTCTTGAAAGCGTTCTTCAAAATCTAGCGAGACACCCTTTTCCATGATCTATCCCCTTTCTATAAGTAACTAATAATAAGCTCGTTCAGGTTTTAGAGTATCCTCAACAAAATCAAGCTCAATTATTCAAATAAGACTGAGTTTAACTTAATTCGACGGCAGATTATTAACTTAATTAATTAATTAAACTATCATCAACATCTACTATAAAGGGTCTGCTTTAAAAAGTCTATCAATTTTGATAAATTAGGATAAACTATTGATAGTGATGATTTGATCGAATATGTAGCGTTTTCAAAATAAATGTGTTATGATTTATTTATAGTAACTTATCGATAACCTAATTTACAAGGAAATACTGTTATGTATCTTTATTAAATTAAATCAGGTGTCGATATTACAAAATGAATCTGTTACCCCTTTCATAATTATATAGATCAGAAAAGACCTCCTTTAATTGCCAATCGGGCAACTGGAGGTCTTTTCTTACAATTGCTTAAACCATTGGAGTGCTTGATCACCATGTCTCGGCAAAAATTCATGACCGTGTTCAGGATAAAAGGTCATTTCCTTATTTGCAGTTATTTTATTATAAGCAGCAAATTGCGTTGACGGTGGACAAATATGATCTCTTAATCCCGTCACCCATTGAACATCAGCTTTGATCCTTGGTGATAAATTTTGAATATCAATATAGCCGAGCCGATTAAAGACTTGATCAGCTGTCTGATGAGTCGGATCAACCGCTCGGAAATAATACGATAGCTCTTCATAAGCGGAGTTATTAACATCCATTTCCCAAGCACGCTTAAAATCAGCCAAAAACGGATGAACCGCATAAAGCTGTTTAATCCTCGGTTCAAGACTCGCACATGCAACTGCTAATGCCCCGCCTTGAGATTGACCATACGCACCAATACGTCCTTGATCTATATGTTCCATATTCATCAAAATCCAACTTGCTTGTACCGTATCAAGATAAACATGTCGGTAATAAAGCTGGTCAGGATTGTCATCATGCAAACCACGGATAATATGACCTTTTATTGTCGGCCCATTAACCGCAACTGTATCCGTTGATAACCCTCCTTGACCACGACAATCCAAAGCAATCACCGTAATCCCTTCAGCAGCATAAGCAATTTTATCTAACCAGTCACCACTATCAACGGTATAACCATGAAACATGACAACACCCTGCCCCGTCGAAAGGTTTTCTTTTGGACGAACATATTTGGCATGAACTTTCGCCCCACCAATTCCAGTAAAATAAAGATGATAGCAATCTGCAATCTGACTCTTAAAATCACTTTCAACTAATTGATAATCTAATGACTGTTGTTTTAATTCCTGAAGCGCTCTGTCCCAATATTGATCAAAATCAGCAGGTAAAGGGCTTTTTCCAGTATATTTGTATAATTCAGCTATTGACATATCAACATGCATACATGTTCCTCCACTCTTACTCGTTAATTCGACAAAATCAGTTCAATTTGGTCCATTTCATCTTTGGTAAACGTTAAATTTTGAATCGAAGCGACATTTTCAATTAACTGCTGCTTTGAACTGACACCAATCAAACTTGACGCAACACTTTTTTGTTGTAATGTCCATGCGATCGCTAATTGCGCCATTGTTTGATCTCTTTCTTTAGCAATTTGAGATAATCGTTGTACTTTTTTAATCCGATCCTGCGTTAATTGACCCCTTGATAAAGAATCAACATTCTGCGCCATTCTAGAGTTACTAGGAATATCATTTAAGTACTTTTCAGTCAGCAAGCCTTGGTAAAGTGGTTGATAGACAACCGCACCTTTGATTAATTTTTCTAGAACTGGAAATACATCCACCTCAGGCTGACGCAAAAACATCGAGTAGTTCAACTGGTTGCCGATAAAAGGTGTACCTAATGCGTCAAAAAACGAATCGATCTCCTCGATTGCTTCAGCAGGAAAATTAGAAACTCCGACGTAGAGTGCCTTCCCTTGCCTGACAACTTGATCAAGCGCATATGCCGTTTCCTCAATCGGTGTCTTCGGGTCATAGCGATGGGCATAATAAATATCGACATAATCTAAACCGAGACGACGCAAACTCTGATCTAAACTGGCAATCAAATGCTTGCGAGATAACCATTCACCGTACGGACCCGGCCACATGTCATAACCAGATTTTGTTGATATTAATAGTTCATCTCGATAACCAGCTAAGTTATCACGTAAAACTTGACCGAAAAATTCTTCCGCACTTCCATTTGGTTCACCATAATTATTCGCGAGATCGAAATGGGTAATCCCAAGATCAAATGCTGTTAAAATCGTTTCAGTCGCTTGATCAAAACGAGACGATTCACCAAAGTTGCGATATAAACCTAAAGAAATCACCGGAACTTTAAGACCTGAATGGCCTAACCGCCGATAAATCATCTCTTGATATCTACTAGGATTCGCTAGATGTGACAAACTATCTCCCTCGTTTCCCATTTAAATAAAACTCACGGACCACTTGCTCAGCTTTTTTACCATAAATATCAAACCAGTTATTCGTAGCAGCCTCTTCTAGAGGGTAAAGCTTTGTTGACCAATCCCACCAAAAGAATCCAGCAAACCAAGGTACATCCCAGAAAACCTCTAGAACAGATTGATAAAAATTAGCTTGCTCGTCTTGATCAACCGGTAAATCAACATGTTCAAAATCCCAAGGCATCGTCGCACACCCTTGCGCACTTCGACAACCAATTTCAACAAAGACGATTGGTTTATTGAACTTCTCATGTAGTTTAGCAAGCTTTTCCTTAACTGGCAACCAGTTTTTCTTCATGACTTCCACACTTTCACCTGGTTTATCTGCAACAGGATAATAAGCACTTGTCCCAATAAAATCAACAAGATTGAACCACTCAACTCCCTCTTCCTTACCGTGGTTTGCGTTGTAAATAATCGGTCCACTATAGTGCTGACGAACTTCCTCTATTACTTTTGTCCAATCAGATACACGATGTTCCGTCGCAACCATTTCACAACCAATCGTAAACATTTCACACGCTAACTCTTCGGCTAATTCAGCATAGTGATTCAAGAAATGTCGATAAGACTGAAACCACGCTTGCCATTTATCTTCTGCTTCTTCCGGAAACCCAATCCGAGCACGCCAAATTTGATCACGTGAATTAACTACAGGTTTTAAACAGACTTTTAAACCTAACTCTTTAGCCTGTTCAACTGCAAAAATAATATCACGATCCGTCATTGTATGATTATAATCAAATGTAATTTCAGTTGAACAATATGTTTCTTGATAAGTAAAAAAGGATAAAGCAATCCATTCACTACCTGTTTCCTTTAACTTTTTTAATGAATCAACTGCTTCTACTGTACGATAATCCCCCCGTTTACTTTCCCAACCATAAGTCATTCCTTTAATAAAAACTTCCTGCATCGATAAATCCCTCTTTCACCTATATTAACGTGATTGGTAATAAGCTTTAATAACCCGCTCCGCCGGCTTACCAAATACCCCGTAATCATCATTTTTAGTTGCATCTTTCTCGTCGTATAAATAGGTCTGCCAGTCCCATAAACCAAAACCACCAACCCACGATCTCGACGCTGTCTTTTCAAACATGACTTGGTAATAATCTGCTTGCTCTTGTAAATTAATCGCACCTTCTAAATCCCATTTATTCGGTAGTAAAGCAGAGCCAGAGCGACTTGGACAACCTGCCTCGACAAAGAAAAACGGTTTATCATATTGTTTTACGACCGCTTCAATCCGATCTAATTGTCGATCCCAATCATTTATCGGGTAATACCCACTAGATGAAATGACATCAAGTGCATCCCAAAACTTCACATTATCCTCTTGATACTTATCCGTATTATAAGTCACAAGACCTCGATAATCTTTACGCACTTCTGCGATGAGTTCACGCCATTTATCTTCTCTTCTTTCCGCTTGTACCATCTCACAACCAACGACAAACATTTCACAGTTCGTTTTTTCGGCAATTTTCGCATAATGTTTCTGATAATTAATATAACTTTCAAACCATTCATCCCACGTTGGTTCACCCGGAATATCCATATCAAAGAAATTAATATGAGCTCGCCACGTACCATTACGGCAATTTACTGTTGGCTTTAAAATTACTTTCAAACCTAAGGATTTCGCATAATCAATCAGCTCAATCAGTTCGTCATCATCAACCATGTGCGAGCCCTGAAAATCAACTTCAGTCGAGTGAGCCGTATCCTGCAACGCCGCTAAAGCAACAATTACATATTCACTCGCCGTTCTTTCTTGCATTAAGCGTAAACTCTCTTTCGCTCGCTCAGTTTTAAAGTAGCCTTTTTGGCTATCCCAACCAAATGTAAAACCCTTAATAAATTCCATCACAATCCCCCTAAAAACTCTTTATATTAATAAAGCTAGGAAAGTTTTTTTAACCTTTCCTAGCCGTTTATTTTTTTACATTTTTCCGATTTCATTATCTCCAGGTACAGCTTCATGAGTCGCTTTTGTATACTCAACAATTTCATCAACTGTCGTGTACGCTAAACCAACTCTTGTATCAGCAGAGCCGTAATAGATCGCAATCTTTCCTGTTTCCGCATCATGCAATGTCGCACATGGGAAAATGACATTATCTACAAAACCTGTTGTTTCATAACTTTCTTCAGGTGTTAAGACAAAGTTTTTCGAACGGTATTTGACCTTCGAAGGCTCATCAATATCTAAAATAGCCACACCCATACTGTAAACAAGACCATTACACGTACCTGTTACGCCATGGTAGAAAACTAACCAACCTTCACTCGTTTCAATCGGTGCAGGGCCGCCACCAATTTTAACGTTTTGCCACCAACCTTCAGCACCTTCACCAGTCATGACATGTCGATGCTTGCCCCAGTAAACAAGATCCGGACTTTCACTTAAGAAAATGTCACCAAACGGCGTATGCCCGCTATCACTTGGTCTGGACAGCATCACATAATTTCCATTGATCTTACGTGGGAATAATACACCATTACGGTTAAATGGTAAAAACGGATTCTCTAAACGAGTAAATGTTTTAAAATCTTTCGTTTCTGCTAAACCAATTGCAGCACCATAGAAATCTGTACACCAAATAATATAGTAAGTGTCTTCAACCTTTAGCAAACGAGGGTCATAAGCGTAATTCGGCTGGAATGGTTCGCCAGCTTCATTAACAAATTCAATTCGCTCTTCTTCGATCGTCCAATCTAAAGCATTATCACTATAACCTAAATGCAAGTGTGGTCGACCATTTGTTGTTTCTGCACGAAAGACACCAATGAATTTTCCTTCATACGGGATTACCGCACTGTTGAAAATTCGAGAAATATCTTTGGCAGGATTACGATCAATTACTGGATTTTGACTATGACGCCATACTGGCCCATGATAACCCTCAGGCTTATCTTCCCAAGGAATATTCGATAAATTATCTGCAATAATTTTTATTTTTGACATAATAACATTACATCCCTTCTAAAAACATTTTTATTTTACTGAACCACTTGTTAAACCATTGTAAATATATTTTTGTAAGAAAATAAATGCGATTAGCGTTGGGATAATCGCTATCATAACGCCCGCTGTAATAACTTCCCACTGCGCTCCAAATGGTCCTTGGAATTTAAATAGGGCTGTTGAAATAACCTGCAAGCTTGATTTTGGCATATAAAGAAACGGCGTATAGAAATCATTATAGATGTTGACACCTTTAATGATAAAAACAGTCACGACCGCCGGCTTTAATAACGGGAGAATAATCTTACGATAAATCGTAAAATAAGATGCTCCGTCAAGCATTGCTGACTCATCTAACGATACAGAAATTGAGTCCATAAATTGCAGGAAAATATATACCGCGATAATATCTGTCCCTAAGTAAAGGATAACCGCCGCCCAAATTGTGTTAAATAAACCTAATGTATGAACGATTTGAAACGTCGCAACTTGTGTTGTTACCGCCGGAATTAAAGTAGCAAGTAAAAATGCACCCAATATATATTGACTGCCTTTAAATTTAAAACGATGCAATACAAACGCAACCATCGAACCGATAATTGTTGTACCGATGACCGAAATGATTAAGATAATGACGGTATTTTTAAAACCAGTCAACATATTTCCATCAACAAAAGCTCTCATATAGTTATCAAAATTCGTCCAATCACTCGGTGGCGTTAATGGTCCCGTTGTCGTATATTCCGTACCCGTTTTAAATGATGCAAAGAAAACAGCAACAATTGGAATAATCGCGACAAAGGCACCCAACAAGAGGGAGCCATACTTACCAACTGAAGTTAAAGTTCTTTTCAATTTCATGATTTTACTCCCCCTCACCGAAAAACTTTTTCTGAATACTAGATACAATTACGACAATAATCAACAGAAGCACCGCCATGGCAGACCCTAATCCGATCTTACCGTACTTAAAGGCTGTATTGACAGTTTGGATCACGAAGGTCGCACTGCCATTCGCGCCTCCAGTCATAATATATGGAATCTCAAAGGCACTTAACGCACCACTTATTGCCAAAATTAAATTTAACGAAATGATAATTCTGATGCTCGGAAAAATAATATATCTAAATTGTTGCCAACGGTTGGCACCATCCATCTCTGCAGCTTCATAGATTTCGCCAGAGATTGAAGAAATCGCTCCTAAGAAAATAATGAAGTTAAAGCCCATGTAACGCCAAACAGATACACCCGCTAAAGAATAATTAATTACATTCGGATTTCCTAACCACTGTGTAATTAATCCCTCTAAACCAATTGCAGTTAGAACAGTATCAAGTGTTCCATCTGGTCTGAAGAAGAATAAGAACATAAAACCAATTGCTACACCATTCAATAAATAGGGGAAGAATAGAACCCCTTTAAAGAAATTTTTGAATTTAACTTTAAACGATAATATTGTTGCAAAGTATAACGCTATCGCCAATTGAATAAATGTTGCAAAAAAGTAATACAAACTCACTTTAAAAACTCTAAAGTATTCTGGATCGGTAAAAATTGTTTTATAATTTTCAAAACCGAGAAACTCTTTTGCACTATAGCCGTTCCAATCAGTAAAACTATACCAAATCATATTAAGAACTGGTAAATAAGCGAATAACGCTAATAATCCCAATGGAACAACGAGAAAAGAAACGATGATAATTTTTTTCTGAGTTTCATAAGATAATCGAGATAACCCAAACAAGCGCCGCACCTCCCTGTATTTCTGCAAATCCTAAAGTAATTTGAGGAAAGCACGTTAAGTGTGCTCTCCTCAAGTCTATTTCTTATAAAAAATTATTCAACAATTTTGTTGTACGCTTCTTCCCAAGCGTCGTTCCATCGATTCATAACATCATCAAATGACATGTCACGGTTTCCAATTGCAGCTTCAATTAGAATTTGTTTCTCATCTTCCAACCAAAGACCAACTTCAGACTCTTTATCAATTTCGTCTAATAAGCCTAACTTGTCTTCTGGTGATGGTGTTAACATGACAAACTCTGCACCAGCTTCTTCAGCTTCTGCTAATGCATCTGGACGAGGTACATCTACTGAAGCACTGATACCACCAGCTTGCTCAACAGAATAACCTGACTTGTGGATGAAGTAATCAACCCACGCAAAAGCAGCATCTTTGTTATCACTAAATTTACTTACTGAGATATTCATGTCAGCACCCATTGAGAACAGTGTACGTTCTGCATCTGATGGGAATGCCATAATCGCAATATCATCACCATTTGGTCCAGCATCTTGGATTTGCTCTAAAGCCCATGAACCTAAGACCATTGTTGCAATTTCACCATTGTTCATCATCACTTTCGATGACTCCCAATCCGTCGTTAATGGATCTGCTTCAATTAAACCTCGCTTAGCTACTTCATACATTAATTTGTAGTGCTCATAATGTGGATCTCCAGCGTCAAATGGACGTGGGTCATCTAAAATATCAACGTTGTAATAGTCTTCGCTACCCGCCGTTGACGTTACAGCACCTTCCCACTGCGCTAATGGCCATGCATCAGCATAGTTTGTATACAACGGAATAGCATCCGTATTATCTTTAACTAATTGTAAAGCTGCAAGGAATTCTTCTTGTGTTGTAGGTAATTCCTCAACACCCGCTTCTTCAAAAACAGCTTTGTTATAAATAACACCTGTATAAGTTAAAGCAATTGGAATACCGTAGACAGTACCGTTCACCGCACGCTCTTCTACACCTAAATATCTATTATTCATCTCTTCAATAGGCCCAAATGGCTCGAAAAAGTTCGGAATATCTTGGATTGGTACTTGGATCGGCAAGTACTGAACATCACCAAAGTCTTCAGTATTAATACGCGGCATAATTTCACCACCATAATCAGCCAACGCTTCAAATTCAACAGTTACATTAGGATACATAGCCTCGAATTCTGCTTTGTAGTCTTGATAAACACTATCTACAATATCTGTACGGTGTGTAATAACAACTAGATCTCCCTCTATCTCTTCTGGATCTAATTCTTTCCACTGCTCGTAAGGAAGAAGATCACTATCTGTTGTCTCATCAGTCTTTCCTTCTGTTCCGTTTGAATCATCTGTATCAGCCGATGAATCATCATTTGAGCCACAAGCTGCTAAAAATAAAACCATCAGAACACTAAGTAATAAAGTAATCAGTTTTTTATTCATTTCCTTAACACCCATCCTTTTTTATTTTTTAGCTTAATATTAGGTTATCGCTAAGCTAATAAGTCCATTTTATAGTGAAAACGGTTACTAGTCAACAGTTTATTTAAACTTTTTTTATTATTATCACTTATCACTTATCCAAAACCTGTCTAATCCCACCTTTATCAAGCGTTAAATACATTAAAAAAGTTCATATTCAATTAGTCACAATCATTAGTATTGCATAAACATATTTCCGAAATGTCAAGTGGTTATTCGAAATATTTCTAAAAACAGAAAAAACTCCTTATAATTAGGTTTGGTAGCTCTGTCCAAATCCCAAAAAATAAGGAGCAATCACATGGACAAGAATACCACAAAATCTACAATTAGTGAACTAATTAAACTGATTAATGAACGAACATTTTTAGAGTTAAGCAACGGCATGGATATCGATAAGTATGTCAAAAAGCTGACGGCTTACCGATTCTTTCAACTCATGATCATGGCACAAATTTATGAAATTAAAAGTTTAACAAGTGTTTCGAAACAAACGAAAGATAAGCAAGACATGAAACGACAATTAGCGTTTGAAAGTATCAGTACGTCTCAATTGTCTCGAAAATTAAGTCAATTACCATCTGTACTATTCGAGAATACTTTCTTATATTTAACAAATAAAATCCAACTGAAAATGTCTTATTCGTCACCACTTATTCGTCATATTACCCGTTTAAAAGTGATTGATTCAACGACAATGAGCATGTGTCTTAGCCAATATCCTTGGGCGACATTTCGAAAGACGAAAGCAGGTGTTCGACTACATGCGAGAGTCGTTGTTACCAAAGATGACACGATACCTGATCGAGCGAAGTTATTACCAGCGATCCATTCGGACCGCTCACAAATGGACGAATTAATCGATACTGATTTAGACACCATTTACTTATTTGATCGAGGTTACATCGACTATAAGCAATTTGAAAAGCTTTGTCTTTCGGAAACACAATTTTTGACACGGCTCAAAAAGAATGCTGAAATCGAAGTCCTTTCAGAACAAGTTCCTGATCCAGATCAGCTTATTTTTAAAGACCAAGATGTCTATTTAGGTAACGACGTATCTGGAACGAAAATGAGTCAGCCACTACGATTAATTGAAACAGAAGACGCCGAAGGCAACAGCGTTACGATTGTAACAAATTGTTTTGGGCTATCCGCCAAAGAAATTGGTGATCTCTATCGTTATCGCTGGAAAATAGAAACGTTTTTCAAATGGATGAAACAACATTTAAAACTAAAAACATTTTATGGTAAAAGTCAAAATGCGGTTTACAATCAAATCTGGATTGCCTTAATTACTTACTGTTTAACCGTTTTAATCCAACATAATACGGGTCACAGTGGCCAGCTTCTCGATGTCAAAAAAACGTTGGAGAATCTGTTGTTCGAAAGTTACGAGACGTTTGTCAAAGCATTGTTTCGCCCACCTACACGCACTTCGAAAGGCCGACGGAAATATGATTTTGAACACGAATTTCGCATCCTTATGAAACAATACAGCGAAGGCGAGGTGGATCACTTAGATACACTTGATTTTGACCCATTGTTTGTTTAATAAATAATTATATTCCAAATTGTGGATAAGAGCTACTCTTCGTTCACTGTTCACTTTTTTTAATTTAAAAACAAAATGAAGATGGTAAATTTTAACTTCAAGTAACTTAAGAGTAATTTATTGATTTGACAAGTGAACAACACTTTTATGCAACGCTAATGAGTCATAATAAATTAAATTAGGTTGTTATTAAGCGATTATTAGGTTATCACCTTCTTCTTTCTTCTTTCCCGAACTACTTTATCCTAAACTTATTTAACTTGAGGATAAAAGATAAACAATTAGGTTCATATTTCATCTTGTTAATTGATTGATAATTCCGTACAACAAAAAAAATAGAGCACAGTTACACGCTCTAGGTAAGTATTTGCATCTCCGATTTAATTATGCAGTTTCTTAGGGAATACATAGACAACCATTAGTCCAAATAACAGCGGTGATAAGACAATAAATAAAATAAGATTATAAAAAGCTAACCATAACATCAATACAAATAAAACAACAATTGATACGGTAATACTCAAATTTTTAACCACACTGACAAACCCTAATGCAAACGAAGTCTTGATTTCGTTTGTTTTAAAAGCAAAATAAAAAGTTGCATAACTAACCGTCGTATATAGCAACAATGAAAAGTAACTAACGATTCCGATCCATATCCAATTCGCCTCAGCTTTATACAAAAAGAAGATTACTGTTGCTAATAAAATGAACATAAAGCTAATTAAGAACGAACTCAATTTATGATGTTGATATTTTTTATAGTTTTGTTGATAGACCTGTTTCAATTCTGATTCAGCATATTCTGGATTTTGCTTCATATGATCGAGCGTTAAATATAAAGCGACTAACGCTGGAATAAGGGCATAGATAAATATCCCCTTCAATAAACCGAGCCAGAAATAAAAACTTACTAGCATATAATGGTACAACTTAATGACGAGTCCTGCTATTTTATTATTCAAACAATCACCTTCATTCATATCAAACAAAAGCTAAGAAGGATGAATGATTCACTCATCTCGTCCTAGCTTTTTAACGGAATTCCGCTTAATTATATTTCCTTTTACCGACATACGGCCATAACGTTTATTCTCCCCTTGAACCTTCCTGACAATTAACCGAACAGCTTGCTTGACCATCTCATCAACATCAACGTCTACTGTCGTCAATTGCGGATTAGTAATTGTCGCATAGATGTCATTATCAAAACCTACAACGGAAAAATCTTCAGGAACTCGATAACCGATATCATTTAGTTTACTAACTAATTCATGGGCTACTTGATCACAATTACAAACAAAAGCTGTTGGTAATTGTTCAGGGAGATTAAACTCAATAAATTTACCCTTCTCATCACGATCGTTAATAATAAATTCATCATTTAACTTTATATGGTGCTCCAATAATGATTTATAATAGCCTAAGAACCGATCCTGAATACTACTTGTAGAATACAGATTTCCGACGTAACCGATTTCTTGATGCCCTTCAGCTATTAAGTAGTTCGTAATGTCATAAGCCCCATAAAAGTTATCTGTTATAACAGAATCAATTTCATCGTGTTCATCATAAAAGTCGAGAAAAACAATTGGCATATCAATTTCTTTGACAACTTTAATATAATCACTCGTTAGTTGCCCAAGAAATATAATGCCATCAACCTTCTTCTCTTGATAAATTTTCGGCAAATTCAGTGCCTCTTCATCTTCATTCGATAATATATTCATAATACCATAGTAGCCATAGCCCTCTAAGGTAGTCGTTATTTTTTGATAGGCTCTAAAGTAAACAGATTGAGAAATCCCACCCGAAAAACGCTCAGGCATTATAATACCAATGTTATATGACATTCCATTTTTCATCGATTTAGCCATGGTATTATAGCGGTAACCCATTTCATCAGCTAATCGTTTAATCTTTTCTTTTAACTTATCACTGACGCCATCCTTATCATTTAAGGCTTTTGACACAGTAACACTGCTGACCCCAATTCGATCAGCTATATCCTTCATTGTTACATTTTTCTTCACGACTTACCATTTCCCATCTCTCCACATCTGTAATAAACGTGCTTTTTATTAAAAAGCCGAACGATTAATAAACTTAACTTAGTCGCTCGGCTAAACTAACTGAACTTTTAACTTAATTCTACCAAAAGAAGTTTATGTTAGCAATGATGATAGCAAAATAAGTTGTATTTTGTCAGTGGCTTTATCATAATTTTCTAAGAGATCAGATTTATTTAAGTCGTGATCTGTAAATTACCACTTTAACCAAAAGTTTGTTCGTTAATACACTGCAATTCAAATGTTATTTTGTTTGCTCTAGTAATGCTTCGTTTTGCTCAATTAGTTGTTTTCTTTGTTCAGCGTTCTCAATTGATCTGAATGGATCTGCTGGTGTATTAAATGTGTAGTCGACTAATTTATCAATTGTTGTCGTTGCCACATGTGTCCGCGTATCACTTGAAGCATAATAAATAAATACTTCATCATTATCATTTACAATCGCTCCGTTACAGAAAATAACGTTTGAAACATCCCCTACACGCTCATCATCGTAAGGCGCAATAAAATGTCCACCTGGTTCAGCGATCACTTTTTTCGGATCAGCTAAGTCAGTAGCAAATGTATAAAGCACATAACGTAGACCGTCTGCCGTATTTCTTACACCATGAGCAATATGAATCCAACCTCTGTCCGTTTTAATCGGAGCAGGACCTTGACCATTCTTTGCTTCATAAACAGTATGATATTTTCTCTCATGCAAGACAATTTCCTCATCAATTACTGGATTTTCAATATCATCGCAGACCCCAAATGCAATCCCGCCACCAGTACCCGTTGAAATAAAACCATCTTGTGGGCGAGTATAGAAAGCATACTTTCCATCAACAAATTCTGGATGTAAAACAACATTACGTTGTTGTGGAGAAGGTGTTTTAATATTCGGTAGTCGTTCCCATGTTTTTAAGTCTTTTGTTCTTACTAGAGCCGCTTGAGCAACTGCACTAGATGTATCTGATGCCGAAACATCTGGATCTTTACTTTCAGAACAATAAATACCATAAATATGGCCATCTTCATGCTTTACAAGGCGCATATCGTACATATTCGTTTCTTCTTTATCGATATCTTCCCAAGTTAATGGTGTACCAATAAATCTGAAATTATCAATGCCATTATCACTCACAGCAAGTGTGAAAATTGACTTACGATCTAACCCCTCCGTACGAACAACTAAATAGTATTTGCCTTCAAAATAAATTGCACCCGCATTAAATGTCGAGTTAATACCAAGTCGCTCTTGGAAATTTGGGTTAGTTTCTTTATTCAAATCAAAACGCCAATGGATCGGTACATGATGACGAGTCACAACTGGATATTGGTAACGGTCATAAACCCCATTATAAAATTGCTGATCTTTTTTATTTTTCCTTGTAATTAGCTTCTCTTGCTCTTCTAATAGTTGATAATATTTATTGTGGATCATTTTTATCCATCCTCTCAATTAATTCTAATGCCATCCGTGCATTGTGATATGATGCTTTCCATGGTTCAACTAAATCTCTTGCAGTCGGTGTTCCATCCGGCTCAATTGACCAATACCACTCACCACCTGGACGCGGATCATGAATGGACGCTTTAATGTAATTCCATAGTCCGTCAATTCGATCTAAAAATACGTGATCTCCTGTTCGCTGATAGGCATTATAGAAGCCAACAATCGCTTCTGCCTGAACCCACCAAACACGCGTATAGTCTAACTTCCCATTTTCCTCCTCATTAATCAATGAACCATCTGGTTGCATCGCATAATTAGAGATATTGTAGGAAATATCAATAATCATCTGATGATATTGTTCGTTTTCAATACCTAATGTACGAATCGTATCATCCATGAGCCATGCCGCCTCTATATCATGACCAAATGATTTCAAATCAATAATACTATTCCATTGCTTATCAAAAAATACACCTAAAAAATGCGTATCATTTTGATAAATTTTTTCATAATGAATTTGTAACAACGCTTCTAATCGTGCCTTTAGTTCTGGAGTTGGATAAGCTTTATATAAATTCGTATAGGCTTCCAAAATATGAATGTGTGTGTTCATCGTGATTTCAGCGATCACACCGTTTTCACTTAACATTTCATTTGGAACCTCTTCCCACTCACGATTAAACTCTTCTTTATAAGCTTGGCTTGCTTGATCAAATCCAACTGTTTCCATTAACTCGTATATTTCTAATGCTAAATCAATCACTTCTTGTTTCTTCGTCACACGATAATATTCACTCAATGCATAAACAGCAAATGATTGAGCGTAAATATGCTTGCGTGTATCTTTTGGTTGACCTTGATAATCTAACAACCAATAGATTCCTTTATACTCACGATCAATTAACTTCTCTGTTAAAAACTGATACATATGATTGGCCATTTCAAGATATTGTTTATCTTTAGTCACACGATAAGCAGCTGAAAATGTCCATAAAAATCGTGTTGTTACGATGCCACCCTTATCAGCATTTTGGTCAACATTTAAATCAAAATCAACTCTCCCGTATAGACCGCCGTGCGTTTCATCCTTAAGTTTCATCCAAAAGGGTAAGATTCGTTCCGTTAATTCTCGTTCCATTTCTTCTCTAAGCACGAAACCCCTCCTAACTTTTATTAGTTAATCGATAACCTAATAATTTAATTCTAAGTAAATTTAACTAAACTGTCAACAGTAAGCGATTTCCTGTTTTAATTTCGCTTCTTTATTATTAGTATGCTAACAATTTCCGTTACTATAATGGAAATATAACACGTGGTAATGTAAGCGCTTATTCCATAAAATCAAAGGTGAAAGGAATTTAATTATTTTAAATGGAGGTCATTCAATGAAAAGAATTTTATTAGCTTGCTCTTCAGGCATGTCAACAAGTCTATTAGTATCAAAAATGGAAGAAGAAGCAAAGGCACGTAATCTAGACGTCAAGATTTGGGCAGTCGCGCAAGACAAAGCGCCCGAAGATATGAAACAAGCAGACGTCCTGTTAATTGGCCCTCAAATGCGCTTTATGAAGAAAAAGTTTTCTAAAGTCGCCGAGGAGGTTGGTATTCCATTAGATGTAATTGATCCTGTTTCATATGGCAGAATTGATGGGAAGGCAGTTCTAGATGCCGCTTTAAATTTAATTGAGCAAGGATAATTTTAGTTAACCTAAATGGTTCAATCAAAAAAGAGGATTCTATCATGAACAATGCTTTTATGGATAAGCTCGAAAACGTGCTTATGCCTGTTGCTGACAAGTTAAATAACAATCGTTATTTAACCGCCTTACGGAATGGTTTTTTAGTTGCTTTACCACTGATTGTCTTTGGTTCTATTTTCGTCGTTATAGCAAACCTACCCTTTATTGATGGTTGGATCGGCGAGGAAGCTTATGCCACATTTCAAAATGCTTTAGGACCTGCCTCTGCCGCAACTCTGAGTATTATGGGACTATTCGTTATTTTAGGAATCGGTTATAAAATGGTCGAGGAAAGAGGGGGCGAATCAATTTATGGCGTAGCTGTTGCGCTCGGAGCTTTCTTAATTCTGACACCACAAGTGTTAGATGAAACTTCAGGCGTTATCCCCACATCAGCACTTGGTGTACAGGGCTTATTCTTAGGAATCTTTACTGCTTTTATCGCAGCAGAGCTGTATCAGTTTTTTGTGAGGAAAAAATTGACGATCAAAATGCCCGATGGTGTACCTGGGTCAGTTTCACGTTCTTTTAGCTCATTAATTCCGATTGCTTTCACGTTAACGATCTTTTTAGTAGTACGAATCATCTTTAGCTATACACCTTTTGAAACAGTCCAAAACTTTATTTATACAATTATCCAAGAGCCGTTAACAGTTTTAGGAAGTGGTCTTCCAGCTACACTTGTTGCGATTTTATTAATTCAAATCTTTTGGTTCTTTGGTTTACACGGACAAATTATTATTAACTCGGTACTTGACCCAATCTGATTTAGTTTAAATGATCAAAACTTCCAGGCTTTTCAAGCGGGTGAAGAATTACCAAATATCGTGACTAAGCAATTTATAGATACATTTATTGTTGGTATTGGTGATTCTGGGATGACTTTAGCCGTTTTACTCGCAATTTTCATGATCGCAAAAAGTAGACAAATGCGTGAAATGGGTAAACTTGGGATCGGATCTGGTATTTTTAACGTAAATGAACCCGTCATTTTCGGTTTGCCGATTATTATGAATCCACTTGCGATCATTCCATGGTTGCTCGCACCAGTCGTCGTTGGTGCAGTCACTTATTTTGCCATGTCAATTGGATTCGCACCTAGGCCTGCAGGAGTGATTGTTCCATGGACGACACCTGCTCTATTAAGTGGTTACCTCGCAACGGGTAATAATATTATGGGTTCAGTGATGCAACTGATAAATATGGTGATTGTCTTTACGATTTGGTTCCCATTCCTTAAAATAATGGATAAACAGTATTATGAAAATGAACGAAGCGAGAAAATAGTAAGCTAATAAAGTGAAACTTCAATCAGTGCGGGCTTCACTGATTGTTAGTTGAACCAATCGGGCAGCTACTGTCAGTTGATCTCCCACTTATGCCCCTTAGCTTCCATCGAATGCTTGAAGTGGGAGTCTTACTGACAGTTGCACTGCGATAAAAATTAAGGTGGGCTGGTTCCTTACCTCCCACCTTTTCACTTAATTAAAAACAGACATTATAGGAGGACAACTATGGAATCAACGATAACTGAAACAGCATTTCAAATCATCTTACATGCCGGAAACGGAAAAGCAAATGCGATGGAGGCAATTCAGGAGGCAAAATCAGGTGATTTTGAAGCAGCCGATAAAAAAATAACGGAAGCAAATATCGATTTAAGAAAAGCACATCAATTTCAAACAAAATTACTTCAGGATGAAGCAAACGGTTCAGATAAAGAGATTACCATCATCTTAATTCACGCTCAAGATCATTTAATGACGTCAATGACCGTTCGTGATTTAGCGATTGAAATGATCGATTTATACCGAAGATTATAGGGAGGATCACTGATGACATTAAACTACTCATTTCCAGAAAACTTTTGGTGGGGTAGCGCATCATCCGCTCCACAATCTGAAGGATCACATAATGGAATAAAAGGCAGAGATATTTGGGATCACTGGTACCAAACAGAGCCTAACCGCTTTTTCGATCAAATTGGACCGAGTCAAACATCTGACTTTTTTATTCATTATCGACAAGATATCGAACGAATGAAGCGCATCGGCCATAATAGCTTTAGGTTATCGATCTCATGGGCACGTCTGATCCCAGGCGGAACTGGTGAAGTCAATCAAGAAGCAGTGCAGTTTTACAATGATGTGATTAATCAGTTACTCGCTCATAAAATTGAACCATTTGTTAACTTATTTCACTTCGATATGCCACTTGAATTACAAAACATTGGCGGTTGGGAAAATCGAAAAGTAATTGACGCCTATACTAAGTACGCTGAGATTGCTTTTAATCTCTTTGGCGATCGGGTTAAAAAATGGTTTACCTTTAACGAACCTATCGTTCCTGTTGAGGGTGGATACTTATACGATTTTCACTATCCTAATATCATTGATTTCAAAAAGGCAATTCAAGTCGCTTATCATACGATGATCGCCCATAAACAGGCAGTGCAAATCTATCATAAAAATCAGGATGGAGAGATTGGGATTATTTTAAATTTAACTCCCTCCTATCCACGGAGTCAACATCCAGCTGACTTAAAGGCAGCCAACATTTGCGATTTGATTTTTAATCGAAGTTTTCTTGATCCCGCTGTTAAAGGGACATATCCACATGAATTGATTGAGCTTTTAGCTGACTATGATTTGTTGCCAGAAACAGAACCTGGTGATAATCAGCTAATTGAAAGTAATAAAATTGATCTTTTGGGCGTTAATTATTATCAGCCGAGGCGGGTAAAGGCCAAAGAGGACTTACCAAATCCCGATAGTCCGATTATGCCCGAATGGTTCTTTAGTTATTATGAGATGCCTGGTCGAAAAATGAACATGTATCGTGGCTGGGAAATCTACGAAAAAGGAATCTATGATATTATGATTAACCTGAGGGATAACTACGATAACATCCGATCATTCATTTCAGAAAATGGGATGGGCGTTCAAGACGAAGAGCGCTTCTTAAAAAATGGTCAAATCGAAGACGATTATCGAATTGAGTTTATTAAAGAACATTTAAAATGGTTACACAAAGCTATCGAAGCTGGTTGCAATGTTAGAGGTTATCACCTATGGACATTTATCGACAATTGGTCTTGGATGAACGCTTATAAAAATCGTTACGGTTTTTACTCTGTCAATATCAAAACACAAGAACGAACCGCAAAGAAAAGCGCCTACTGGTTTGCGGAAATTGCTAAGCAAAATGGATTTAACGATTAATTCCATATTTAATGAGCGTAGTGATTATTTTTACTACGCTCATTCGCCTATCTTATAACTGATAACATTTAATCATAGCAGTAGATTGAGAGGTCAAAAAGGAAGTGACGGTTCAATGAATGCTCGGGTTTTTTCAATCTTAAGAGAATTGATGGCCTTTGACCAAGCCATCACTAGCGAATACATTGCTCAAACTCTCGACGTAACATCACGAACGATTCGTGATGATATTAAGATTCTTGACTATACGTTACAAAAGCATGGCGCTAAAATAAATTCAATTCGTGGTACAGGCTATCAACTGATGATTAATGACGATAAAAAGTTTAGACACTTTTTAAACCAACTATTGAAAAGAGAATTGAATGAACAAGCATTACCTAACTCACCTGATGAGCGAATCACGTATTTAGTCAAGCGTTTTCTGCTTGCTGAAAATTATTTAAAACTGGATGATCTCTGTGATGAAATGCATATTAGTAAGTCAACAATTCAAAATGACTTACGATCTGTTAAAGATCTGTTCAGCAACTACGACCTCTCACTACAACAAAAACCAAACTACGGCTTAAAGTTGTCTGGCAATGAAGTGAAGATGCGCTTTGCCATGTCAGAGCATATTTTCGATCGAAGTGAACTGGTATCAAAAACAGTTTGGAAGAAACAACTTGCCCAAATTACAAATATCGAGATGCATAGCTTAGAAGATGTGTGGTCTGTCATTATCAAAGAAATTAAAGACAATCAGATCTCCCTTTCAGATATTGCAATCCATAATTTATTTATTCATATTATTATCGCTTATAAGAGGATTAAAGATGGTCATTACGTTTCTCTTATTAATCAAGATTTAAAAGAAATAAAAAAGCAAAAGGAATATCAAGTTGCTTTAACAATTGTTGCAGCGACGGAAAGAATATTAACCGTTGCATTCCCAATAGAAGAAATCGCCTATATTTCGATTCATTTACTTGGCACAAAAATGGTCCAGCAAACGAATCTATCTAATAGTGATTTAGAAAATATTTTAGAAAAGCAAACACAAGTGTTGACAACAAAAATCATTGATCTAATTGAAGCAAAAATGAAATTAGATATTCAGAACGACAAGGAATTAATTATTGGGCTAGGCTTACACTTAAAACCAGCAATTAATCGTTATAAATACGGGATGAACATTAGAAATCCAATGCTTACTGATATTAAGCTAAATTATCCACTTGCCTTTGAAGCAGCTGTTATTGCAGGAATGGTACTTGAAAATGAGATCAATGTTTCAATTGATGAAAATGAAATTGGTTATATCGCCTTACACATCGGTGCAGCTATTGAACGAAAAAAGTTAAAAACAGGGCCGAAAAGTTGCTATATCGTCTGTGCCTCCGGTCTTGGAAGCGCCCATTTAATTAAATACAAATTAAAATCTGTCTTCGGGTCACAAATGAATATAGCTGGAATAACTGAGTACTATAAGTTAAACCAAATTCCTTTTAATGAAATTGATTTTATTGTTAGTTCTGTACCGATTTCAGAAAAACTAAAAGTACCGGTTATTGTCGTCAATACAATTTTATCAAAAAAAGATCTCAATAAAATTGAAACTCACTTGAACAGAAAAACAAACAGTATGATTGATTTTATTAAAGAAGATTTTGTTTTCTTAAATAAAGAATTTGCCACTAAAGAAGCTACTTTAAGCTTTTTAGTTGATCAAATTCAAGAAAAAATGAGTCTACCCGATAATTATTTAGATTTAATTTATGAACGTGAGGAAGTAGCACCTACCGCGTACGGTAATTTGATTGCAATCCCGCATCCAATTACAGCACAGGCTAAGGAGACCTTTTTATCAATCTGCACATTGCAAAAACCGATTAACTGGGCTGGTAAACGCGTTCAATTTATTTGTTTATTAAACGTGGAGAAAGATGGACACCAAGATTTAGAGATTATGTATAAAGGACTTATTAGAATTGTAGAGGATCCAAATATTGTTCAACAGCTGATCCAGACAAAAAATTATCGTGATTTTGTCAAGATATTATTAGCACTTGAAGCTTAAAACAATATCCCCAGCTGGTTTTCAGCCGCCGGGGATATAATATTTAATAAAAGTTACTCTAATTGATTATGCGTTTTTACGCTTGTAGCTATACAATGCTAATCCAGCACCAACTATGAGAATTAAGGCTCCGATTAACAAGTAATTGTAAAGAGCTGTAGCTGTTGATGGTAATGGATTACCCTTACCATCTGTTGCTTCGTTTTCTTCTGCATCTCCTGACTGATCATCTTCTGTTTTTCCAGCTTGATCATCATTTGAACCTTCACCTTCTGGAACATTTACACCTTGCTCATCTTCTCGCTCAGCAAGTTGAGCTTCAAGTGCTTCAATTCGAGTTAGAAGCTCCATAACTTTAGCCGAGAGATTGTCATCATTCAACTCAAGAGCCTCAACTTCCGCTTTAAGCTCAGCTAACAGTCGATTTAGCTCAGCAATATCTATACCCATCGTTTCTAATTCTTCGATACGTTTTGTAAGCTCTGCAATTTTGTTTTCTAATTCCTTAGTCATATCTTCTTCTGGTATTTCAGGATCAACCGGGTTTTCCGTGTCTTCTCCGCTAATTAAATCATCTAAATCATTAACAATTTGGATCGAATCAATTAAAACCTCAATGTCATTCTCTAACTCCCCACCGAGGAATTCAAATCCGATTTCTTGAACATTTTCGCGAGTATCGATTTCTGAAATATCAAAAATCATCTCTGTGTAGCCATCATTGTCTAATGCAATTTCACCAGAATCAGACCACGACCAATCACTTCCAGTTTTAATAAACATTTTAGCACTTAAGGATGCATCAACCTTAACCCGAGCAACCATATAATTATAATCACTCAGATCATAGCCTGATGTTTTCTTAACTTCTGTATTGCGACCAGATGAAATATCCACTCTTAAATGACCGTCTTTAATCGATGCGTTAGGACCTACCCAACCAGCTAACTCTTCTTCAAAGTCATAAACAATCGGCTCAGCTGGTCCACTATCTTCTACTGCCGGTATTTCTGGTGCATCTTCTAAGTCAACTGCACGAATCTCATCGAAATAAATCGTTCCCTCATGGTTTGCATCATCTTCTCTACCCATGTAAAAAGCAAAGCTCGAGACACGACCAATTCGATTTTGGTCGACAATCGCGTCTTGGTTACCTTCCCAATGCGCTGGCGCAAAGTCAACTAACGGGAGTTCAACTATACCTTCATAAGCTTCATCTAAATCAACATAATATTCAAAAGCAACGCCACCAATGTTAATCTGAAGTGTCAGATGTAATCCCGGATGCCCGTCATGCTTCATCCAGAACGAAACCGCATTCGCACCTGTCCAATCTACAGGGCCAAAGTTGATTTCACGTCCAGAATAACCAGAACTGCCAATCGTAAAGTCATATCGTAAGCCATAGCCACCATTTGATTTGTATTCATCTGTCAATGATAATGTAATCGGATCACCATTCGATCCATAAGCGCTATCTAGTAAAGCATCATCACCCATATACCCCTCAAAATCATCGACTAAGAATGGATCTTCTGGAGCTGGTACATAACTGTTCAATAATTGAATCCGCTCAACATAAATAGGATCATCTAACTCTAATTGGACCCCTACTAGCGACACTGCGATCGTTCTTGCATCAACCGCGTGCGGGAAATTAACCGTAGCTTCGTATTGATAATAATCAGTTCCATCAATTGTAACAGTATCCAGGGAGCCCAACACAACCGAGGCTTCGTATTTATCATCCCAATTATCAGGTAATTGGACAACTGTATTAAAACTGCCCTCCCCTGCACTGACAGGAACATAACCATCTAACCTTAGTTGGTTTACTAATCCTAAATTGACATCATCTAATTGGGTCAATTCTAATTTTAATTCCTGCCACCACTCTTCTGCTGGCATTCCTTCTACCGTTAATTCAAGCATACCCTTTCCATTTAATTGGGCGGGGCTAAGACTAAAATCAACACCATCGTCAGGATATGTGCCGTTACTCTTGATCCCATCAATTCCATCTTCAAATGTTAATTCTTCGATTAACACATCTGACAAGAAAATGTAATAGCGATGTGTCTGTTCATTAATCAGTTGATCACCTTCATAATAACGAACCGTAACATCTACAGCAGATTCATTATATTCTGCAGTCGGGGCCCAACTTGCTTGATAATATTGACCATCTAATTCCATGTGAACCTCATCGCCACCATCTACACTATATGTGACAGACGGATCGACACCATTGACGACACGTGCCTTAAATTCAAGCGGACTTGAAACAATTCGATCACCATTTGTCGGCGAGACTAAATACATAAACGGTTCATGTGGAGCAACTTCATACTGTTTTCCAGTACCATAAACACCCGCTACTTGTTCTCTAAATAGAGTTCGCTCATCTTCAAAAAATTCTGTAAAATTAGGTAACAATTCATGATCGCCACCTAAATCACCATTGATATCTTTATATGGGACAAACATGTTATTCGGCCAACCAAAGTTTGCCCACGTTAACATGTAAGAAGTTTTAGCCGCATCTGGGTAATCAGGGTGATTCATAATTCCATCTAGTACAGTTGTCCACCACTCTAAATTATTACCCGTTTGATTCATACCTTCTGCACTGTAACCAAACTCAGTAAAAGCTGAAACTTTACCACGTGCTTCTGCCTCTTGAGCCATCATCGATAAATCAGCTGCCATTGCATTAATCCATGCTTGTGATCCTGCGTTATTCTTTTCATCATATTTATCAATACCTAAGATATCAACATAATCATCACCAGGATATGTGCGTAGATAACGCTCCAAATCTCCCGCTGAGCCAGCTCCTGGAGAAAAAGCAATTAGGAAGTTATTATTTCCGTGCTCATGCAAATATTCAACTGTGTAACGGAAAATCGCTTTATACTGTTCTGGCGTCGTTGTTGTTGCACCCCACCAGAACCAACCACCTGTTTGTTCATGGAACGGGCGGAAAATAATTGGAATTGCTTCACCATTATCATCAACAACTAAGTGTGATAAATCAACCAAGTTATCTAACCATTGATTAAATTCATCGTGCTTGCTACCACCAGGCAAAATTTCACGAACGACATTTCCTGATGTGTCCCCATACGACCCACCTGTAACAAAGTTATTTGGGTGCATACTTAACGTAACAATCCCACCTAACTTATGCGCGGCAATCATCGAGTCAGCTAAATTCCGCGTCCGTTGCTCTTGGGATAACACAACGTCATCAATTGCATTACCTGGCCGCTCTCGACCATCCAGACTATTCGTATCCCAACCAAAAATCGCTGGATGATCACCAACAGCATTTTTTACTTCAGATTCTGTTGAACCGACTCGATTTCCTTCCCCCGATAAAGTTAGGCCTTCATCCATCGCATGCTGTTGACCAAATAAGATTTCATCATCACCAAGCCCTTTTAAATAGGCAAACAATTCTTTTGTGTATTGTGATGCATTTGGATTTGATAGATTCAAAACATGACTTTCACTCGCTTCCACAACTTGATTAACTGGGAATAGATTTGCAATAAGAATAAGAACCATTAAAATTGGTAACCACTTTTTTCTCATTTTCATAAACTCCTCCTCATTCATTACTTAACAATGGTCTTGCGAGTTTTCCCTCCCCTCACCTTGTAAGCGTTAACACAATCAATTATAATACATAACCTTATAAATTCAATAGAAAACTTAATAAAAAATAAATATTACTTAATTTATTAGCTTATTAATGAAAAATTAAATGGATTTTATAATCGTTCATCACTACTGCTTGATGTTTACTTACTTTAAATTTAGTTTATCGATAACTAAATATTCTTAATTAAGCTTGGATAAATAGTTGATTCTAGACAATGCTACTGCTACAATTTAATTAGCAAATGATATTGTTCAATTTTAAGGTTATATTAACTTTATTAAACAATACGCATGAACTTTTTTAATTTTAATGTGGCTTAATTTTAAAAAAACAGATAGGAGACTAGACAATGTATAATGAACCGATTTTTTTAAAGCCTGTTTTTCAAGAAAGAATATGGGGTGGCGACAAATTAAAAAGCATTTTCAATTATAATATCCCTAACGACAAAACTGGAGAAGCTTGGGTCATCTCTGCACACGAAAATGGACCGAGTCAAATTACAAACGGCCCATTAGCTAATAAAACATTGAAGGACGCTTGGGAAAAGCATCCCGAATTATTCAATAAAACAACTGGACACAATGAAGCGTATCCTTTACTCGTAAAGATTCTTGATGCAAATGATAATTTATCAATTCAAGTTCATCCAGACGATAAGTATGCGCAAGAGATTGAAAATGAACCCTACGGAAAAACAGAATGCTGGTATGTACTTGATGCTGAAGAAGGAGCTGAAATTGTTTTTGGGCATCACGCTAATTCAAAAGCACAACTAGAGGAAATGGCTAAAACAGGCCAATGGGAGCAGTTATTCCGCCGGATCCCAGCAAAAAAAGGTGACTTCGTTTATGTACCAAGCGGAACGATTCATGCAATCGGAGCGGGTATCGTTATTTTAGAAACCCAACAAAGTTCCGATATAACATATCGTGTCTATGATTATGACCGAACAGATGACGAAGGGAATCCTCGTGAATTACATTTAGATTCATCAATTGAGGTGACAACTGTGCCTCATCAAGTTGCTGACTTTGAACAAACAGAAACAAAACAAGATAATTTGATGATTAAAAAATTAATTGAAGAGCAATATTTCACGGTTTACCACTGGAATTTAACTGGCCTAAGCCGCTCTACTCGAAAAGCGGACTTTATTCAACTAAGCATGATCGAAGGTGAGGCTGAGATCATTACAAATGGCAAATCCTTTTCAATTAAAAAAGGTGACCACTTTGTTATTCCAGCTACGATTGACACATTCGAAATCAACGGAACAGCAGAACTGATCGTTTCACATCCTTAAAAAAAGAGGCTGGGACATAACCAGTCTTAGATGAGAAAAATTGCGGAATCAACATTGAATTGTTGTTTCCGCAATTTCTATTTTGTTTTGGATTGTTAGGATTATTTTCATTTTGGATTTTGGCGGTATACTTTCTTAAGTTTACCGCCATTAAGGCAAATGCTAATTCATTTTCTACTTTCGATTTTCCTCTAACGGAAAATCGAGTGAACGACAAATTAGCCTTCAAGAATCCAAAAACTGGTTCAACATCTATTTTGCGTTTTTTATAAATGTCTCCAGTTTCTTCTTCCGAAAGCTTAGTTCTTATATATTCTTTTTGCTCTTCCCACTTTTTATTAATAAACAACCTTCGATTGTTCCCCTCTTTTGCTTTTGTGCAATGAGAGCGTAATGGACAATCATTACAATTTTCAGATTGATATACCCTAAATTCCCTTGTAAATCCATAACGATCTGTACGATTAAAAAAGTACTGGAAAGTTAATTTTTGTCCGTTCGGACAAACGTAATAGTCATGCTCTCCATTGTACTCCCAATTGTCCGTCTTAAATGGATCATTCTTATATTTTCTTTTCTGCTCTTTCCTATAACTGTTATATGTAATAAGAGGTGTCCGGTTGCGATTCTCTAAAACATCATGATAATTTTGTTCACTACCATATCCAGCATCAGCGACGATATAGTCAGGTAAATCAAAAAAGTGCTTTTCAATTTTATCTAAAAAAGGAATAAATGTACGTGTATCCGTTGGATTCGGAAAAACATCGTAAGCAAGCGTGTATTGACCTTCTGTTGCGATTTGAACATTGTATCCAGGCTTCAATTGTCCATTCCTCATATAGTCATCTTTCATACGCATAAAAGTAGCATCATGATCGGTTTTAGAATAACTGTTTCTTTCTCCAAATATATCCATATCTTGTGCGTATTTCTTCTTTCGATCAATAAAGTCCTTTATTCGTTTCAATGCTTGCTTAGGAAACTTTCTCTCTGAACGAATTCTTTTACGTTCACTTCCAAGTTCACATTCCTCAATTTTTTTATTATAATCGTTCACCGTTTCTTCTAATCTTTCAGCTATTTCTTCAAGTTCAGTAATGGAAAGTTCGTCAGGACTTTCACGTTTAATTTCCGGGATAATTTCTTTTTCAAGTAGCTCATCATATATTTTATTTGAGTTTTCGATTAACTTCTCACTATAATTTTTAACTGCTTTTTTCCATACAAAAGTAAATTTATTTGCATTAGCTTCAATTTTTGTTCCATCAATAAATATTGCATCATGATCGATGATTTTTTCTTCAACCAATTGACAGCGAAATTGGATGAATAATTGTCGTAATAATTCTTGTACATCTGGATCGACTCGGAAACGATTGATTGTGCGATAACTTGGTTCATAACCTTGTGCAAGCCACATCATACGAATACTGTCTTTGAGGAGAGCTTCGATTTTCCTGCCGGAAAATACTGATTGAGAGTAAGCACATAATGTTATTTTTAACATCATTCGTGGATGATATGAAGGACGACCTGTTTTTCGAAGAAAATTTTCAAAAGCTTCTTCAGGAATACTCTCTACTAAATCATTAATGACAAAAGCAATATCATTTTCCTGAAGTTTCACTTCCAAATCTATAGGCAAAACCAATTGATTCATGTTATAATTTTGATACATAAAGGGCACCTCCGGTAGTTATTGTGTGGTACTTTAATTTTACCAAAAGGTGCTCTTTTTGTTGAATAAAATTATGTATATTGACTGGAACGAAAGACATTTGACTCCAGCGGGAAAAGAACGTGTCCGAAGATCACTGTATCGACTCTGGAGGAGTCGATACAGAAGCTGAGGCCGTTCCCGCGGAAAGCAAATGTCTGAAGTGGAGGTCAATATTTTTCATAAAACAACGGTGTACAGTCTTATACTGAACACCGTTGTTATTTTACTGGGTTTTGTCCCAGCCTCTTTTCATTTTCAATTGTGTTTTGCTGTGCACCCCTAAAGTTAGACCGAAAATCTAACCTTAGGGGTGTTTCTTATGGTGAAATATAATTTTGAATTTAAATTAGAAGTAGTAATTGCTTATTTAGCAGGTAAAGGAGGTTATAAATCATTAGCTAATCAATTTTCAATTTCTGATAAAAGCGCTGTTAGAAAATGGGTTAAAGTTTATGAAACGATGGGTGAATCAGGTCTAAAAAAGAGAAAGTCACATAAAACTTATTCTGTTGAATTTAAGTTAGATGTTCTACAATATAAATTAAGAACAGAAGAGTCTTATCAAGATGTTGCCTTGAAGTTCAATATGCACGAACCATCGATTGTCGCCAATTGGATGCGTATTTGGAATAAAGAAGGCATTGATGGACTCTCTAAACCAAAGGGGCGTCCTCCTATGTCAAAAAAGAAAAAGCAAAAGAAAAACGATAACACTTTAACTAGGGTACAACAGCTTGAACGAGAAATTGAATTACTTCGTGCGGAAAATGCTTACTTAAAAAAGCTCCGAGCCTCAGGAATAAATATTCCGAGCCGAATGCGAAAGTAGAATCTAGAATTATTCATGCTCTTCGTGAAGATTTTAAACTAGCAGTAATTCTTGAAGCGACAGGATTTCCAAAGGCTACGTACATGTATTGGCAAAAACGATTCAACGAATCGAATCCAGATGAAGAGATTGAACATCTAATTAAAGAAATATTCAAGGAAAACAACGGTAACTATGGTTACCGAAGAATTTATTTGGATAATTCTCCAATGGAGAATTTCTTTGGTTTAATGAAACAGGAGATGTATTATGGAGTCATATACGAATCATTTGAAGAGTTGAAACAAGCAGTTGATAAATACATTTATTATTATAATAATAGACGAATAAAAGTAAAATTGACTGGCATGAGTCCGGTTGAATACCGGAAACAAGCCAGCCAATTAGTAGCTTAAATATTAAGTCTAACTTTATGGGTTCAGTACATTACTCCCTTCATCAATGTGTTTTTTCACTATCAGTCTAGTCAAGCTGAACATTACTTAATCCATTTTTGCCAAAATAAAAATGAAATTGATCGCCAATTGATGCAAACCAATTTCATTTTTGTCTAACATTTTGTAATTAGAGTTGCTTACCATTCGATTCAATCACTTTTTTATACCAATCAAATGACTTTTTCTTATAGCGCTTACCTGTCCCGTTACCGTCATTGTCACGATCAACGTAAATAAAGCCGTACCGTTTTTTCATCTCACCTGTTCCAGCACTAACCAAATCGATACAGCCCCAAGATGTATACCCAAGTAAATCGACACCATCTTTAACTGCTTCAATCATTTGCTCAAGATGGTCACGCATATATTCAATCCGATAATCATCTTCAACTGTATCGTCCTCTAGCTCGTCCACTGCTCCTAAACCATTTTCAACAATGAAAAGTGGCTTTTGATAACGATCGTAAAGATTATTCATCGTGACCCGTAAACCAACCGGGTCAATTTGCCAACCCCACTCCGATTCTTCTAAATACGGGTTCTTTCCTGATTCAAAAGCATTTGCTGCCGATTGCTCGACTTGTCTGTCAGTGTCAGCAACTGTTAAGCGAGATGAGTAATAAGAGAAGGAAATGAAATCAACAGGGTACTTTTTCAAGAGCTCCTTATCTCCTTGCTCCATTTCAACCTCAACACCTAGCTCTTCAAACATCCGCTTCGTATACGTCGAATATTCACCCCGTGACTGAACATCGATAAAGAAATATTGCTTGCGATTTTCTTGAACGGCCTTCAGCATATCGTCTGGATGACATGAGTAAGGATAAACTTCCCCAGCTGCTAACATACAACCAACCATCACGTCTTCGCCAACGATTTCTTTCGCTGCTTTAGTCGCTAAACTCGATGCAACTAACTGGTGGTGTGCAGCTTGAAACTTAATTTGGTCCTTATTTTCTCCTTCTTCAAACATTAACCCAGCTCCGAAGAACGGAATATGTAGCACCATATTAATTTCATTAAATGTTAACCAATATTTCACCTTATCTTTATAGCGCTCCAAAACAACTTTAGCATAACGCTCATAAAATTCGATCAATTTCCGATTGCGCCAGCCCCCGTACTCTGTCGCTAAGTATAATGGTGTATCAAAATGATTTAACGTCACTAATGGCTCAATTCCATATTTGTGACACTCGTCAAATAAATCGTCATAAAACTTCAGCCCAGCCTCATTCGGCTCTAATTCATCACCTTTAGGGAAAATTCTCGGCCATGAAATTGATGTTCTGAACACTTTAAAACCCATCTCAGCAAACAACTTAATATCTTCTTTATACGTGTGATAAAAGTCAATTGCTTCATGGCTTGGATAGTGATCATACGTTGTTTCGATTGCTTGCTTTGGATTTTCTAATGCATGCCATCGCAGCTCACCACCCGCCGGTAAAATATCAACCAATCCCATTCCTTTACCGTCCTTTTGATAGGCACCTTCAGCTTGATTGGCAGCAATTGCTCCACCCCATAAAAAATCAGCGCGTAACGACATATTCTAGCCCTCCTCATATTTTAAAAATCTAACACATTCTTTCTTAATCATAGAGGTAGTATTCCCTATTTTCAATAACACTAACAACAATTGTCGAACAAAATCAGACTGTTTGAACGGTAATTTGAGTTTGTGCTCAAATGCCAAAATTTCAATCATATTTTAAACTGTTCAACAAAATGATTGAGTGCTTGGCTCGATTCAAATAATGTTTGTGCCCTACTTGCGATTTGCTCCATCGCACTCGATGTTTGTTCAACTGATGACTTTATTTCTTCAACACCCGCTGCTGACTGTTGTGATATTGAGGCAATTTCCTGAACAGCTTGATTGACAGATGCTGAGTCTCGATTCAGGATTGCTAAATCAGAAATGATCGACTGTACATTGGCCGTCATCGTTTCAACTGCTTGTTCAATCGCATTAAAACGAACACCTGTTAATTTAATATCTTCCGTTCCCTGACGCACTTCATCATAACTTTGCTTCAGTGCCAATGAAACAGCCTTCGTTTCCGTCTGATTATCCTGAACAATCGCCGTAATCTCACTGACCGAATCATTCACCTCTTCAGCCAATTTACGTACTTCATTCGCCACTACATTAAAACCTAAACCATGCTCTCCAGCACGGGCGGCTTCAATCGATGCATTTAACGCCAATAAATTGGTCTGTTCCGAAATATCCCTAATTACAGAAATCAGTTTCGTAATTTGTGTCGCTTGACGATCAAGTCCTTCCAATTGAATGATGACATTATGAACAATTTGATCAATCACATTCATTTGTTCAACGGATTTTTTCATGAAAAATTGTCCCTGATCTGTTTCCGATTGCACACTCGTTAACGAGCCTTGAATCGTTTCATTGCTCTGATCGATATCAGCAATTCTTTCAACAAAAGTAGTCATCATTTTAGCTAACTGATTTGCAAAAGTTGCCTGCGTTTCTGATCCTGAAGCAATCTCTTCCATTGTAGCAGCGATTTGTTGTGTCCCTTACTTAACATCCTCTGCCGATTGATTTAACTGCTCACTTTGACGGTCAACAACACCTGATGTTTGTTTAATCGACTCAGTCATCTGTCTTAATTGTAAGCGCATTTGGTTAATCGTTTGGTTGAGTTGACCAATCTCATCATTTCCTTGCAAATGATTACTTGCTTCAGTCAAATCACCCGTTGCAATTCGCTCACTTGCTACAACGACCTTTTGCTGACGTTTAGAGACATGACGACTAATAATCAAAACTAAAATAACAGCAATCACAATCGCAACAAACATACTAACTAATAAAATCAGCTGGGCAAAAACTTGGCTCTGATTAGTATTTTCAAGCGCAAGATCCCGATCTGCTATAATTAAATCGCGCAAATTTTCCAACTGAGAAATCGTCTCTTCTGTTAATTGAATATATCGATTACTATGTAGTCGCATCACAAATCCCCGATTGCCACTAACCGTCATAAACTCTTAATAGAGCATTTCACTCAATTGCTTATTAAGTAAAGTAATGACATTTAAAAGATTACTTTGCTCATCACTCGTCATTTGTGTCGTCAATTTATCAACCTGCTCTGCAATCTCCTGATCCTTCACTTCAATATCATCTATGTAAATTTGACTACCGAACTGAGCATATCCCATCACGGATAACGCCTTTGACTGAATCAGATCATTTAATTCATTGATCAGAAGCGCACGATCAGAATCTCGATTAAGGATATCCAGATCCTGATTTGTTTGGTTAATTGCTTTTGAGACAAAAGTTGTTGCTGTAATTAACAAAATAAAAATCGTAATTAAGATTAGACCGTATTTCCATGCAATTGATAGGTTATTTAAATTAAATCGATTCCAGTTCTTTTTCTTCATCTTTCTCAGTCCCCCCTTAACAAAAAAGGCACAACCAAACAGGAGTGTTCAAAAATAATGGCGCAGAGCAACCACTTTTCCTTATTAGTAGACTAGCAAAAGAAGATGAAGTTTTAGTTAACAGACTGTAAATTTACTGTTAACAATAGGCCGATCGGCTTAGTCAAAAAAATATCCCTGATTATCTCATTCGATAATCAGGGACAGTATTAAAACGAATCTAAACTAACTGTATCAGGATCCGTACCTAGACGGTTGCCGCTATTTAAGCTTTCGATTTTTTCCATATCTTCATTAGATAATTCAAAGTCAAAAATATCAGCATTTTCTTTTTGCCGATCAGCATGAACGGATTTAGGGATTGTAATAATATCGTTTTGATAATCCCAACGAATCATAATTTGCGCAGCTGTCCTATTATATTTCTCAGCTAACTCTTTGAGCACAGGATGATCAAGATAAGTTGCCTTACCAATCGGTGACCAGGCCTCTACGGCAATACCGTGCTCCTTGCAATATTCTCTCACTTCTACTTGAGAAAGCTGTGGATGCAATTCAATTTGATTAATCATCGGTTTAATCGTTACATCTTTCATTAAATCATCTGAATGATGTGGGTGAAAGTTGCTCACACCAATCGCACGCGCACGCTTATCGCGGTAAATTTTTTCGAGCGCCTGCCATGTATCCTTATACATACCAGGAATCGGCCAGTGAACAAGATAGAGATCAACATAATCCAGATTTAATCGTTTTAAACTCCGGTCAAAAGCTGCTAATGTCTCCTCATAGCCCTGTTCATCATTCCACACTTTCGTTGTGACAAAAATCTCCTCGCGAGGGATACCGCTATCCGCAATCGCTCGTCCGACACCTTCTTCATTTCTATAAGTCGATGCTGTATCAATATGGCGATAGCCAATCTCAAGTGCAGAACTTACGGTATCATATACCGACTCACCATCATCCATTTTAAAAACTCCTAATCCGATAACAGGTATTTATACTCCATTGCTGAGCTTTCTTGTCGTTGCTAAACTCATGAATTAGACATCTCCTTTGTTCTTATTTATGAAAAATAACCGTGATTAAATGATTCGATCAATCCATTACCAAATACAGTGCCCCTTTGATTCCTGCTTCATCTGTTAATCCTGGTGCAACAATGTATTGATCAATTTGATCAGCTGTTAAGTAAGGCGAACTCACATAACCATTCAACATGTCGATTACATACTTACGAATCAATGGGAAAAGCTGTTTCTGTTTCATCACTCCACCACCTAAAACGATGCGTTCAGGTGAGAGCACATAAATAAATATCGTCAGGGCTTGTGCTAAATAAAAAGCTTCCATTTCCCAAACCTCGTCAACACCGACCAATTGATCGCCTTTTTTGCCCCAGCGCTTTTCAAGTGCTGGTCCCGCAGCTAGACCTTCTAGACAATCACCATGCGATGGACACGTTCCTTGATAACGATCATCTGGATGGCGTCGCACTTTAATGTGCCCGAGCTCAGGATGTGACAAACCATTTAATGTTTGGCCACGGTAATAAAAGCCGCCACCAATACCTGTACCAACCGTAATATATAAGCATGAATCAACATCTGTTGCATTGCCAAATTTCGCTTCAGCCATTGCGGCAACATTAACATCTGTGTCAATCACAACAGGTACAGAAAGCTTCTCTTGCAACACCGCACCTAGAGGATAATCAACCCAATCTGTTTTTGGTGTTTTCTGAAGCTGACCATATGTTGGACTTTTTTGATTCAAATCGATTGGTCCAAATGCTCCTAAACCAAGTTTTTTGATCCCTTTATCCTTAAAATAGTTAACCACCTTTGGAATTGTTTGATCTGGATGTTCTGTTGGGATTGTCAATTTATCTAAAATTTCACCATCTTGATTACCAACTGCTAACACAAACTTTGTGCCACCTGCTTCAATTGCTCCTAACAACATAAAAAACCCCTTTCTACATCATATCGTCCAATTTATATTTTCAAATTTTCGTTTGATTAAATTTTAACACATTTTTTAATATTATCTCACCTAAACCGAAATAATCGTCTATAATAAAACGATTACCTCCCTATCTTTACTCCGACTTTAGGATCATCTCTTCTAATTAGCAATTCTTAATCAGACAAAAACCTTTCATTATTCTAATTAATCTGCTATTATTGAAACCCACGTTCTATTGTTATAATATCAATATCCCCTAGTGTCAAATCAAATGCAACACTCTTTAGTTAATTAAGATAGGGGTTATTGATTGTTGTTGAAAGCACTTCTCCCCCATGGGGGAGAAAAAAATCACTTTGAGATTTGCTTCTTACTTCAGTCACTTATTTAATTGTTTTTGCTCATAGTCGAAGCACGTTTGAGCTGTTTCTAAAACGAGTATTTCCCGAATGCGTTGGTTTATCTTTGATGCTGCTTCTTTCACATAATCACTAGAAAACTGATGTAACGATTGACCCTTAGGAATAAATTCTCTTAATAGTTTGTTAAAATTTTCATTCGATCCTCTTTCCCAAGCGGCGTAGGCATGACAAAAGTAAATGGATAATTCAGCTGTTTCTAATTCAGCTACTTTTGAAAATTCAGAACCGTTATCAAAGGTGATTGTTTTAAAGGTTTTCGGGTTGCTTTCGATAACAGACTGGCAATCATCAAAAATGGTTTGGCTCTTGGAATCGTTTAGTTTAAGCGCTAAAGCATAACGTGTTTTCCGCTCGACAAGTGTCAGTACAGTGGGTTACCCTTTTGTTTTTTTACCTAAGACTAAATCGGCTTCCCAATGACCAAATTCTTGTCGATTGAGCACCTCCGTCGGTCGTGTTGAGATACTGTTACCTAGAACTTTTTTATTGTGTCCTTTTGGTTTACTATGCTTGTTCTTTCTTGGTGATAAGCGATACATCATCGGCAAATCATGTGGCTTGATGACTAAGGCATTTTGACGTATATATCGATAGAAGGTCTTAAAACAAGGGACCTTTTCTTTTGGGTTATCTCGAGCGTATTTTAAGACAAATGTTTTAATACTGTACAATCGATTTTTCCCTTTGAACCAGCCGTTATAAAAGGCTTTCTTGAGCTTGTGCCAGAATCGACCTGAATAAGCTTTTAATCCTTTAGAAATACTGCGTTGTCTGTTTTTTAAATAAATCGCAGCACCAGAATCGGCTAAGTATAATTCTACTTTTTCTCCCATTAATAATTTGAGGAACTGTCCCTCTTTTTACTTCTCGAGAGATAGTCGAGCGATTCCGACCAAGTAATCGTGCAATTTCTGCTTGTGACTTGTCTTCTTTTAGCCATCGTTCGATGAGCTCACGCTCTTTAAATTTTAAATGTCCATTCGCGTTCTTTGTGTTAGAATGTTTACATGACATGAAGATTCGCTCCTTATACTGGTTGTGGTGACTTTAGTATAACGAATCTTCGTGTCTTTTTTAACTGTTGCGTTTCATTTTACAACACACCAAAGATTATTGAAACGCTAATGGCACAAGGTCTAAAAGTTGTAGCAATTAGACACCCAATGCCTTATGGTGATTTAGCTGCTCAACGTGTTCAACGTTTTGCAACGATTGAAGATTTAAAAATACATCAATGTACAATTGAAGAAATGGAAGAATATGAACCACATGTTTCCAGAGGTAATATTATTTATGCAGGTGTTGATTACGAAGCAATTCTAGAAGCTGCAGAGAATGACCCTGATGGATGTGATGTGATCGTTTGGGACGGGGGAAATAATGATTTCTCATTTTACAAACCTGATTTAGCGATTACAGTGCTTGATCCACACCGACCTGGGCATGAGTTACAGTATTATCCTGGTGAGGTTTGCTTAAGAACAGCAGACGTAGCCATTATTAATAAAGTTGATAGCGCAACGGCTGAGGCGATTCAAATTGTTGAAAACAATATTAAGACTGTCAGTCCAAACAGTATAATTATTAAAGCCGAGTCAACGATTACAGTAGATCAGCCAGAATTAATTAAAGGAAAACGTGTCCTAATTGTTGAAGACGGACCGACCCTTACACATGGAGAAATGAAAATTGGTGCAGGCACAGTCGCAGCGCAACGTCTAGGAGCTGCTGAAATCATCGATCCTACTCCATACCTTGTAGGAAGCTTAAAGGATACGTTCATAACCTATCCTCATATTGAGAATCTTGTCCCAGCAATGGGGTATGGCGAACAACAGCTAAAAGATCTGGAAACAACGATTAACAACGTCGATTGTGATGCGGTAATTATTGGGACACCAATTGACTTATCACGTGTCATTAAAATTAATCAACCAACTGCCCGGATTCACTATGATTTAGATGAAGTCGATGGACCTAAATTAGAGCTTATCTTAACAGATTTTATCAACAAATATAAAGCTGAACTCAAGTAAAATAAGAAAAAACAGGTACTGTTTATCGTAAATGGTAGTGACTCCAAAAAGTTAGAGTTTTTATAATGCAACTGTTTGGCTGGTTTGAGTTCGGTATTGGACCGGGCTTAAGCCAGCCAATTTTACTTTGCTTCGATCGTTATTGTAGTAATCGATATATTGTTCAATTTTTTGTTTCAACTCATGATAAGATAGTAATTCTTCACCGTAATAAATCTCTTGCTTTAAAATACCGAAGAAACTTTCCATCACGGCGTTGTCAGCACAAGTTGCCTTTCTAGACATGCTTTGAAATATTTTGGTGTTCTTCAGCGTAGTAATCCACTTTGTGTGTTGATAATGCCAGCCTTGATCAGCAAAGTCCTTTACTGTATCAATTGCCCATTTAAATGGACTTGAAAAGACGTGATCAATCTCTTACTCGAGTAAAAATTTCGTCACAGACTTAATCGCTTGTAAACCCGCTTCTGTCAGCGGATGCGTTAAATCGTCATAAATTGATAAGTCTGACTCAGCATGCCTAACAAAGTAAATCGTCGTCATTAAAAAACCCCTCCATTAACTATCAAGCTCTGAAACTGTGACAAACTGATAGCCTTCTTCAGCCAAAAATGCCAAAATCCTTTCTAGCGCTTCAACCGTCGTACCATGAATATCATGCATTAAAACAATTGAGTCATCAGTCACATTCGCCTTGACATGCTTAAAAACTTTATCCGCATCACGATAGCGCCAATCTTGAGGGTCAACTGTCCAAAGCGATGGCGCTAAATCAGTGGCAGCACGAACATTGTCATTTATAGCACCATACGGTGGTCGAAATAGTTTAGGTGACTCTCCTGTAATTTGCTTAATTGCTTTTGAGGTGGACCCAAGTTCATCCTTAATCCCGGCACTATCCAATGTAGTTAAATCTTTATGATTCCATGTATGGTTACCAATTTCATGACCCCGATCTGAGATTTCCTTGACAATCCCCGGATAAAAATCCACACGATTTCCTAACACGAAAAATGTTGCCCGCGCCTGATACTCATCTAGCAATCTCAGAATCTCTATCGTGTGCGTTGGATCAGGCCCATCGTCAAACGTCAACGCAACTTTCTTTATATCTTCATCTATTTTTACATCTTCAGACGAGCCTTGTTGATCTACACCATTATCTTGCTTCACTCCATTAGTCAATTTCTTCTCAATCTCCAACTTTTTAACCCATTCATCCGTTAATAACCCCTTCACCTTCACAAAAGGCAACTTAATCTCCGGCGAACCAGCAGCACCAGCTGTCACCTGATATTTATTAAATTTAAACACCAACGCCCGATCAGTCAAATAAACATTTTCATATGTTTGATTACCTGCATAAGCCCATTCCTCCAAATAATCCAGAAAGAAAAACTCACGATAATCTTCAGACTGCTCAAACTCCTCTTTTAGCAATTGAAAAACCAAATCACGATTCTCTTGATGATCATCGATCATTTCCAATTGTGATATAAACCGATTCTGACTCAAATCAACAATAAATACTTTTGAGCTCTGTTCACCATTCGCTCCACCAAGATAACGCTCATTCGAAAAAACAATTGAATAAACATCGTCGACAACCGGGTAAATATTAAACAATAAATAAAAAGATGCTGGCCGATCTTGTAGAAACTCTTTGTTTGCCTCAAGTTCCTCAAAAAAATCTGCCTTAGTCATTGAAACATAGTCACTAATCGCTTGATTTAATTGATCATCACGAAACTCAGGATAATGGATCGCCAACTGATAATCCGGCTCCTCCTTTACAAGCGTGACAATATCAATCCCCTGATACGCTGAATGACTTGCCTTTAAATGATCATCTGACATAGACACCCGCACTGGCGCCACATCAACAGTAATTGTTGTCACATTCGCATTAGCCAACTTTAAAAAAGCCGAAAACCAAAAGACCCCGACAAACAAGCTACCTATTGCCAATATGTAAAAAATAAATTTAAATCGCTTCATAGTACTGTCCCCTAAACCTTAATTTTCACAAACATCACAAATCTTTTTTCTGAAAAACTCTCCACAGATTCCATGGGAAGTTTGCCGACGGTACCGATTCCACAGTGATTGGCGCTTTCCACACAGGGTGCTCAAATGAGACTGCATTTGACCATAGCGCAATTTGTTGACCACGCTGATTAACGCGTTCACCATACTTTTGATCACCATAAATCGGATGAGTACTTGTCGCTAATTGAACACGAATTTGATGTGAACCCCCGTATGTAATTGGACAGCCAGCAAACTAAACCCTTCTTTTGATTCAAGCACTTGATAATCTAAAATTGCCTGCTTTACATCAGGATGCTTAACTGACTCAACAGGGACAATATTTTTCCGGCTATCCTTTAACAAATAGTCTTCAAGTTGACCTTGTTTCTGTCTCGGAACACCATGAACAACAGTTAAATCCGTTCGCTTAATCACGCGCCTTCGAATCATATCAGACAATAGGGAATCCGCCTTAGACGTTTTCGCAAAGACAATCGCACCGCCCACCGGACGATCCTACCGGTGAACAAGACCTAAATAAACGTTACCAGGCTTTTGATAACGAATTTTCAGATCATCTTTCAGGATTGTTAATAAATCAAGATCAGCACTCCGATCCTCCTAAACCGGAATATTAACCGGTTTTTCTACGATCAATAGATGATTACCTTCAAATAAAGTCGATATCTTCTTTATTTAGCTCCTCAAAACTTGTTACATTAATTATACCATTTTTACAGCGACTTTTATGCTTATTCGATATTATTGTTGAAGATTAAAATTTCATGCACGGATTCGAGTCAATTGATTGTTCACTAAAAGTATGGCTTAATAGATTGGTAGAAGAATTATACAGAGATGGAGTGAATATGTAAGATTAGGAGAAAGAAAAATTGATCATATGTTACAAATCAAAACAGGTATCCTTAGGGAATGGCGGAAAGAAACAGACAAATATAATAGATATGAGGCAACGCCGTATCAAGCACTAGAAAGCTTAATTCAACATTATAAGCTAAAGCCGACCGATCGCGTTGTTGATTTCGGTAGTGGCAGGGGAAGGGTTTCATTTTTCCTCCATAACCACTTTAATGTGCCCATTACTGGGGTCGAAATGACGATCTCACTTTTGAAGAATCACAAATTAGCAAGGCTACATATCGACAGAAAAATAAACATCTAACAGCACCAATAAAGTTTGAATTCGGTCTTGCTGAACAGTACCTCGCCCTTTTGCGACACAAGCACAGATCCAAATGGCTCGTCTCCCTTATCCAGTGCCATCTTGGCTAACTCAACAGAGCGACGCAAATGCTTTAAATCAACTTCACTAATCATAAATGACTCCTCCTTTGAATTTCAGCAATCAATCGTTCCTCTTTCGGTCATTACTGATCACTATCCTATTGCTAAAATAACACCCACCGTCTTAATATTCAACTAAAGATTAATTACCTAACCAGTATAAGATATGACGCTTTTGTCTATACTGCCCGAGGCACAAAACCATGCTATATTATAGCTAGAACCTACATATTAGACCTCGCATCATAACCTACAAGGATGTGATTTCATGGCAACCCTGCCACTACTGATCCAAGAAAAGCCCCCATCACGATTAACCTAGACAAATATGCTCGATGGCGATACGCGCAGACTCGATTTGGTGATTGAAACAAAATTAAAGAAACAAGACGTTGTCATTATTGTTCATATCGAACCCCAAAGCTACCGACAACCTGACTTTAACGAACGGATGTACCATTACTTTAGTATGCTCTACAACAAGTACAGAAAACCAATTATTCCAATTGCGATTTTCAGTCACGACCGCCAGCCGGTAGAGGATCATTATACGATGGCATTTGATTTTTTCCATGTCCTTACCTTTAATTACTTAACACTCCACTTGCACAAAATGAATTGGCGTGACTATATCCGTTCTGATAATCCTGTCGCAGCAGCACTACTTAGCGAAATGGGCTATCAAAAAGAAGAACGGATCGAAGTTAAAAAAGAATTTTTACGAATGATTACTAGAATGGAACTCGACCCAGCTAGACAACGCTTAATTTACGGATTTTTCGAATCTTATTTAAAACTAACCAAACAAGAGGAGGAACAATTGATGGATGAAGTGAGCAAATTACCAGAAGCAGATCAAATCTTCGAAATTCCAATTTCTTATGAAGAAAAAGGGAAGGAAATTGGAAAAGAGATAGGTGTGAGAAAAGTTGCGGTAGAGATGCTGAGAAAAAATGTTGATCTCAATTTCATTGCTGAAGTCACACATTTAGATATTGATGAAATTGTAGTTTTAAAACAACAATTGCAATAATCAACAGTCCTCGAAAATTGCCCATAAGGGGGGAACAATTGATGGACGAAGCGAGCAAATTACCAGGAGCAGATAAAATTTTTAAAATTCCAATTTCTTATGAAGAAAAATAGAATAAATAAGTGTCATATTTAAAATAGTGAGAGCATCTCAAAAATGCTCTCACTATTTCTAGCAATATTAATTATAGCCAAATATTCTTCTCGATACCCTATAAACCCCCATGGAGATTTGACGACCAAACCAACTTGGTAAATTAGTTAACTGACCTAAGAACCCATATCTTAACTTTCGGTACAGCTTCTTATCGCTTTGTTTGATATATTGCAATAATTCTTTTTTCTTTTGTAAATTTTCTTTCTTACGAGAACGAATTAACAAAATTGAAGAAATCGTCGTAACAATTTCTAACTGATGAAAAAGATAACTTTGCAATTTCATATTTTTAATCGAGTCTAAATCAATATAATCAACCATTAGTTTATTAACCTTTAGCTGTTGATCAATTCGATTAATCATTACTTTTTCATTAACTGATTGATCGTCTCTTCCAATAAAATAGCGATAGAAGTCAACATCTAAATAATACATTTCCTCAACCCGCGTTAAAGGTTGGTAAACATATAGATTATCGACATAAAAAGTATGACTTGGTAATTTCAACTGCATTTCTTTTAATAATTGTGTTCGATAAATTAATGAATGCATCATTAAATATTGACCTTTCCGAAAATCCCCAACATCATCCCATGTAAAGATAGTATCTTGAGGTAAGGTGCCTGTATATTTCATAACCTTTTTATGTTTTGCACCTTCTTTTTCATAAACAAAATTACTAATCAATAAATCAATGTATTGCTTTCTACCAATCAAGCCACTAAGTGTATCCAATATTCTTAAATATGCCCTCGTATCTATCCAATCATCACTATCAACTACTTTGAAGTATAGGCCTGTCGCATGTTTAAGACCCGTATTGATTGCTTGTCCATGACCACCATTTTGTTGATGAATGACTTTAATTTTACTAGGTTCCATGTTTGCATAGTTATCAGCTATTTCTGCCGTTTGATCAACAGAACCATCATTGACTATAATTAATTCAATATCATCCCTCGCCAATAAGAGAGATTCGATACAATTTTTCATATAATCTTGTGAATTGTAACAAGGAATAACAACTGATAATAACTTCATTCAAACACTGCCTTTACTTTATCAATTTTTTAGTTCTTAAAAATAGTATCTACCATTAATAGATAATAGGAATCATATGATTATATCAAATTTTATTCTTGTTATCTTTTTCTTTAAAGATAATCTTCAGAATAGGGAAGTACACCCAGAACGAGACGGTTGCGTTAATAATCATCGTAACAAAATCAGCAAGGGTTTCACCAGTTTTGCCAAGCTCCCACGTATTGATAAATAAATCATAAACTGGCGCCTTATAAAAGCCTTGGAGAGTTGCTGCCCCTAGGGTAATTAAAATAAATGCAATCAAATACCAACCGGCCGACTTCCACATATTACCTGACGATTTAAAAGTAATATTTCTTTGGGCAAAAAAATTAATCACTTGTGCGATAGCTAAGGTAATCTGTACCGATAAAAAATAGGCAAGGCCACCACCGCCACCATTACCAAGGCTTCCAGCAGCATAGTCAAAAATATAATAGGGACTCCCATCAAAATTGTGACCAATCTGACCAACTTGAAATCCTATATCTATTAAGCTTGTTTGATCTAAAAAAGACTTTAGCATTGGCATAAGAATCATTTGTAATACTGTGATTCCATTACTTAGCAGGAGAAATACAAGAAACTCTGCAATACCTTTATGCTTTGCACGAAAGTCATGCCACAACTTCAAAATACCCCTGCTTTTTTTGCCACCGTTTATATCCAGACTATTTTCCTTTTTATATATAGACTTTTCAGGAACTCTATCCATGTTATCACTCAACGACTTCGATACTTGCTTGTGCATTCCCATATTTGCTTTCTGCAAAAACCTCAATTTTACCAACCCCTGTAGGTTTCACTATTGCAAGTGCTTCTCCATAGTAAGTATCAGTGATGTCCGTATTATAACTTTGATCGTTATAAGGACAGCCATGGCCTGTTGCTAACAACTCGCCACCTTCGACAGATACTTTAACATCCCCTCTTGCTAAAGGCTTCTTCTCGCCATCATCATCTGTATATTTCAATCGAATATAAGAAAGATCATTAACACTTATCTGTTCATTTTCCGGTGTAATTGTAAGTTTAGTTTCGTCTCCTGCTGATTTCAAAGAAGTTCTAGCAACCTCATTCCCTTCTTCATCAAAAGCAATTGCCATTACCTGACCTCTATAGTATTTCGTCTTAAAAATAGCCTTACAGTCATTCTTTATTTTCTTTTCCCCTACTTTTTTCGAGTTCACATATAAAGCAACTTTGTGTGCTCTAACATATACTTCGACTTGCGTCTTCTTTCCATCCCAATCATCCCATGACCAACTATTAATCGCATTTGTCATTTTCCACGCAGATGGCGAATGTGGCTTGAATGCATTATTAACAGGAACAACACCGATATGAATTTTATCAATTTCAAAAGCTACTTTTGTATATTTAGCTTCCGCTAATTCATTCCCAATCAAGTCAACCCTACCACTTCCTGCACTTACCCAACCAACACCATGATTGAAATCTGGAGCATAGTCTTTATATTCCCAAGATCCTACCCCTACTTCACCTAAATAATCCATACCCGCCCAAACAAAATCCCCTATTAAACCTGGATTCTCTTTAGCCAATTCATAGAATCGGTAAGCATCATTACAAAAAGTTTCAGTCCCTAAAATAATTCGATCTGAATACTTCTTCAAATCTTTTTTATAGCGATAAATCCCATAGTTGTATCCAGCCACATCCATATTTGCAAAGGCATCTCTCGTTTTTAAATCACTTCCGCGTAGAGTGGCCCCAATCTTCATCGTTCGAGCTCCTAAAATACCAGCAAGATTGTTATAAAACTCACTACCAACTGCCTTACGATTACCTTTTTCAACTTCTTTTTCAGCTTTCTTATCTGTATACACTCCAAAACCTAAAGAACTTAAATAGTTAAAGAAAATATTGATACCACAAGTAACTGGCCTACTGTTATCTAAAGAATGAAGATAGTCGGTCATTTGTTTTGTGTAATCAATCCCACGTTTTTGCGCTGTTTCAGAAACTTCATTTCCAGTGGAATACATAATAACAGAAGGATGGTTGTAATTCTTATCAACCATATCTTTTAAATCTTGTTGCCACCAATCCTTAAAATAAAGCGCATAATCATACTTTGTCTTGTGGATATACCAAACATCAACATACTCATCCACAACTAACATACCCAGTCTGTCACAAGCATCTAGCATTGCCTTTGAGCAAGGATTATGGGCAGAACGAATCGCATTGTATCCTGCCTCCTTCATGATCCTGACCTTGCGCTCTTCAGCGAAGTCATAAGCTCGTGCGCCTAAAATTCCATTATCATGATGGATGCAACACCCACGTAAGATAACTCTTTCACCATTGATACAAAAGCCCTTTTCCCGACTACACTCGATTTGGCGAATACCAAAATCAATCGTTTCTAAATGATCACCAAACCGAACTTTACACGTGTGTAAATGTGGCGTTTTGGTATTCCATAGTTTAGCATCCGGGAGGTCAAGCTTTAGAATTCCACTTCCTGTTGTTTGTATTGTGTGCTTAGCAAGGGGGGTTATATCATCCAGAATTTCGATTTCAACGACACCAGGCATATTAGTCTTTACCTCTATCTCTATCGTTCTCGTTTGATAATTTAAAGTGCGAATTTTAACGCCATTCAACAAAATGTGTTGCTTCGGAAGAACATAAAGATGAACAGGTCGGTATATACCCGCTCCTGAATACCAGCGACTATTCGGTTGATCCGAATTTCGTGCGATAACTTTTATTTCATTTTCTTCATTCATTCTGACTTTTTCACTAATATCAACATAAAAGTTGGTATACCCATAAGGTCGAAAAGCAACTTTTTCTTCATTCAGATAAACTTCGGCATTATGATAAACACCTTCAAACTCGATAATTAACTTTTTATCTTCATATTGAGAAGGAGCAAAAAACTTTTTTGTATAGACGTAGTCATTTCCTTCATAGTATCCAGCATTTTTCCCACTAAGGTTATCTTGAGAACGGTTTTCAAGAATCATTGCATCATGCGGTATGGTTATTGATTGATCCTTTTCCTCATCAATCTTTCGAAATAACCAATCATCATTCCAATTTATTTTCATTTTATTCACTAACTCCTTATATTTATTGCATAGATAGAATAGTAGGGTCTGCACAATAGCATACAGACCCATCAAATAGATTATGCGTTTTTAATTTTGTCAGAGAATGCAACAACAATCATCGAGATTATTGAAATCATATAGCTTGCTAATCCAACAATTGATATATTAAGTGCCGTCTCTTCGGCCTCTGGATAATTGACCGGAATAAAATAGACATCTGCAGCTAGACTAATTCTTCCGAGCACAAATAGAGAAAAACTTGCAATAAGAAGTACCGCCGTAGCAAAAACGGACAAGTCTATCAGAAACGAACTGAATTTATTCTTTACTCCCACAAGTAGACAGGCTAAGATAATTGCCACAACTGTAAAAATAATTGGTAAAGGATCTAGGACACTTCCAGCGAGATAACCTGTAGTTGAAGTAATAATATAGAGAATCAATCCTACAAATGCCGTGATGATAGCAACACAAATTGCCAATCCAGACTTCGTCATGTTCTTTATCATCTTATATCCTCCTCAATTATTGTTTTCTTATTCTTGTGCTTTATAACAGTGTAGCCAGCGACACTCCCCACTGCTCCGACTGCAGTAACACCGATCATTACTGTGTAAAGGGCTCGCCACCAAGTCATCACATCGACTGAATGTGTTGTAGCATTTACGCCATTCATCGCCGCACTATTTGCAAGAGAATATAATAGATAGTGAATATTTTGTTTGATAGCTAAAAGCATATCCCTGTCACCACTTAAACTTGCAGCGTTCCAGTAGTTAACCTCACTATCACCAAAACCACAAAAAGCTGTTGTTCCGGCTAAAAGTGATTCCTTTGGTGCCGCTTTTAAAGTAACACCAGTGAAGTCAGTGACACTATATCCATTAAAGTCCCACTCATCTCGCATAATTTGTACCATTACACCTCTGTTTGCACTCGGAGCTACTGCACCAATACGGTTGTAAGAAGTCATCACACCGAGAGCACCAGTAGTATAAGTGTCGTCTTTAGACTCATCACCAACAAACGATGCTGGTTTTCCGTTAGCCTCAAAAGCTTGCTGAAGATTTCGAAGTTCGAGTTCCCTAGCCTTTTGTTCGTCCATAAATACAGCAATTCCTGAACGGTTAATTTCCTGATCGTTAAAAGCTGCATGCTTGATGTTGACAAGCGTACCTTTAGATTGTGCCCCCTGTACTACTGCACTCCCAATATAACCAGAGAGAATTGGATCTTCTGAGTAATATTCTACACCTCGACTGTTATACGCATGGCGTTTAATATTCATACCTGGACCAATCATAATTGGCAAGTTAAACATTAAAGTACTCTCACCTAAAATGATCTCACCATTTTCATAAGCCAACTCTTTATTCCAACTGTATGCTAAATTCGTTGGAGAAGGTGCAACTCTTGTACCAGATTCATATTCATCCGCATCAGGGAATGGGACGCCTTGATAGCTACCTTCTGGTAAATAATGTGAATCAGATCCTCCAGGACCATCATCGGCCTGATGCTGTGGCAAACCAATAGAGTCAATTGCCGCTATGTTATGGAATGCATTTTCAGCAAAAGCCAAGAATTCTTCTATAGTTACTTTATCGACTAATTCCGCCCAACGAGGATCGTCAAAATCTGCACCCTTCAAATCATTAAGCATTAAGTCACTCGTCGTGTCACCAAACACTAAATCCGAAACGTCATCATCTGTATTAAGTGAAATGAAATCATTACCGAGTAATCTAGACAAATTCTCATCTGCCACTAAACCTGAGTATGTTTTTGGAAACGTACCATCCCAATCACTTCTGGATAAATAAGTTACTGTACCAGGAAGGAAAGCATTAATATCCATGGCATAGTCACCTTCACTCAATGCATTAGTAATTTCAACACCTGCTTTACTTACAGCAAAGGTCTTGTCATCTACATCACCCGTCCATGTCCATGTATAAACATTATCCGAATTTCCGTTTTCAGTCATGCCGTCAGCCGTAGTTTTACCTTGGCTAGCCAAAATATTATTGAGTGCATTATGAGAGTCACTACCAATAGCTAAATAATAATCACCTGGATCAAGGATAAATGTTTTTGCATTTTCTGAATCATAACTTGCAAGGTTTGCAAGATCAATCTCCATTGTGATTGTTTGAGAATCGCCAGGTTGCAGTGTATCGGTTTTTTCAAAATCCATCAACTGTACTGCAGATTTCTCAACATTATATTGCTTGTCATAATCCGTATACGGTACTTGGGCATAAACTTGAACAACAGATTTCCCAGCAACATCTCCCGTATTGGTCACAGTCACAGTAACAGAAGCTGTCTCTTTATTTCCAAGAATATTTACTTCATCAAGATTCTGATCAAAAGTCGTATAAGACAAACCGTATCCAAATGGATAAACAACTTCATTTTTATAGTCCCAAATGCCATCTTCAGTAGCAATAGTACCATCAGCATTAGCATAAGTTCCTGCTGATGCAACTTCACCACCATTACCTAAAACAATATCTGCATAACGAGTTTCATAATAACGATACCCCGTATAAATTCCCTCCGCCTGAATTAAATAGGAATTTACATTTTCCTCTGGGGTAAAATCAGAAGCATTTTCCCATGGGATATTTCCATAGTTCTTCATGGCTGGTGCTAGTGCGCTGTTTTTCGCATAGATATCTCCAAGATAAGCGGACGGAGAAACAGTACCATTAAGAACATCAGCAACACCATAAAAACCATATGCCCCTGGAAACCCAATCCAGACGATTGCATCTATATCTGGGTCTTCCTTTAAATTTGCAATTTCCATTTGATTAACGGAGTTAATCAAAACAATAACTGTATCGAAGTTCTCCTTTGCTTCTTCAATTATTTCTAACTCTTCATCACTCAGACTAAAAATGTTTCCAGTCACCGTTGATACGCCATCAGCAAGTCCTGCAGCGCCCGGATAGTATCCATCACCATTTTCTCCACCTGGGCGACCCACTACAACAATTGCTGCATCATTGTACTTTGCGTAATCCTGATCAAAATTTGGATTTAGGTCTCGCAACTCATTTAGAGTCAGTTCAGAAGGATCTGAATATGAAGTTATTTCTTCATATTCTGGAATAATACCACTACCATACCTCGGAACTGTCCATTCCTTATTTGAAAAATACTGCTCATAGGTAGCGAGCATAGAAGGGTTAAGCTGAAAGCCCCTTTCTTCAAATGCATCAAAGATCTCTACGGTTGCGTATCCATCAGTTATACTTCCACCATTACTCCCGTAAACAGGAGCATAACTACGTACACCGAATAATGTAAGTTTAGCTTCATTAGAGATTGGTAGAACGTTTCCTTCGTTTTTTAATAACACAATCGTTTCCTGTGATTCCCTTATCGCAAATTCTTTTAAGCCTTCAAATGCTTCTTCAGCAGTTGTAAATTTAGATTTGTAAGTCCATGTGTCTTCTAAATCATCAACTTCTTCCGTTACTGTTTTACTACTATTCGTCCCAAAAAAAGCATCAACTGCTGTACGATAAGTTTCTAAAGTTACTCCAGCTATTGCAGATATTGCAAAGAATAGAATAAATACTAGAGCTAATCCCCGCCATATTTTAGTTTTTTTAAACATCTTCATCCTCCTTAAAAAAAGTTTTCTAATTTGTTACTTTAATTGAGACGTTTCATTGTACATTATCGATCTCCCTTATCCCCCCTAACGATAACCTTTTCTGTTTAATAACAATTTAACCAAATAATAAAGACTAGTTTCCTCAAATAGAAAACTAGCCTAAGTGTAAGTGCTTACATGATTTTCGACAATACAACTTTCCTAAATTGTCATTTTAACATCATAAAATGACTTTACTGACTTGGAAAGGCAATATTTAAATTAAATACATCATCATCTAGTTTGATTGACAACTCCCCGCCATACTTTTCAACAATATACTTCATGCTTTTCATACCAAAGCCATGAAAGTCCTGATCTGTATTCGTCGTTACAGGTAATCCATCTTGAAATTGCAAATCACCTTGATAATAATTTTCAATATGAATTGAGATTAACCCCATTGTTTCTTTAACGATCATACTCATTACACGCTTTTCCTTATTCTTAATATTCCTTAAAGAGTTAATTGCATTATCCAATGCATTACCAAATAGAGAATAGATGTCTGTTTCACGCATAAAATTTAGTTTTTTGCCGTCCACCATATAGGTTAATTCAATACCTTCTTGTTCACACTGCAGTTTTTTTTCAGTCATTACCACATCAAGCACAGCATTTCCTGTCGGAGGAATATCATAAATTGATATGATCTTTCTTAATTCCTCCATTTCTGTCTCGTCAATTCGATTCGATAAATGTGTCAATTGATGCTTTAAATCATGAAATTTGATATTCATCATTTCAATATTATTCTGAGAAATTGTAAATTGTGTTTTCTCTTTTTTTAGCAGTGATTGAATAATATTTAACTCTTCTTTTAATATACTTGTACGATAAATATAGGATAAAAGGTACAGCGTGAATAAACAACACAAAATATCCAAAAATACACATATCAAAAAGATTTCAGTTTGTGCATTTTCCTGAGTAATTCTAAAAACAACAGAGAAGACTGTTGCGTATAAATTAACAAAAACACATAACACAAGAATAAACTTATTTTCGAAGTTATTACCTTCCGGTTTTTCAAATTGCTTAATAAAGAAATAGTATAATAATGTATAGATTATACTGACCATAATAATATAAAGAATTATATAGATAATATAAGTACTGTTATTCTTAAGAACATACTGGCTTAGATTAAGGCCCTCTATCATAATCTCGTGAAAATTGTAAACTAAATGCTGAATAGCATATACACCAGTAACACAGAAAATACTAGTTAACGTAGATATTTTATAGCAAAAAAGAATACAAGTCATGACTACAAAGAACAAAAGGATGTAACGAGCGATAGTAAATGGTATCGTATGTATCCAGTAATCTGCATCAACATTTAAGAACACAACTATCGAAACTAATGATAGAAAAATGAGAATAAGAACTCGAACAGAAAAATTTTTCCGTTTTTGAAATGATGTCGTAAATAAGAGAGTTAAAATAAATAGCTCGATTATAAAACGAAATTCAAATATGTTTTCAATTACGTTTATAATTGCATATCCCGCCCTTCTCCCAATATTTCTGCTAATTGTTGCAGAAATTTTTTCTTTCTTGGTCGACTAATTCGTAATTCATCGCCATTCGTCATAGTCACTGTATATCCTTGAACGTGAGAAATATATTGGGGATTAATCAAATAACTAGCATGAGACCTTAAAAAATCGTTGTTATGCAATTGTTTTTCTAAATCTGTCAACGATCCGTGTCCTTCTATAACTCCATCGGTCAAATGGTATGTGAGTTTATGACCAACTACTTCGATATAGATAATTTGCCTAGATGTTAATCGTACTATCCCAGATCTCCGTGAAACTACGATTTCAATATCCTCATTAGTAGATATTCTTTCTATGGCTTTCTTGAATTTCATCCTAAACGTAGAATACCTGACTGGTTTAACAATAAAATCAAGGGCATCTACCTCATAGCCTTTAATTGCATAATTCGCCATGTTTGTAACAAATATCAGAGTTACTACATCATCCAATTTTCTTAACTTTTTTGCAGCTTCCATCCCATCAAGATGCGGCATCTCAATATCCATAAATATAATATCATGGATAGGCTTATAATTATCTAACAACTTAAAGCCATCATCATACAAAGTAATCTGAAATGATTGTGCAGTTTCACTTCCGTATTTTTTTATATAAGCTTTTAATATATTAGCTTCACGATTATCGTCTTCTACAATTGCAATGCTTATCATTAATCTGCTCCTTTCTCTCATTTACTGTTTGAAAGTGTTAAACAAACCAATAGCTTTCACATGCATTATAATACCACTAGTTCTTGATTTGCAATTTAAAATGAATAAACCACTATTAATAAGTGTATTAACTACCCACATATAATAAAAAAGGACCATATGAAACCCTTCCAAATTCAAATGTCTGATTCTCCAAACATGAACATTAAGGGATTTCATATGACCTTCCAGCAACAAATAGCTAGCTTAAACTTCTACTTTTTTAAATTTTTGTACTTGTTTGTTTAGGTGATCAACAATTTCTTGGTTTTGATCTGTGTCAGTTGTGATATCTGTTAATGAATCCAATAAATCATTTGTGTTCTCACTAGATTTTACAACTTCAATCACACTTCCTTCAACAGCTGACGATATTTCTTTCATGCCTTCGACCATATTATTCGTTATTAGATTAAGCTCACCTGAACTGTCTGCAAATCTATTTAGAATCACCTTAAGCGTCTCAGCATCTTCTTGATAAGCGTTTGTCACTTCAACGAATTCATCATAATCATCAAGTACATTGCCTGTTATATAACTAATCATCTGTTCGGCATTGCTAACTAACTCTTCTACAGAATTTGTGACAGTTGCACTGATCGCTTGAATCGCACTTGTTGTCTCTTTTGTGCTCTCTGCTAACTTTCTTATTTCATTACCAACAACTGCAAAGCCCTTACCAGCTTCACCTGCTCTGGCCGCTTCAATCGATGCATTAAGAGCCAAAAGATTGGTTTGTTCTGAAATCTCTAAAATATCTGCAGTCAATTCATTAATTCTTTGAACCGAACGGCTATTTTCAATCGAGGATTCTGTTGTCTGTTTAATCTGGCGAATAATCTCCTCGGTTTGACTCTTACTTTGAAGTGATTGATTTCGAACAGTATCTGCTCTTTCAACAATTGATTCAACCCGAATAACATTTGATTTCGCATCTTCTGAAATGTGATTTGCCGATTGTAATACACTTTGAGCACCATCTTCAAGACTCTGTATCGTGCTACTTATCTCTTCCATACCTGCGGATAACTCGTTTAAAGAAACAGAAATATTAGCCGTAGAATCCTTGCTGTCGACAATGTTATTTCTTATGTTTCCTGTTGATTGATAGATTGAACTGGAACTTGTTTTTATTGAAATCATTAAGTCTTGCAATATATCAAGAAAACGATTAATGCCTGCGATCATCTGACCGACTTCATCTTGAGATGAAGTCTCAATTCGAACAGTTAAATCTCCCTCTTCATCTTCAAGCGTCTTAATAATCTCTGTTAATTTTCGGTTTCCACTCACTAACGGACTAATGATTGTCTTGACAGTTATCCAGAATGCAGCCATAGCTGATAGAACAAAAAGAATAGCTATAATCCAGATAATCATTGTTGAACGATCGACTCTCGAATTAATCAGATTGACTTCATGATTAATACTCGCATCTAAAACTTCTTGAAAATCACTTTCAGATCTCACCATTTCCTCAGCTAATTGTTGTAAAGTTTGATAATTACTAGCCGCTAATACTTGATTGTTTTGTTCAATATATTCGGTAACTGTATAGATTTGATCCAAATATGCCTGCATAGCTGTTTGATAAGGGAGAAAGGCATCATTCAGTACTTGATTCATCGCTTTATCTGAAAAGTCTTCAGTTATTTTGGCAATCTCAGCAACACTAGTCTCTATCACCCCCGCACTATTAATAATTGATTCAGAAATGGTTTCATGTTCAGACTCGTCACTTAACACGAATTCTTGGATTTCTAAATTTACTTGACCAATTTCTTTCGCTAACTTTACTTGCTCATACTCTAAGGTGACAAAAGAGTCTGCCACTAAACTTGTTGATAATTTAATTTGCGAATTGGTAATTCCGCTTAAAATCGTGTTTAAAATAAAAATGAATGTAAGTAAAGATAGAATAAATAGTATTCGTTTTGCTATTGACTGGCGCATATTTCCTCCTTAAACAACCCCATTTGTTAATTTAAAACAGTGAGAACATCTAAATGATATTCTCACTACTTCTAACGATCCATTTAATTAAAACCAAAAATCCTTCTTGATATTTTATAGGCACCCATAGAGATTTGACGACCAAACCAACTTGGTAAGTTAGTCAATTGGCCTAAAAATCCATACCTTAATTTACGAAATAGCTTTCGATCTCTTTCTTTGATATATTGCAACAGCTCTTTTTTCTTTTTCAGATTTTCCCTTTTACGAGAACGTATGAGTAAGATTGAAGAAATAGTTGTGACTATTTCTAACTGGTGAAATAGATACTGTTGTAATTTCTCATTTTGAATCGACTCCAAATCGATATAGTCGATCATCAACTTGTTCACTTTTAGTTGCTGATCAATTCGATCAATCATTACTTTTTCATTAACTGATTGGTCGTCTCTTCCGATAAAATAACGATAGAAGTCAACGTCTAAATAGTACATTCTCTCTACACGTGCTAATGGTTGATAGACATAAAGATTATCAACATAGAATGTATGCTTTGGCAATCTCAGGTGCATTTCTCTTAATAATTGTGTTCGATAGATTAGTGAATGCATCATTAGATATTGTCCTTTACGAAAAGGCTTAGTATCATCCCAAGTAAAAATCTTATCCTTAGGGATGACACTCGTATATTTCATAACTTTCTTATATTTTGCCCCTTCTTTTTCATAGACAAAATTACTAATTAATAAATCAATATATTGCTTTCTATCAATCAGACCACTCAGTGTATCTAATATTTTTAAATACGCCCGGGTATCTACCCAATCATCACTATCGACCACTTTAAAATATAAACCTGTTGCATGTTTAAGCCCCGTATTGATCGCCTGTCCATGACCACCATTTGGTTGATGAATAACTTTAATTTTGCTCGGATTCATGTTTGCATAATTATCAGCAATTTCTGCTGTTTGATCAACAGAACCATCATTGACTATAATTAACTCAACGTCATCTCTCGCTAATAATAGAGACTCTATACAATTTCTCATGTAATCTTGAGAATTATAACAAGGAATAATGACTGATAATAATTTCATAGCTACACCACCTCTTATTATGCTTGTTTGTCAGATTATTGGGGATGCATCTGCCTGTAAAGCTAAATGGTACTATATTGTTAATTTAAGATAAATGATTTGAAATCTAATTTCCCTGTTCCACGATAAGTGAAGTATAGCGCCTGCTTGCCTTTATCCAGCTGTAGCTTTGTATAGAAGTATTTATATTCCTTCGTTGGACTAATCTTAATTTTTGCATTTGGCTTTGAATTGAGTTTTTCAGCCACCAGCATTATCCCTGAGCCACTAGCTTTTACACAAACACCAACTTCCTCTATATCATCTATCATAAAATACTTATACCCTGCAGACGCGCCGTCTCTCATATTAGCAATATACTGATCTGGTCTACCCATACGATCCTTACCCGTTTGAGTAAAATATGGGTGTTTTCTGAAAGTAATATTACCAAAGTACGTACCATATCTACCTGCACCATCAGCTGATCTTAGGTGACACGCAATATAGGCCCCATACTCTCCCTTTCCCCTCAACGGTCCATTGTTTAAACCGTGACTGGTTAGTTCTACTTGCGGAATAAAACCATCTTTATTAATTTCAATTTGTTCTGCCATAGCTTGTCTAGAATAATGATGTCTATTTGTATGTCGATGATAAAATACATACCACTGATCATTAATCGCTACGATACTCCCATGATTATTGCCAATATAATTATCAGCAGCGTGATCTGAAGAATAGCCATTGATATATAGATCGCCATTACTAATAATTGTTCCACCAAATTTAAAAGGCCCTGTAGGATTTTTACTGGTTGCATAACATAATTCATGACCGTTAATTGAAGAATAAATAAAGTAATACACTTCATTAATCTTTCTAATTGAACTCGCCTCAAAAAACTCATGCCCCTCAAATCCAGTACCGAAAGCCTCATCAACTTTATTCATAATGAGTTTCGTATCTCCAATGACAGTTTTCATATCAGATGCGAGTTGCACCACATAGCCACCCTCAAATTTGCGCTTTTTCCCACCGGTAATTAACGCTGGAAGAGCTAGGAGCAAATCCAAAATATAGGTATACTGCACCATCATCATCTACTAAAACTCCAGGATCAAATAAAAACGGATCACCTTTCCTACTTGAATATTTAGTTCCATCCAAATGACTAACATAATCATAAAACTCATATTGACCCGCAGGTGTATCACTCACAGCAATCGCCATCACACCAAAGAAATTTAAAGAATAATATAAGTAAAACCGACCATCAGCACCTTGAGCTACATCTGGTGCATACATATGAAATAGCCCTAGTTTATTCATCGGGTCTTGTGTTTTACGGTAAATAACACCTTCATACTTCCATTCAGCTAAATTATCAATTGGAGCAGACCAACATACATAGTCATTCATGCAGAAGAACTTACCATTAAATCGATCATGGGAACCAAAAATATATAATCTATCTCCAAATACATATGGCTCACCATCAGGAATATACTCGTAATTGGGTAAAAAAGGGTTGAAAACTTGTCGATTCATAAACTACATCCTTATTTTGTTTGATTCTCAGGTTCTTGTTTGAAAATCACTTTGAAGATAGGATAGAAAACCCAGAACGAAATCGCACTGTTAATAATCATCGTTACCATATCTGCCATTGTTTCACCAAATGAACCCATACCCCATGTGTTCATTAATAAATTATAAATAGGCGCTTTATAGAAGCCTTGAGCTGCTGCTGCTCCAATTGTAATGACAAAATAGGCAATCACATACCACATGGCAGCTTTCCAAATATTAGAGTTCGATTTAAATGTGATACTTCTTTGGGCAAAAAAGTTAATAATCTGTGCAACCCCAATCGCTATTTGAACAGCAAGGAAGTAAGCTAGCCCACCTCCACCACCAGACGACAGCGGTCCTGCTGCATAATCAAACACAAAATAAGAGCTACCATCAAAGTTCTGACCAAATTGTAAGATCTGAAAATTGATGTTTATTAATGACGTTTGTTCAAATAGACCTCTTAAAACAGGCATTAATACTAATTGTAGTACCGTCACACCATTACTCAGCAGAAAAAAGACTAAGAATTGTGCTAGATTAGGGTGTTTCTCTTTAAAGTTAGCCCAAAATTTTAACTTTGGCACAGTTGTTTTATTTATCTCACTACTCATTATACTCCTCCTTCGCAAGCGAACGATAGTGTTAATTGTTTACTTTAGCAGCTTTAATCATCTGTTTTCTTTCACGTAACACATGCTTCAAGCCCTTATAGAATTGACCATTTACAATCATTAACACACCGTCTACCATTGGCATATTCATGATTCCACCAGTCATCCTCGCCAATCCTCTAAATGGCATATGATAGACTGACATCATGATTAGATTGGCTGTCGATCGTTTGCCAATCTTTCTTAAAAACCAATGAGAAAACTTAATCAGCTGATAAGCAAATCTAGCAAACAACCCTTTTGCATACTGACATTGTGCAATCGTATCATTGTAGCCAAGTGGTTTCGTCCGATCCCATTTAGCATCGGGGACTTTTCTTCCTAATAATGTTTCAAATTCTTCTAATCCAACATTGCTCACTTGACCTGAATAATAACTTGGTATGTCTGTTTGATCATATGGTAATGGCGCACCTGTTCCTTCAACAAACAACACACCACTCAGCTGAATATCCACACTGGATGATCCAATCATAATCTCATAATCTGCTTCTTCAATCTCCCATTGATTTGTTTTCACATTAAAATACCTAAAAGTTTTATCATCAAATGGAATTGTTACTGTTTTAGATTCCCCTGGTTGTAGACTGACTTTAACAAATCCTTTTAACTCCTTTTTAGGTCTAAAAATTGCCCTAGACTGACAACCGACATATAATTGAGCAGCTTCCATACCCGGTAGATTACCAGTGTTTGTGATTGTAAATGTAGCGCCTGCTCGGTCAACTTCAAGATCAGAGTATTCAAATGTTGTGTAGCTTAGGCCATACCCAAATGGAAATCTGACAGCCACGTTTGCCGTGTCATAGTAACGGTAGCCAATAAATAACCCTTCTCGATATTCAACACTGACTTCTTTTCCTGGGAATTGGTGATAAGAAGGCGTATCTTCATAACGAATTGGATAAGATTCAGCTAACTTACCTGACGGGTTTACCTCTCCCGTCAAAATTCTGAGGATTGCCTTTGCACCTGCTTGTCCACTAAGTTGTCCATGTAATAAGCCTTTCACTTTATCGATCCATGGCATTTCTACTACAGCGCCACTTGACAGAATGACAACAATATTTTGATTGACTTGATAGATTTCATTTAAAAGGTCAATTTGATTCTGTGGAATCTTAATACTTTCTCGATCTAATCCCTCAGCTTCCGTTACTTCATCTAGTCCGAGATATAAAAGTACGACTTCTGCTTTTTCAGCAAGTGCGCATGCCTTTGCTATTTTTCTATTGCTTTTCTTTCCATAGCGATTAAAACCAGGTTCAAAGCCAATACTTTTAATCCCTGATTGAGCTAAAGAATCTAGTGTGTTTTCCAATATGGTCGGATTTACAACCGATGAGCCTGCCCCTTGATAACGAGGCTCTCTTGCAAAGTCACCAATCACAGCTACGTTTACATCATTATTTAATGGTAAAATATTTTCTTCATTTTTTAAGAGAACAATCGATTCTTCGGCAATCTTCTGAGCAAGTTGATGATGTTTCTTTTCATCAACACTAGCGTTTGATTCTTTAAGTGCAGAAGTCGTCGACATAATCAATTCCAATAAACGATCAACCGCTTCATCTAATACTTCCTCTTTTAATTCACCGCTTTTAATCGCTTGATAAATATCCTGATCTGTCTCTCCATTCGTCGTCGGCATCTCCAATTCATTACCAACTTTAAGAGCTGCCACCCGATCATTATTACCACCCCAGTCAGTCACAACAACACCATCGTAGTCCCATTCATTGCGGAGGATAGTGTTCAATAGATGAGGGTTTTCATTTGCATACGTGCCATTTAACTTGTTATATGCGGACATAACTGTTTTGGCTTTACCTTCTTTGATAGCTATTTCAAAAGCAGTTAAGTATATTTCTCTAAGTGTTCGTTCGTCAACGATTGTATCAATTGCCATTCGTCTTTCTTCTTGATTATTAACAGCAAAGTGTTTAACTGAAGCCGCGATTCCTTTTGATTGAATGCCTTGAATTAAACTTGCTGCTAATTTCCCTGCTAAGTATGGATCCTCACTAAAGTATTCGAAGTTTCGACCTGCCAAAGGATTTCGCTTCATATTGATACCGGGTCCAAGCAGAACATTAACTTTTTGATTAGCAGCTTCAATTCCTAAATATTGCCCCATTTTATTAATTAAATTAACATCCCAACTATTCGCAACTGTTGCAGCTGTTGGAAAACAAGTTGCTGGAATACTCGGATTAAGTCCCAAATGGTCAGCAGCAGCCGCTTGCTTACGAATGCCGTGTGGACCATCTGCAAGAAACATACTTGGGATGCCTAAACGATCAATATTCTCTGACTGCCAGAAGTCCTTGCCTGACATTAGGGATACTTTTTCTGCTAAAGTCATTTGATTAATTATTGTATTATATTTCATTTTTATTCCTCATTTATAATTTTAAATTGCTTCTTCAAACACCCGTCATTTTAATCTTCTGATCAAATTAAATTGCTTTATTTTCTGTATATTTTGCAAGTAATAAATTAAATGATAAATTGTTATTTAGAGTAAAAATTATTCATTTACTTTATTAAATATAAATGCAACTTCAATTATCTGAATATTCCGACATCTATAACGCCATTTTTAGCCCTGATAAACCACTCTATTACCTAAGTTTGATTTATAAGTTGTTAATTAGAAAACTAATTCTAAACACACATATCAATAGATATAAACTCATTTTCCCTGTCATTTAAGTGAGGAAAATAATCGTTGATAAACATCGCAATATTCTATTTTATGGATAGGTAACCTCTACTAGGATTACCTATCCATTTGTTGTTAAATATTATATAGACTGCTTTCAAATTGAGTATTAGTTATTTTACTTCTAACAATAAGCCGATAGAAATATCTAACCTTAATTCAGCCATTAAGTTAGCAATCACTTAACGGGTTGTGAATGACTACTTTATTTACTCTAAAGTTCCAGTTAGCTCTACATCAATGCCTGCATCAGGTATTGCAATAGTTGTTGTATATACTCCATCCGAAGATGTAATTTCGTACTCTATTTCTTCTCCTGTATTATACTGCGTACCTTTAGTCGTAATTACTCCATCTGTTTCTTCATATCCACCCTCAACAAATTTAACTGTAGCCTCTCCAGCATAGTCTACCAAGCCATAAAATGTCCCATCATTCAATAACACCATAATAGTTGGAGCCCAGCCAGCACCTACACCTTCAAGTATTAAGTATGAATCCTCATCTGCCACTGAAGCAAGAAGTTCATCTGTACTCGCAGGAGCCACTTCTTCAACACCCTCTTCTTCCACATCGTTATTCAAATCTTCACCTTCTGTTTGTTCTTCTGTATCTACTGGCGCTTCAGCTTCTGGAATATCATCATTTTCACTACACGCAACCATAAATAGAGCCATTAATACTACCATTCCGAACACCATTAATCGTTTCATCATTTCTCTTTTCATTAGTTAAACCTCCATAAATTATAATTAGTAAAGTACTTATTTAATAACGTGATCAATATAAAATTACTATTTTAAAACAAAATAACAGCTTATTGATATACCTTTGATTATTTTGATTTTTCTAGACTTTCTTTTGTTGATGTTAGCTTTATAAAGCCAGTTAGACTTATTCCTAGTAATACAAAATTGATAGTACCCAATAACAGTAACCAGTATGGGAACCCATAAGTTACAGGTTCTGTGACTGCATGGCTATTTACAACTGTATATAAGATGTTTTTAGTCGCTCGGCGCATAGCTTGCTTACCTGTATGAGTTGATGTACTAGCCTCTGTCGGTGTGTCTCCCAATGTACTTAGCATGATGTCGCCACCTGCACGAATACTTTGATCAACATTCATATAATCACCATTAGCGTAATCAGATATAACCATACCAACAAAGCCCCATTCATTCCTCAAAACATCTGTGAGTAATGCTTTATTTCCACCTGCCCAAACAGTTCCAATTCTATTGTAAGAGCTCATTATCGCTGTTGTTTGGCCGGATTTTACAATATCCTCAAAAGCCTTCAAATACAATTCTCGGATAGCCTGTTCATTAGACCATACAGCTACACCTGAACGATTTATTTCCTGATCGTTTAATGCAAAGTGTTTAACCGTTGCGAAAACACCTCTTGATTTAAGCCCTTGAACAAATTCGCTCCCAATTTTAGCAGTTAAAATCGGATCTTCTGAATAGTATTCGAAGTTTCTACCTGAAAATGGTGTGCGATGTAGATTAACCCCGGGCGCATATAGACCTGCAACACCTCGGCTAACAGCTTCATCTCCAAAAACGATACCCATTTCATTTGCAAGTTCCTTATTAAATGTTGAAGCCAAAACTACTTGACTCTGAAACTGGACACCTTTGAGGTCGCTGTTTGTCAATGAATTTAGCCCAGCAGGACCATCAATATTAATTGTTCGGTCTTTTTTAATAGACTCGACCTCTATTGTTCCAAATCCACCATACCCAATAAGGTTTGACATGTCACTTACACTTAATTGGTCTAGTAACTTATCCCATTTCTCATCCTCATAATCGATGCCAACCATATCTTCCAAGACTAAGCCATTATTTGCACCAGTAGTGATATCCGCGATTCCAGTATCATCATCCTGAGCATATATTGCTACTGCATTATTGGCATTTAGAGTATAGAGTAACTCATCTGATGCTTCTTTTGTTTCAACTCGTTCTTTAGGTAATGTACCTTCCCAGTCAGCACGTGATACATAAGTAACATCACCTAAAGCATCATCAAAACGATTCACCGCTGCCGTTAAATCACCCGAACGTGGATTGTCTTCATTAAAAACTACTGTTTTCTCAACACTATAGTCAAATGAGTCAATCACATTATGTGCATCACTCATCACCTTAATTTGATAATTACCTGAGTCCAGCACATAGCACCCATTATCCTTATAATCATAAGACGCCATGTCCTCGACATTAAACTCTAACGTTACTGTCTCTGATTCATTTGGTTCAAGAATCTTGGTTTTTCCAAAATCCGCTAATACAACGTGAGATTTTTCAATTCCACCTATGATATATGGCGGTGTATAGTAAACTTGAACGACCTCTTTGCCCGGAACATCTCCTGTATTTGTAACCCTTACCTCAACTGAAATTTTCCCGTTTTTTTCATCATGTGATACAAGTTCTTGTGTGAATTCCGTAAAGCTCTTTCCGTATCCAAATGGGTATTGAACTACGTCATCATAAACTTCCTGATCAACTTCACCAGTTTCGTTATCTACATATCGTGTCTCGTAATAACGATAACCCACATAAATACCTTCAGCGTACTCTAAATAATGTTCACCTGTAGTCTTACCATTTTTAACATAGTCAAAGTTTCCTGCGTTATAATAAGCTGGTGCTGTAGTTAAATCATAAGCATAAGTGTCGACAAGTCGGCCAGAGGGGTTCACTTCTCCAGAAAGCACCTGCCCAACAGCAGTAAATCCAGTAGAACCAGGTCCTCCAATCCATAAAGCAGCGTCAATACCTTCCTCTTCAAGAAAACCTAATTCCATTGCGTTTGAAGAGTTGATTACGACAATTACCTTATCAAAGTTACTCTTTACCAATTCAAGCATATCACTTTCTACTTTTTGTAGCTCTAAGTAATGTTTATCAGCATCGCCACCTTCATAGCTCGACATATCCATCGGCAAGTCGCCACCTTCCCCACCACTTCGAGAAAACATGACGAGAGCTACATCCGAAAATTCCTTCGCATTATTAATTATACTTTCGCTATATTCATTAGCTGAAGGTTCAAATATGTCATAATTACCACCCTGTAGAGCAAAGATGTTAGTAGAACTCTCCGCAGGGGCGCGATCTTCATAAAACATTGTTAACTCGTCATTCACTGTAAACCCTGCTTGTTCAAGCCCTTGTTGTAAAGTCACATTAGCCGATTCATCTCCTGCTCCTGAGCCTATACCTCCATATATCGGGCGAATAGACGACATACCAAATACATTAATTTTTGAAGACCCATCTAAAGGTAGGATACCTTCCTTATTTTCCAAAAGAACAATTCCTTCTCCTACAATCTTTTGCGTTAAGTCTCTCGATGCATCTGCCGCTTCTGTTACAGTTGCCTCATTAACCACAACTGTTGAAAAGTATTGATTAATGATGTTATTTAACTCATAGATAGCCCCATTTGCAACAACAACAATAATCAACAAGAGACTAAGCAAAGCAGTTCCCCACTTTTGCTTTCTGTTTATAACTCCACCAATCTTACGCTTCTTCCTACCCCTAATAAAAGCCACAGTTAATATCAATGCAGATATGATAACAACCGCAATAAATATTATCCTAGTTATACTGGCCACATTCATAGCAAATCCTCCTAATGATTAAAACTCTTCTCTAAATGAAAGCTAGCTTTGAAATAGTACCACATCATTTGTCTACGCTTTCATTTAAATCACAATTTCAAATTATATTTTATATCATAGCACGTCTTTTTTAATATTATTTTAAGTTTCACGAGCTGTACCTATTTCCGCATGAACTGTCATTCATTAAAAAAACTGGATGTGCATACTTACGCTCATCCAGTCGTCTAAAAAAGACTCTAATTCAGTTTTGGCATCAAAATTTCCAACTCAAACCAATTCCCATTTTGATTAACATTCACCACACCACCATACTTCTGAACTGTATGTTGAATACTTTTTAAGCCATAACCATGAAGGTATGTATTTCGTTTTGTCGTTTTAGGTAAATCACCTTCAATTATTAAATCACCTTCAAAGTAATTTTCTACTCTAATCATAATAAAATTCCTTTTTGAAAAAACCGATACATGGATCAGCCTTTTCTCCTTGTCTTTAACCTTTTGTTCATATTCGATTGCATTATCTAAAGCATTCCCAAAAATTGTAGCAATATCAGCTGTACTCATTCCATTTAGTAATGATCCGTCTGCTACACAAGTTAATGTAATCTCATTCTTGATGCAGTATAAACTTTTACTTTTAAGAACTGTATCCAATACATGGTTGCCTGTTTTGTGTTCAGCTTCGTATGCTTTAATTTCTTCTTCCATCTTTTCTAAATAAGCATGTCTCTTATCTGAATCTGTCTCTGCTTTTAGAGCGATAATCTGATTTTTTAAATCATGATATTTATAATTAATCATCTCAATACTTTCCTTAGATTGTTGATATTGTGTATATTGACTTTGCAGAATATATTGCATAGCTCTTAACTCATGCTTAATTCTTAGATCAGTTAATTGAAGATGATACGCATGCAAGATTGTGAATCCACCTAGATCAACTAAGGTACGAATATTAAGAATCTCTTGCGCATATTGACCACTAAAAGGTGTCTTTGATGTGACAAAACTTAAATTACTAATCGCAAAAACGGCAACCCCAATCACAACAACAGAAACTAATTCACGTCGACTAACATTCATCATACCGTCTTCTGGAATATGCTTTCTTTCTAAAAACCAAATAGCCAAAAACGCACTGCCATAGACTAAAATCAATAAAATGATTTCTTGTAAAGAATCTGTGAAGCCCTGTTTCCAGAAAAAATTATGTAACTGCCATTGAAAAGAAGCGACTAACTCTGCCAAAACAAATGCTTTGACCGTAAAGTAACCCGCATCCAAAAAGTTTAATTGTGTGCTTTTATAGATAAAAATAAACATTAATATAACAGCCATCGCCATACTTGGAATCCAAAAAGCTAGCGATAAATAATCGGTTACAACCAAAAAGGTGATTTGAACAATTAAAGCGAGACTAGCGAACAAGACAAGATGGGAACGTCTCAGATGCCTTTTCAAGATAGAGATATAAATAATACAAGCGATCCACTCGGCTAACGCTGTATATACTCGTGGAATATCAGGGAGAACATCAATCATTTAATCACCTCACCCCAATAACTAGCGAGCGCCTTCATAAAAGGTTTCTTTTTAGAACGACTAATTGGGATTTCTGCTCCACCCACTATAGCGCCGTTTTCATTTGTGCCATCGACATGCTGTAAATTGATTAAATAACCTCGGTGCCCACGAAAGAAATGGAATTTCTCTAATTCACTTTCTAAGTCTTTCATTGTTCCCGTTGCAACATAGCTCCCTTTCTTTGTCGTAAAAATTAGATCATGCCCCTGACTCTCAATAAAGTAAATATCAGAAGTCTCTAGCCGTATGACACCATCTTTCAATTTAACTGTCACATGTTGAGTCTCTCTTCTTTCCATCCGATTAATTGCACGATTTAAGCGTTCTGAAAACTGGAAGTATGAAATTGGTTTTAGGATATAGTCCAAAGCATCAACAGCATAACCTTTAATGGCGAACTGTGGCATATTCGTAATAAAGATGATCACGACCTCTGAGTCTATCTTTCTAATTTCCTCTGCCGCCGACATACCATCCATCAACGGCATTTGTACATCCATTAAAATCAGATCAAACTGTGCCTGATAATTTTCAACAAATTGATCACCGTCGGTAAAGGTTTCAATTTGGATGGCTTCATCTCGTTCTTTCTCAAACCTTTGAAGATACTCTATCAGCTGCTTTTGATAATTAACCTCATCTTCTACAATTGCAACTCGTATCATTTTTATCCTCCTAAAAATTTCTCCTATACTCCAATCGTGTCGTATATAGTCTAGTTACTATACATTATACTACAAACACCTCTATGGTTATACAAGTTTCCCCCCTAGCATTGCTAATTGGTTTTGCTTGTGAAATAATATGAAAAACAGAAATATTTTATCGATGTACAAAAGGAGTATCTAAGCTATGTATGATTATTTAATTGTTGGTGCCGGCCTATTTGGATCGATTTTTGCCTATGAAGCAAAACAAAGGGGCAAAAAGTGCCTAGTAATCGATAAGCGCAACCATATTGGCGGAAATGTTTACACAAAAGAAGTCGAAGGAATTCAAGTTCATGAATATGGTGCTCACATTTTCCATACTAACAACAAACGTATTTGGGATTATGTGAATCAATTTGCTGAATTTAACCGGTATACAAACTCACCGATTGCGAATTATAAGGGAGAAATCTATAATCTTCCTTTTAACATGAACACATTTCATAAATTATGGGGAGTAACGAGTCCAGAAGAAGCAAAACGAAAGATAGAGGAACAAAGAAAGACCGCTAATATTTCACAACCGAGCAACCTAGAAGAACAAGCTATTTCGCTCGTCGGTACCGATATTTATCAAAAATTAATTAAAGGTTATACAGAAAAACAATGGGGTCGGCCAGCAAATGAACTACCTGCTTTTATTATTAAAAGACTCCCCGTTCGTTTCACTTATGATAATAACTACTTTAATGATCGATTTCAAGGGATTCCTGTTGGGGGTTATACTCAAATCTTTGAAAAGTTACTTGATGGAATTGATGTTAAATTAAAAACCGACTTCTTTAAAGAGCGAGAGGAATTAGAAACACTCGCAAATAAAATTGTTTTCACAGGTATGATTGATCAATTTTACGATTATCAATTTGGCGTCCTAAATTATCGTAGTTTGAAATTTGAAACGAATGTTTTAGATGATACGGACAATTTTCAAGGGAATGCCGTTGTTAACTATACTGACAGTGAAACGACGTATACACGAATTATCGAACATAAACACTTTGAGTTTGGTAAACAAGAGAAAACCGTCATCACAAAAGAATATCCAATGGAGTGGGAACAGGGGCTTGAGCCATACTATCCAATTAACGATGATGAAAATAATACGGTCTATAAAAAATATAAAGATCTAGCTGATCAAGAAGCTAAAGTCATCTTTGGTGGAAGATTGGCTAACTATAAATATTATGATATGCATCAAGTGATTGGTGAAGCATTAGTAACGGTTGAAAAAGAGTTTGGCAAATAGCAAACCTAGTAGGCGTCAAGATAACGATTCGTTTTTGACGCCTAATTAGCTTATTAGTTCCACCAATACTTCATTTCTTTAAAGGTAACATCCCACAACTTTGCATTTCCTTCAATTGTTATTGTAAGTTCATTTACCTTGTCGATATTAAATTCAGAAGAAGCATGGACTTTATCAGAATAGGTTTCTACTTCTTCACTATCAACAGAAATAACTACTTTACCCTCATAGTCACTTACATTATCGGGAATCCCATAGTTTAAAGAAAGCACAATATCTTTGCCCTCAAAATCACAGGTTAATATTTCCACATTGTTGTCTTCACTACCATACATGTTTATTTCCGGCTCAATTATTTCATCTCCAATTTCGAAACTTTGGAGATTATTATGTACTGATAGATTGCTGTTACTTTCCCGTTCATTTAAAGCGATAACTGGTCCTACTATTTTGGTGAAGGATTTGTTTAACAATTCTGAGAAACCGATTATTGCTGTTGCAAGGACAACAATTGAGATAGCTGTAACGACAAGTTCTTTCCAAATACCCCTAAAATGAATTCCAATTTTGCATGACAAAAACCTACTGATGCACCTAATGAGTTTATTAGGTTCGATAATTTTTGGTGTTGGTAAGTTCTTTTTTCGAATTCGCTGACACCTTTTTTGTGTTTTCATAGAAAAAGGCCAGTAGATTCCTTGACTGAAAAAATGATGGTTAATTCTCTCTTATCAATTGATACAGAATTTAGTTGGATCTATGAGCTAATTAATGATTTAAAATACAGCTTGTTCATCGGTAATTTCAATCATTTTAAATACCACCTACAGCGTAGTAAAGAGCGACCACTCCGGAGATATATACGAACAACCCTTCAAACTTTAGAATATTATTCGGAAGCGATTCAAAATTCTTGTCACTATAATTTATCAAATGGACATTTAGAAGGGATAAACAATAAAATAAAAACAATGAAACGTACCGGGTTTGGATATAGAAATTTTGATCATCTAAAAACAAGAGCTATGATTAGTCTAATAATTAATAAAGAATGATAACCATAAGGTTAGATCACTTACATTTATAGAGGAACGAAATCAAGAGGAAACTGCTTAGTTAAAATAGCAGCCATTTAATTAGGAAGTGAAAAACAGCAGGTGAAATACACGAGACTCCTGCGGGAATAAGTCTTTTCGGTGGGACGAGTAATCGCAGTCCCAGCACGAGCTGAAGATCCACTAAGGCAAGCGCTCTTTGCTTGCCTTAGTTAGCTAAAAACCGTGCCCGCGGAAACATACTAAGATTAGTAGTACAAGACCTAGGCCAGGTTTTGTGCTACTATTTTTTTATAGTAGAAGTGAAGTAAAGCCGAATCACGCTAAGGACCTTGAGTTCGACGATCGGAAACTGGCTAACTTCACTCCCTTATTTGAATCAGCTTAGTATGTTGGGTCCCCAGAGACCGTGTATAAGAAAGTGGAATCGATAAGGTAAAGTGGAGACTTCTACAAAAATATTAAGGAGGAGAAGAAAATGAGATGCGTTATTGCTTTCGACGTTAGTCGAAAGAGTAGTACCATGGCCGCTTACAACGAGCAAGGTAACTGTGAATTTGAAGGGAGGTTAATTCATTCAAAAACGGGATTCTCTAATTTAAGTAAAATCATTAAAGATCTAAGTGAAAAGAATAATTATACCTTAGAATTTGTTTTTGAAGCGACTGGAGTATATTCGGCTGCTTTAGAACGATTCTTACGAGAGAATAATCTCGTTTATTATTCTTTAAATCCTTTATTAGCACACCTTAACACCCAATCTCTAAGAAGAAACAAAACAGATATAAGTGATGCGCATCAACTGGCTAAGAATCATTTTAAAAACGATTATTTCCAAACTTATCGCGAAGATTCTTATTACGAACAGATGCGTACAATGTCACGTCGCTATGATGAGATTATGAAAGAGAAGATTCAGTACAAAAATCGACTACATGCATCATTACAATTATCTTTCCCAGACTTTGATACGGCTTTTATTAACAAATCAAAACTTTATTATAATCTTGTACAAGTATTCCCTCACCCAAACTTGATATTAAAACGATCTAAAACAGTTATTAAAAATCGTATTAAAAAATGCACTAAGAAAAACTATTCATTAAAAAAGTTAGAGGAAAGAGCAATTTTATTGATTGAAATCGCAAAGGATTCATTTCCAGCAGTTGATGAAACAGACTATTCTTGTGAGTTAGTAAGGGATTATGCCAAGAAAATATTAGAGATGGAGGAAGAGCAAGATGAAATCATTCAAAGAATGACAGAAATGTCAAAAGACCGTAAAGAATACAGGATCCTTCGGTCATTTCCCGGAATAAAAGATAAATTAGCCTGTAGAATCATAGCTGAACTAGGGGATTTAACACGTTTTAAAAATAATAAACAACTAAATGCATACGCCGGTATAGATATCGTAAGATATCAGTCTGGAAATATGGAGTATAAAGATCGTATAAATAAACGAGGTAATAGTAGACTGCGTGGTATTTTGTATTTTATGATTGTCTCAATGCTTTCTGCTAAAGGAAAACAAATAAATCATTTAGTTGATTATTATTATAAATTAAAAAAACAACCCTATAATAAGCATCATAAGGTTGCAGTAGTCGCTTGTATGAATAAATTCTTGAAAGTCACATTTCATCTTATTCAAAACGACCTATTGTATGATTATGAGAAAGCTTCAAGCCAACAATAATCATACTATGATTTAATTATAACACAATAGACCTTGAAAAAAGACAAAAAACACAAGGTCTATTCGAAGTGCAAAATTTTAATTAATTCCCGGAGGGGTACCCCTCCGGGAATTAATTAAAAAAAGGGATTTAAACACTTGACTAAACGTAAGAAAGCGAGTGTATTTCACCTGCGGTGAACAAGTTGTATCTTAATTAAAATTAATAGAAATTTATTCTCAGCTAATTATAAAACCAACCGACACTATTTGACATTGAACCTTTTAATTATGCTAAGGCACGTTTTTGTTCGAGCGCTTGCTGATGATTTTCTTTTACTTTATTTAATAAATCTTGATCAGTTAACAAGCGGTACCCGGTAATCGCTAAAGCTTTAGCACCTGTAATAATTGCTTGATCTCCTTCAGGTGATTTTGCCGCTTCACGGAATTCGACAGTATGACCAGCTAAATCATCCGGACCAATCTTAATACCACCATGTGCAGTTGGAACTTCATAACTGATATTACCTGCATCTGTTGAACCTTTACCTTTTCGTTTTTCAATAATAACCTCTTCACCAACCGCTGTTAATGCTTCTGCCAATACTTCATCTAATAGCGGTGTTGGCACTAAATCTTTAACCACATTTTGAAAACGTTCGATAACAACTTTTGTACCCGTTGCTAAAGCTGCTCCCTTTGCAACTGCACGCACCTTTTCAGATGTTTCTTCGGTCTTCTTCCATGATTCCGCACGAATATAAAATCGTGCCGATGCAAACTCAGGGATAATATTCGGTGCATCTCCGCCATGCGTAATGATTCCATGAATCCGAACATCACTAGGTAGTTGTTGTCGTAAGGCGTTTATACCATTAAATAATTGAATCACACCATCTAATGCATTGACACCTAAATGTGGTGCACCAGAGGCGTGTGCTGGCTTACCATAAAATTTAAAGTCGAGTGGGTCAACAGCTAATGATTCAGGTGTTAAGCTTGTTTTACCACCTGGATGTAGCATTAAAGCAACATCAACATCCTCTAGGAAGCCTTGATCTGCAAAACTACCCTTCGCACTACCATTAGGGCCCCCCTCTTCAGCTGGTGTACCTAGAACAACAACACGGCCGCCTGTCTTTTCAATCTCTTCACCTAACGCAACTGCAGCAGCGATACTTGTTGTTCCAATTATATTATGACCACATGCATGACCAAGACCAGGTAATGCATCGTACTCTGCAAGATATGCAATAGTAGGGCCAGGCTTTTTACTATCCTTAACTGCATAAAATGCCGTTTCGTGTCCTGCGACACCCTGCTCAACTTGAAAACCAAACTTTTTCAAATTAAAACTATGAAGGTCAGAAGCAAAGTACTCCTGATTGCCGATTTCAGGTTTTTCATGAATTTGATGACTTGTTTTAATGTATAACTCTCGGTTTTCTTCAATTGACTCAAATAGCCTCTGTTCTACAGTTTTACTAATTGTCATTATAAATTCCCCCTATGAATTTTTAATTTAATTCCCTTGCTTTAACTCCTCAAATAACTGTTCAATTTCCTCATCGGATAACTCAATAATAAACGACCCGTGATTTGTATCTTCAGCAATGGCTGCTGCAATATCTGGTTCTTGATACAATTCAACAATCTTTTTATAGACTTCGTTATCTTTATCTTCTGTTCGAGCTGCAATCAAATTGATGTATGGATAGACACTCTCATCCTCACCTGATTCTCTGTAAATTGGGTCATTCGCAGGATCAAAACCAGCCTGACCGGCAATTCCGTTGTTGATAATAGATCCAGCGACATCTGGTAAAACGCGCGGTGTTTGCTGTGCTACCATTGGGATAATTTCAAGATTTAGTGGGTTATCTATTACCTTGCTTGGATCACCAAACAGACCAAAATCATCTGCAAGTGTAATCAAACCAGCGCTCTCTAATAATCGCAATGCTCGTGCTTGGTTCGATGGGTCATCTGGAATTGCAATTTTGTCGCCTGCTTTTAATTCACTGATATTTGTTATTTTTTCTGAATAAAGACCTAACGGTGCAAAAACTGTTGAACCAATCGGATAAAGGTCATTGCCACTTTCATTAACGTACTGTGCTAAGAAGGAAAAGTGTTGGAAAGCATTTAAATCAACTTCACCTTCAGCAAGTGCATTGTTTGGAATTGTATAATCGGTGAACTCAACTAACTCGATTTCAATGCCTTCTTTTGCAGCTTTTTCTTTTAAAATTGGCCACTGCTTACCGTCTGAACCGTTCACTCCAATTTTGACAAGTACAGGATCATCTGCTGTTGCAGTCTTACCACTTGTTGAATCACACGCGACTAGAAACAAGACGACAAGTAAAACTAATAAACTCTTAAACTTTTTCATAATTAGATCTCTCCCTTATTTTCAAAAATTACTTTCTCATGATCTTTCTAGAAATTGTGTTACCAACCCACTGAGCACTTTGAACAAGAACGATTAATATTAACACCGTCACCGCCATCACACTTGTATCGAACCGTTGATAGCCGTAAGTCATTGCCAGATGTCCCAAACCACCCCCTCCAACTGTTCCTGCAATTGCTGAAAAGTCGATTAAACTAATTGTCATAAATGTTAAGCCAAGGATCAGTGGACCAAGCGCTTCTGGGATTAGCACAGTACAAATGATTCTCAATGGACCTGCCCCCATAGCCTGAGCTGCTTCAATGACACCTGGATCAATATTGACAAGGTTATTTTCAACAACTCGAGCAATCGAAAAGCTCGCCACAATCGTCATTGGGAAAATCGCAGCAACCGTACCAATCGTTGTGCCAATGACTTGACGCGTAATTGGTGAAATTGCAACTAAAAATATAATAAATGGAATTGGGCGAATTAAATTAATAACAAAGTTTAATAGATTGAAGACAAACTTGTTTTCAAGCAGATGATTATCTCTTGAAACATATAACAATAACCCAATCGTTAAGCCTAAAATTGTACCGAAGAACAGTGTACTCGCAACCATGAAGATCGTTTCACCTGTTGCTTCAACGACTCTCGGCCAAAAAGTTATCCAATCAACGTTCATTAATATCAACCTCCCTCACTTCAACTAGATTCGATAATTCAGTTAGAACCTTTTGCTTATTACCTTCATCCCCAATAAGAGAAATTATCATATTGCCAAAAAGCTGCTCCTGTAATTCCTGGACTGAGCCATAAATAATATTAAAATCTACGTTGTATTTCTTTGTAATCGTTGATAGTAATGGATCAACAGTAGATGAACCCTTGAAGATAACACGATATAATTTGCCGCCATTATTTCTCTGCCACTCTTGTAAAATCGTATCTGAAGGTAAATCTTTTTGTACCGATTGAATAAAGCGACGTGTAGTCGTATGCTTCGGATTTGTAAAAACATCAAAGACCGGACCTGACTCAATCACTCGACCACTTTCCATTACCGCAACTTTATTACAAATAGATTGAATTACATGCATTTCGTGAGTGATTAATAAAATGGTTACGCCTAGTTCACGATTCACCTTCTTTAGCAACCTCAAGATATCCTGCGTTGTTTCTGGATCTAAAGCTGAGGTTGCTTCATCACAAATCAAAATCTCAGGAGACGAAGCAAGTGCTCTTGCAATGCCTACTCGTTGTTTTTGACCTCCTGACAACTGTTCAGGATAGTCCTTGGCTTTATCAGATAATCCAACGAATTCAAGTAATTCAGTAACTCGTTCTTTAATCTCATGTTTGTTATAGCCGGCTACTTTAAGTGGATAAGCAATATTTCCAGCAACATTACGTGATGTTAATAAATTAAAGTTTTGAAAAATCATCCCGATTTGGCTCCGCTGCTTCCGCAATTGTTTGGCCGATAGCTTACTAATATCTATATCCCTGATAAAAACCGAGCCCTTTGTCGGTCGCTCTAACTGATTAACAAGCCGTAATAATGTACTTTTTCCAGCACCACTAAAGCCAATAATGCCAAAAATATCACCTTCACTCACCTCGAGTGACACATCTTGAACAGCATGAACCTGCCTTTTTCCAATCGTAAACGTTTTGGATACATCACTGAACTTAATCACGAACCATTCCCCCCACATAGAAAACTTTTGCAAAAACAAAAAATCCTTCCTTTTCAAAAGATGAAAAGAAAGGATTCTATCCGAAAATTAGAAACCGCTCTTTCTCATCTTTCAAATGCATATCGCACTTGTAGGAATTGGCACAGTTTTCATAAATGAATCTGTTGCCGAGATATCATTGGGCCTAGTCCCTCCATCTCTCTGGATAAGAAAAAACAAACTATTTAGTTTTTTATTAAAAGTTGTAAATCCAATTATATAGCGAACTTTTTAATTGTCAACCGTTTTTTGAAAATTTTTATTATTAAGTTAATAAACTAAATTCTATAAAAATTGATTCGCCTGGGATTAGTTGTTAATCATTGAGTTTATTTGATTTAGTTTAATCGAGAATCCATAATAAGCTGAACAGAGCGCTAAAATAAATCCACCAATTAAAAATGATAGTGAAATAGTCGGAAAAACGCCTGTAACAAATGGCCCTGCCAACACACCAAATGCCATAAAACAAATTAATAATCCAAAGCCAATGCCTCGATTAACGTCTGAAGGACCCTCTACAACACCTTGTAAAATCGGTAATAATACACAAGCAAATCCAAACCCGTACATGGTCATTAATATATACAGAATGGGAACTAAATTAATAAAACTAATCATGAATAGACATAAAGACAATATTAGCATTCCAAAGATTATGATGATCTCTGTTGAAAAACGCTCAAAGAGTTTTTTAGTTGGTAGGAGTAATACAATACTACTAACTAGAATAAAAACAGTGAGCAAATACACCGTTAAGCTAGATGATTCTCCTAATGTAGCTATTTTTTGTGGTAGTAGGTAGTGCAATGTGCCTTGAGTAAACATCAATAATAGCGCAGCAGAATAGCTATAGCCCATTACTGATTGATTGACTAAGACAAATGTCGCCTTAAGGTATTTTGAGAAGCTTAATATTCGTTGCGCTACTTCAGGTTCTTTTATTATAAAAATACTAACAACACCGAGCGCAAATATTAACAAACTGATTGAGTAAAATACAGATTCAACAACAAAATGTTTGCTCATAATAACACCAAAACTTGATCCAAGAAATGAAGCCAGACATATGATACAAGCTGAATATTTTATAAAACTACCTTTAACTACTGATGTCTCAATTGTTGATAATTGAACAAGTATACTAGTAAATAAAAACCCACTAAATAAGCCATGGACAAATCTAATCGTTAACAATTGACCCGGTGAATGAACAAATAGATAAACAACTAATATCCCAGATACTGCGAACAACCCAATGATTGAAATGAATTTTGCACCTACTTGATCAATCAAATAACCAGAAAGAATGGCTCCGATCATTACCGCCATTAAATACACAACAAATAAAATAATTAGCATCATATCAGACCCGCCCAAGACAACCATAAACGAACTGATAATTGAGCTATGTGCAAAGACTTCAAATACTGAAACAAACAATAAAGCGAAAATTATATAGATCATTTTCATTATCCCTTTTCTATAAAATTATTTAATCTAGCTAACCTATCTATATGGTTTTTCCAAAAAAACTAGAACAGAAGAGATAAAAAAATACCCAAAAGCAAGCTATTTTGCTTTTGGGTATTTCGTAATACTATTTATTTTATCTACCAACATAATACGTTTCATTCGGACCTAAGTAGCTATTAGCTAACTTTTTACCATCCGGGTAAATGACAATTTTTTCTAACGCAAAGCCAGGGCTTACTGCATAAATTCGTAATTTATTTAAGCCTTGCTCACAAGTTATTTTTGTTTTAGTTGTACGAATATTATTGATCACATCTATTCCCCAGTGTGGTCCATCTACATGATAACCATCAGGAAGGACATTGATTACATCAACATCATTTTCGTTGACTTGAATACCAGCATACATTGTACCCTCTCGCGTTACAGGGTTGGATGGCTGTAAATAAAATTCAAGCTCATATACACCCGCTTCCTGTGTAACAAAATGATACTCAACAAATGGTGCATCTTTACCAACTTGATAATGTGTATCTGTCGGGAATGCTTTAATTGCTGATAAAGTCTTACCGTAGCCATCTAGGACTTCAAAACGATTCAGCGTACCATCTAGATTTTCAGTCGCCTTTTGAGTAGCAAAGTGTTCTGCTTCTATTGAGATATAACCTTTTGTATCTACAAATGTCATATCTGGATAATTTGTAAAATCGTTATTAACTACAGGAACGACAATCGTCACTTTGCCAACTGGTGTTTTAACTGTAATGCGTCCTTCAGCTTGATCAGCTAACCCATCTCGATCAACAAATACATGGATCGTTTCTGACAATTTATTTTTACCATCTAAAACGCCGTTTGCTGCTGAGCATGATAACCAATCCTGATCAGTAGAAATATGATACTCTGCTTTTTTCTCGCTCACACTTGAAATAGTAAACGAAGCTTGATTCACATCTGGCTCTAAGAAGTCGACTAATGGCAAAGTATTCACATGCCATGGACTACCTTCACTTCTTAGTTCTGTACCATCAATTGAGACAAGAAGTCTTGGTTTATTCACCGGTAACACATAGGATAGGACAGGGTTTTTATTCTCATCTTCATTCCAATGAACAAAACCAATATGCTCGGATAACCCCATACCGTAGAATTTACCATCAGCAATCGTATGATATTCATCAACAATCTCCTGATCCCTCTTCAGACAAGCCTTTACTTGTTCAGCTAGCTTATTCGCCTCAATAAGGTTTAATTGAGCAGCATATTTATTTTTACCGTTGAGTAACCACATTTTCTGTAGATTTAAGTTGCCAACAGTTGGATAATAAACTAATGCAAAGTAAGCTGTAAAATGTTGTTGATCTACTTCCTGATACAATTCTTCTGCCAGTCCTAATAAATGATCAATTCGATCAAGTAATTGATCCGTTTCATGGTAGTTTACAGGGTGATAGACATCAACATTCATTGCTTCAGGTCTACGGTTATGAGCTATTTTAGTATAGCCATTTAATAATTCAAAAACCTTATCCTTTTGCTCTAAATTGAACACACCTGCAAATTGTTGTTCAATCCACTGTTTTGTATAATCATCAGTCTTATTAATCGCATTTGTTCCCCATTTATCAAAATCATAAGCTAAATCAAGGAAGAACGACAATGGCAGCTCTTGAGTAGCGATATCACCAACATTCACAATCCATAAGTCTCGTACACCGAAGTCATAAGCCATCGTCATTTGCTCCCAAATCTTCGGCAAGTATGAGCTATTGATCCACTCATACGAAACTGGGCCACCATGGTAATCAAAGTGATAATACATACCATAGCCACCTGAGTGTTTACGCATATCCTCAGTTGGAAGCGTGCGTAAATTACCGTGATTATCATCACAAAGCATTAAAATAACATCTTCTAGCTCTTCAGAGTTAATTAAGCCAGGAGTATTTTCATCACCATAGAAAAACGGTTCAACCTCTTTATAAAGTGCCAACATTCTCGGTACTTCTTTTAGGTTTGGATTAACATGTTCTTTAATTAACTTATTTTGCGTTTGGATGACATCTCGCAATAGATTAATATTATCTTCTAGCGTTGCATCTTCACCCATAATCTTCGTATCTGCTTCACCACGCATACCGATTGTAATAATATTTTCAAAGTGACCTGTACGCTTTAATCCATCCTCCCAAAACTTCGTGATACCCTCTCTATTCGTTATAAAGTTCCAAGCATCACCATAAATTGAATCAGGACCACGTAAATACTTGTACTCCTCACCATAACGCAAGCACGGTTCATGATGCGAAGCTCCCATAATAACACCATATTCATCGGCTAATTCCACATTAGCCAATCCTGGACCGTCGTCATTAAAGCGAGCAGACCACATCGCTGGCCAGAGGTAATTCCCTTTTAATCTTAGTAGTAATTCAAAGACATGATCATACATTTCAGCATTAAAGCCACCAAAGTTTTTAGCTGACCAATTACCAAATGCAGGCCACTCATCATTAATAAAGAATCCGCGGTACTTAACTGACGGCTCTTTAGATACATATTTATAGTCACCTTTTAGTGAAAATGACTCTTTACGAGCTGGCAAAACACCGCTCCAATCAACTAAAGGAGATACGCCTAACTTTTCAGATAAGTGGAACAAACCATAAATCGTTCCCCGCTTATCACTACCTGCAATGACTAATGCTTTTTCTACACCTTGAATAGGTTGATCAACTACCTGGAATAAGAACACCTCACGCTTCCCTGCTATCTCTGTTAGGTCAATTAGTTCCTTTTTATTGAGTTCATCTAATAGTGGACTATGCCCAACTGTTCCATACAATACAGCATGACGACTTAGCATATCCCTATCTTTAGTAGCTTCTGGTTGATAGCCAAAAACAAGCTCAACATCATGCATGACTTTGTTGGCAATTTTTCTTACTCCACTCAGAGCTTCTTCCTCTTGATAAAATAACGCACCTGATTTAGTGTCAGTCATTAACATCTCTTGATTCAGTGTAAAATCCATTATAATATCCTTTCTAACAATATATTTTAATTAAAAACTTCCAAACTAAACGATTGTAAGCACTTACAAAAATGACTATAACCAAAATTAAAACGCTAGGAGCATCGATTGATATAAAAAGGTCATTATATGACACTTACAACCACTGTCCCTAGCGTACTATAAGACTAATATATTTCAACCAGTCAAACTCTATGTTTTTGTTGAAAAACTAATGATTAACTTTTAATGTTAATTTAACTCGTTAATAGTGAATTCCTCAACATCCACCAAATTCTCACCGTTAAATTTTGCACAGATGATCAATGGCATCTCATGTTTAATTCGGTTAAAGAATTGGTAATCAAAATGATGATCAAAATAATTGAGCATCGTGCTCATACTCGTACCGTGTGTACCGATCACGATATTCTGATTCGGATGCTGATTAATCAATTCTCTCAATGCAGCAACATTTCTTCGTTGAACTTGATTTAAGCTTTCTCCATCTGGAAGCCTATAATCCCAATCTTGCCACTGCCTTTTGGCAAAACCATCGAAATCCTCAATCCACTCATCACTTACTTTTCTCTCTCTGAAATCTTCTACTAACTTTATATGTAGCTGCGCTCTTTTTGCAAAATCCTTAATTGTGTCAATCGCACGCAGATATGGACTAGAGTAAACGTGATCAATTTGTTTATCAATCAAGAAATCTGTCACTCGTTTACTATCCTGAAGTCCTTCTTTTGTAAGAGGCCGAGTTAAGTCATCGTGGATTGAAAAATCAGGTTTTGCGTGCCTAACAAAGTATACCGTTGTCATAGATTGAGTGCTCCTTTAACGATTTAGTTCTGATACAGTAACAAATTGATAGTTTGCCTCAACTAAAAACTTCAAGATTCGATCAAGTGCATCAACTGTTCCTTGATGAATCTCATGTAGTAAAACAATCGAACCATCTTCCACATTATCTGTTACGAGTTGATAAATCTCATCCGGATCTTGTGTCCGCCAATCCTCTGAATCTACTTCCCAAAGCACGGGAGATAACTCAGTCATTGATTCAACCTGATCATTAATCTCACCATACGGTGGACGGAAAATAACTGGTACTTTGCCTACTGCCTTTTTAATTATTTCAGACGTAGATTCAATTTCCTGCTTAACTTCTTCAGGACTTATTTTAGTTAAATCTGGATGACTCCATGTGTGGTTACCAATTTCATGTCCTTTAGCTACTACTTGTTCAACGACGTCTAAATTTGCCTCAATCTGATTACCAATATAAAAGAAAGTCGCCTTAGCTTGATACTTTTCTAACAGCTTAAGCACCTCTAAAGAATAGGTTTGATTTGGACCATCATCAAACGTTAAAGCAACAGATTTTTTATCAACTTTTACCATTTGTTAACCATCCTTTTCTGATCTGTTTTTCTCTATTTTACTACATAAAACGCCATAAATCCCAAGGAAATGTTTCTGGTGGTGCTGATTTAACACTCAATGGTTCTTTTCGGACTGGGTGCTCAAATGAAAGTGTGTGTGCCCAGAGTGCAATTTGTTGCCCAGGTTGATTAAGCTTTTGTCCATACTTCTGATCACCGTAAATGGGATGACCAATTGTTGAAAGTTGCACACGGATTTGGTGAGACCTCCCAGTATGTAGCTTCACTCTAAGTAAGCTTAATCCTTCTTTAGAATCAATCACTTCATATTCTAAAATCGCTTTTTTTGCATTTGGGTGCTTAGCCGATTCAACCGATACCTTATTCTTACGGTTATCTTTTAGCAGATAATGCTCAAGCTTGGCCTTCTTTTGCTTCGGCCTACCATGAACAACTGTTAAATATTCACGATCAATCGTGTGTCTTCGAATCATATCCGACAGCCTTGACGCTGCCTTAGAAGTCTTACCAAAGACAATTGCGCCACCAACGGGACGATCTAAACGATGAACCAATGCAAGAAAAACGTTACCCGGCTTTTGATAGCGAACTTTTAAATCTTGTTTTAGGATTGTTAATAAATCAGCATCCTTACTGTTATCTTCTTGTACTGGAATGTTAACTGGCTTCTCAACAATCAATAAATGATTATCTTCATATAAAATTGGTATGTTCATTGTCTATCTCCTTAATTGTGTTGAACTTATCATAACATGTATTATTAATGATCTCACAGAAGAATACAATGTACTTATGGAGTTTGTTATCTATTCCACTCAAGATCTAAGATGACTTGACTTCATTATCAAACGATGTATTAATAGATAGGTAGAATATTTATACAGAGATGGAGTGAATTTGTAAGATTGATAGAAAGGAAATTTGATCAAATGCTCCAAGTCAAAACAGATGGACTTAGAGAATCACAACAGATGCAGACAGCATATAACCGTTATGAAGCAACACCATACATAGCATTGGAGCAATTAATTGAACATTATAAGTTAAGACCTGAGGATCACGTTGTTGATTTTGGTTGCGGAAAAGGAAGAGTCTCTTTTTTCCTCCATTATCACTTTGATGTACCGGTTACTGGTATCGAAATGAATGACCTAACATTTGATGAAGCATTAAGAAATAAAGAACTCTATAAAATGAAAAATACCCATTTACAAGCCCCGATTCAATTTAAATTTGGCCTTGCTGAACATTATCAGATTAAGCCAGAGGACAACGTATTCTATTTCTTTCATCCTTTTTCAATAAAAATATTTAAAAAAGTCGTCTATAATATTTTAGATTCGGTACTAGAACATAGTCGTACTGTAGACATTGTTTTCTATTATCCATTACCAGAGTTTAAAGACTTTCTCAAAAATCATACGCCCTTTAGATTAATCAATAAAATTAAAGCTTATAAGAAGCACGGGCGTTATGGTAAGTTCTTAATTTACCGCTTAGACTAAAATAAATCGGTGTCTCTCAATTAAAATGAAAGACACCGATTTTTTATTAACTTCCTTGATGAAGCCTTCGATGAAGTTCGCGCACTTCTTCTGCAAGTTCTGGTACGGGACCATCAATTTGGGTATCACGAATCACATCTTGAATCGGCAGATTACGTACCCGTGATGGCTTAACACCAAATTCATTTAACCACTGAACTAACTGCTCAGAAGAACTAGCATATACAATTCGTCCTAAACCTACCCATCCATGTGCGGCTGCACACATCGGACAGTGTTCACCAGAAGTATACACTGTTGCACGACTTCGGTCTTCTGGTGATAAATTTTCTGCCGCCCACCTAGCGATCGCAAATTCAGGATGCTGTGTATGATCACCACTTGCAACATGGTTGTGATCCTCGAATAACACATCACCTTCTGCTGAAACAAGGACTGAACCAAAAGGCTCGTCTCCCTTCTCTAATGCCTGTTTTGCTAATTCAACACAACGACGTAAATGTTTTATATCTTGATTACTAATCATCTGTCAGTCTCCTTTTTGGCAATCTTGTCAAATAGGTAACAATTATGGAACTTAGACTCACTTATTTCTTCAGAACGCCTATTACCTTACCATTAATAACCACATCACTTGGATTCATTTGAATCGGCTCATAGTTTGTATTCTCTGAGATTAGTAACAGTGTATCACCCATAAACATAATCCGTTTCATTGTGGCTTCATCACCGATGATAACGACCACAATATCACCATTTACCACTGCCTCTTGACGATGCACAATAACAATATCGCCTTTATCAATTCCAGCGTTTATCATACTATCTCCCGTCACACGCAATGCGAAGGTGAGGTTTTCTTGAATAACCCATTGATCAAGCAGAGGAATCATTACTTCAAAATTTTCAATTGCTGTCACAGGTAAACCTGCAGCAACATCACCCAGTAATGGAACTTTTACATTCGCTTCAGCATTAACAACCATCTTGGTAAAAGGATCAACAACCTCAATATTCATTTCATCCTCTGTATCTTGCACATAATCATATGTTCGATTATGCCGTAAATCCATATATATTCTTGTCCGCTTTGCGTTCGGTAAAAACTGGGGTTGACATGGTGGAATATCTAAAACAATCTCTTCATTACGATCAAAAATGATCAGATCCACACCATCAGTTACAATACCATAGCGCACATGTTCATTTGCACGCATATATGACTTCAGCTGTACTGCCCCTGTCTCAATTCCTGTAGCAAATGCTTTTACCTCAGCAAAAATATAAGGAATTCTTTCCCCATTAAATTCAATAGAAACAGCTAAATCTACATAGCCCCGCTTTGAAAATAGTTGAACTGGATATTCAAGTTGGATTAGTTCAGCAGGATAACCGAATGTTTTAATTAACTCACTAATTAACCATTGTCTAATGACTTCTTCTTTCGCATTCAAATCAACAAGCTGATCAATGAATAAATAATCCTGAATTGGAATTGAATGAAATGGTCGAATTCGTGAATCTCTCTTCATCCGCAACAAATCGTAATCCAATTCTTTAATAAATGGAGACGGGGCCCGAACAGATGTCATATAAAGTAAATCATTTGCTCGAGTCATACCAACATACATTAACTTACGTTCTTCAGTATAAACTGTCTCATCACGTATTCCATAAACATCATTTGGAATCACATCCTTATCCAAATGAACTAAGAAAATGACTTTAAACTCGAGCCCTTTAATTGAGTGCATTGTCACAAGCTTAACCGAGTTCGTTTCAAATTGTGCATCATCACCTGTTAAAATCTCACATGGAATCTTCGTCTGGTTTAATGTCGTTGCAATACTCTCAATTAGGCGGTGCTCTTTAGCTACAATACATATATCTCGCAATTGATAATCATTTTGTAATGCGTGTATCTCTTCAATTAAAAATTCAGCCTGCTTTTGCTCATTTACAAAGTACTGGTAGATTGGCGCATGCCCATGACGATCAATCAATGCCGGTTTCACAAAATCGATATTACCTTGAATTGCTTCATCATGTTCTATTAGTCCATAAGCAGCTTTTGATATTTCAGTAGTAGTCCGATAGTTTTTTGAAAGAGTGCGAGAACGACCACTCATATCATAGCCTATCGTTGTATACGGTCTACCCTTCCCTAACCAAGACTGCGAATATATACTTTGAGTATTATCTACAACGAACATGATTGATGAGTAGCTCTTCTGCTGATATAGTAGATTGATAAATTTCAATTGTACTTTAGATAAATCCTGGCTCTCGTCAATAATGATGTGAGTATACTTCTTCCTAGGGAATTCGGCGGCTGCTTTCAAAGCTAAAAGGTTCATCGTTTTAAAATCAATATATCCTTCTTTCATCAAGAGCTGATCATAAAGCTCCATAAGTTGATAAATAGCCTCTCTCGTTCTTGAGTTTTTCGTTAACTTTTGCGGTGTATTTTCACCTTCAATTGCCCTTCCAATCCGATCAATCTCTTGATAAGCATTTAAATCTGGGATATCGCAGGCTTTAATCCACTCAATCTCATCTAATAAAAAGCTACTATATTTAGGTGAGAAAATCCTAATATCACTGAACTTATCTCTTAAATGTAAAAGCGCTTTTAGTAAAACCTTACGTTGCATTGCCGTATTAGCCAATTGATAAGACACTTTATATTTTTTTAGATAAGTTCTAAAATATGAAAACATTAACCGATCAATATTAGTGATCTCAACATCGCTACTTGATTCAAAGAAGCTCTGCAATAAACCTTCCTCAGAATTGCTTTGGTTCTCATACTGATATTTGATATATTTTAAGAGTGTTTTATTAAATGTCACAAGTAGAACATTATCATCATCTTCAGGGCAATAATGATTTTTCAAAAATGTTACCCGCCGAATTGCCACAGTGGTTTTTCCTGAACCAGCAACCCCTTTAATAAGAGAATGACCAGAAGGTTCCAATTCAATAATTTTCCTTTGTTCCACATTTAGCTTCATTAATATACCCCTCTCATTGCAGCCCTTAATTGAATAGTATTAATTACTCTTATCATAGCACTTAATATCTAAATTTTTAACCGATTTTAGGGATTTGTTGCTATTATTGAAAATTTAGTGGATATTTTGGAAAAAACAAATAGAAAATGTAAAAATGCATCATAGCTAACTAAATTGCTATAAAACTTACAGAAATAAAAAATAGACCGAAAACCTCATTATATTTTGAAGTCTTACAGTCTATATGTTCAATTAATGAAATGTCTAATTAGTCTTCCGGAGATGTTACCGTGATGCCTTGTTCTCTAAATACCTTTTGAGCTACTTTTAAAGCATTCAATGCACTTGGAAATCCAACATAAACGATTAAGTGCATGATACATCCGACAATCTCTTCAGGCGTTAACCCAACACTTAAACCTGTTTTTATATGCATTTCAATTTGGGGTTTCCCTTGTGCAACGAGTGCCGTAATTGTCGTCAACACCTTCAGTTTATCATCTAGTCCAGGTCTTGAATAAATATCGCCAAAAGCAAACTCAACAACATACTTTTCTAAATCAGGTGCAATATCACTAAAACCCTCACCAATATCCATAAAACCTGTTGGATTATCATCAGGTGATTGTGTTAACTGTTGAATCTTCTTAATTCCTTTTTGATAGCGATCACTAGTCATTTTAACTCCACCTCATCTTTATTAGTCAGTATTTTCTAACAATTCTAGTACATTAACTAAGTAAACACAAATAATCTAAAAATTCGATTCCTTTTTTCTTATTTTTGGTTTAGTCATGAATACATTAACCAATCAGAGAAACCTACTCAACAATCACATAGTCTGAATATAATATTGAAAATACACTTATAAGGGTAGGATTAAAATGGATAGTGAATTGAAAGCATTACTAGGCTCATGGATACAAGCTATTGGAACGCTCCTCCCAGCTTTAGGTAATACCCCATCTTTAAAAATTAGCAAGAGCGTCCAAACATATTTATCGCTAATCGGCAATACAATGCAAGCTACAGGAAATGCTCTTATTGCTGAAAGCGCAAGTGACATTTCATTATCAACTGTCGGTAATAAAATTCAGGCAATTGGAAATTCAATTGTGGTCCTATCTATATTTGTGCACTCAAAAGGAACTCAAAAAAACTTAAATATAAAAGGTGATTTACTCCAATCACTTGGCAGTATTGTATCGATACCCGATTATCTACAAATAGAAAGTAAATCTTTAAATGATATTTTAAATCTGTACGCTAACATTCTTCAGGCAACCGGTAATGCTTTACAGGCCTTAGCAGTAAAATTAGGCCCAAATGAACAAGGACAACTAACAAATTTAATCGGTAGTTGGTTGCAAACAATTGGTGCATTTATGCAAGCTATCTACCAAAATAATAGTTAATACTCAATCCATAAACTGCATAGTTTTAGTCTAATTGATTTATAAACTTAACTGTACCATCTTGAAATGATAATCGGATAAGCAACGACCAATTAGTCACCACGACGTTTTTTCTACAGGATTAATTATTTTTAACTTCTTTAATGTATCTGTAAACCGTTGGAATCGATACTTGCATAATTTCAGCAACGATTGGTACTGATCCCTTCATCGAAAATATCCCACTATCATTTAACGTACTTACAATTTCCTTTCGATCAGATGGGGTTAGACTTTTATCTCTTAATTTCTCTTCCGGTATAATATTGTAAATAATCTCCTCTATCGAGTGAGAGAAATATTCAATTTTATCATCAGTTTTATTTTGGTGCTCATCCATGACATTGTCATTTAGCTTTAAGCTATATTCTTTTGCTTGCTCGATAGCGATTGGCTCTTCATCTATTGGTCTAAATGAACTTAACTCTTCTAAAAGATGCTTAACAGCGATGTAATCACTTACATTTGTATTGATACAGATTAGACCTTCTAAATAGCCATCACTATTCTTAATAAAGTATGTTGAAGACTTTAAAAAGTCTCCTTTTTTACTAACACCACGATAGTTTACTAGATAGTTTGTATCCGTATATGCTTCATTTTTTATCATTTCTAACGCTAAACCAGTTATAGGTGATGAAGTAGTTCTACCGGAAATGTGTCCATTCTTAATACTTTCAATATAAAATCCATTCTTATCTCTAAGATGAAAGACTACCTCGCTATTACTACCTGCGTTTGTCAATTTTAAATGATAATATAAAGACAATATGTTCAAATTTTCATCAAATAATATCTTTTGCTTTTATTTAGCATAATTTAAGGTAATAGATCAAACAATCAGTAAAGAGTATTCTTGAATATAAAAGGATGGGATCCTATGTTTCAACAGCATAATGTATATTTAGTTGTCCTATCGCTCATAATCGCAATTATTTCATCATATTCAGCACTTACTATTACAGCGAAAATTACTGTCGCAACAAGTAAGCTGAAAATTTTCTGGTTGATTTCCGGATCAGTCGTGATGGGTACAGGCATTTGGTCAATGCACTTTGTTGGCATGATTGCTCATTATTCTCATGCTAGCGTTACGTATGACTTGAATTTAACGATTATTTCCATGGTCGTTAGCATTGGCTCTTCATTCATAGCTTTTTATTTAACCTTGTTTAAGAAGATGACCATGTACCAAATTGGTGTTGGTGGCTTTTTCATGGGTAGTGGCATCATCAGCATGCACTACATTGGTATGAAGGCAATTATTATGGACGGTGTCATGACTTTTAACAATTCATTAGTGATTACATCCATTATCATTGCCCTACTAGCGTCATATATCGCACTAATATTATTTGATCGATTTAAAAGCCAACCAAGGGCAAGCTTATTAAAATGGTTAGCAGCCTTAGTTATGGGACTAGCAGTATCCGGTATGCACTATATTGGCATGGCGGCAACAACGATGGAGCTATTTTCAACTCCTGCACACAAAACATATGAAATCGACTTATTTCTTCTTATCGGAGTAATTATTGCCATCTCGATAACTATTTTAATTGTTTGGACTTCAATCTATTTTGACCGCTTTATGTTAGAAAAAATCGCTTATAAAGATCATGTTACTGGCTTAGCTAATCGAAATGAACTGACACGCTTTTTTAGAAAAATTGATCCTAATAATAAAATCAGTCTTCTATTCATTGATCTAGATCATTTTAAAGCAATAAACGATACATTTGGTCATGACATTGGTGATTTTTTATTAAAGCACATCGGTTTGACTTTGAAAAAATTCCAGAATGATTTTTCACAAGGTTTCAGAATAGGTGGGGACGAATTTGTTTTTATTTTAAATCACCCTGACTTATCATTAGCAGAAAAGGCAGCCCAGTCTCTGTTAGATGAACTTAAGGAACCTTTTTATGTTAATGGTAATGAATTAAACATCACATGCAGCATCGGTATTGCCAACGGATTTGTAGAAAAAAATAGTTATAAGAACTTATTACGAGCAGCCGACACAGCCATGTATGTTGCAAAGAAAAATGGGAAAAATCAATATTCAATTTTCACAACAGACATGAAAGTTGAAGTAGAACGAAAATTAAAACTAGAAAAAGATTTAAGCAGTGCACTTAAATCAGAACAATTTTTCCTCGAGTATCAAACTAAATGGAATTTGAAAACTAATCAATTATTTGGTTTTGAAGCATTAGTACGTTGGGGACATCCTGAATTTGGTACCATTTACCCTGACGAATTCATGCCACTAATAGAGAAGACCGGAATGTTAATCACTTATTCAAAATGGCTCTTAGAACAAGTTTGTAAACATTTCTATACTCTAGAAACTCTAGGAATCAAGCACCCTGTATCAGTTAACTTGTCGGCAAAATTATTTCTAACCGACAAATTATACGACATTATTGATAAAAGTTTAAAGAAATCAGGTATAAATCCACATGATTTAGAGATTGAATTTACAGAATCAATGATGTTACTTGACGTTGACCATATAATTCAACAACTTAAAAAAGTTGGTACACTGGGCATAAAAGTATCGATGGATGAATTCGGAACTGGTTATTCGTCAATTGGCCTATTAGATATTCTACCGATTAATACCGTTAAGCTTGATCGCCAATTTTCAATTAATATTGATAAGCCAAGTAAACAGGCAATTATTCGGGCTATCGTAATTCTTGCAGAGTCACTTGGGCTAGAGGTCATTGCAGACGGGGTTGAAGTTGCGAAGGACGTCAATCAACTATTAGAACTTGGTTGCTATATTATGCAGGGTAGCTACTTCAGTCAGCCAATACCTTTTGAGGAAATCAAGACATGGGCTAAACATTATAGAAGGTAATGATTATTAATTAAAACTAAAGTCATTTGGCTAATATTTGTAGCAAAAAAAAGAAGCGAGCATCTTTGCCACGCTTCTTCTTTACAACAAATTCTATGCATCAGACTGCTTAACTAATTTTAGTAAAAGCCATCATTTATGCTTGGTAAGTACCAATTGGTAAAATTTCTTTACCATATAATTCGTTTAACACTTGTGCCATTGCCGCATAAATCGCAGTAAATCCACAAATAATACCTTCATAACCAGCAATCGTTAACACCAGGCTAGAACCTGTAAAATTGCCAATCGCTAATAAGAAGAATAGAATCGTTAAAGTTCCAAAAACAACTTGAAGAGCTTTACTAATTCTTAATGTTCCTATAAACATGTATAGCGTAAAAATTCCCCACATAAATAGGAATGAAGCCATTGATAATGAACCAGCCGCTTCACCGTATCCCATTAAAGGTAGTACGTTTAACCCTACTAATGCTAACCAGAAAAATCCATAGGATGTAAATGCTGTTGCGCCGAATGTATTATCTTTCTTAAATTCGATGATGCCCGCAATTACTTGTGCTAGACCACCATAGAATATACCCATCGCTAAAATCATTGCATCTAACTCAAAAAATCCTGCATTATGAATATTTAGCAGAACTGTTGTCATCCCAAAGCCCATTAGACCTAGTGGAGCTGGATTTGCTGTAATTTCCTTGATGCTTGTCACTTTCTTTTCCAATCTTGTCACTCCGTTTTATCATACTTGTGTAAAAACACAGCATTCACAAGTATAGAGGTGAAAATGTTTACATGTCAAACTTTTAGCGAAGTGATTTGTGTAGTTAAAAGTTGGTACAACGCTAATTATTATGAGAATGATTTTTCACAATACTAATTTAGGAAGATTTTATATATTCTCTTATACTTTAATCAACTGTTTTGTTTCTATTCATAATCACTGTAAAAAAGATGACCCTAATTTTCAAAGGTCATCTTTTCCACTATCTTATTCAACTATTGGCAACCATCCTGGGCTTGCATTAACGTATTCCCACATCGCATCTGGGAGGGCTAATTCTTCTTGATCTTCTGGTCTAATCTCTGTTCGAATACTGTCTTCTTTTCCAGCTTTCACTTTTTCAATCCAGTCCGGTTCTGCAATTAACTGTCTTCCTATAGCTATCAGTGGTAGGTTTAATTTTTCCATAGCTTCAACTGCGTGATCTGGTGTAATAATTTGACCAACGCCAATAATCGGAATCTCTGCACCGATTGCTTCAACAATTGTTTTCAGGACAGGTGTCTTGTTGTCTTGATCACGTATTGAGCTTTGCATATAGTGACCTGTTGAAATATGGATATAATCAAGTCCTTGATCTTTAAGTTTTGATAGTAAAGCTAATGTATCATCTAATGTAATTCCTGGCTCTTCAATTTCTTCAGGTGAAATCCGGTAGCCTAAAATAAATGGTTTGTCTGTATGTTTTGCAATAGCTGATTTTACAGAATCAATAACCGCAAGTGGGAAGTTCATTCGTTTTTCTAATGTTCCACCCCAGTGATCGTCTCTTCTGTTTGAATGTGGTGAGAAAAATTGTTGGATTAAGTATGTGTTCGCGCCATGAATCTCAACTCCATCAAAACCCGCTTCAATAGCTCTTCTCGTAGCTTCACCAAAGGCTGTAATAATGTCACGTACTTCATCGTCTGCCAATGCTCTCGGAGTTTCAGCACCTTCACGCTCTGAAGCTACTGCACTTGCACTTACTGGTTGAAGTCCCCTTAATGTACTTACTGATCCGTTTCGTCCAACATGGAAAATTTGTAATATCGCTTTTGTACCTGTGCTTTTAATAGATTTTGCTAGCTTTGCCAAGCTTTTAATGTGCATATCAGATGCCGCACTTAATGATCCTGCGAATTTCCCATCTTCACGGACTTGTGCACATGCCGTAATTACTGCACCAAGACCCTTTGCACGACGGTTGTAATACATGCATTCATCTGTCGTCACCATACCATTTTCAAATGATGAGTTAGTGGTCATCGGTGCCATCACAATTCGATTATCAATTGTGACACCTGATTTAAATGTAAAAGGTTCGAATAAGGATTTGTACTTTTCGTTCATTGTAAAGCTCCTCCTATCTACTTTATAAATATATATTATTGTCTATCAATTATAATCTTTTTGCTAATTTTTCGCTTCTAATTTCCCCTTTAGGATGAATATGATTGTAGTAGTGGTTATAGTTAGTCTCGCAGGTACTTATGAGAAGAAATTACATTGAAAGAACCAAGTCTTGTAATGAAAGGATAGTAGCTTCATAAATAATTTTTTCATAAATTCCCACAATCAAATCTTTAGTCGTAGATCTACCTCTGCACAGCCTTATGCTATACTAAAACAAAAACAGTGTGGTGAATGTATCATGCAAAAGAGACTATCTGACCAAATCGCAGATGATATTATGACGTTGATCGCCATTGAAAAAAGGTTTGGTCCAGGTGATAAACTACCAAACGAAAATGAATTATCAGAAAAGTTAAACATTAGTCGAACGACACTAAGAGAAGCGATTAGAATCTTAGTTACAAACGGTGTCTTAGAAATTAAGCGTGGTCGAGGAACTTTTGTTAGAGAAGATTTTGATGTTAGTAAGACGTTACAATCATTAAATCAAATTTCAGAAGCGCGAATTGGGGCAAGAGATTTATATGAAATGCGATTAATTTTCGAACCAGAAGCTGCTTATTATGCGACGATCAGAGCAACAGATACTGAGTTAGAGCGAATTTTAGATTTTGGTAAGCAAATTGAAGAAAAAATTATTCGTGGTGAAGATCGAACTGAGGTTGAACAAAAGTTTCATAAGTCAATTTCAAAAGCTACACACAATGCATTTATCGACAAGCTAATGCCTGTCATTTATCAAGCGATTGATGCTGGTGTTGTTTTGTCACAGGCAAATGATCGGGCATCTCAAGATACGATTAATGACCACAGAATGATTATGGAATTCATGAAAGCAAGAAACCCCGAAGGTGCCCGTAGTGCAATGAAAATTCATATTTTACGTGCAATTAATGATTTGGAAATTAATTAATATTCAGAGTTGTCTAACAATTCCATTGACGGCAGACATCTTTGCCTTTAAAATAATATTAATAACTAAATGAGAAGGTGTGTGTTCAATATGAGGAGCGATATGATTAAAGTTGGGGTTGACCGTGCACCCCACCGTAGTCTGTTGTATGCAACTGGGAAAGTAAAAACGAAAGATTTGGATAAACCTTTTATCGGCGTTTGTAACTCTTATATCGATATAATTCCTGGGCATGTTCATTTGCGTGAGTTTGCTGATGTTGTTAAGGAAGCGATTATTGAAGCTGGTGGAATTCCATTTGAATTTAACACGATTGGTGTTGATGATGGAATTGCAATGGGACATATCGGTATGCGTTATTCATTACCAAGTCGTGAGCTCATTGCTGACTCTGCTGAAACTGTTATTAATGCACACTGGTTTGATGGTGTATTTTATATTCCAAACTGTGACAAAATTACCCCTGGTATGTTAATGGCGGCTGCTAGGACAAATGTGCCTTCTGTTTTTGTATCTGGTGGGCCAATGGAGGCTGGGGTCAGCTCGACTGGACAACAACTTTCCTTAACATCAGTATTCGAAGGTGTTGGTGCGCATAAATCCGGCCAAATGTCCGCTGAAGAATTACTTGATATTGAAATGAATGCTTGTCCAACGTGTGGATCCTGTTCAGGTATGTTTACAGCCAATTCAATGAACTGCTTAATGGAAATGCTCGGTATGGCGCTACCAGGTAACGGAACAATAGTGGCAACAAGCGATAAGCGTAAAGAATTAGTTCGTGAAGCAGCGAAGCATTTAATCCGCATGATTAAAGAAGATGTAAAACCACGTGATATTATCACAAAAGAAGCAATCGATGATGCATTTGCGCTTGATATGGCGATGGGCGGATCGACAAATACAGTGCTTCATACATTAGCAATTGCACATGAAGCTGGGATTAAATATGAAATGGCTGATATTAATAAAGTCGCTGAAAGAGTACCATATTTAGCAAAAATCATGCCCGCATCTGATATCTCAATGGATGATATCAATAAGGCTGGTGGCGTTGAAGCGATCATTAATGAGTTAACAAAAATTCCTGGAGCCATTCATCCAGATCGGATTACGATTACAGGTAAAACAATGGGCGAACTTGTTAAGGGGCATGAGATTACAAATCCTGAAGTAATTCGAACAAAAGATAATCCATATAGTCCTGTTGGTGGTCTATCTGTGCTGTATGGTAACATTGCGCCAGATGGTTCTGTTATTAAAGTTGGTGCTGTTGATCCTTCGATTAAGAAATTCGTTGGTGAAGCAATTGTGTTTGATTCGCAAAATGAAGCTCAAGAAGCAATTGATAATGGCACGGTTAAAGCAGGTCACGTTGTCGTGATTCGTTATGAAGGGCCTAAAGGTGGACCTGGAATGCCAGAGATGCTTGCACCAACCTCTGCAATTATGGGTCGCGGACTAGGAACTGAAGTTGCACTGATAACTGACGGTCGCTTTAGCGGTGCTTCACGTGGTATTTCAATTGGACATATTTCACCAGAAGCGGCAGAAGGCGGACCGATTGCTTTAGTTGAAAATGGTGATGTGATTGAAATTGATTTACCAAGCCGAACAATTAATCTTAACGTATCAGACGAGGAGTTAGCTGAGCGTGCAAAAAATCTTAAACCATTTGAACCGAAGATTAAAACTGGTTGGTTAGCGAGATACTCGAAGCTTGTTACGAATGCTTCACGAGGCGGAATTATGGAAATTTAATTTTTTACAAAATAATAAACGCTCTGGCTGTAAATTGGCCAGGCGTTTATTTTTATAAAATTATTTAACTCGTTTAGTAGACAAATAAAAAAAGACATTCATCTATTAACCTTGTGAGGCTAAATACTTCTTAATCACTTTAACGTACTCATTTTTTATTGAACATTGTTGCAACTTAATAGGTTTAAACTGATACATTAACTCACTTGCCCTACTAGAAATAGTAGATTTAGCAATATACCAGGCTCCCCAATCACACATCCAAGATCAAGTGCACCACATTACATGGAGAGACTGGCATGGCAGCCACTTTTGGCATAACAGCAAATTTTCAGAACTAGCGATAGCTTATTAAAGGAAATGAATTTTACAAAGCTGATCAAACATCTGTGTCTGCAGCAGACAAGAGAAATCAAATACCTAGAAAATCACTAAATTATCGAACGCCTTTGGAAGTGTTTATGAGTTACATCGATGAATCACATTTGTCTAGCTTAAATTGACAAATCAAATAATATAAAACGCACCTGTCTCGAAAGAATCTAAGACAGGTGCGTTTTTGGTCGCATAACATGTATTTTTTATAGCTTTTAAATATAGTTCCCATTATTCCAGAGCATCAGTTGATCAGCCTGGATTGACTTTTTCACATCGATAATTTTTTGATTTGAACTACCTCTAAATGCTAAGTTTAAGTCTTTTTTGGCTTCGATGAATCTACCATCTACTAATACGTCAATTAACTTTAGTAACTCAATTTTATCTGGACTGCTTTTGAAAAGTTCCTGATAAGTATAGCCACTCCATGCCCAAATATCCTTTGTATCACCGAATTCAGCTCTCACTCTTTTACACAATGATAAGGTTACTTGGGTATTTAAGAAGGGTTCGCCACCTAATAGACTAAGTCCTTGGCAATATTCAGCGTTCAAGTCTTCAATGATTTGATCTTCTAATTCTTTTGTATATGGGTATCCATATGAAAAATCTTGAGCCGCTTTGTTGTAGCAACCTCGACAAGCAAATGGACATCCACTAACATAGAGACTACATCTTACCCCTTCACCATCAACAAAGTTGTAAGGTTTATAGTCCGCAATATGACCGAGGCTAAAGCGTTCTGCTGTCCATGTAATCGGAATTGACTTAATTACAATCAAATCCTTTCATATGCTTTTTACGTGAGGCAATTTCTTCATGACGGCCTTTAACCATTGGACGTTTTTGCGGATTACCAAGATAACCACACGTACGTTTTACAACATCACATGTTTCAGGATCAGTGTTGCCACAGCTTGGACACTCAAAGCCTCTTTCAGTCGGGTTAAATTCACCATCATAATTACATTCATAGCAGTGGTCAATTGGTGTATTTGTACCTAAATACCCGACTCGATCATATGCATAATCCCATACGGCTTCTAGTGCCTTTGGATTTGTTTGCATTTTAGGATATTCACAGTAGTGAATAAAGCCACCACTTGTATATGGTGCATATTCCATCTCAAAGTCTAGCTTTTCAAATGGTGTTGGTGATTTCCTTACATCATAGTGGAAGCTATTAGTATAATAGCCCTTATCAGTAATCTCTTCGATCGGACCAAATTTCTCAAAATCTAGTCTACAGAAACGATCTGTTAGACTTTCACTTGGCGTTGAGTAGACACTAAAGTGTATATCTGTTTCATTACCCCACTCATCTGCTTTTGATTTTAATCGTTTGATAACATCCAATGTGAAGTCTTTTGCCTCTGGGTTATCCTCCCATGCTTTTCCGTAAAATGCAGCTGCTACTTCATATAGACCAATATAGCCTAATGAAACAGTTGCACGTTTGTTCAAGAACAATTTCGACACTGGGTCAGTTGTTTTTAGTTTTTCCCCAAATGCACCATGTAAATATAAGATGGGAGCATTAACTGGTTTTGCTTCCATTGTTCGATTTGCTTTAAAGACCAATGCATCTTTCATAACAGCAAGACGCTCGTCTAGTAATTCATAGAATTTATTAAAATCTCCACCTGCTTCAATTGCAATCCGTGGTAAATTTAACGTCACTACACCTAAATTCATTCGGCCTGATGTTACTTCATTGCCATCTTTATCTTTCCAAGATTGTAAGAATGAGCGACAGCCCATTGGTACTTTAAAACTACCTGTTAATTCAACAATTTTGTCATAGCTTAAAACGTCAGGATACATTCGTTTAGTTGAGCATTCAAGAGCTAATTGCTTGATATCATAGTTTGGATCTTGCGGTTCAAGGTTTACGCCCCGTTTCAATGTGAAAACAAGCTTTGGAAATATAGCTGTTCGTTTTTCCTTACCTAAACCGTTAATTCTAATTTGTAAAATTGATTTTTGGATTTCACGCTCAATCCAGCTTGTCCCTAAACCAAAACCTAAAGTTGTAAATGGCGTTTGTCCTTGTGATGTATAGAGTGTATTAATTTCATACTCTAAGCTTTGCATTGCATCATAAATATCTTTTTTAGTTTTTTCTAAAGCAAATGCCTTTTGACGCTCTTCTCCTTCAATCCAGTCTTGAGCTGTTTTGAGGTTTTTCTCATAGTTTAATTGTGCATACGGTGCTAAAACTTCATCTACACGGTCAAAGCTACATCCTCCGTACTGGCTTGATGCGACATTGGCAATAATCTGTGCTGTTTGTGCTGCGGCCGTTTGAATCGATCTCGGTGATTCAACTTCTGCATTTCCAATCTCAAATCCTTGTTCAAACATTGTTTTAAAATCGATTAAACAGCAGTTAGTCATCGGTGCATATGGTGTATAGTCTAAGTCGTGATAATGAATTTCGCCTTTTTCATGCGCATTTGCTACATGTGGAGGAAGCATTCTTAAACCGATCGTTTTCCCAACACTTCCTGCGGTTAAGTCACGTTGTGTGTTAAAAACATTACTATCTTTATTCGCGTTCTCATTAACCACCGTTGGATCCTTTTCTAATAGCTGATCAATTTTGCGGTTAATATCGCGACTATTTTTTCGTATTTCTGCTTTTTCCTTACGTCGTTGGACATAGCTATCAGCTAAATCAAGCATACCGTAACTTTGTAAGCGCTTCAAAACATAATCATCAATAAGAGATGTTGTGATTACTGCGGGTGCACTTGCTTGAATATTTTCATCTACTTCATATGTAATCTCTTCAATTGTTTGTTTTGAATAAGATAAATTAGTATTCTGAACCGCTTGGATAAGTGCGTTCTTTATTTTTGCTGGATCGTATTTTTGTGATCGGCCATCCCTCTTTTCGATTGCTAGTTTAATAGCTGGCCTCTTCACCATTTTTGTATCCATCATTGTTTTATTACCCCTTTCAGTCTTGGTCGTATAGTTCGTTTGATTTTGCTGCATATATTATGTCATGTCTCTAAACGCATAAAAAAACCCTAAAAGGCATACTTCATTCTAGGGAGCTAATTTGTTACTTTGCCTCGAAATAACAAGAATTTTGTAAGTTCATCTTGAGAAAAGACCTGACTTAAGCTAATGCTCATACAGTGGCGGGACCGTTCCAGATTCTCACTGGATTCCATTTCAAAATGAAATATTATGTAGTATTTTTACTATATCACGCAACATATTGGGGGTCAATGAACAATTTGTGTCCATATTTAGTATTGTTGGAGATTTACTAAATTTTCATCTTGACATGACTTTTTGTCTAAGACAAACTACATATGATTTTTTGCGACAAAATATAACACACATCTACTAAAACTGATGTGTGTTATGAAAAAATTATTGACTAGCAAGCATACGCCCGAGTGGACCATTTTCATCGATAATAGATTCAAGATCATACACTGAGATAGGAAACATCGGAAAACCATAAACATATGGCGTGATTTCATAAAGTTGAAAATATATGACTAGTGATTTGTCAGCAATATAAAAATCTTGGTCAGGTTTTATCTCTTTGAATTCCCCTAATATCGGAATATCCCGTTGCTCAATTTGTATCTTGATTAGGTCCGAAAGTACTTTTACATAATCACTTCCTGGTTTAAATAAATCTTTTAGCTCGCATAGTTGTTTTTCCTTTAGGCCAAAAGTTAGGGATTTAATAAACGTCATGCCATGAGCTGCATGGTAATGGTATGTGTAATTTGATTGCGACAAGCTTAAAACATCACGCTGATTATTTTTCAGTTCATATAACCCGATCATCTCCACTACTGTTGTCGGCATATTGCCAACTTGAAGATTAATTAGCTCTTGAGTTTGGCTAACAATTGTTTGATTGATTAAATTTTCTAATGCTTGATCCTTCATTTTTACTGCCTGAGGATAATAAACGATTTTATTCGGACCATCACTTATATTTAGCGTTTGAATCTGAACTGGAAATACAAAAGACATTTGCACCACGCTCCTCTATAGACAATTTATGCAATGGGCGTAATTGTGTGTCTGCCTATAAGGATTTTGGTGTGAGTTTTTTCGCTTGTTAAACAGATTATCAATGGTATAGCGGAAATCTTATACGTTTAGACTAATTTTCCGCCAAAACGTTGAAGATTGGGGCTTTATCGTCAACAGTTGAACGACTTTTTAGACCAAACATTAAGGATTAGGGCTTTATCGTCTACGGTTGAACGACTTTTTAATCAAAACGTTAAAGATTATGCGCTTATCATCTACTTTTGCGCTACTATTTGGAGCAAAAGTTATAGTTTAGTGCATTATCATCTGCATTTTAACCACTTTTCAACTCAAACGTTAAAGATTAGTGCCTTATCATTTACTTTTTAACCACTTTTCAACTCAAACTTTAAAGATTTGCGACTTACCATCTACTTTTAACCCACTTTTCAACTCAAACGTTAAAGATTAGTGCCTTATCATCTACTTTTTAACCCACTTTTCAACTCAAACGTTAAAGATTTGCGACTTACCATCTACTTTTTAACCACTTTTCAACTCAAACTTTAAAGATTTGCGAGTTATCATCAACTTTTAACTCATTTTCCCTACCAAACGTTATAGATTAGCACTAACCTTGCAATGTTTTTTAAAAATCATCACGTGCTTGGCGTAATTTGATAAATTGTTCAAGAGTTTCTGCTTGGAGGAGTAGATTTATTTTCTTTTCTCTTCCTATTGTCGATGGTAATGTGGGTTTACCAGTTTTTCTTAACGCTCTCACCTCATCTAACGCGACTAATACGTGCTGATTAGCTGGTTCGATAGATTGAGCAAAGCGTAGATTCGTTTCTGTATATTCATGAGCTGGGTATACACGCACAATGTTATCAAGCTGTTTGAATTTCTGCAGCGACAAAAATTGTGCTTGATAATCGCCGGTAAAAACACGACCAGTTCCAGCTGAAAATAGTGAATCACCACAAAATAGAGCTTCATCGATTAAGTAACTAATATGACCTTCTGTATGGCCTGGTGTGTCCAATACAGTCACTGTTCGCCCAAATAATTTAAACGAATCGCCTTCCTTTAATACATACTGACTTAGAGGTTGAGTTTCCGCAGGTCCATGTACTGGGGTATTAGGATATTCAGCTAAAATTTGCTCGACCCCGCCAGTATGATCATCATGATTATGCGTTAGCAAAATGGCGCTTAAGCTTTTCTGTTCATTATATAGATAATCTAAAACACCCTTTGCCTCACCAGGATCAACGACGACAACCTGTGAATCTTGCTCGACTACCCAAATATAATTATCTTTGAATGCATTGATTGGATGAATGTTCACTTTTATCACTCCTTGGTAATAGTATACAACTTCCTCTATTATCCTTCTATTAAATCGATACCTTATAAGCTCCTAAAGCCAAATAAAAAAATATTACGCTCACGAACCGAATCTGGTTATTCGCATATTGATAACTATATGATGGGAGTTGATAATTTGAGTACATTTAATCCTGAAAAACTTTCTGTTAACTTTATTAATGAAACAACCTTAACCCAACCTGTAATACCAAGGCGTTACACGCTAACACACTCTGATGTTACTGGTGAATTATTTTTGGATATTGGGACCAATTTTGCATGGGAAAAAATTAACCCTACACGTGATGAAGTTTTAGGGGAGTGGAGATTAGATGAGCATTGTTTATGGTTCTTTATCAACATCTATATTGATCAAGGTGAGTTTCCAATTGATGCAGCTCGTAAAAGAAATGAGATCTTCAAACGAGAGCTCCCTACTGCTTTAACTGCAATTAGATATGGTGACAGAGCGTTATTTACTGCACATCCATATCTTGATCATGCACCGATCCTCATTCAATTTAACTCACAACATGACAGTCTTAAAACACTTGAGAATTGGGGAACATTTAAGCATTTCACCGAACCTAATGTTAGATAATTTTTTTATGAAAAATTCACCCATCGTTAGTTGCAAAAGTTCATCATGATACCGGTTCTCGCCTAATCTCAGTTTGCTAATCTGGCATGCTGACAATAACACAGAGCCTAAATCAAGTAATTTTGACTTAGGCTCTCACTCCGTCACACAAATCTATTTAACGACTAACTTTCATCTTCTCTTGAATGTATAAACGATATCATTTCTCTTGCAGCGTAGGAAAGATATTTATCCTTCTTAAATATCCGTTACTTGGTCAATAAACCCCATATTAAGCATTTCATCAGCTTCATCGATTACGAGATAGTTAATTTTCTCAAGGGGTAAAGTGCCTTTACCAATATGGTCTAAAATTCGTCCCGGCGTCCCTACAACGACATGCATCTTCTGATTTAATTCTAATTTTTGTTTTGCAAATGGTTGCTTGCCGTAAATAGCTGTCGCTTTAATTCGTTTGTACCTACCAATGTTAATAAAGTCATCTTTTACTTGAGCAGCAAGCTCTCTAGTCGGTGTTAAAATTAACGCTTGTGGCTTATTCTCTAACCAATCAATTGATTCACAAATAGGAATGGCATATGACGCTGTCTTACCACTGCCTGTTTGTGACTTAACCACTAAATCACGCTTTGCTAACATTAGTGGAATCACTTGACTCTGTACTTCTGTTGGATGGTCATACGCTAACTTAGACAACGAATCAATAATCTCATTACTCAACTCAAATTCTCGAAAGTTTTTCTCATTCATGATTTACCCTCATTCTCTCAGATCTATTCTCGTACAAATACGCTTTCTGAAAAAATAAAAATATGGCTTAGATGTTCTCTTCTCTAAGCCATATTGTAATCAATTTTTATGCATTTTAAATTGTAAAAATAATTCATTGTATAGGCTAAGCATTTCTCTTCCAAGGTTCTCATATACCTCTAGTCGTTCTGTTAACTCAGCTGGCGGATAAAAGCGTTCGTCCCCTACCATCTCTTCTGGTAATAATTCTATAGCTGATTGATTCGGTGTTGAGTAGCTGACATACTCTGTATTTAATGCTGCAATTTCAGGATCAAGCATAAAGTTGATAAATTGGTGGGCGCCCTCGATATTATCGGCCGTTTTAGGTATAACCATATTATCAAACCACAAGTTCGATCCTTCTTCTGGGACGACGTATGTTAACGCCTCATTTTCCCACATAATATCTCTTGCATCACCAGACCAAGCAATTGAAACAGCCGCTTCATTGTTAGCCATAAGCAGCTTGTTCTCGTCACCTACAATCGCTTTAACATTTGGCGTTAATGTGTTGAGTTTTTCCAATGCCTCGTCTAAATGATCGCGATTCGTATCGTTAAGTGAATAGCCTAATGAATTTAGCCCCATTCCAATCACTTCACGAGCTCCATCAATAAGTAAAATCCCGTTTTCTAAATCTGGATCCCACAAATCATTCCAACTTGTAAAGCTTTTGTCTGGTAGTAGTTCAGGGTTAAATAAAATACCGACTGTTCCCCAGAAATACGGGACAGAGTATTTATTACCTTCATCAAAGGGTAAATCCATAAAACGTTCATCAATATGAATTAAATTTGGTAGCTTTTCATGATCTAAAGGAATTAACAGATCTTCCTCCATCATTTTCTCAATCATATATTCTGAAGGGACAGCAATATCATATGTCGTACCACCTTGCTGAATTTTAGTTAGCATCGCTTCATTAGAATCAAACGTCTCATATATAACCGTTATACCCGTTTCCTCTTCAAATTGACTGACCAAATCCATATCAATGTAATCGCCCCAGTTGAAGACAGTCAACGTGTCAGCACCGGAATAGCCCTTCGCTGCATTTAGACGGTTAATAACTAGAAGCAAAAGACTTGAAACTAGCACAATCCCAACAAAAGCAGTCATAATTTTTTTCATCGTCTTAACCCTCCCAATTTAATACCGCCACGTTGGGAAATGAGATAATAGATTCCCACAAGAATGAGGGTAAAGAAGAATAATATTGTTGATAAGGCGTTAATGTGTAATGAAATGCCTTGTCGCGCCATTGAGTAAATTTCAACTGATAGCGTAGAAAAACCGTTACCCGTTACGAAAAATGTAACTGCAAAGTCATCTAGTGAGTACGTTAATGCCATAAAGAAACCAGCAAAAATCCCTGGTGTAATGTAAGGAATAATAACTTTTGTAAATACACCTATTCTCGTCGCTCCTAAATCTCTTGCCGCATCAATTAACGTCGGGTTCATCTCAATCAGCTTCGGAAGAACCATTAATACGACAATTGGAATACAAAAGGCAATGTGTGATAGCAATACCGAGTAGAAACCTAACCTAATACCAGCGATCGTAAATAATATCAAAAACGATGCACCAATAATAACGTCAGGGCTTACCATAAGCACATTATTCAAGCCGATAATTGTACTTTTACTTCTTTTTAGATGGTAAATCCAAATCGCACCAAATGTGCCAATAATTGTAGCAAATAGTGCTGATAACAATGCAATAACAAGCGTGTTCAAAACAATAATTAATAATCGCGTATCACCGAGTAATTCTTTGTACCAATCCAGTGTAAAGCCTTCAAAGCTACTCATCGAACCGCCACTATTAAAGGAGTAAATCACGAGATAAATAATTGGTGCATAAAGAACGAAGATCACAATAGTTAAAAATATCTTAGCTGCTGGTGAAGTTTTTGCTTGCATCTTATGCACCTCGCTTTCTAAATCCAGTAATCCGAATAATAATAAACATAATTAAAATAAGGAATACGGCAATCGTAGACCCCATCCCCCAGTCTTGCGTCACAAGAAAATGCTGCTCAATTGCTGTTCCAAGTGTAATAACACGGTTTCCTGCAATCAATCGCGTTAACATAAATAATGATAGTGCCGGAATAAAGACAACCTGACAACCAATTTTCACCCCTTCAAGTGTCAGCGGGAAAATAACACGTCTAAATGTCGTCCGTCTTGAAGCACCTAAATCGTGTGAAGCATCAATTAATGCTGGGTTTAAGCCATTAATGGCATTAAATATCGGTAAAATCATAAATGGAATGAAATTATAGACCGCGACAAACACAAAACTAAAATCAGTAAACAATAGTTGCCTTGAGCCAATACCAATCCATTCAAGAATATAGTTAGCTGCTCCATACGCACCAAATATCCCGATAAAAGCATAAGCCTTTAACAATAGATTCACCCATGATGGTACGATAATTAATAATAACCATAGCTGCTTATGCTTTGTCTTCGATAAGAAATAAGCAGTTGGATAAGACACAAGCAACGAAATTGCCGTAATAATAAATGCATACCAAAATGAGCTAATCGTTAGCTTTAAATAGACAGGTGTAAAAAAGCGCTGATAATTTATGAGAGAAAACTCACCATGAATATCAAAAAATGAATAGTAGAGTAATAATAAAATCGGTGCTACTACAAATATAAGAACCCATACAGCATAAGGAACCATATACAAGTTACGAATGAATTTATTGTTCAATTTCTTCATCCTCCGTATACTGCTCGATCCGACGATCAAAGTCTTCTTCGCGTTCATTAAAACGCATGACGTGAATATTACCTGCTTCAAAGTCTAAGCCGATCTTGTCACCAACCTGAATTTTCTTAGTTGTATGTACGAGCCACTCATTACCTTCAAGGTCGCGACATTGTGCTTCATAATGAACGCCTCTAAATAGTCTGGAGGTAACAATAACATTCAATTTCCCTTGGCCTTCTGGTTTAACTTCTAAATCCTCTGGACGAATAACAATTTCAACAGGTTCATTTTTATTCATACCGCCGTCGACACAGTCGAATCGCTTACCAGCAAACTCAACGACAAAGTCTTCGATCATCTTTCCTTCAATAATATTCGATTCCCCAATGAAATCCGCTACAAACCGGTTAATTGGCTCGTCATAGATATCAATCGGTGTACCACTTTGTTGAATTTTCCCCTTATTAAGGACAAAAATCTCATCTGACATTGCTAACGCCTCTTCTTGATCATGCGTAACAAAAATAAACGTAATCCCAAGACGACGTTGAATTTCTCGTAATTCATATTGCATCTGTGTACGTAATTTCAAATCTAATGCCGATAAAGGCTCATCAAGTAAGATTACCTCTGGCTCATTCACAATCGCACGGGCAATTGCGACACGTTGTTTTTGACCACCAGAAAGCTCGTTGATTTCCCGATTTTCATAGCCATCTAAGTTCACGAAAGTCAGTGCCTCTTTTACTTTTTGTTTAATGGCTGACTCTTTTAATTTCTTAATTCGCAATCCGAAAGCTACGTTTTCAAATACATTCAAATGTGGGAATAAAGCGTAATCTTGAAACACCGTATTCACCTGACGTTTATGCGCTGGAAGATGATTAATTTTCTTACCGTAGAATAAAATATCTCCTTCTGTCGGCTCAATAAATCCCGCAATTAAACGTAGGATTGTAGTCTTTCCGCAACCTGACGGACCAAGCAGCGTATAAAACTTACCACGTTCAAGTTCAAAACTTACATTATCTATAATTATCGTTTCATCATCAAACTGTTTTGTTACATTACGAAATTGAATAATAGAATCATTTTTCATTTCTATCTCCTTATAATAACGTGTTAAAATACAAAGCTATTATACAGTTATTTTATACAAAATAGTATATTTATTTAACAAATATTTTGCTTGTATTAGTAGTATGCAAAAAGCTACTAAATAACCGAATAGATAGCGTTTGTATTGTATTAAGTTCACCGCTAATTCAGTAAATACCTGCTTTGTTTACTATTTTGTTGAGGTTCTTACAGTAAGGCATTTTCGCACGAAAAAAAAAGAGGCTATACATTGTTGTATACCCTCTTTTACTAAATTAATTAAAGTTATAATTGGTAACTATTTTATCTCTTCCTGATATAAGATCATGATAGTATTCGTAAAGGCTGATGCCTAAATAAGATCCTGAAATATTATATACATGGTCATAGCCTAAGTGAGTTAATGCCATCACCATATTATAGCTTCGTTGACCAGAACGGCAATGAATATAAACAGGTCGATCTTTAGGTATTTCATCTAATCTGTCTCTAAATTCACTTAAAGGAATATTAATTGCATTTTTTAAATGACCTGCATTAAATTCATGCGCTTCTCGAGCATCAATGATAAACGCATCACTTTCGACTAATTCTCTCACCTCAGATACCTTCACTTCTTTGTATCTACCATGTAATAAATTTAGGCCAACTAATGCAGCATGATTTACGACGTCTTTAGCTGTACCTAGCATAGGTGAGTATGTTAATTCTAAATCTTTTAAGTCTTCTAACGTACCGTTCATCGTAATCATTGTTGCCACAACGTCAATTCGTTTATCTACATTTCCTTTCCCAATCGCTTGTGCCCCTAAAATTCGGCCTGTTGGATATTCATAGATTAACTTAAAATGCAGTGTATGACTATCTGGCATTAAGCCGACTTTATCTTGTGGCATAATATAAACATAATCATACTTAATGCCTGCTTGCTCAGCTGTTTTAGCATTCAATCCTGTAGAAGCAGCATTCAATTCAAAAACATGAATTGAAGATGAACCGATCACACCATTATTACGAATCGGCATGCCATACATATGATCAGCTGCCGCTCTAGCTTGCTTTTGGGCTGGACCAGCTAAAGGTAATCGAGTTGGTTTTTGTAACAAGCGATGATAGACTTCAATTGCGTCACCTACTGCATAAATATGTTTATCACTTGTTAAATAGTTAGAGTCAACTTTAATTGCATTCGTCTCACCAATCTCAAGGCCAGCATCCTTCGCTAGGTCTGTTTCTGGTTGAACACCAATAGCTAAAACGACTGCTTGCGCTTCAATTTTCCTACCCGAGTTAGTAATGATACATTGTTCTGAAATCTCTGCTAATCCATCATTTAATACGAGTTCAACGCCTTGATCAATTAGTTCCTTATGAAGTATCTGCGCCATATCAGCATCAAATGGTGCCAGCACCTGATTAGCAAACTCAACTAACGTCACATTGTAGCCAGCAAGTCTCAGATTTTCAGCAACTTCAACACCAATAAAGCCCCCACCCACTACCGCAATATCCTTGATACCATTGTATTTGATATATGCATTTAGTCTCTCAATATCGACAACGTTCCGTACTGTAAAAACATGATCACGATTTACGCCTGTTAAATTTGGTCGAATCGGTTTAGCACCAGGTGAAAGAACCAATTTGTCATAACTTTCTTCATACGTTTGATCTGTCAGATAATCTTTAACAGTAACAGTTTTCGCATCTCGATTAATTTTAATGACTTCTTGATTAACTCTTGCTTCAATATTGTAGCGTTTTTTAAAAGTCTCTGGTGATGATAACACAAGCTTTTCACTGTCTTCTATTATCCCACTCAAATGATAAGGTAATGAGCAATTTGAAAAGGATACATGAGGCCCTTTCTCAAACATAATAATTTCTGCACGCTCATCTAATCTTCTTACCCGCGCAGCTACAGATGCTCCCCCAGCAACTCCACCAACAATTAGTACTTTTCTCGTCATAGCTAGCCCTCCTATTCTACTTTACCCGGCCATGCCATCATGCCGCCATTTACATTTGTAACATGATAACCGTGATGAGATAAAAATTCACAAGCACGTGCACTTCTACCGCCTGATTGACAGACGATATAGTAGTGACTATTTTTATTCAGTTCACCCAATTCGTGCGCAATTCTACTTAACGCCAAATGCTTTGCACCAGGTATCTTCCCTGTTGACACTTCAAAGTCCTCTCTAACATCAATAATCTGCACAGGCTCACCACGGTTCATTTTTTCTTGAAGATCTTTAGCCATTATCGTTTTCATTCTAATTTCACTCCTTGATTTTCTTATTTTGTAACATGACTGTCAAACTTCTTAATTACCCATAGGGGTATAATTTTTTGTGAAAAATTAGTCGTTACGCTTAACGACAGAAATTACATTATAATCTCATTGTATATAGGTATATTTTATACCCCATATGGTATATTGTCAATTCATATGCTCCAAAACAAAAATTGTAGAACCAAAAAAAAGCAATCGGATAGTATCCGACTGCTTTACTCCATAAACTGACTACGGTATAAGTCTGCGTAAGTTCCATTTTGTTTTAGTAATTGTTTATGATTACCTTGCTCAACAATATGTCCCTTATCCATCACTAAAATCACATCGGCATCAACAATTGTTGATAATCTGTGGGCAATAACAAAGTTAGTCCGACCATTCATCAAATTCGTCATTGCACTTTGGATCATCCGCTCTGTACGCGTATCAACAGAAGAAGTTGCTTCATCTAAAATTAATATATCTGGATCACTGACAAAGGCACGCGCAATAGTAATTAATTGACGCTGACCTTGTGACAAGTTATTACCCTCTTCATTAATTTCAGTCCCATAGCCATCTGGTAACGATGAAATAAAGTGATGCGCATAAGCTTTTTTAGCCGCTTCAATGACTTCTTCTTTAGTTGCATTAAGATTCCCGTAGCGTATATTATCATAGATTGTACCTTGAATTAGCCACGTATCCTGTAAAACCATGCCGAAAAACGAACGAAGATTCTCTCTTGTAACTGTCCGAATATCAGTTCCATTAATCAGAATTTGACCAGACGATACATCATAAAAGCGCATGAGTAAATTTATGATTGTTGATTTCCCTGCACCAGTATGACCTACAATGGCGACCGTTTCATTCTTCCCAACACTTAAATTAAGATTTTTAATGACAGGCTTATCTTTCTCATAAGCAAAATTAACCTGATCAAAGATAATCGATTGAATCGGTGCATGAATTTGATTCGTATCATTTTCAGTTTCTTCTGGCGCATCAAGGAATTTAAAGACACGTTCTGCTGAAGCGAGAGTTTCCTGCAGCTGGTTCGCCATCTCAGCAATAATTTCAATTGGACGTCGAATATTTTGTGAATATTGCAGGAAGGCAAGGACATCCCCAATCAAAATACTTCTTGAGATAACAAGCACACCACCGATAATGGCAATCGTTACATAGGCAAGGTTACCGATGAATGTCATAACCGGCAACAGCACACCTGCCATAAAACTTGCTCGCCAAGAAACTTCATAAAGGTGGTCATTAATTTTTCTAAAATCCTCATCTGATTGCTCTTCATAACTAAATGCCTTAATTAAATCTGTTCCAGTAAAGTTTTCCTCAACAAAACCAACCATTCGCCCTAAACCACTTGATTTTTCTTGGAAAAAGTGACGCGAACGACTTGTAATAAATTTTGTTGCTAAGAAACTTAAAGGTACCGTGAGTAAGAACGCAACTGATAAGATCCAGCTAATCTTTAACATCATAATTAAGATCCCAGACACTAGCATCAGACTACCAAATATCTGACTGACACTTACCTGAATGTTATGACCAACCTTATCAATGTCATTTGTCATCCGACTAATCAAATCTCCAGTTGACTGATTATCAAAATATTTGAGTGGCACTTTCTTAATTTTCTTAGACACTTCTGTACGCATATCTCTAATCAATCGTTGTGATAAGTAGACGAGTGTTCGTTCCTTAACGATATCTGCCACTGCTAATACGAGATACATGCCAATTAATAATAAAACAATCTTCAAAATTCGCTCAAGATCAACAGGAATTTGATCGCGAAATGCAATTTGCAAATGGTTAAGAATTCTTCCTAATATAACGGGTGTAAATACTTGAATGATCGTGACTATTACAGTGAACACAAGTGAAATGATCAAAATGAGCTTGTAGTTACTTAAATAGCTGAGCAGACGCTTTAATGTACCTTGTTTATGCTTTTGATTCATCTGTGCTCACCTCCTCTTCTCCCTGTGAGAGAGCAATTTCACGATACACAGGGTTATGAGCTAATAAGTCATCATGACTTCCGTAGCCTTTTACTTCTCCATCTTCTAAGACTAGAATTTTATCAGCATGACGAATCGTTGCAACACGCTGAGCGACGATAATTGTCATCACACCTTCTAATCGATCCTCAAGCGCTTGTCTAATCTCATAATCCGTTCGGTAATCTAAAGCAGAAAATGAATCGTCAAAGATATACACATTGGCATCACGTGCTAAAGCCCTCGAAATTGCTAAGCGTTGTCTTTGTCCACCAGAGAAGTTAGCACCACCACGAACGACCTTTGAATCTAGTGGATTATCATTAGGTAAAAATTCTCGTGCCTTAGCTACAGTTAAATCCTCAATAATCTTTTCGTCCGTAATGTCAGGATTACTATACTGCATATTACCGCGAACTGATTCTGAGAAAAAGAAGTTCTGCTGTGGGACATAGCTCAAACGCTGACGGACATCATCTGTGTTAATCTCATTAATTGGGATTCCATTAATCAGCAGGTCACCCTCCGTCGGTTCATAAAACTGCATCAGTAATTTTAAAAATGTTGATTTACCTGAGCCCGTACCACCGATAATCCCAAGTACCTCCCCTGCTTTTAAAGAAAAATTAATCTTTGATAACGCAGGTAAGTTAGCACCTGGATAATAAAACGTTAGATCTTTTGCTTCAATTGCATACATGGATTCATTCAATCGTGTTGTTCCACCTACTTTTCGTGATGGATAATCAATGACTTCCTTAACTCTTGAAATTGATGTAGATGTCCGCGGAATAATCGTCAGCATACGTGACATCATGACGAGTCCAGTCATGACTTGAGCAGTATACTGAATAAACGCCATAAGTTCCCCAATATTCATCGTGCCATCGACAATAAATTTCGCACCGAAATAGACTGCAATAACTGTTGTCACACTAACAACAAAAGCTAAAATAGGCTGCACCGTGCTCATCGTATTATTAATCCGTGTCGATAATTGGTAGTATTGATTATTAGCTTGATCAAAGGTTGCTTCCTCTTCTTCATCTCTAGAAAAAGCACGAACCACTTTTAATCCAGTTAATCGTTGACGTAGTAATAAGTTAACCCGATCTAAAGCCTTTTGTAATTGCGGGAAAAATGGAATTACCACTCTAATAACAAAATAAATCAGCACAAAAATAATTGGCATACTAATTAACACGATTGCGGTTAAACGTCGATGTGTTAAATATGCCATCACTAAACCACCAACAAATTGAAGTGGCGCTCGTAAAATTGGTCGCATCATGAGTAGAACAAATTGTTCAATGTGCCCCACATCATTAGTCGTCCGTGTTATTAAAGATGAAATCCCTAACGTCTCTGTTTCATCAAAAGTCATATGGTTTACTTTATTAAAAATCCTTTTACGTAGATCTCGTGAAAAAGCCATCGCTGCTTTTGCAGAGAAAAATGATGCTGAACCACGTACTAAAATCGTCAGGAGTGTCACAATCAACATGATTCCACCAATTTTAAGTACATACTGAACATCTTCTACCGCTATCCCGTTATCTACGATTAATGATAGTAACCGGGGTAAGTACAGTTCACCAATTGTATTACCCAATGTCAGGAAAAATACAATTGCGAGTAGCCCTTTATATTTTTTTAAGTCTTGAAAAACACTCATGCTTGCTCCCCTTTTCGATCGTTCTCTTAAAATAGTTTAACATAATTCGCTATAAGTCGACATTTTTTAAATTAAAAAACACAAGTTATTAGCCTGGTGTTTATTGGCTAATTAACTTGTGCATTAAATCATTTAAAAAGGGGATAACTAATCTATTTTAAAAAATTAATCTTCTATAGATTTGTACTCTACTGCCAAACCCTTTTGAACACCTGGTCTGTCTGCAATCCGTTTGGCCCACTCTAAGACATGAGTATATTCATCCATATTTAAGAATTGATAAGAACCTTCATATAATTTACCTAAAGCTAAACGGCCATACCAAGACCAAATTGCAATATCGGCTATTGTGTACGCATCACCAGCAATATATGCTCGATCAGCCAAGACTTTATCAAGTAAATCAAGCTGACGCTTCGTTTCCATTGTAAAACGATCAATTGGATATTTCATCGGTTCTGGTGCATAAGCAAAAAAGTGACCAAAACCTCCACCTACATAAGGACCTGCGCCTATTTGCCAGAATAACCAATTAAGCGTTTCTGTCCGGCCATGAACATCTGTTGGAATGAGCTTATTAAATTTCTCAGCTAAATATAATAGAATTGACCCTGATTCAAAGATTTCCACCCTTGGACTTTGACCTTGATCAACGAGAGCCGGTATCTTGGAATTAGGATTGATTTTAACAAAATCTGAACCGAATTGATCGCCTTGCCCAATATTAATTGTATAGACATCATAGTCTGCACCATCAACACCTAACTCTTTTAATTCTTCCAGCATAATCGTCACCTTAATACCATTCGGTGTTCCTAGAGAATAGAGTTGAAAAGGCTTGTCTCCAACGGGTAATTTTTGCTCAAAACGTTCGCCGGCAGTCGGACGATTCCCACTTCTATTTGAGTTTTCATCTTCCCACTGCCACACATCTGGTAGTTCATATTTTGCCATCGTAACACTCCTCCTAAGATTAGTTCTTATCTTCATTCTACTATTTAAGTTTGGATATGCCCATTTGTTTGCTTAGTTACCTAACTTTAACCGGATTTAATAAGTCATCTTGTTTAAGTTTCTCATGAAAATTTAATTTTATAATGTCGATAATTCTCTTTGATGTATCACCAGTTCCAAATGGATTTTTAATTTCAGTCATTTTTTTATACTCAGAGGAATCTACAATCAATTTGCGACATGCTTTATAAATAGCTTTTGGTGATGTTCCAACTAACTTTAGCGTACCCGCTTCAACTCCTTCTGGTCGTTCGGTTGTATCCCTTGCAACTAATACTGGTTTCCCTAATGATGGTGCTTCTTCCTGAATTCCACCAGAATCAGTAATGACTAAATAAGCATGCTTCATAACATGAACAAAAGTTTCATAATCGAGTGGTTCAATCAAATGAACCCGATCTTTATTTCGATATGATCGAATCGCTTGGTCACGAACGAGTGGATTTTTATGAACTGGGAAGATGACTTGTATATTCGGGTGATCTTCAACTAAGTGATTGACCGCTTCATAGATACTTTGTAGATCATCTAAGTTTTCTCGTCTATGCGTGGTCAACAATATCGTCTTTAGAGAATTAGATAGAATATCGTCTAGCTCCCGACTCAATTCTTGCTGTCTCGAAGCTACCTGAAGCAGAGCATCAATCACAGTATTGCCTACTACATAAATAGAGTCTTCTTTAATATTTTCCTTTAACAAATATGCTTTGTTTCTTTCAGTTGGTGCGAAGTGGTAGCTGGCAATTTTGCTCACCATCTGGCGGTTTATCTCTTCAGGGAATGGTGAAAACTTATTATATGTTCGCAATCCAGCCTCCACATGTCCTACCGGTACTTGCTTGAGAAATGCTGCATAAGCACCGATAAATGTTGTCATCGTATCACCATGGACAAGTACTAAATCTGGTTTTTCCTTCGTTATAATTTCTGATAATTCCGACATCATAACACCTACTAATTCTTCTACACGTCGTCCCACCTGCATTAAATTAAGATCGTAATCAGGCTCGATATCAAAAAGACACAAAACTTGATCAAGCATCTCTCTATGCTGGGCTGTATTAACAACGACACACTGAATCTCTTCTTCCTGTTTTAATGCATTTATAAGTGGAGCCATTTTTATCCCTTCAGGACGAGTCCCAAAGATCACCATAATTTTAAGCATTGAACCACCTCCTCTATTACCGAATTATGCTGAGTGTGTTTTTTGTTCTAATTGTTTAAATCGCTGCGTTTTATACCATTTTACTTCCTGATTAAATAATACGCGTTTTAACTCAATAAACGCGGCATACACGACTAGAAAAATCCACATTTGTGAATAAGTAAAATACATCAATAAGATAATAAAGAAGTTTTTTGTTGTAAGTTGTTTTCGTTCAATACTCAGCGCTAAACAAATTTCCGTCACAAAAAGTAAAAAACCGGTAATTAGTAATACATATGAGACATAGCCAATCGATAGCTCTAAATCATAAAACAGATTAACGATGAAAATCACATGAGAAATTATAACCCCAGAAAAAAATAAAAAGTAAGTAAACAAAAAGTAAAATATATCAATGATCACCTTTTTATGCTTTAACTTGTGAATGCTAAATAAATATTTCATAACAACATATTCATTCCCACGCGCCCAACGCGTTCTTTGTCGCCACCAGACCCGTATATTCTCTGGTTCCTGTTCCCACGTAATCGCTTCAGGGAAAAAGCGAATATAATAACCAAGGTTATAGACACGAATACTTAATTCTGTATCCTCTGATAGTGCCTTTTCATCCCAGCCACCAAGTTCATCTAATATCGATTTACGAATAACAAAGTTCGTTCCAGGAATTGTTGTCATCTTAAACCAGAACCACCGGCCTGCTTGAGCAAGCCACTGAAAAGCCAATGTTTCAATATTAATTAACCGCGTTAACAAATTGCGATTTGCATTAATGACACGGAACTTTCCTACAATGGCACCCGCCTGTTTATCTACCATTAACCCAAGAGCTAAATTACGGATTGCTTCAGGCTCTGGTGTATTATCAGCGTCATAGACAGCAACTATTTCCCCAGTCGCATCCTTTAATCCATGATTTAATGCACCTGACTTCCCCTTTCCCCCATGTGGCGGTCTAATATGAATCGCTCTAATAAATGGATATTCTTGAGCGTAGCTATTAATAATCTGGCCTGTTAGATCACTAGAATTATCATTAATCACGAGTACTTCTAGTTTTTCCTTTGGGTAATCAAGACGAATCATTGATTGCATCGTTTGTTCAATTACCATTTCTTCATTATGGGCAGGGATTAGAATCGTAACCTTAGGGTAATCTTCGATTGGCAGGTTAAGTTCTCGCTTAAAGTTTCGATACTTTAATGCATGAAAATATCCCCCCAGCATTAGAAATGCATGGTAAAGCAGCATTGCCCAAATGAGTAATAGCGCTAGATAGATTAATAGATCTGCCAAGAGATTCACCCCTCTAATAGTTTATTTCTATTAACTAAATAAAAAGCACAAATAATAAATGTTATTACTGCAATCGAGCTTAATCCTGCAATTATCCAAGCAAGATAATGAACAAATTCACCAATGTAATAAACAATGGCTTCGAAGGATGAAAGTAGAACTTTATATCGGCCATACTCTGATATAATTACTCCATCTCTCGTATAGATTGAGACATTTTCACCCTTTACCCATACATCCAGCTCTTTTAAATTTATCCACGACATATTTGGCAATTTTTCTAATTCTGATAGTAACTCCCGAAATCCTTCTGCGCCTAAATAAGGATGATAAAAGGCTGCAAACATCCCATCGCGAACGAGCCCTAATCTTTCCGTTTGATCGATCATCCTTTGAATCGGCTCCTCTAAGTCAGGTTGAACATAGCCCATCGTTTCAGGAAGCAGCTGCATATTATGAAAAAATGAAGGAGAAGTGATATACGGAGCAGTGTCCATGATCTCCCAGTCTTGATCACTCAGTTGGGCTTGCCCGACATAAGTAGAGAAGTAATCAGCTAAAATCTGATAACCATGTTGTGACATTGTATAATGCGGCGCTTCAAACGCCAACGGATACAAACCATATTTCGTTAACTCATCAATTCCATCATTGATTTTTGCTTCTGTATATGATTTTTCAAATGCTTGTAAATCGTCAATGTAAATGTCATACGCTTTTTGTGAAGGGAAATCTTGCTCTGTCTTCAGGGTGATTTCCCGTTCTGCTGGAGCATAAATTGGTGAATTATTCTCCACATCCCAAAACTCAAAACCCTCACCCGTTTCTGAAGCTCTAAACTGGTGAGTATACCCATGAAGCACAATACTTCCTCCATCTCTTTGAATCTGCCTCAATACTTTTAATAGCTTCGGAGAATCAGCAAAAGTATATCTTCGGTCTGTAATGGGATTCGTATAAATCGGTATAACAGCAACCATATAGGGAATATTCTTTTCCTTTAAAATGCTAGCAATCTCTTTAAGTGGTTCCGGATCAACTAATGGATGAACGTCTTCCAAACGAATATATCCCGTATATGCATGCTCATGATCAACCTGGAAAACATCATGTAATAATTCAGCGAATAGCGTAGATTGTCTTGAATCAATATAATCAAATGCATAATAATAATTGCGCTCATGCCTTACCATCACAGGATAGTTGATATTTTCACTCTTCATGAGACCGCTCATCAGAATTTCAGACCCTTGATCGGGTTCTACTTCAACAATTGACGACTCACTAATATCCAAAATCTTATTCGTTCCTATAATCGAAATTTGATCGATATTAATCTCATGTCTAGTATCAATAAAATTAAACCGTTGGCCCAGCTTTTCTGTATTGTAACCAATTGCTACAAAGGTACCATCAAATCCATCAAGTGCTGGTAAAAACGTTGTTGGTAAATACGTAGATAACTGACCAAAATAGAATAAATGCGTTACAGATTGCAAATCACTCTTTCTCACATCATCACTACTCACAAAGCGAATATCAGAAGTAAAGTGACCAATTAGTAAATCTAAATAACGTTGATCGGGTCCTAATTCACCATCCTTTGTTGTATAAATCACCAGTACCTTCGGCTCACCTTCTAACTCCTCAGCTCGGATTGTATCATTTGATATAATTATGAAGAGCATTATCCAAACAGCTAAGTGCATTATTTTTAAATACTTTAATAATCGCACATTTAGATTCTCCTTTTTTAATAGGTTATCGAAAATAAATCTTTCATATATAAGAACATATGTGACAGATCAGGATAAATAACTTTAAAGATTTAAATGTAGCTAAAAACTTTAAAGAAATGCCATAAACCAGTGCTTTGAACGTTCCAGGACCTAATAACTAATAATTAAAAACCAGCAATTATAATGATAAGTATTTTGATAAAAATAATTCGCTACTATAGTTTGGCATCACTCTATTACTTTGGAATACTTTAGAAAATATTTCTTTAAAACGTCCTCTGTTGGTAAATTTAACGGAGAAAAACTAGTTTCATTAGGATCTTGCCCAAGTGTGACGACCCACCAGTAGATGCCTTCTACCAACGGCTTCCACACGTTATATGTTGCTTCATAATAGATTGCTTGTGTTTGTGGATCATAATTTCCATTAGGAAAACTCCATACGTAAGGTGTTCGATATACCCCCTCATATGGAAGGATCCCCACCTCCGTAATGACAATCGGATAATCAGATAAAGCTTCTTTTAGCTGGACAATCTGCCTATGCCATTCCTCTGTTAACATATCGACAGATGCATGATCTGGCACATTTAACGGAAAATATGCATCGATCCCAACCTGATCAAGATGTTTGACAAACTCAAGCGACGGGATTTCCAATACTGTGTCGTAATTAAAGGAATACAGCAATTTCCCATGATAAACTTGACGTACACTTTCGATCAGCTCAATCCACCGATCTTGATATCTACTTTGCATAGAATTGAACTCCGTACCTATATTTAATGATTCCGCTTTACTTGACTCTGCTAATTGGGCATAAGTGATAATGATCGATTGATAACTATCAAACCAACTGTCTGGATCACTTGGTTTGATTTGTCCGCGCCATAAACCATCAGCCATAAAAACTTGTTCATCTAAAATGGGCCGTATCATAACACCAAGGTCATATTCTTGAGCAATAACGATTACATCATAAAGTTCCTCAACTGTGGGTGTGTATTCTGGACTAGTCGTCACCTGATTTGCCTGCCAATCTGATTGATATAACGGAAAATTTAATGACACACTGTTAATACCTAAATTCCGCAAATCCTCAAAAGTGTCTCTAACCTCGTTCAGATCGGGATGTCCGTAAATCAATATATTCATGCCCGCTTCAAATTCATGACTTGTATATTTTAGTGGCACCATTTTATCAACTCTCTCTACTTCTATTATTGGTAATAACGCCACTTCTAAAAGCTCACTTTTAGGCATGACTAAGAAAACCTCTTTCTCCATACAAATTATTGATAGAAAGATGATGACAATTAATATACACATGATTAGCTTCGACTTTAACATTCTGCCGCACCTCTAAGAATGGATTTGCGATTCTACCATTTACAATGAATCAAGAAGAAAAGTCCTATTAATCTTCTTATGCAAGACAATTAGATTTGTTGCGTATTTTTATCGATTTACAAAAAAACAGCTATCTCTCTCATAATTAAATGAGAAAAATAGCTGTTTCATGATGTGACTACTGTTACAAATCAGTTGTCAATTTTATTAAGTTAATTGTTGATATAGTTGTTGACTAGAGGCATTGAGCCCTTGAATATGAACTGTCGCTCCATTTTGCTCTAACTTTTGCTTTACTTTGATAACAGCACTTACTGCTGACTCGTCCCAGATGTGACTTTCAGTAAAATCAATCATAATATCTTTAGCTTCGACATCATCAAATGCTTTAGCAAATTTAGTTGTTGAAGCAAAGAACAATGGACCTCTCACATGGAAGTGATTATCTTCTCGATTAACTAATACTTTTGATGATTTCGCAACAAATATTAACGAGCTTAAAATCACACCTAATACAACACCTACCGCTAGGTTATTAGTAAATAAAATAATCGCAACAGTTGCTAACATAACAAATGATTCAGACTTAGGTGCCTGTTTGATGAATTTAAATGAGCTCCAGTTAAAAGTGGTAGCACTAACCATTATCATAATTCCTACGAGAACCGGCATTGGGATGATCGCAACGACATCCCCTAACACTAAAATTAAAAACATCAGAAAGACGCCCGCAGTAAATGTAGAAAGTCTACCTCTACCACCAGATTTCACGTTAATAACAGACTGACCGATAAGCGCACAACCTGCCATTCCTCCTAGTAAGCCTGTAAAGATGTTAGCAATCCCTTGTCCTCTTGCTTCCTTATTTTTATTACTTGGTGTCTGCGTCATCTCATCAAGCACCTGTGAGGTAAGTAGTGACTCTAACAAGCCAACAACAGCAAGCGCTAGTGAATAAGGTAAAATTATTTTCAACGTCTCCAACGTTAGTGGTACATCCGGAAATAGGAAGGTTGGTAATGTATCTGGCATTGTTCCTAAATCACCAATCGTCTGCATATTCACGCCACTAATTAGCGCAATAATCGTCATCACAACGATAGCAACGAGTGGAGCTGGAACAGCCTTAATCATACGTGGAATAAGGTATACGAGAATTAGCGTAGCAATGGCAAAGATATAAGTTGCGGCATTACCACCAACTAGATAAGGCATTTGTGCGAGGAAAATCATAATTCCTAAAGCATTTAAAAAGCCAAGCATTACCGAATTTGGGATAAAGCGCATCAAATTCGCAACACCAAAGATTCCTAAAATAATTTGAATAATTCCTGTTAAAATCGTTGCAGCTAATAAATATTGGACACCGTGATTTGCAACTAAGCTGACAATGACTAATGCCATTGCCCCCGTTGAAGCTGAGATCATTGCAGGCCTTCCGCCAGCAAACGAAATGACAACAGCCATAACAAAAGATGCATAAAGTGCAACACGTGGATCGACCCCTGCAATAAAAGAAAATGCTAATGCTTCAGGAATCAGTGCTAGTCCCACTACAATCCCTGCCAGTAGGTCTGCTCGAACATTCCCGAACCATTCTTGTTTAATTGTATGCATTTAATACTCCTTTCAATAGTTGATAACCAGAACCAGTGTAACATGTTTTGTCGAATTGAGATAGAAAATTAGCTGGTTGATTGATTGGATGAATTAAAGTAACTTCTCTCTTTTATAAAAATAAAACCCCCTAAACGTAAATCCCATGTTTAAGAGGTTCATACTGAAAGACTTTTTTAGCATCAAGATCAAGTTTGAACAATTTTATATTTCCTGTGCCATTTCTTCGATAACTTCTGCGCCTTCAGTTAAATGCTGAATCGATCGTGAAATTTCCTCGATTGACGTTGTCTGATTCGTTGAGATTTGAACAGTATTCTTTATAATACTTGCAACATTCTCGACCTTCTGATTTAAATCTTCGAGTAGCTGTTGAATTTCGATAACAGAATTGGCACTTTCATTTGCCAATCTAGTAATTTCCTTTGCTACTACACTAAATCCACGTCCATGCTCACCCGAACGAGCCGCTTCAATTCCAGCATTAAACCCTAATACACGTGTATTTTTCGCGACGCCATCAATCATTTCTAAAATTTTTGAAGTTGATTCAACTTGTTCACGCATATCATTTTGGGCTTCAGCCAATTGCTCCATATATTGACTAAATTCAGATGCAGAACCAGCTAACTCCTCCGTCGATGCTGAGATCTCTTGAGATGAAGCAGCAAATTTTTCAGCAACTCCTTTTAGCTTTTGTTGTCTGTTCGTGCTCTTACTTGCAGCAATCGCACCAACTACTTCCCCTGTCTCACCGACGATTGGTACCATTACAGCTGTAAAAGGGACACCATAAAGGTTTTCAGGTATATCCATTGCCACTCTTTGATTTCCTTGTATCGCATTTATAATCGGCTCACCATTTTCTAAAATACGTCCTTCTGAACTAGATACAGGTATATCTTCAGATAGAAGGTGTTTAAGTACTTTTTCACAGTCTGTTACCGTGACGTCGACGTCTTCACTAAATAAAGCTTTAATTGTCGATGCATTGTTTAAGAAAAATTGTAATGTATTATCTATTTCTTTATTATTTTCTATGTTCATAAACGCTTCCCCCTTTTCATTTTAATTATATATTTCCATGGTAAAAAGGAAACATTTTAAGTAAACATTTTATACAAATAAGTTAACCATTTCACAAAGTTGTCAATTGTATTTTTATTGGATAATCAAAAGCACTTACTTGATTAAATGCATAAAAAATAGCGAGCAAATTAAGATTGCTCGCTTTATTTTTTACTGTTCTAAGATGATTGATTACGATTAACCTATCTGTCTTATATCGTTTCTCAAATTACTGAGTTGAATAGACTTTAACGTTCTTGCTCTCTTAAATACACCTTTAACTAGCTTTACTGTTTGATAAGCTGCCTCAACATCAAGCGTTTCATATTTCATATGTTCATTGTTGTAGCCAACTGATAAATTTACACTCTCGATACCATGCTTAGCCCAAACTCCTGTATCACTACTACCACCACTCGTTACTTGCCAATCAGCTAGACCTTCTTCACGCGCAACATCTTCAAAAAACTCACCGTACCACGCATTACAAAACGGTATAAATTCTCCACACGATGTCACAATATCCCCAGTTCCACGTCTGTCAAGGACAATTGCTGCATCTGTTCCCCACAGGAAGTAATCTTCAACGTGTCTTGCACCTACTAATCCAATTTCCTCTTCAACAGTGAAGATATATTTTACTTTGCCACTAAACGTTGAGCAAGCTAGAGATTTTGCAAGTTGTAGAATAATTGCGATTCCTGCGCGATCATCCGCCCCAAGAATACCCTCACTACTTGACCAGATTTGATTATCTTTAATGACTTCACGGTTTTCAGTAATTTCACTTGCAATATCAAGATGTGCATTCAGTAAGATTGTTGGTCCGGTTCCACCGCGATAAGTTTTCTCAGCTAAAATATTCCCATATTTATCAACCGTAATATAATCAACTAAAGGTGTAAGCTTTTCTACGACTACTTGACGAATCTTACCTTCATTTCTGCTTGCCCCTGGAATAACAAGTAGCTCCTCTAATGTTTTAAAGAAGAGTTGTTTTTTTATCGTTTCTTCACCTTGAGAAAGCCACGCGACTTCAATAGTACTCAATTGTTCAGCAACCAGAGGTAATTGTCGACGATCTAGACGGAAGCTGATGCGTGGTGACCTTTCACGACAAATACGCACTTTATCCAATCCTATCGCATTGAATAGCTGTTCTAATTGGTCGAATTTCACATTTTTCGAAAGACCAATCGAAGGTAAAGATCTATCATGGCCATCACAAGAGATATCCGTATAGAAACCTAATCGATTCAACTGACGTACGACACCACTAATGAACGTATCTAGCTCTCTTATTTTTAGTTCTTGCTCACCAGGTTTAAACCAAAAACCTGTTCTACCACGATGTTGAAAATCAATTGCCTTAAGCCACTCTTGTTCAACAACTGGCTCGTCAAAAACAGTTAACAGTTGATTATCTAATTGATATGCTACACCTAACTTTTCTAAAGTCTCCACTAAAAAGCTTATATTATCTTCCGTTTCCCCCTGACAGTTAAATTGATTCCTTTCTTGCTCAGCTAAATTCCAACCATAACGAATAAATAATTGATTCCATGTTTTCATTTCGTCATCCCCTTTTGATTTGATATTTAAAGTATACAAATCATGGAATGACACCCCTGTCACACCGACAATAAGAATGATGTATCCGTACGGTGAATGATTATATATGGAATCTTATGATTAAAATAGTAGGTTGGGTTGTTGTTAATCGTTTTATTTTCTATAATTGTTTCCTCAATTCCTACATCTCTAATTTTCTCTCTTATTCTACGTATATTCTGCCTATATGTGGCGTTGAGGATTTCATTTCTTTTTATATTTATCGTTATAATTGGCTCAAAGACATGTTTGTGAGCTGGACGGTCTTCTGTTGTATGTAACAGGAAATATCGTAATAATTCTGCTTGATTACCTAATAGCTGAACAGATCTTCCCTTATAAATCAAACTGTTTTCTCGATCAGCAAAATATAAGATTAAGTGGTTGGAACGTTCATAATGATCAATTATTTCCTCGGATTTTTCTTTTGAACAGCTAAACGAATCTTCTTGCTTAACAACAGTAAATGCATTTTCCTCTAAATGATTATCAATTCCATCAATAATTGCCAAATAAGATGATTGCTCTAGGTTTGGAATTAATTCAATGCTACTATCTTGCTTAAGCTCTTGTAGGGTTTCATTTGCGCTTTCTGCAATTTTAAATGCACTATTCATTAAGTAAAGCTGCGTATTATATAGTTGTTGGTTTGTTAAGCAGTATTTTTTGTTTTTATAAGTTTCGTTTAATGTATTGGCATTTGTAAAATAATTAAGCGATTGAGCATATTTCCCTTCTTTATAGCTTAAGAATCCTAGCCGATAGTGAACAATCGGAATTTTTCGATCATATTTTAAAGCTCTATTCAATGCCGTTTTTGCAGAATGATCGTCTTTCCTATAGACAGTTTTTAAATATGTTCCATAATCAATGCATATTCTGATTATCTTTTTCCTAACGTATTCTATCTCTTCAGCACTCATCTTTAATCTCTGTAATTCTCTCAATATAGACTCATAAATGTTAATTAGATGATAATAGCCTCTATTTTCTTCTTTTTCTAATAGCTCTAGTTCCTTCTCCTCTAAATCATACAGTTCTTCAATTGATTTCTCACTTAAACGCATCATGCCACGCCTCCGATCGAATAATTTATAATCATATTTTTCAAGATACGATGATGTGTTTATTCCATTGTATGTATATTCCCATTATATAATTTGTCAGTCTTAGATTGCTATAAATTATTAATTTAAGTAAAAAGTAAATAAAAAAAGAGCGGATTGATTAATTTTTTCAATCCACTCTTTATCCTAATTTAGTGACTTTTCACGTACTTTCCATATAATTAATCCAACCATAAAACCAACCAGTGCGGGAACAACCCAACCAAAGCCATCAGCAAATCCTGGCAAATACGTCTCCGCAAAGTTAATCAGCTTAATCATCACCGCATTTTCCTTTACTGAATCGGGGAATGCATTTATAAAGTCAAAAAATGCTGCAAATATCGTCAGACCTGTTGTCCAGCGATAGACAATTTTTTGCTTATGAATTAACGGTGATAGTAAAGATAAGATAATCAACGTAATCGCCAATGGATAAAGGAACATTAACACCGGAACTGATAACTGAATAATTGTATCTAAGCCAAAGTTGGCAATCACAAAAGATACAAGCGTAAAAACAACCGCATAATTATTGTAAGATATCGAGCGCGGGAACAATTCACTAAACATTTGCGCACACGATGTAATCAAACCTATTGCCGTTTTCAAACAAGCAAAAAACACAATGGCTGCTAACAATATTTGTCCGACAAAACCAAAGTAATGCGCACTAACCATTGATAAGATAATACCGCCATTAGCACCACTCTTTACACTACCAAGGCTCGTTGCACCCATATAAGCTAGTGAGGCATAAATAATACCCATACCTAATAAACAAACTACGCCAGATTTCAGTGTCTCAACTGCTTTCCTTTTCGGATCATGTACGCCAAGCTTTTCAATATTGGAAATGATCACAATTGCAAAGGCAAGTGATGCTAAAGCATCCATTGTGTGATAACCATCAAGGATCCCTTTAAATAAAGGACGTGCAACGTATTTTCCTTGAGGTGCAAACTGACTCGCCTCTCCCATTGGGCTAATGAACGTCGCAATAATTAAAACAGATAAGAGCACTAAGAATATAGGCGTTAAATATTTTCCGATCCAATCTAGAATTCGACCAGGTTTAAATGAGAAATAAAGCGTTAAGCTAAAAAAGATTAACGAATAGACTAGTAAGCCGATTCGAAGATAGTCAGCACCGATAAAATCAGCAAGGCCTACCTCAAAAGCAACTGTAGCCGTACGAGGAATCGCAAACAACGGACCAATTGTTAAATACAAAGCACAAGTAAATAGTACAGAATATTTTTTATTGACAGGTTCCGCCATATCATATAGACTTTCGCTTCTCGAAAGCGCTGAAGCGATTACCCCTAATACTGGAAGTCCAACTCCTGTAATTAAAAAACCAATCGTAGCTGGTAAGGTATTAGCACCTGCTAATTGACCCATATGAACAGGGAAGATTAAATTCCCCGCACCAAAAAACAAGCCGAACAGTAGTGAGCCAATTAACAAATTAGCTTGAAAATTAAGTTTTTTATCCATCATAAGTCTCCTTGAAATAGCAATGGTGTATTGGAATAGATTATATCATAGATATATTATTTCAAGCATAGATAAAAAATTTACAACGCTAATACTAACTACATATAAATTAATTAGATAACCCACCGTATCTCCGGTTTCGTTGTTGGAAATGATCAATTGCAAGTGAAAAATCCGCTTCTTGAAAATCTGGCCACAATACATCTGTAAACCAAAACTCAGTGTAAGCCAATTGCCAAAGCAAGAAATTGCTTAACCGTTTTTCCCCTCCTGTACGAATCAAAAGATCAGGTTCAGGCATCTGTGCTGTATATAAATAATTTGAAAAACGCTGTTCATCAATTTTATCGATGGTTAATTTCGTATCTAATAAATCTGTATACATCTCTTTCATTGCCTGTATAATTTCATGTCTCCCACCGTAATTGAGCGCAAAGTTTACTTGTAAGCCATCATTGTTTTGGGTACGATCAATTGCATATTGAACAGCTTCTCGTGTATATTCAGGTAGTTTTTCCATATCTCCAATAACATTAATACGCACATTGTTAGCTATCAAATCAGGTAAATAGATTTCTAGAAATTCTTTTGGTAGCCTCAAGATAAATTCCACCTCTGACTTGGGACGTTTCCAATTCTCCGTAGAAAAGGCGTAAAGAGTTAATATTTCCACCTCATATTTCACCGCTGCCTTTACAATTTTCATCAGTGAAGATAGACCCTCTTTATGACCAGCAACCCGTACGAGTCCTCTGTTTTTCGCCCAACGCCCATTCCCGTCCATTATAATTGCAATATGTTTTGGCGTATTCTCTGTAGAAATTTCGGGCGATTGTTTTGCTTGCTTACTTTTTATAAAAGGCAGTTTAATAGCCATTGCCACACTCCTCATCTTGTCACTACTCAAGTTCATATTTATTCTGATTCATCATCACTTCGATACTCTAAAATATCACCCGGCTGGCAATCTAACACTTTACAAATTTCATCTAGCGTTGAGAATCTGATTGCTTTTGCCTTTCCATTTTTCAGTATCGATATATTTGACATCGTAATGCCAACCTTCTCAGACAATTCTGTCACACTCATTTTTCTTTTTGCTAACATCACATCAAGATTTACGATAATTGCCATTCATTCCACCTCAGACCGTTAAATCATTTTCTTCTTTATAATCAATCGCCTTTTGTAGGAGTCTTTGGAGAACAGAAGCAAAGACTGCAATAGAAAACGAAGCACCAATAATGACAATGCCTATCACAATAACCCCAGGTGCATCATCCCATTCTGCGACGATGTATAACATCGGTAGCGTCAGAACATATAAACCACTAATTATTTTGGCGTAGTTTTTTACTTTGGTTAAAGCTGTGACAGCCACTTGTGAAAATGCTTGATCCTTCTCAATATAAGTCAATAATTTTACCGTTTGATACAAAGCTAAACAAAATGGAACTGCAGTCACGTACATGACAAGTACAATACCAAGAATAGCATATCCGATTGAATCACCGTCTGTGACAAAACCAAATGCACCGCCTGCCATTTTCGGCAATACATATAGGCCCAAAAATAAAACTGGAATTGTCATCGCAATAATAATGACTTTCAAAAACATCGTTGAAACTTGCCTCATCGATCCAACACCTCATTTAATCATTTTTCACATTGATTATAAATTATTATTTATCGTTTATCAATAAATATTTGATAATAATTAATAAATTGTTGTTGTCTTGAGGTTAAAACTTTTGTCGCTCTTAGTCGATTGGAATAAAAATAACAGTATGTGCATTAAAAAAACGGGCCTACACATGGTAAGGCCGTTATTGTGGATAGGTTACACTAAGTTGAACAGATTTCTTAAGGTCACGAATATTAAGTTATTAACTGCTCGTAGGAGAGAATAAACATGACAAGAAGAAAAACGTCGAACTTTTACAAACACATTTAAAGAACAAGTGGTTCATTTAAAGAAAAGGACAAACGTACATCTGAACAAGAAGAACTTATTCGACTTAGAAAGCAAAATAAGCAACTCGCAATGGAAAATGATATTTGCGCTAAAGAAAAAGAGTAACTAAACGACCAATCGTTAAGTTACTCTAAAATGCAAGCAGCGCTGATCATGGGACGAAAATAAATGTGATTAGAAATAACGCACATAAATATTCGGTAACAGCAATGTGTAGCTTACTACAAATCCCTAGAAGTACGTATGACTATGTAGCAAAACAGCGTGTGACCGTCAAGTAAAAAGACACAATTTCTGCTCGTTAATTTGAAACACTTTCTTGCCCAAATATGGTTGACCTATGTTTCATTCGATAGCTGTCTTCATTTATATGAATGATTTCAACACGATGTAAGATTCTATCTAAAATGGCAGTTGTAATTGCTTGATCTCCTAATAATTCACCCCATTCTTTTGGGCCTTTATTTGATGTGAAAATAAAGGACCTAGCGAATGGGGAGAGTTACTGGGTGATCCAGCGATTACCGCAGCTATTCTAGACCGAATTATCCATCGATCAGAGGTAATTCAACTTGGAGGCGACAGTTATCGATTAATACATCGTCGTTCAATATTTAATGGTAAAACTGGTCCAAGAAAACATCCGCACCTCCAAGTGTTCAATTTAACTTGACAGTTACATACGGAAAATGTAGAGATACATAGGTGTCATAACTGTTTTGTTTGTATTATCAAATGAAGCTTTTATGGTATGTCAATGTTGTCGCAGTCGGTAACCCATGCAGAGTGATGAGGGAAATTAATGATAGGGACATGAAGTATTACTATAAAGACTTAGAAATAGATATAGAATAAATTTAAAAGAACCGAACAGTCTAATTACATGCTTATTGGATCTATTCATGCTAGACTTAAGATAAGAAATTATTGGAGGATGATATTATGAACCAAGTACTCGTTGAGATTTGCCTGCGTGTCAGAGATATTGATGCTACTTTAGACTTCTATACGAATTTATTTGATTTCGAAGTCGCCAGTCGCAGAGAATTTCCTGAAGATAAGTTTGATTTAATTTATCTAAATTCTCCCGGCTCTAACGTACAGATTGAACTCACTTACAATTACGATGCCGAGCCTTATAATGTTGGAAATGGCTTCAGTCATTTAGGCGTAACTGTCAACGACTTAGAAAAAATGCATGACATATGTAAAGCTTCTAAGTACGAGACAGGTGAATTAAGAGGACTTGCAGGCGGTACACCAAGCTATTTCTTTGTAACCGACCCTGATGGTTATCGGATTGAAGTTAAGCGTGCAAAATAATTTTGTGAAGATTATAAAAGTAAGCATGTTGCCAACAGCCAACATGCTTACTCTTTTTATTCCCTTTTATCAACACTCAAAGCAACTTGTAAATTCATTACTTTCTAAAAGCTCATTTATTTATGATAAGGCTCTTGCCGAATTAAAAGGTGATCTTGCTTTTAGTGTGGATAGTGAAGCGACTCGCCAGTTGGTCTGATGAGTGTTGCTTTTCTTTGATTTCAATTGTGATCAGGTAACTTGACGCTTTACTTTAAAGATTTTACTTTTAGGCACACTTGGGTCATGGTAGACGACGTAAGCTTTTGAAAAGCGATGTAAGTATTCTTCTTCATGAGACTTAGGCGTAAGGATGATCATCTTTCGCTTTAATTCTTGTTCATATAGTTCGAACACTTTATCTTTTCGGCTTTCGTCTAGGGCACTATCGAATTCGTCTAACACAATATAGCCTGGTGAGGATTCAATTGTCTGGAGCAAAGCGAGTGCGAATAGCAAGGAACTGAGCGACTCTTCTCCACCTGATACCCCCCTTCCAACTTTCCCACCTCTGGCCTTTTCACTTACATCCTCGAGCTTGCCACGATGTCCTTCTTTTCTTGCTTTAATATATAAGCGATAGCGTGTTTGTCCATGGCGATCGACCAGATAATCCCACTCAATATTTCCTTCAAAAGAAAATAGGGACATGTAGTGAACAAACTTTTGATTCACACCGAGCATTCTCATACTGATCGTATTTTCTAAGTCTTCTTTAAAGTGTTCCATCCGTTCACGATATTGATCTAATAAAATTTTCGATTTTTTCACTTCATTGGCGGATGTGTCGTATTCTTCTTTCATCTTTTGATAGTTTTCCGGCGCTGCTTCGTCAATATCTGTGATACTTAAAGCCAGTTCATATGTTGCTTTGCCACGCTCACGCATCTCCTCCGCTTGTGATCGCGTGAGTTTAGGCTCCTCATCTTCGAGTTCATAACTCGCTGATGACTCAAGCCTGTCCAAATCTTGCTTTGTTTTTGAAAAAACTTCTTCATTTGTAAACCGCTCTTCTGTTCGATCCTGGATCTGCCGTTCAATCTGATCGATTTCTCGCGCTTGCGATTGAATTCGGTCATCAATATCTTCAATTGAGCGGTTGAGGCGACGTCTTTTTTGTGTTTCATCTTCAAGTGCTTCGTCTATCTCTGTTAATTGTTTCGTTAATTTTTGTCGATTAGATTGCAATTGTTTGATTTCTTCATCTAATCTTTGAACTTCTTCGATCTTATCTTGTTCTTGTTCATATAAAAGATAGGTTTCATAATACATCTGGTAAGTATTCAGCTCTTGTTGCCACTTGGCTCGATCTGTTCGAGCCTGATCTAATTCAGCTTCAAGGTCATCTTTTTGATCAAGTAAATCCTTCCGTTCAGCCACTAATTTCCTCTGTCTTTCTTTCCTTAATTCACGTTCATTTTCTTTTGTTAGAAAAGCTTCTGCGTGTTTTAGTGATTCACGTCGATTAAATAAGGTCATATTTTGTTGATTGAGTTGTTTCACCTTTTTCTCAAATTGATTTATTCTGTCATTTGTTTGATCGAGTTCTTTTTCAACATCTTCTCGGTACACCTGAACCATCTTCTCATTTAAAATCAAACGTTTCTCTTCTTGAGGACCACGAACACCCCTTTGATCGATCAGCTTTCCCCGGTCAATGTTCGGCTTTTCTTCTTCAAAAAATGTTCGTGTCCAACATAATGCTTTAACGGCGAATGCGTAGAGATCATCAGTTAATCCTGCTTTTACTTTAATGCGTTGTTCTGGCAGATGCGTTAGTGATTTATCTGGAATAATGTTTGGTAATGAGACATGATAAAGGTCATTTGGTGCGTTAAAAATCTTTTTATTGACAAAAAGCGTATATTTAATCGTGTCAAATAACTGTTCATCGCTCGCTTTCGCAGATGAATCAAGCTCTAGTAATTCCCGCATTGGATAAACGACGATATTCTGATTTTTAAAGTAGTTAATCGATTGTTCTTGTCGTGAACTGATGAGTTGATTTTTCTTAAGTGCCTCTAACTCTTTTGTTAATTCTATTTGTTTTCTTCTTAAATCAATTAAATCATTTCGATAGCGATCAATATTGTTATCATTCATTTCAATTTCTTCTTGAACTAATGCGCTACTTTTATACGTATCGATTAAGTCTTTCACCTGGTGGTACTTCAGCTCATCTTGTTTGATTTGTTCATTTAAAGTGGCAATCGTCTGATTTAAGTCTTCGTTTACTTTTGCGTTAATTACTTTGATCTTCCGCTCTAGATCATCAATCGTCTTTGACAGTTGATTGACTGTGGTTTTGGCATTCGTTAATTGTTGTTCCACATCTTTTCTTGATTGCCCTATCCGATCGACTTCTTTGCTAATATGATCGATCTCACTAGAAATTGTATCTCGTTTCGCTTGACGATCTTTTAACTGATTGATCAGTGCCTTTCGCTTGTGATCTAACGATTCATTTTGTTTATTGAGCTCATTTATTTTCTCTTCCAACAACTGATCTTGATCATTTTTTTCATGCCATTTGCTTTCTAATGCTCTTTTAAGATCATTTGTTTCCACTCTTGACTCTTCTAATTGCTCGATCTGTCCTTTTAGACTATTGATCTGATCCAAATAGTATGTTTTTAACCATTTCAGTGCTACTCTATATTCGATATAGCCTCTTTTCAAGCGTCGATTACGATCGAGGTATCGATCGAGTTCACCTTTTTTCTGTTGCAATTGCAATTTATTTAAACCTTGTTTACTCTCTGCTTCTTCAAGTGTGAGCTCTGTCTCTTTCACGAGCGCTTTACTTTCTTCCCAATTTTTCTGAATTTTATCAATCCCGTTCATTTCACTAAAAATGCGAAAGCGCTCTTCAGGGTGCATCTCTGCAAATTGATTGACTTCTTTTTGATACCAAATCAAATAATAAGCATCAGGATCGACCGCATACTTGTGGATAATTTGTTGTTTATATTCGGTAAAATTATACTTACCACCAGACGTAAACTTCGTCGAGCGTTCCCACTCGTCAATCACATCGCCTTCTTCAATATAAAATTCTCGCTTAATTGGCTCGCTAGGTTTCTGCTCAATATCGAGACGGAATTGAACATATTGAGGAGCATCAACCTTTTTAGCGCCATCATTTTTAAATAGTAGATCAATCTTAGCGTGCCACGTTTGATCCGTAGGTAAATTGTTCGATTTTAACCCATCAATCACAACTTTACCTGAATAGAGTACGGCTCCCATACAAAAGGTAATCGTTGATTTTCCTGCACCATTTGGCCCCGATATTAAAATATGATCCGACTTGTCGGAAAAATCAAGATCGATTGCAGGGTAATCACGAATGCCTGTGAATCTAAGTCTCCAAGGGATCATCGGCTATATCTCCTTTCAAGTTATATCTTTTGAAGAATCGAATCACATCTTCTAGATGCAATTGATTGGATTGACTGAATTCCGTATACCTACGTAAATAAGAATCTGAAAAAAGATGGGCCCCGATTGCAGTCAATTGATAAGCATCTTCACCCTTATTATCATCATAATCATCAATCGCACCAATCTTTTTTAAAGGATCTAAATTCGCTTGTATTTTACGGGTAATTTGTAAAGATTCATGACCAAAACTTTGAATTAATTGTGAAAAGAGCGTGTATTCATTTTGCAACACTTCTTGATGATAAAAAATAAACATTAAAATGGCTAAGCTCTCTTTACTCAACACATTTCGCGCTTGTTTGGCTGGAACACGCATTAAAGCGACGACTTGATTTCGCTGTTTGTCATAGATAACCTTCATATAACGACTCACTGCGCCATTAACCCGCTTTAAAAAAGACTGAAACGCATGTTCATCATTACCAATCTCAAGTAATCGTTCAACTTCCTTACGGGACAAGCCAAAGTTCCCTCTGCGAATCGTTGCTGATGATGAGAAAAGTATTTGCATAAAGGTCAATTCTTCTAGCTTTGTTAAATAGCCTTTTACAGATTGCATCGCTGTGAGTGGATTAAGATTTTCCACTTCCACCTCTTCTTCGCTTGCTAATTCCATAGCCTCCTTGTTCATCATCAATCCACCTCCAATCTCTATTTTCATGATCTTGCTTAATTTTCTTATTTGCCTTTTCATCAAGATCTGCTTTCTTATTGCCAATCAATGCAGATGCACCAATCAAACCATTTAAAACATCACTCCATGATGATGACCCCGCTTCAACAATTAATTCATCTAAGCTTGCTTCCTCTACTTCATCCAAGTAATTTTCGAGTCGCTCTGTATGAATCATTTGTTTGGTCATTTGCCACTTAGCCTCACCCATTAAATCATCAAGCTCATCCTCCATCACTTCATCAAGTTCAGGAAAAAACTCCTCCACAACAACTTCAATCGGTTCTGTCGTCGGTTGATAGTTTTCTAAATAGTCAATCCCAATATCGACTGTCTCTGGTGAGATCGGGCTAGCAAACTTGATCGGAACCCACATGCCATCCATCGCTTCATCTTCATATTGATCTTGTTCCATAAAGCTTAAAATCTGGTGAGCATTTGGAATATCAGAATCGACTGGTGGGTTAAATGTCCGCTCAATAAATTGCCTTAATAGGTCAGGTTGAATCGTTCGAATCACATCGGTTTCTCGTAAATGGGCAAATTTCAGAATTTTATTAATCGTTCCTAGACTGATCTTTGTCCCCTCGCTAATCGCAGTGATGCCACGCTGTTTAATGGTACTAAAGATAAGTTCCTGGTCTAACGTTTCAAACATAGCTAGGCGCTCTTCCATCTTTACTTCCAATTCCTGCATCAGTTGGTGAATGACCTCAACTTGCATCAATGCATTTCGATCTGCTAAGTATTCCAACTCTCGTTCAATTAAAAGTTCAGTTGCTTCTTCAACGTTTCGGATCATACTCGCAAGTTTATTGCCACCAGATATGCCTTTATCATCATAGGCCTCACTAAGTTCGGCATCTCTTTTTGCTTGAAATAAGGAACGGGCAACTTCATCATTCAAATAATAAGCAAGTGAGTCATTTGCTAGACGAATCAAGCTATCAATCATTCGTTTTCCAAGATCCCGCATTTTAATCCTACGGGATGTTTTTGTCACCCAGTTATATTTTCCTAACACATAGATGAGATGTTTTACAAAACCTAAGGTGATCTCTTCGTCATACTCATAAATGTGCCGATATCGATAAAATATTTGCTCTTCATCTTCAAGGGCATCGGTTAGTCCGAGTGCCTCTAAATTGATCAGCTGAATCACACGTAAAAACCGGAGCACTTGATGTGGTGATTGAAAGTAATCTTTATCACTCAGTTCTTTGAGCACCCCTGAAAAAGAAACGATATCACGCATCGATTGTAAGAGTTCCGGTTGATCAACATCTGTCTCAAAAACAGAAATCAATCGTCGATCCACTTCTTCCACCACTCAACACCTCCCATCTCCTGTTCTTGTTCTTCCCTATTTATCTTCATAGCTATTTGATACTTGTCCTCGAATTCCATCTGATTTGTCGTAACATCTAACGGCGGAACAACCCATTTTATTTTTGTATTACTTGCTCGAACAAGGTCAGCTGCGTCCTTAGCAATCACCAACCCCGCCTCATCAATATCTGTCCAAATGATCACTTGCTTCACATTTTTCATCAAATATTGAATCAATTGTCGATGGCTCGAGCGTAACTGACCGTCGATTGCAAGAATAAAACTCTTCGACGCTTTTATAAAGTCAATCTCATAAGCCATGCGTGTCAATACCCCTCTATTCTCAACAAGCCAAATAACGTCAGCTGTTGTCTCAAATCGGTCAGTAAAAACAGCCAAATCCGTTGTTGCATGGATGCTTCCATAACGATAGTTAGCTCGCGGACTTTTCATTTCTCCTGCAAAGTAAATGGGGGTAATCGTTCCAAGGCTTGTTAAACCAAATAAATGAAGAGGACGTCCCAATAACACTTCCGCTTCTTGAATCAAATCGCTTTTATATGAATCAAACACTTTAGATCCACCGATATATTGGAAGTAACGCGCACCGATTTCTTTCCAATCAAATTGCTGTTGGTCACTCGATATTTGATATAAGGCAAGCAAGAAATGTAAGTATGTAAGTTGTTTCTTAAAACGCCAACCAACATTTAAGGATTCTATGTGATCTAGGTTATGATCGATTGCTAAAATGACATCACTAGCAAGTTTACTTAGTACATTATTTAATCGTCTTAATAAATCAAGACGTTCGAGACTAAGTCCTTGCTCAGGATGTTTTGTTTTTTGCCATTTATTTAACCATGACCGCATCGAATCATTACGCTCTTCTAACATTTTTGTCGTTAGCTTTTGTAGAAATAAAAATAAAGGATAACCCATCCGGTATTGTTCACGATCAATGGTTCGCTCATCTTTTTTCAATCGATATTCCCTTATCACCCAGCCATTTCTCATCCATTCATATGCCTTTTCCTTATCATTTAATTGTCGTTTAACATTCGGGGTAGGGAAAGTACTGATTAATGTCTCTGGCGGGACCCCTGACTCTTTAATACCTATCGTTAACTTAGCGACGATTCTTCGCGTTCGAGCCGTACGTTTGATGACATCAAGGTGGATCACATCATGGTTATCCTCACTGTCCAATTGATGGAGTGTCTCTCCTTTTAACAAGATATATTCATTTATATAATCAAGCCAAGCTTTTGACATCACTTTTATCACACTCCCTATCCTCCTATTTTAACATAGTACAGTGTAGTTTATTGTTAAGAAGCGAGCATAAAATGGTCTGCTTTAGATTTTATTATTAGTTTGTTGAGCATTTATTTAAACGCTATTATCGAGGAACGAACATAATTGAACGTTCAGAGGGTGAAGGCTTAGGAATGAATATTGCTTATGGAGTTGTCGATTTGCATAGCGGAAAAATGGAGGTTCACTCCAAACAGCATGAAGGGACAACGATTACGATTATCCTGTGAAGGAACTTTGATGAAATGTTCATGTGCCGTTTATCTTAAGCAATATAGAATCAGAGCACTTGTCTTTGTTTTGGCACAAGCGCTCTGATTTGCTAAGATTTAAATGATCGGATAAAAACTGCAAAATTTTCTAGCATAATAATTCTTAATATACACTGCTACCTATTACTTAACTTGATTTATCTAAACATTTAACCCCGAAAATTTCGTTAGAACCTCTCACTCGTACAGCTAATATTAAATCAAACTTTCTGGTAGATAATATTCACAATATAACTTCCTTCGTTTCTACATTGTAATCAAATCCGACTTGATCGCCAGGTTCAGCACCTAGCTTTTCCCTTATCATAGCAGGCAGTGTAATTTGTTTTTTAGAAGATAAAGTTGAATATACAACCTTCTCATTGGTTTTCCTGGATTCTACCACAACGAACACCCCCTTTACTTTTAATTTACCTTTACTTATACATAAGATAAAACGACTGTCTTTAGTTTATTTCGATCTTACATTTACAACTTATCGCTAATCCTTTATAGAGAAATCAATTTAAATACTTATGGGGTGAAAAATGAACAATGAAACCATTTAAAACTTACGAGTAGCAATTATCTTATTCATAAGATCTCAATTCAGCTACAAATACATATGAAGAAAATGGGACACTAATCAATAAAAATGCCCGAGGAAAATTAAAATACCTCGGGCAACCTCTTATTTTTCATAATTCTCTTTTACTTATTTCCTATAATCAACACCTGATCTTGTTCATAAGCATCCATAGCTAAATATATCTCTTCATTAGATCCTATCATCACTACAACACCATAGCCAAAGAGCAACTCCATCTCCCACTTTATATTTCCTTCTGTATCTAAAGCAATTAATGCACTTATCCCAGCAAAATAAGAAGTCCCTTCCGAATCTACAGTTATCTCGCCAAAATGATTTAAGTGCTCAGACTTCCAGACCTAAATTAAATGCATATACGTGGGGATGAAACAAGCCAATCAATAATCCTTCCTTAGATAGTGCCAAACCATGATAAGAAGATAAACTAGTCTCTTCATCTAACTCATCAAAATAATCCTCTCCAAAATTCCGCATTTCTTTCATACGATCATCAGCCATTGTAAAACCTTTGACTAGATATTCATTTAAGCGAGCAGTTACCCACTGACGAAATTGGCTGCCTCGATGGGAACGAACTCGGTAGCCAATTGCGAGAATCATTTCAAGGTTGTAGAAAGATACCTCACGTTCAACCTCTCTTTCCTTCAGTTTGAACTATTCGGTTTTTCCGAATAGTTGACGATTCTTGAAGTTCACCTTCTGCATATATATTTTTAATAATGCTCATTAATTGTGTTTACACTTTTTTGATATAATTCGGCAATTGCTTTTTGTGTCATCCAAACGGTTTCATTTGCCAATCTAACATCAATTTTTGTATTTCCATCCTCAGTTTGATAGATTAAAATGTTTGTTTCATTCTGCATTCTAGTCACTCCCATTAAAAAATTATTACCCTTCTTTTCTATGTATTATTATACCATTTTCAACACTAGATACTTAACAAAAGTGGAATGCTTATTCGTATCAATTATGACTTACCTTTGTACGAAAACGCCCCCTCAAACTTTTTAGAGGGTGGTCAACTAAACTATTATTTAATTTGTTCTAATATCGTTTCACTTAATTCAACTTCCACTCTTTGCTTTACCACTATTTATGATACGGTTCACCGTGGTTATTTGAGAGGCAAAAAATAGACACTGGAGTATAAATCCAGTGTCTTCAATAACAACTCTACCCTTTTCTGAATAAAGTTGCTATAATTCTTCATTAAGTTCTTTCTCCGCCTGACAACGACTTATTCTATTTCCTTTTCTTCAATATATATTTCAACTTTATTATCTTCTATTTTTGTATCAATTTCCACATTATCCGAATAATTGTGTATATGAATTTGGGGCATTTGCTCTTTATCATTCGGAACTACCCCTTTAATAGTAATTATAAATCCAACTACTGATATTATAAAACCTGCTACAGTCATAATATCTTTAGCTTTTTCAGTAGTAATTACATTCCATAGCTTTTGCAAATGTGCAATCAGAGTTGTGTAACATTCAACGAGTATTTCTAATTGTTCCTCATAATAATCTTTTGTTTCAACAACATTTTCAAGATTTTTTGTGTTCTCTAAATAATCAATACCCGCCACTACTACAGCAAAATAATACCCATTATCTTGAAAACCATTTGTGATTCCCTTCAATCTCTCCGCTAAGTTTGAAATCTGTCTATAAGTTGATGTATCAAATGCTTTGCCCAATCTTTGCACTGCTTCTGTAGCCTGTCTATAAGCCGATGTATCAAATGCTTCGCTCAATTTTTGTACTGCCTCTGTAGCCTGTCTATAAGCCGATGTATCAAATGCTTTGCGCAATCTTTGTACTGCCTCTGTAGCCTGTCTATAAGCTGATGTATCAAATGCTTTGCTCAATCTTTGTGCTGCCTCTGTAGCCTGTCTATAAGCCGATGTATCAAATGCTTCGCTCAATCTTTGTGCTGCCTCTGTAGCCTGTCTATAAGCCGATGTATCAAATGCTTTGCGCAATCCTTGTACTGCCTCTGTAGCCTGTCTGAAAGCTGTTGGCTCATACGTATTTGGTAATTTTCTTATTTGTCTATCCATTTTTTCAACATCTTTAATGCTACTCATCAGCACATCTCCCCTTCGCATTAGTCTCCCAAATAATAACTATATATTACTAGTATAAACTTAAAATTGTCCCTTTGTAATATAATGAGAAACAGAAAATCCTCCTAATAAAAGGAGGATTGAAACTATTCATAATAAGAATCCATTCTCATTTCAGATTCCATTTCATTTCTCATTTCAATTAAATGTTGATAGTGCATTGATAAGTCATCCAGATTCTTAAATATTTCATTGAATACTACAATAAAGTTAGTTAAATCAACGACAACATTATCGAACTCATTTATATAAAACTGTGGCTCTTTTTCTCTAGTTAGTGAATATCTTGCAAAAGTAATATCCGAAAAACTTTTTCCTTCTTTATTTTGAATTTCAATTTTTTTATACAACTCATTTATGTACTTTGTTAATTTCCCGAAAAAATGTTCATAATCCAATTTATTTTCAAATTCTTTTTCTAATCTTTTGACTTCCTTTAATAAGGTTTTAAGATTATGAGAGTTTTCATAAGTTTTTCCATTCGCTAAGAGGGTATTTAATGTCCATATTAATAATTTTAAATAAACTTCAATTGCATGATTTGCATTAAATAAGATTGGAAATATTAATGAATCCGCTTCTTTACCTTTATTATTATTTTCTAAGATTTGTTTAACCAATACTAATGAAGAATCAGCAAATCCTTTAGCAATTACATGCATATTATGTAAATGATCATGGTGACTTGTACGCCAATTCATATATGCTGTTTTATTAATATCTGTATTATATGAAAAAATATCTTTCATAATAGATTTCTCCCCATTTTCTTTTAAAAGTTAGATTTAGCATATCATACAGCAAATTTAGTTACTAGTTTATCTATTATATAAATATAGCTCAAGAATGCTCATTTATGGAAGATTGACCTTTTTGAAAATCAAACTTTAATCAACCAGAAGGTGTCGTTGTAAACATCTGTCATTTACTGGTTCATTTTTTATCATTCAGTGGTAAAAAGTATGGCAACGTTAGTACATTTCCTTGGCTGTAATCATTTACTACCTGTTCGAACGTAAGCAACACAATTCATAGAATTATTCTATCATCTTAATAGTAATATTTTTGATAGTTACAAAAGAAATTGTTTAATAAAAATATAAACGACTTTCCCTTAGTCAACTTTTGAAATATCTATCATATTTTATCTTCCAAGTAATATATTTATAGAAAAATAGGGAGGGAACACATTGCTAAAAAGGTTTTTTAGAAAAAGAAAATATACCAAGGAAGAAAGAATTGTGAGACTTTTTGTTAAGGCGGCAAAAAAGAGTAGGAGAGAAACTAGTGCGAAGTTCATTGGTATTAGAAAAGCCGATTAAATAAAAATGCACAACAAGACCCTAGATTTGCCAATATTTCTAGGGTCTTGTTGTGCCATATAATCACATTTATTCAATATATAAGAAAAGATGTACTATTCTCATTAAAGCATTACTGACCAATACGTATAATTTTAAAGAGAACAGGACTTTTAAGGGAAGTTAATATGCATTAAAGTCAGAACTTTATTCAACTGGCTCACTAATCTTTGATGATAATAGAGAAACATCTCTTCTGCTATTTTTTATTTCCAGATTGCTCAAAACTTTATGCTCCGTCTCTGGTGTCCAGTATATTTTTAATTTTTCCTTTGCGCGAGTTATTGCTGTATAGAATATGTTGTGAGTAATCATTTCTTCAATTTCATCTGTTATAACAATTTTAACAGAATTGTATTCCAGCCCCTGTGCTTTGTGAATTGAAACAGCATAGGCAACCTGAAACGGAACCACAGCGTCTGATGATAAATCGTCATCTTCATCAGTGCTTCTATACTTATTAACAAAAAAGCGTATAATTGAATTTCCATTATCAGAACTACCTATCAGCTGAAAATCATACCCCGCTGCATCCAACTGATTTATTACTTTATCTAGTTCAATATCGAATTGTATTTTATCATTAAATATTTCTATACCTACTATTTTCCCTTTTAAGTTGTTATAAATTAAAGGAGCAAATCTTTCAGACTCATTAAACAAAATAGGATCATTGACCTTATAGGTTTGGATACCCCAGTAATAAGCATAGTTTCCATTGCTACTTTGCAAAAATCGATTAATATTGTTTATTCCATAAAGACCATCATAATTTAAACATAGTATTATTTCATCTTCTCCAGAATGTTCAAATATCGACTCATTTAGGCTGATAGAATAATTATTTTTGGTAATGTGTTCCAATAAATCCTCATCCATGTTCCTAACCTTATTCCACAAAGTAAGCAACTTAGAATTACTAGTTCGATAAGGCTTTGTTAACTCAAATACTGATGTTTTAGGAACAAAGGAACGAGCAACCTCAAACCAATTTCCAAAGACTATTGAGTCGATTTGATAAACATCTCCAACTAAAACTAATAATTTGAAGGATGCCTTTCTTATCACTTTAAGCATATCTGAATTACTAACTGTACTACATTCGTCAATAATCAATAAATCAAAATCTGTTTCACAACTCCTTTGTGCTATGAATTTTGCAATAGTTTTAAAAGTACCATTAGCAGCATTAACTCTCCTTTTTAAGTTATCTACTGCTGGATTAGTGTTTGCCAAATATAGCTTCTTTTTATCATTAAAAAAATTAGAGATATGATTTATCATAGTAGATTTTCCAGTTCCAGCAGAACCGTATATAAAAGCTACTTTGGAGTTCTCAAACATTTTATTTAAATAAGATTTCTTCTCATCACAATCAATATCATAGGCGGAAGATTGCAACCAAAATTGAACAGAGTTTGAGTAATTATCTATACCAGATGAAGCTAACTCTTTAAGATTTTGAATTATACTTTGAGTGTCCTCTTCATAACCATTTATATAAATATAATCTTTGTAATTCTCTAACCTTCTATGTTGATGCTTATAATATAACTTACTGTTATAGATCTCCATAAAACCATCAATATCATCAAAACTTGTAATATCGTTCTTAGGAGTATATAATTGGCCTTTTACTTCTGTATTATTTTTAACAAATCTTGCAAAAATCTCATGACCTCGATTAGTTGTATCTATGCAGTCAAGCAAATCCGAGATTTTAGGATTATGATTTCTTAATGAAGTATTTAACGGCATTTTTTCAAACGGTATACATCCATAAGCAAGATTTAGATTTGATAATACTTCGCAACCTCCGGAATTATATTGCTGCTTGATAATCTTGTTATTTAATCTGTAAAGTAAATATCTAATTACATTACTTCCTAAACTATTATTCTTTGCCAATTCACGGCATTTATCTAGTACTTCAAAAAAAGGAGAGACTTTAGATTCTTGAGCTACATGGCTCTTAATACTCATATATTCACTTTCTGATGAATCAATGACTTCAACTAAATTCTGTCCTGTTTCAGTTAGATATCTCATCAACCCTCGATACTCAGTATGTCCACTTTGTATTTTAGGATTAAACCCAAAAATTTTTGCAAAATTATTTAGTTCACAAGGACGAATCGAAACTTCCCATCCCTCAATAATTAATATCGGCATTTCTTTTCCTAAAATTTTTACAGAATCACTCTTTATTGAAAGTTTAACAGCATAGTTGTGTGTTAGATCTAGTTTTGTGAATGCAATAATTCTATCAAACTTACTTGCTCTATCATTAGCAAGAGTTAGAGTCACTTCATAATAAACATTATAATCTACGAAAAATGGCTTTATTCTTTGGATATAATACCGTTCTTTATATATGCTATTGGTTCTAGTCAAAGATAGTTGATTTATTTTATCCGAGATTTTTTCATAATACTCTTTAAGATTTGAATCTATATTAATAGGGTACTCATCTATGTTAGTTAGTACATCGAGATCAAATTCAACTTTTAAAAACTTTTTTATTTTAAGTAGGTACTCATAGTACTTCAGCATTAGTCTCTCGGAATTTTCTTCATTGAGGGTATAATGAGAAGCTGTAATCTGTAAGAGCTTATGGAATTTATTCAAAAACTTTAAATTACCTTTAGATTTAACATAATTATTTGCTTTCCCTATATTTTCATAGCTGTTCTCAATATCTTGTCCATTGGCGTACGCTTTTAATGATATATGTTCAACAAAATTTCTAAGCTGCGATAGAATGTTTTGTGATAATAACCCTCTATCAGATGAATCAAATCTATCAATATTTCTGCAAATAACTTTATCAATATTTAAGATTTCTAAATCAATACTATTCAAAGATATCCTCCTTAATTTTCATGCATAGCTAATAAAACTTAAATAAAATGGCAATCTCCTTACCTGCTCTTTAGGCCCAAACTAGAAACTTACAATAACATTTTCCATTTTTCGCTACACACTGTTCTCAATACGATTGTATTAAAATTTAAAGCCAGCCGCTTTTTCATCTAAGCATTCTAGAAAGGTAAGTCATCATCATCCAGTGCATATATTACCTTTACATTATTTAATCTTGATTTAATATTATTGAATACAATCTTCTGCTGAAAAGGAGTAAACCTTCGTAGCATCTCAATAAATTCAATAATTACCTCAACACTAATAAATGGTTTTGTAGAATAGTTAAAGCTATTATTAACAAAAGTCCCTATTAATTGCGCGTTATCTTGTATTAGATATTCCAATGCACTATCTTCAACTATTTTTAATAGACCTTTCATAATTTCATCTTCATTTTCTAGTGGTTTATAATCTGAAGTAAAATGGTTTACAGCGGCCATCAAATTATCTGCAAATGTAGTATATATTTGTCTGTCCTCATCTGAGAACATTTCAGTAATCAATTGACTACTATAAACTTCTCTTAATACAGATTTAAAATCACTAAATCTCTCAGCTCTAGAAATCTCAGTCATTTTCTTTAGTATTGTCTTATGCTTAAATCTTTCAATCTCATTACTTAATAATTGAGTAAATAGACTCCCAATATAAAAAATCTCTGTTTGGTGATCATACAATGAACCATTTTGGATTTCTTCAGGATGATTACTATATGGCCAGTTTAATACTATACTATGTCCTCCTATTTCATTAGCATCTAGCTTTTTACCAAATCCAAAGTCAATTACTTTCACATTATTATTTTCATCAATTAATATATTTGAAGGTTTTATATCTCTATGTAAAACTTTTATCTTTTCTAAATAAGCGAAGGCTTCCAAGACTTCCACAAATATCTTTTCCCAAGGTTTTTGAGAACTTATTGGATTATACTGATCAATCGGAATACCATTAATAAATTCCATTTCAATATAACCCGTTTTGTATTCAGGATATAAATAATAATTGTATATCCTCACAATGTTAGGATGTGAAACTTTAAAAAGTATTTTAATTTCATTAATGAATCTACCAAAGCCATCTTCTGTATCATTCTCGAACACTGGATTATACTTTTTTATAGCAAATAAAGTATCTGTTAGTTCCTCTTTAAACAATTCTGTCTGCCCTGTACCCCCATTCCCTAGATTTCTTACATATTCTAATGATTTTATTTTATCAAATTCAACTACTTGTCCTTCTTTCAACAAAGTAATCTCTCCTTTTTGGATATTTGAGTCTAAATTAAATTACGTACTGTTTATTTTTCTACAGATTGTCATGGTATAAAAAAATGCCAGTCATCCAAAAAAGGTTTATCCACTAAACTCTTTCTAAAATGACTGACATTCGCTGTTATAATCTATATTCACCTTTTGATTCCGCTGCCTGCTGTATATCCCAATCCCTTACTTCTGTATGCTCCGCCATCAACTCCGCTTGATGCATAACAGTATCTAATGCCTTTTTTGCTTGATCTGGTGGATAGTCATACTTTCTTAATAGTCTCTTAATGATTCTCCTCATACCTGCACGTGCGCTTTTTCTTACATGCCAATCTATCGTCATGTTACGTCTGATTGCTTGCGTTAACTCATTAGCTATTTTAAGCAATACCTCATCATCCATTAACTCTTTTACAATAGATTCAGAAGTTAAAGCGTCGTAGAATGCAATCTCATCATCATCAAGCCCAAGATCTTCTTCCTCTTGGCGAGCTTTTTTCATGTCTTTAGCCATTTGAATTAATTCTTCCATTACTTCGGCATTGGTAATGGCTTGATTTTTATATTTATTCAATGATTGCTTTAGCTTTTCTGAGTATTTTTGGGATTTTACAAGATTGCGTTTTTCCATTGTCTTAATATTGCCTTCAAGCAATTTTTTAAGCATCTCAACGGCTAGGTTTTTATGTTCGTATGAACGCACTTCTTCTAAAAATTCCTCTGATAAGATGGAAACATCAGGATGTTTCAAGCCCATTACTTCAAAAACATCTACAGCTTCTTCTGAGATAATGGAGCGTTCGCGTAATTGGCTTACACGAGCTTCTACTTCTTTCTTTGACTTACGCTTTGGCTGTTTTTCTTGGAGTTTGTTTAAACTCGCTTTAACAGCTTTAAAATAACTGACTTCCAGAGCAACCTCTTTTCCCTCATCTGTTGCCGCACAAAGTGAGTGAGCTTTCGCTAGTTCTGTTGCTATCTGTTTGCATTCCTTTTGTACCTTTTCATTCTTACCAAAGATAACATTCATTCCACCAGTAATTGCACGAATACGTCCAGCTTGTGAAGTCCTCATATATGCAGAGTAGTCATAGCCATGCATTATATCTTGAAGTATCTCTAACTTCTCTTTCATAACTGCAACTGCAGCAGATGTATCAATACCTGTTGTTTTCTTATCGCTATCCGTATACTGTTATAATACTTTGTTTAATCTATCTAATATACCAATGCAATCAATGACAACTCCACCTTATCTACCACAATTTTTGCCTCTATTTGTGGTACGGTTCCCCCCTATTTATCCTAAATGCTCTATATACCTGTTCTAACAACACTAGTCGCATGAGTTGATGTGGTAATGTCATTTTTGAAAATGATAGGGCATAGTCACTTCGTTTCATTACCGCTTCACTTAAGCCTAACGATCCGCCAATCACAAAAGCAATTTTACTTTTTCCATGTGTAGCTAGCTCGTCTAGCTGGCTTGCAAGTTGTTCAGAAGAAAGTTGCTTGCCTTCGATTTCTAATGTGATCACATAGGTGTCAGCTGGTATTTTTGCTAAAATTCGCTCACCTTCTTTGTCCTTGACCGCTTGCATTTCTGCTTCTGATAAAGTTTCTGGTGCTTTCTCATCAGCAACTTCGACTAATTTTAAGTTTGCATATGATTTGAGTCGCTTTGCATATTCGTCAATTCCGAGTTTTAAATATTTTTCTTTTAGTTTTCCGACACTGATAATTGTGATATTCATTTATTTCCTCGCTATTTGTCATTTCTTGTTTGTCTTTAATTATTATTGTACCACTAAAATCCATTATTTCCACATTATCATTAGTTTTTCCATGCACTTTTGCATATACGAGTGGGAATTATCCTCATTCAGAAATATTTTCTGAATAATCAATCCTTTTAATTGAGAATCGTTATCATTTGTTGTATATTAGGGTTTACTCTTTAATATCATTGTTTGGGGGGAATGGATGATGAAAATATATTGGACTAAAATAAATGAGATTATTGATGAGACAGCAGAGATTAAGACGTTTTTACTCGACTGTCCGGAAGATTTTGATTGGGAAGAAGGTGCACATACGCACTTTGCGCTCAAAGGTTTCAATGAGGGAGAGCGTCCAAATCGTAGTCTTGTCAGACATATGTCGATTTCAACTTTACCAAGTGAAAAGTCAATTGGCATTACGACGCGCATTCGTAAAGATTGTTCTGAGTTTAAATCCATTTTGAGAACATATGAACATGGTCAGGAAGTGGCTTTATTCAAGACACATTCGAATGTACCTTTAAGACGCGAGCAAAAAAATATTTACCTTTTATCATCTGGGGTCGGACTGGCTACATTTAGGCCGCTCGTATTAGAATATTTCAACCGTCCCGATGGCGTGAAACATGTTCATTCACTCAATGTTGATTCAGGAAGACAATTCTTATTTACCGATCTTTTTAAATCATCGTCTGAGAAAAAATTCACCTCACAGTTTGTGGATAATCGAGTGGATTACTATCGTGAAGTAGAAAAGCTTGCGTCTGATCAGGATGGACTATTCTATGTTGTTGGAAGTGATGAATTCTTGCTTCAGAATATTGACTTATTACGTATGAATGGCATTAAGGCAAATCAGATTATACTTGATAAGCATAAGCGAAGAGTTCCAGAGTTCTTAACGTTTTAACAATTTATCAGGTAGGGTTGTTGTCTTCACGGTCTTGATAAACTATATAACTTGAACAATGTTTGGTACAATATTAGTAAGCAATAATAGGGATATGACAATTGCTATCTTGAACAATCTGAGGAGGGTTATAGTTGAAATATGTCATTATTGGTGGTGTAGCTGCGGGGATGAGTGCAGCGATGGAGATTTACCGAACAGATGATTCAGCTGATATAACTGTACTTGAGCGTGGGCAAGATTATTCTTACGGGCAATGTGGTTTGCCTTATGTCGTCAATGATTTGATTTCCTCAACTGACAAAGTCATTGCACGTACTGTTGAGGATTTTAGAAATAAGTATCAAATTAATGCACGAACAAATACGATTGTCATAGATGTCAACGTTGATCATCAGGAAGTTATTGCAATCGATACAGTTACAAATGAAGAGTTTACAGTTGCTTATGATCGACTGTTAATTGCGACAGGGGCAGATCCGATTAAACCGAACTGGGATGGGATTGATTTAGAGGGGATTCATACGTTTAAAACCATTACCGACACCAATAATTTGCTGAGTGATCTTACTGATGGCGTTAAGCAAGTGACAGTTATCGGGGCTGGTTACATCGGACTTGAATTGGCGGATGCTTTAAAGTCACGAGGACTTGATGTCAGACTCATTCAACGTGAAGATCAAGTGGCTGAAATTTTTGATCGTGATATGGCTGTGCTTGTTCAAAACGAAGCAGAAAAGCAAGGGATAGAGATTATTTTAGAGGAAACGGTAAAAGGTTTTTCAGGAAATGATCGTGTCGAGGCCGTTATGACGGATAAGCAGACGTATCCAACTGATCTTGTCCTGTTAGCCATTGGGGTGAAACCTAATACTGAATTTCTAAACGATACCGGGATTCATATATTACCTAACGGTGCACTGATTGTGAATGCTTATCAAGAGACATCGATTAAACATATCTATGCAGCAGGAGATTGTGCTACTCATTACCACCGAATAAAGCAGCAACACGATTATATCCCTCTAGGGACAACTGCCAACAAGCAAGGACGGATTGCTGGTGCGAATATGGCAGGGCGTCGGATTGCCTTTAAAGGTGTAGTTGGTTCGTCGATTATAAAGTTTTTTGATTTATCGTTAGGACGTACAGGGTTAAATGAAAATGAAGCGAAACAGCTTAATTTACCGTATACCATTATTTCAAGTGTAGCAAATTCTCACGCTGGCTATTATCCAGGTGCAGAAAAGCTTAATTTGAGATTGATCTATCATACTGAAACAAAACAGTTACTTGGTGGTCAAATCATTGGTAAAAAAGGTGTCGATAAACGAATTGACGTTTTAGCAACAGCACTTTATGCTGAGTTAACCATGTCTCAGCTACTTGATCTCGATTTAAGTTATGCACCACCTTATAACGGTGCTTGGGATCCAATTCAGCAATTGGTAAGAAAATCAGGATTAGGTTGATTTTGCAACGTGCTTCTCCATCTGAAGCATGAGTTACGCTCCACCAAATGGATGAAATAAATTCATTCATAAGTCTGTTTTTATTTTCCATTTATTTCGCTATGATTGAATTATCATAGTCGCAGAGGATGTGGAAAAATGAAACGACTAAAGCGAAAACTCAATCAATTTAAACAAATCATGTATTACCGGCTGAGTCGTAATAATGACCACTGTGTCATCGAGCGCAGGTTAGCCAGCTATTATCAAGATCGACAAGTGCAACGGATTAGGCAGCTGTTTTAGTGTTTATTTTTTTGAATGGTCCAAACCACGACCTCACACAAAGTTAATCGAGATCTTGTAGGCTCTGGTTTTAGTCATGAGTTAGTTGCCTTCGAGCCTCATGCTCCAGTTGCTAGGAAATTAACACCTGCTGAATACACATTTTCAGAAAGGCAAGGTACTTTAATTGTCTACTTTAGCTATTTCATTCATGTCCATGAAAACTAAACTATCGTGGCAACCAATATAAAAATATAAAAAAGCATGAGTTTCTGATAATATCCCTTAAGGTAAGTATAGGGATGTTATCAATAAAACTCATGCTTTTTGCTAGATGTTATTTAAGTCTTATAAGTTTGATTCTTCGTTTTCTTCTAGAACTTTTACCGTTACGGATTCAATCCGATTTTCTTCTACACTGTTTACTTTAAAATGTAGATTTTTATAAGTAAATGTCGGCCTTTCATGTTCTGCAAGGATATAACCGAGCTGATCAATTAGAAAACCACTTACTGTATCGTAGTCATCGATTGGTAAACCCACCTTTAGAATGTCTTCAAGCTCCCATAGTCGATATGTGCCTTTCATCTTATATTCATTAGCAGATACTTGTGTAATTTCCTCATCAATGAATCCTGGTTCAATACTCTCACTAGAGATTTCTCCAACGATTTCCTCGATCACATCTTCAATCGTCACTAAACCTTCTGTCCCACCAAATTCATCAAGAACGATTGCGATATGAATATTATTTTTTCTCATATTCGCAAACAAGACATCTATTGTTTGAACTTGAAGTGTAAAATACGGTTCTCTAATAACTTGCTTTAAATGAAAGGTTTCACTCGCTCCTCTTTTAATGTAAGGGAACAAATCTTTTACATGTAAAATTCCAATAATATTATCAATTGATTCTTCATATACCGGAAAACGTGTAAATCTATATTGATCAATAATGCTTAATACCTCATCAAATGAAAGATCGATCGAAAGTGCCGTCATTTCAGTACGGTGTGTTGTGATATCCGAGACATACTTATCGTTAAATTCGAAGACATTTTCAATCATTGTTTTTTCTGTCTGGTTAATCATTCCGCTATCGCCACTAATATCAACCATCATCCGAATATCTTCTTCTGTTGCTTCTTCACTTTTAGCATTTGGGTCAATACCCATCATTTTTAATATCGCATTGATCGAAAATGTTAAAAACTTTACGATCGGTAAACAAATTTTTGCTAGAAGTGAGATAGGACCAACAGCAAATTTTGATATTTGGTCTGCCTTTTGTAAGGCCAATTGCTTTGGAACGAGTTCTCCAAATACTAATGTAAAATAAGATAAAATAATTGTAATCACGACAACAGAAATTGTGTGTAGCACGCTTAAAGACATTGGTGCACCTAAATCAAAGATAAACTGTGCTAATGGCTCAGCAAAGAAATCAGCTGCAAAAGCACTTGATAAAAATCCAGCTAAAGTGATACCAATTTGAATCGTGCTAAGAAACAAGCTCGGATTAGATGTTAATTTATATAGTTTCTTTGCCTTTTTATCACCGGCTTCTGCCTTTCGTTTTATTTTATTAGCATTCACGTTTACAAAGGCAAGCTCAGATGCTGCAAAAAATGCATTGATTAAAATCAATACAATCAGTGTGATTATTGCTACTGTCAAAGATTAAACCCCCGTTTTTAATTAAAAAAATTAAGTAGGTATCAGTTTACCCACATAGAATAAATTATAGCATTTATTTTTTTTGTTTACATTTTTAGTGTAGCAAAGTAATGTAAATTTACTGTAAAGTTCCACATGTATGAGTACTCTTCTAGTTTAGTCCAACCAAATTATTAATTTTAGTAATATTAAAAAATTCTAAAAATTTTTAAAAAAGACTTGCTTTTTAATTTTTGCTCGCCTATAATAAATCCAAGTTCACAAATTATTCAAATTTTTTTAAAAGCTATGATTAGGGAAAGTAAGTATTTTAACGTTTTTCAAAAGAGAGCTTCGGTAGCTGAAAAGAAGCAAAAATGTAGATACTGAAAATGGCCTATGAGCTGGGGGCTGAACGTATAGTCATCTATACAAGTAAGTCACTTCCGAGTGTGGGGACTCGTTACCAAAACCAAAGTATAAAAGCCTATTTTACTGGGTGGAGTACTTATAGAGGCTATTTGTGTAAGCAAATAGTAAACTAAGGTGGTACCGTGTTGATATTAAACCCAACGCCCTTATTGTTCTTAACGGAGCAATAGGGGCGTTTTTTAATCTTTTTAAATTCGAAAGGGGCATGACACAATGAGTAATTTATTAGTTTTTCAATCTGACTTTGGATTAGTAGACGGGGCTGTCAGTGCTATGTATGGTGTAGCAAAATCAGTCAGTCTTGATTTACAATTATATGATGTTACCCATGAAATTCCGGCTTATAATATTTTTGAGGCATCTTATCGCCTCTATCAAAGTACTTCTTATTGGCCTGAGGGGACAGTATTTGTTTCAATTGTCGATCCGGGTGTAGGGTCTGATCGTTTAAGTGTTGTGGCAAAAACAAATGATAATCAGTATATCGTTACTCCTGATAATGGGACACTGACACATTTGGCACAATCTGTAGGTCTAAGTGAAGTAAGAGAAATAGATGAGAAGGTCAATCGGTTACCACGCTCATATGAATCATATACTTTCCATGGTCGGGATGTATATGCTTATACTGGTGCAAGACTTGCATCTAATACAATTACTTTTGAAGAAGTCGGACCAAAGCTTGACGTCGACCAAATCATCCAATTAGAAACACCACAAGTAGAGATTGAAAATCGGGTCATTAAGGGAACTATTGATATTTTAGATGTCCGATTTGGAAACCTCTGGACGAATATTAATAAAGCGTATTTCGAACAAGAGGGTATCCAATATGGAGATACATTAGAAGTATCCATTTATGATCAAAATCGTCAAATTTATAAAAACGTCATGTCATTTGGTAAATCATTTGCAGACACTCAAGTTGGTGAACCGTTACTATATGTTAATTCACTAGAGAAAATAGGCGTTGCTTTAAATCAAGGTTCATTCGCTGATGCGTATCACATTAAAACAGGCTTACACTCAAAAATCCAAATTCGTAAAGCCGCTAAAATCGTTTATAGTTAAAACATTATATATAATGAGTCAATTTCATAATACAAAAATCTAGTTAAGAACACGAACAATTACAAATGAAAATACAATATAATACGTAAATAAAGAAGCCTAATCAAGTGATTGGAACGGCAGGCGGCGACTCCAGCGGGAACAATCGTGTCCGAAGATCCAGTGATAAAAGCTTGAAAAGCTTTTATCAATTAGCTGAGTTTAACGAAGGCAAGCTAAAACCGTCACGTCGTGTGACGACGCTTGCATGACCTACATCCTGTAGGCCCGAAAGCGTCCGCCTAGAGTGGAAATCACCGCGTCACCTGTAACCCAATTGTTCGTGTTTTATAGCCAATTAAGTCATTATGAAATTCATTCATAATAAAAAAGGAGAGGATTTACATGTTTAAAAATTTATCGATTAAGACAATTGTTGCAATTGGGATTGGCTCTGCTGTTTATTTAGTTCTAGGGCGCTTTGTTACCATTCCGACAGGTGTACCGAATACGAACGTAGAAACAGCTATTGCTTTCTTAGCGTTTATTGCCGTTCTCTTTGGACCAATTGCCGGTGGACTTGTGGGACTCATTGGACACGCTCTAAAGGATTTCTTAATGTTTGGTTCAGTTTGGTGGAGCTGGGTGCTTGTATCTCTCTTTGTCGGATTCTTCATTGGGTTAGTCGCACATCGCATTAAGCTTGAGGAAGGACAATTTGGTAAGAAGGAAATTATTTCATTTAATTTAGTTCAAGTAGTCGTTCAAATTATTGGGTGGGGACTTTTAGCACCAGTGCTAGATATTTTAATTTACGCAGAACCTGTCAATAAGGTGTTTACTCAAGGTTTAGTTGCAGCATTATTAAACATCATTTCAGTTGGTGTATTCGCAACCATTCTGTTGTTGTCTTATTCAAAAACTCAAAGTCGAGGTAATAGCTTAACTAAGGAAGATTAATCAAAAATTTTCAAGTAGCTCTTTTAATTAAAAAGTAGGTGTCACGATGGAAAAACCAATTATATTGTTTGAGCAATTTTCTTTTAAATATCACAGTCAAGTCGAGCCTACCTTAAAGTCGATTAATTTATCAATTAATCACGGTGAAAAAGTATTAATTTTAGGACCTTCTGGTTCTGGAAAAAGCACATTAGCCCATTGCCTCAATGGGCTTGTGCCTTTTTCATATAAGGGTGAGATGACTGGTACGCTAAAGATCAAAGATCAAGAAACGAAGGAGTTAGACATTTTTTCTTTATCAAAAATTGTTGGTACTGTGTTACAGGATACGGATGGCCAATTTATCGGACTATCTGTAGGTGAGGATATTGCCTTTAGCTTAGAGAATGAAAATATTGCTCAGGATTCAATGAAAGAGATTGTTGATCAAACAGCTAAACTAGTCAATGTTGACTCACATATTCAGCATTCCATTCACGAATTATCTGGCGGATTAAAACAACGTGTTTCACTTGGTGGTGTTTTAGTTGAGCAGGATCTAGACATTTTATTATTTGATGAGCCTCTAGCAAACTTAGATCCAGCTACTGGTCGCTATGCCATGAAGCTCATAGATCAAATTCACCAAGTAAATAAGAAAACAGTCATTGTTATTGAGCATCGGTTAGAGGATGCGTTACAGCTTCAATTTGATCGTGTAATAGTAATTGATAACGGTGAAATCGTTGCCGATACGACACCGAATCAATTGTTAGCATCTCAAACGCTTGATCAAGTTCATATCCGCGAGCCCCTATATACGAAAGCACTAAAATATAGTGGATCTATGATTAAACCTAGTCATAACCCTCAACATATTGATCAGCTTATTTTATCAGAATCAGATATTAGCAGATTACAGCAATGGCAAACTCATTACCGCGAACAAGCAAAAGCACCAAACGCTGATCTACTCTTGTCGTTAAATAACGTTAATTTCAGTTATGAATCCGAACAAGTACTATCTGATATTTCATTTACAATCAAGCGTGGTGAAATGATTAGTTTGGTCGGGAAAAATGGTGCTGGTAAATCAACTTTAGCAAAGGTCATTTGTGGATTTGAAAAGCATCAGCACGGGCATATAACTTTTGCTGGTGTACCACTTGAGGGAGAGTCAATTTTTGAACGGGCGAATCGAATTGGTTTTGTATTACAAAATCCAAATCAAATGATTTCTAAGCACTTAATTTTTGATGAGGTTGCATTAGGACTCAGATTAAGACATGTCCCTGAGGAAAAGGTTAAAGAAAAAGTTTATGATGTGCTTCAGGTTTGTGGTCTGTATCCATTTAGAAATTGGCCGGTTGCCGCATTAAGCTTTGGACAGAAGAAGCGATTAACCGTTGCCTCAATTTTAGTGCTTGAGCCAGAGCTAATCATTTTAGATGAGCCAACTGCTGGGCAAGATCTTAAACATTATACTGAAATTATGGATTTTTTAGAGCAGTTAAATCAGCGTGGAGTGACAATTATTTTTATTACGCATGATATGCACCTAATGCTTGAATACACATCACGGGCGTTAGTTTTAGCTGATGGGAAGTTGATTGCTGATCAAAATCCAGTCGATGTCCTAACAAATGATCGTTTAATTGAACAAGCACATCTTAAACGAACTTCATTATTTGATTTAGCTGTTAAAGCAGGAATTAAACAGCCAACTCAATTTATTGACCATTTTATTTCTCACGATAGGAAGGTACGAAAAACATGGCAGTAAAAATGTTAGGTTACTTTGAACGTGATTCAGTGATTCATCGTTTGTCTGGTGTAACAAAGTTGATCATCTTCCTGCTTTGGTCAACAGCAGCCATGTTAACGTATGATACTCGGGTGTTACTTGTCTTATTTGTTTTAGGATTAGTGATTTTCAAGCTCTCAAAAGTTAAACTTAAAGAAATCAGCGTTGTACTGGTCTTAATTTTATTTTTCCTATTGTTAAATAATTTAGCGATTTATCTCTTTTCGCCACAAGAAGGCGTTCAAATCTATAATCATTCGACGGAGCTTTTTACGATTTATGGTAGGTACAACATGACAGTTGAGCAATTATTTTATCAACTTAACGTTACGTTAAAATATATTGTCGTTACACCTGCTGCTTTATTATTTATTATTACAACACAACCAAGTGAATTTGCCGCATCACTAAATAAGATTGGTGTCCATTATAAAATTAGTATCGCGGTTTCGCTAGCGTTACGATATATCCCAGATATTCAACGAGACTTCAGAACAATTAGTCAAGTTCAGCAAGCGCGTGGGGTTGATTTTTCAAAAAATGAAAAACTACTACGAAGATTAAAAAATGTAAGCTCGGTTATTATGCCGTTAATTTTTTCTAGCTTAGACCGGATTGAAACAATTAGTCAGGCAATGGAGTTACGTAGCTTTGGCAAGCATAATAAACGAACGTGGTATAGCGCTAGACCTTTAACAAAAATTGATTGGATTGTACTCGTAGCGAGTGTGATACTATTTACATTGGCAATGGTTGTAACATTTTATGATGGTTCTCGATTTTACAATCCGTTTTAATTTAAGCGGATTGGGTATACCATTGATAACTTAGAAATGCTTAACTAACTATTTCCTGGGAAATATCGACAGGAAATATGGTGTAGGAGGACAAGTGTGTGGAGAAAGTGATCTTTATTGAAACAGGGGTTGGAGTAGATACGCATGGTCAAGATATTACTAAGGCAGCTCGACGTGCTGTTCAAAATGCGATTCATTCAAACTCTATGCCTGGTCTGAAAGATTATTTACCAGGTCAGTCATTACACAATATGAGAGTAAACATTGTGCTAGGTGTTCCAGCAGATCAAGAGTTACTTGATCTTGAAGCAGTTAAAGAGGAAATTCCTTATGGTCATGTCACAGTGGAAGTGGTAAGTGGTGGATTAGCAACAACAAGTGGCATTATTCTACCAGAGCAAGATGATAAAAATGATTTAATGTATATTGTGATTGCAGCTGTTCAAGTTGGTTATTAATTAGAATTAAAGAAGCTTGCTCGTCATCATTAAGATGAGAGCAAGCTTTTTATATTGCTTATAAAACAAATGCTGAAATTAACACACCAATAATACCAACTGCAGTTATAGCATAGACTGTCTTTTCTGGCATGCGTCCATTATCTTTCATCGCTTTACCAAACATAAAGAAGACGACTGGGTGAACTAAAAACGGCATTGAGAAGATAAATGGTATTAAGTGAGCCGCTTCTGCCCCAAATAATCCGCCTTGTGTTGCTGCAAATAGTCCAAAGTGTGATAGCGATGAGGTTGTACCCATTCCTGCATAATCGAGTGGTAGCGATCCTAGTGTTAATAATAGTAGGCCACCAAAGACTGCTACAACTTGCCAGCCAAACGAAAATTGCATTAATGCTTTAACCTCTTGTGCATCATCACCATTTGATTTACGTAATGTTTTCATGGAGATAAGTGTAAGTACTAAACCAATTACAACAACTAAAACGGACGGCCACATCCATAGGCTACCTCGTTCTGAGCTTATGGCTAGAATTGAAAAGACAAATATATGACCGAAGAATGGCATGTTAACCATAATTGGTGTACGTCTTTGTGCTTCTGATCCTAGGTCCCCTGCAGTAGCAGCACCTGTCAACCCAGAGTGAGATAATGCTCCAGCCGCACTAGGCGCTAGGTTGCGAATGTGGTTTGTTTTCCCTAAGAACATCATCAGTGCAATTCCACCAAACATAAAGAGGAGTTGCCCGAAGAATCCATAAGCTAGAACCGCTGACATTCCTTCAACTGAGAATGCTTCGCCCATACGTGAGCCACCAACCATAAAGTTTCCAGCTAAAACAACAGGAATACCTGCAAATAGTAATGCTTTAATTGTTGGACCTAGTGACCAGCGGTATAATAAGGCTCCCGTTAATGAGGAAAGTACCATTGTGAAAAAGATTTGTGGTAGAGCAATAATTGGGCTAATCCATTGAGAGATCAAGCTTGATAAATATAAAACTAAAATAATGGCAATAATCTCAATAATCCCTTTTCTAATATATAAAGGTTTATTTTTAATAGTTGCTCGATTATCAATAAATATGACAGCACCAACGATTCCAATATAAGCGATCAGTGGGTATACTTCACTAAGTGCACTATTACTTTGACCAATCAATACTCTTGTTGCTCCTTCAATCCCAATTAATAAGAAGAAGGCGCGAATGATCATGACCATTTGTGTTCGCGTTGTACCTAATACTGATTCTTCATCTGATGGGATCACTAGTTCATCAATCTCTGAATCATCTTTTGAAAGTAGCTTTCGTAATGCTTGGCCTCCAACGAAGAAGGTAACAACTAAAGCGATAATTGTAGATGAAGCAATTAAATTAACCATCGGGAAGGAAGGCAATCCTGGTTCTGCTACACCGGTTTCGACTAGAATATAACCCATCGTTAGACCAAAAATTACTACAATTAAAATTGGTGAATAACGGGTTCCTGCTACCACGGTCCTCGATATGAGAACGATCGGGATAATCAGGAATAATGAAATCCAAAACTGATTTAATAAGTTCATATTAGAAAACTGTTCTATCATAAACTCCATAACATACCTCCAAAGTTATAATAATGATAACGATTTCATTGATAGAATACTTGATATTTCCTACTTTGTAAACTATAAGGATTAAATATTTTTATAATTAATTACACTACCGTTGCATAAATGTAGTTTGAATTTTCAGTAAACTACTAATTCTAATTATGACAAAAAAACTTAGTAACCAACTAAAAGTGGCTCTGTCCATTTGGTAAAAATATATGAAGGTTTCCATAAAGCAGCCTTAAGCCAACGGCTTATTCGTAGTAAAGGCTTATCACTATTTGCTTTTAATCTGACAAGAACATGAAGACAGTATGTTATCAACGCTAAATAGATTTGATTTTGTAATGCCGTTTCAGTCATACCGTAAAAATGTTTGATTTCTACATGCTGTTTTAACCATTTAAAGAATAGTTCAATCGCCCAACGCGAACGATAAATATAACTAATTTCATCGGCTGATAGGTCAAAACGGTTCGTAATGAGTCTTAACTGGTTTCCTTTTGTATCTTCGACTTCAATTAGTCGAAAATAATGTTCAGCTCGATTTTGATATGTTCCAATTAGGACCATCTTATCGCTAATAACTGTTGAATTTCCTGGTAACTTAAATGAATATACGTCTCTAGTTACTGCATTTTTCTTCAACCTTGAGACGAAGAAATAGCCATCATCAGTCATTCGATCAAATTGTTCATAATCGACATAGCCACGATCAAATACATACATGGCTTCCTTGTCATCTACGAGTACCTCAAGTTGATTTCGATCGTGCTCATCAGCTGTTGTCATAATCGCTTTATCTGGGTAGACATTGTCTTTACCCATAAACACAAGTCGTAAGTGAAGCTTAACGCCTGCTTTTGTTTTACGAAACGTTGCCCATTTATAATTAGTAAGATTAAGCGGCAACGTTGTTGAGTCTATAATTTTCAACGGTATCAAGTTTTTTGATTGATTATGGTGTGTATGGATTTGACTCACTAAATCCAAAAAGATGGTAGATAAAACGGTTGGATCTAATTCGTTATTCTTACGTGATAATTGCGAAGCACTAATCGAATCAAAGCCAACGGCTTTTTGAAAATCTTCATCCAATAAAGCGTCGCTAATCGCATGTAAACTTTCTGTTTCATGTAATTGTGCAAAGAGCATAATCTTTAGAAATGATTCTGTCGTTAGTTTCTTTGTGTAGTAATCTTGTTTTAGAATATCCACTTGTTTAGAAAGTTTTTTCATGTTTATAGGGGATATCCATTTACCAAATGAAGTTTTTAGTGTATTCTTGTCCATAGAATTGTTCCTTTGTAGTGTATTGGACAGGAAACCACCATCTAAATACATTATAAAGGATTTTTTCTTGGGTAAAAACGATATTGCTGAAAATTCATAATAATGTTAATTTTCAGTAATAATTAATGCAACGCTAGTGAATTAAGATCAATTATAAATTAAACAAAAGAAAGCGCAATCATTTCTATCAACCTATTCTGACTGATTGAGATGTTTTTGTCGATATTCCTTCGGCGTCATACCAATTAATTTTCTAAAGTTCCGATTGAACGTTCGTGCATTTTGGAATCCCGATTTATCAGAGATCTCAGTAATTGAGTAGCTTGAGTTCTTGAGTAAAAAACATGCGTGGTTGACACGTGAATAGTTTAATAGACCAGGGAACGTACTATTTAAATGTTCCGAGATTAATTTAGACACGTAGACACTACTATAGCCTAAAGCCTCACTTAATTGATCTAGCCTTAAATTATCATGGAAGTTATTTTCAATATAAATTAGTAGTTGTGCTAATAACCCTTGATTATTTTTCACATGGACAAGCTTTGTCTTTTGTTCAAATTGATACAAAATATAATAAAGTGCTGACTTTCGATAATAATACGAATCAGTGTTAAATAGAGGCTCATGTAGTTGTTCAATTTGTTCATCTGATAAAGATATAATTGGGTGATCAAATGCCTTGTATTCAGTCTTTGAATAAAAATCTTCTGTATACTCAGGTGAAAATATTAAAATGTCTAATCTAGATTGAATAGGCGTTTCAATAAAATGTGTCTGAAATGGCAAAATTAACGCAACATCACCTTTAGTCAACGAATACGATGTTTGGTTAATATTTAAGACACTATGACCTTGCTTACATATAATCAACTCAAAGCTTCGGTGTACATGTTCTGGATAGGTTAATGACTCTGGATGGAACTGAAAGACAGCTAAATCCTCGCCATAATGATCATGTTGGAATTCTATCATCATATACAACCCCTTATACTTTTTGTCTATTACTATATAGATTATGTCTTGTCTTTGCAAGCCTTTACACACTACAATATCAGTATGAGATATGTTATTTGTTAGATTACTATTTTATATTTTACTAGTCATACAGATAACCTACCTCCAATTGAAGCAGTTGTTCAAGTTTACGTTAAACTCATATTTAAATAAATATCGTAACACATTCAACCGAACAACTATCCGGTATTAAATGCTTAAATCTATTTAATCACCTTAATTTTAATTATTTATTTTAAAAGGAGAAGATACTAACATGAATAAATTCACAAACCCTGTTATTGAAGGATTTGCACCAGACCCATCTGTATGTGCAGTAGGGGATGATTATTATTTAGTAACATCCACATTTGCCTATTTCCCTGGTGTTCCTGTTTATCACAGTAAAGACCTTGTTAACTGGAAGCAAATCGGTAACGCCTTGCATCGAGAAGAGCAATTAAAACTATTAAACGCAGAGCATTCTGCTGGTATATTTGCTCCTTGTATTCGTTATCATGAAGGAACATTTTATATGATTACTACTAACGTATCTCATGGTGGTAACTTCTTAGTTACAGCAACCGACCCGGCTGGTCCTTGGTCAGATCCATACTTTATTGACAATGCACCTGGAATTGATCCTAGCCTATTCTTTGATGATGACGGAAAGTGCTACTATGTCGGAACTCGCCCGAATCCAGAAGGGGTAAAATACAATGGGGATTGGGAAGTATGGTTACAGGAATTTGATCTTGAAACAATGCAACTAACTGGTGTAAGTACGAAGCTTTGGAAAGGTGCTTTACACACAGCGATTTGGCCAGAGGCGCCTCACATCTATAAAAAAGATGGTTACTATTATTTATTAATTGCAGAGGGTGGTACAGGATTTAACCACGCTTGTACGGTTGCTCGTAGTGAAAGAGTTGACGGTCCATATATCGGAAATAAAAACAACCCAATCTTAACACACCGTCACCTAGGTAAAGATTTCCCTGTTCACAATGTTGGACACGGTGACTTTGTTGAAACACCTGATGGAAAATGGTATATTACATTATTAGCTAGCCGAATTTTCGATGGATACAGTAACCTAGGTAGAGAAACATTCTTGGCTGAGGTTGTATGGGAAGATGGTTGGCCAGTTGTTAACCCAGGTGTTGGACGTCTGCTTGAAGTACAAGAGCATAAGCTACCATTAGTACCTGTTGAGCAAACTGAAAAACATACATTTGAAACGATTAAACCAGAATTTATGTTTTTACGTAATCCAGATATGAGTAATTTCGATAATAAAGTAAGAGAAGGATGGTTACGTCTACATCCAACTACTACAACAATTAAAGACTTAGCTTCACCTACATTCTTAAGTGTTCGTCAACAATCAATGTGGTATAAACTATCTACACATGTTGAGCTAGCACTCGCTCCAGGTGGAGAAGCAGGTCTAGTCATTTTACAAAATGATAAGTACTCAATCCGCCTTGTAGCTGTTGAAGAGGAAAATCAAACAGTTGTTAAAATGGTTACAATGATTGACAGTGAAGAAACAGTAGTAGGATCAGAAGTGATTACTGAGAAAGACATCGTTCTAGAAATTCACGGCACAGGACAAAGAGTTAAAGGTATTTGCCGAGTAGGAGATCAAGAACTGGTTATTGCTGAAGATGTTGATGCTCACTATTTAAGTACTGAAGTTGCTGGTGGATTCGTTGGTTGTACATTAGGAATCTACACAACGTCAACTGCTAAAGAACCTGGATATGCTGACTTTGAATGGTTAGAAAATAAAAAAACAAATAAATAATGAGATAGGGCTGAGCTTTGGCTCAGCCTTTTAATCAGTTATTTTCAAGAGGAGGATTTAAATGTCTGAAATAGTTAAAGCGATTAATCCAATTGTCCCACTAGATTATCCCGATCCTGATGTCATTAGGGTTGATGATACGTACTATATGGTCACAACGACAATGCATTTTATGCCAGGTTGTGAAATTCTACGTTCATATGACTTAGTTAACTGGGAGCATGCCGCTTTCGTTTATGATAAGTTAGACAGTACACCTGCTCAAAGACTTGAAAATGGTCAAAACATCTATGGTAAAGGAATGTGGGCAGCAAGCATTCGTCACCATAAAGGAAAGTTTTACGTTATATTTGCTGCAAACGATACACGCAAAACATACCTATTTACAGCAGAACAAGTAGAAGGCCCATGGGAAAAAAGCGAGATCGAAGGCTTCTATCATGATTCTTCTTTACTTTTTGATGATGATGATCGTGTCTATCTTGTATATGGTAATAGAGATGTCCAACTAATCGAACTTGAAAGTGACTTATCTAAACCAAAAGAAGGTGGAATTAACAGGACAATCGTATCTGACCGTGACAACCCTAATTTAGGTTATGAAGGTGCTCACTTCTATAAAATTAACCAGAAGTATTATGTGTTCTTAATCCGTTCATTGCCGGATCGATGGATGCGAGTAGAAGGCTGTTTTGTTGCTGATTCAATAGATGGTGAATTTAAAGGTGGAGACATTTTCATAGATGATCGTAATTACTGCGGTCAAGGGGTGGCTCAAGGAGGCATTGTTGATACACCTGATGGAGATTGGTATGCAATTCTATTCCAAGATCATGGAGCAGTTGGACGTATTCCAATTTTACTACCGATTAAATGGGAAAATGACTTCCCAGTATTCGGTGCTGAAGGAAAGGTACCAACTGATTTTACAACAAAAAGCACAAGACCTAATTATTCATATCAACCATTAGTTAACTCTGATGATTTTAAGCAACGTTACGATAATACTTATGGATTAGCGCCAATATGGCAATTTAATCATGAACCAATTGAAAGTGATTTTTCAATTAATGAGGATAAAGGTTATTTTGAATTAAGAACAAGTAAAGTGACAAATAATATACTAGATGCAACAAATACATTAACAACTAGAATGCTCTTCCCTCACTGTGCCGCTGAAGTTACTGTTGATGCAAGCCAAATTAAAGATGGCGATGTGACAGGATTTAGCGCATTTCAAGGAGCGTATGGATTTGTTGGCATCACAAAGCAAGATTCAAAATACTATTTAATTATGCGAACTAAGCCACTAGATAACTTAGAGATGCAATCATTTGACCCGAATGAAACACCTGAAAAAGAGTGGGAGCGAATTGAAATTGATCATCCTACGATGACATTTAGAATTGAAGCGGACTTTTGGCAGATGAAAGACGAAGTAAAATTCCTTTATCAAAAAGACGATCAATTTATTCAGATAGGCCCTAATCATCAAACGGCTTTTAGACTAGATCACTTTACCGGATGTAGATTTGGTTTATTCTACTATTCAACAGAGCAATCTGGCGGCACTGTTCAATTCAGTCAGTTTAAATATATAAAGTAATATAATTAAACATAGTTAAATAAAAGCAAAGCATAGATACACTTTGGATTAATATTGACCAGAGATCATATCTATGCTTTTTCCTATTTTCACCTAGAATTTCCCCTGTTAAATAACTAACTTATGACATGTGGTATTTTAATTTGAAAGCGCTATCATTTAAGGTGAGGACAACGGAATCAAAACGAAGTGGAGGTCTATATATATTAAGCTGATTTCGTGATCCAAATTATATTTTTGGGGGTATAAAGGTGAAAAAGCGGATATTGGCAATTTTATTAGTACTTATTTTTGCACTTGTAGCTTGTGGAGATAAAGATACTGCTTCTCCAAATGACGTTGAGGGTGACGACACCGACAATACTGAAGAGACGACTGATGAGGTTGAAGAAGAAGAGCCCACAGTTGACTATGAACAAACACCAGAAATGGATTTTGACCTAGGTGGCAGAACACTCAAGCTTGTATCATGGTACGATGAGCAAGTAGGTGAAGGTAGCCCAGACAGTATTGCTATTTCTGAGAATATGGAAGCACTAAAAGAAAAGCATAACTTCGATATTGAATACGTTGTAGTTGATTACGGTGAGTATCAAGAGAGAGTTACTGCATCATTAATTGCTGGTGAACCTTTAGGTGATATTATTAGACTTCCGAGACCATGGATGATTCCTACACTAACTAGACAAGGATTATTCCATCCAGTAGATGAGTACGTTATTAATGAAAACTCATTTGTTCTTCAATACACTGAACAACATTCTGAGTTTGACGGTAGAGGTTATGGATTCCGTGTCGGTATCGCAGGAGCTGCTGGTGGTGTATTCTATAACCGAACACTTATGAATGAGTTAAACTTAGATCCATTACAGGCTTATGTTGATAATGGTGAGTGGAATTGGGAAACGTTTAAAGCAGTTGCTGAATCAGCAAATCAAGACACTAACAATGATGGTACTATCGACACGTGGGGACTTGCAACATCAAGCATTCTCGTCCAAGCACTTGCAGCTAACGAAGCAGCAATTGTACGTAACGGAAAACAAAACTTAGAAGATCCAGCTACTATTGAAGTTATGGAGTTTATTTCTGAGCTTGGTGATGGTATTGCTCGTCCAACTGAAGGTGGAGACTGGACTGAACCTAAACAGTTCTTCTTACAAGGTAATACTCTAATGTATGTAGGTCAGGACTATGAGATGGCTGACTTTATTGATGGACTACCAGACCATGATATTGGATTCCTTCCTTTCCCTATGGGGCCAAGTGCATCAAGTTACCAAACACATATTACAATTCCTAACTACTACACAATTCCAAGTGCTGTAGAGGATCCAGATAAGATTGTTTATCTGTGGGAGAAGATGTATGACATTGAATCAATTTATGACTATCCAGAACAAGCTAACTTCGAAACACACTTCAATAATGAAGATGATATTAACAACGCTAGATTAGCTGTTCAAAGTTTCCAAGTTATTGAGCAAATTGACTATTACCCATCAATGCCTTATTACGAATTTAGTGGTGAGTTAAGTGATGGCGTTAATATTTCAACACTCATTGAATCATATGGTCCTTCATTCCAAGCAGCCATTGACGAGGTTTGGGGAGAATAATAAATAATTCAAAAGCTAATCATAAAGCAGTATCCTATGTTTAAGTAGGATACTGCTTAAATTTTTTTATCCACTTTCTTATCCACAGAACTCATTATATTGCTTTATCCACTGATACTACACAGGTTAACCACAACTTTTCCACACTTTGTTGAAAATTTATTTTTTTCAGTTAGACATTTTGTGTGGGAATACCCGTTCTGTACTATATATTGAAAGTTACACACAACGTTATGCACAGTCTGTGGATAACGTTTGGTTTATCCCCAAAACCTACCCTGTCTAGCTCCTTTTAGCCTTATATCCAACTGATTAGACTTGTATTTAATACATTTTAATCCCTGTGGACATCATATATATAAATATTTTTTAACAAATTAAAAGTGTTAGCATAACACTAACACTTTTAATTAGGAACTATATATGGTATTTAAATTTTACTGTTTTGTTAATTCAACTATGACCTGTTCTGCTTGACCCATTCGGTAAAAGTCGACCACCATCGTATCACCCGGTTGTTTCTTTTGATATAAAAACTTCCTTAGATCAACGATCGTATGGACGGGTTCCCCGTCTAATTCAACAATGACGTCATAAGGTTGTAATCCTGCATAGTCTGCGGGAGTAAAGGGTTCAACTGATTGAATGTAAATACCACCCATCACGTGATCAGGTAATTGTAAGCTTCTTTTCCACTCTGTTTTAGGAACGTCAATTAGTGAATATGCCTCAACACCTAAAAATGCGCGTGTCACTTGCCCTGTTTGCTCTAATTCTTGAATAACAGGTAGGGCTTCATTAATGGGTATCGCAAAGCCAATTCCTTCAACCGCTTCCTGATTAATTTTCATTGAATTAATTCCGATTAACTGTCCTTGCATGTTAATCAGCGCACCACCACTGTTACCTGGGTTGATAGCAGCATCCGTTTGAATAACATCTGCTTGCCAATCTGCTAATCCATCACCACTAAAGTCTTGAGGTATTGAACGTTGTGTGCCACTAATAATCCCTTGTGTGACAGAGCCTGACAATCCTAAACCTAATGGATTACCAATTGCAATCACTGGTTCTCCAACTTTCGTTAGCTCAGAATTTCCCAACTCAATGACTACATCAATATGTGTTCCATCAACCTCTAGTACAGCTAAATCAGTGTATAAATCACTACCTTTAAGCTCAGCAATTAAGCGTGTATCGTCTTCTAAAATAATCTCAATTTGATCTGCACCTTCAATAACATGATGGTTCGTCACAATATAGGCTCGATCAGCTTCTTTTCTATAAATAACGCCTGATCCCGTCCCACCATCATAACTTGCCTGATCCCAAAAGTTAAATGATTTCGTTTGGAGATTCTCAACCCCAACTACAGCTGGCGTTACACGTTCAACAATCGAGGTTACTTGTGTAGCAATATCAACACTTACAGGTCTAATTGGATCTAATTTATAAGTGGACTCTTCTTGTGTAGTATGCATCATCTGTCCAACAATATTTCCTTGTTCGGATACGACATAAAATTGATACGGTAACAAGTCCAATTCTATTAGTTTAGGTAAAGCTACAGCAAACAAAAATGCACCTAAAACTACTCCTATAACTAAGGAGAGGAATAGATTTATTGTATTTCGTCGATAACGTTTATTTCGGCTTCTATTCGTACCATCATCAAAATATACGATCCTGATCAACCCCTTTACTACCAATGTGACTAGTTTACCTCAAAAAGTTGAAGTTTAAACCACTTGATAAAGAGGCGTAGGCACTAGAGGATCTGTATCATGAATTGTAACTGTATCACCAATTGGAAAATCAGCTTGCTTTAGGTGATTTTCTACTGACATTCGTGCAAGTTCCTTCATATTGTTATCTTTACTTAAATGAGCCAGATAAATTCGTTTTGTTTGGTCACCAATTATATCTTCTAATGCAAGCGCGCAGTCATCATTTGATACGTGACCATAGTCACCCAAAATACGACGCTTAACGTTCCAAGGGTATCGGCCCATTTGAAGCATTGAAACATCATGATTAGCTTCAAATATTAATGCATCAGCATTTTCCACTGTTTTCTTAATTCGTTCGGAAACATAGCCTAGATCCGTTACAATTGCAACTTTCTTTCCTTGGTGGTGAAATGCATAAAACATCGGCTCAGCTGCATCATGTGATACACCAAAAGATTCTACATCAATATCACCAAATGTTTTAACTTGTTCCATCTCAAAAATAAATTTTTGATCAAGTGAGATTTTACCAATGGAGTGCTCCATTGCCTTCCATGTTTTTTCGTTTGCATAAATCGGCAAATTATATTTTCTTGCGATAATGCCGAGCCCTTTAATGTGGTCACTATGCTCATGAGTAACTAAAATCCTTGATAGTTCTTTGGGATTTAAACCCGATTCTTCAAACAATCGATCGATCTGCTTTCCGCTAAGCCCAGCATCGACTAAAATTTTCTCTTTATCTGTCCCTATATAAAATGCATTGCCTGAACTTCCTGAGGCAAGCACTGAAAATTGAAACGTCATTCTTTATCCACCTCAACTATATTTTGATGAACACCTAATAATGTTTGTGTAATTTTTGAAAGTAAATCTTCTCTTTCTTCCTCTAAGTGATAAAATTTCAGGTTATCATCGTGTTCTGATTCAAGTAAGTCTACTAAACTGATGATATTTTCTAAAAAAAACTGATCATTTTGTGGATAATTATGACCTTCAATCGCATTAACAAAATGATGTTGACTATTATTTACTTGAATATTCCAAGTTGGATTGAGTAATTGCTCACCATTAGGTAGTGAAACTAAATTATGATATCCCAAAGAAGCATTTGTGATTGTATCACCTGTTCTTAAAGCGTTTAAGTGATGATATAGTCGGTAAACAGCATCATATTGTTTAATCAATGATCTCTCTTCATCCGCACCACCAACAACCCTTAATTGTGTCTGTTCATATTGTGTAATATGCCCTTCAGAATTTAGATGAATCAACAGAATAGCATTAGAATTATAGAATACAGGGTGTTCGATACTTTGAAAATAGACCAGTACTCTAGCTTGTTCAACTTCATCCCAATAAGTATAGCGATCGCCGTTTAAAATAATATCACTTAGTTGATTATCCTCATCAAGAAAATCAAAAGCAACTGGCTCATCAAAACGAGAAAACAAATAAAAATCATCGATCACTACAATTTGTTGATTAGGTAATTGTTCAAGTTCTTTTTGGGCATATAAATTATAATTATAATTTTGCGTATGAATTAGTGGCGCTGTGTAATTCTCATCTGAAAGGTTATCTAAGCCACTAATGTTGAATTCCAATTGTTCTTCACGGGATGTAATGGGTATAGTAGCCATGTCCTCTTCTTGCCGATCAATCAGCTGTTTCACTAAAAATATGTTTAGAATTAAAAAACAAACAATAAATAAATTTTTAATTTGGCCCCATTGCATTTGAATCCCCTCCTATACCTTCCGGCAGAATTACTAACGGACTCCAGCCATTAATCCCCTTAACATACCAGGTCGGAATCAATTCATACACTTGGCCTTGACCACCTATTTGCTCTCTAACACGATAACCAACAGTTACATCATAGATTGCTGATCTCCGGTAACTATCACCACTCAATATTTGGATAACTTCATTAGCACTAATTAAATTTGTCATCTCCCTAGCAACACCACGCTGTTCCACTAAAGTAATTAATGGGTGACGATATTGATAAACAACATGATTATGCCAAGCAACCGAAATAGTCGATAACGGTGATTCTGAGAAAATTGGAATCCCATTATAAGATAGTGAAAAATCTACACGATTCGTCTGTGGTGTCATCTCTAATCGAGAAATAAAGTAACTAAATGGTTCCTCATACGTGTAACCCTTATGTGTATTGATAAAATCATTTACTTCATTTAGCAACTCATAATACGTTAGATCTTCATCCGAAATTCTTTGTTGATTTGTTTGATTGGTAAATGTTATATAATTTGATTTATGTGATAGCTCTCTAGTGCCATCAATAAAAATTGTATCTCCTGTTGAAGTTCTTGAACTTCGAACAATTGATGGGGTACTAAAGAGGAAATTCTTAAACGGATCGATTGGGATATCTCGATAAGAAAAAAGTAAAACTTTAACATCTAAATAATTCGGCAAATACATATTTGTCCCACGACTACTTTCATGGACTTCATATGTTATTGACGGCTCAGTAGAAAATACTCGCTCAATCCGCTCTACTCCTTCCGCATATTCCTGTAAACTAGCCCCAATTACCCGATCTTCTAGATCATTCCTAAAAATGAGATGAAATCCTTCATGATTTAAAATAATTTCGATTCGATTAAAAATACCTTCTGGAATATCTGTTGATTGATCAACTGAAAATAAATCATAAATTGTTTCAGATGGTAGTTCTGTCGCAAATACGATTTCTAATCGATCATTATTTTCTTCCCACCACTCCTCATCTAAATTAAAACTCGTAAAATTATATAATGAATATTCACGGATTCGCTCAAATAAATGAACTTCTGCTAATTTTCTTGCTAAACCGATTGGTTTTTCCTCGCTTTGCTTATGCATAATTAGATAGATGGGCTTTAAAATTTCTGAGCGTGATAAACGATAACCTGATTCAATCTCTGGATCAACTAAATTCTCATCATTACCAGACATCTCAAAGTTCGGCTGGTGGTTCCAAATTGCTAATGTTAAAAACATACTTGAAAACACAAGTAATACGAGTAGGATTGTTTTTAATTGTTCCCGCTTCATCGTTAATCACCCTGCTTTCGTGCAATTAAAGGTAATGAGAAGAATACTCTCGTTCCTTGCCCCTCAATACTCTCTGCCCATATTTGACCTTGATGATTGACAATAATTTCTTTAGCAATTGCTAAGCCTAGGCCTGTACCTCCACGTTCTCTAGAACGAGCAGCATCAGCACGATAAAAACGATCAAATATTTTGTCCAATTTACTTGGTGAGATACCAGGGCCATTATCGGCAATCATTACCTTTATGCGATTTCGCTCTTTCGTTAATTTAAACCGAACAGCCTCATCTTGTGGTGAATATTTTAGTGCGTTTGACATAATGTTATCAACGACTTGAATAATTTGATCTTTATCCATCCATAAGAAAATACTTTCACGAGGGATACTCCGTTCAATTTTAATTCGTTCATCTTTATTCATTTCAAATCGATCAAGTACATGGTGGAAAAACGGTACAACGTTCACTCGTTCTTTTACCATTTCGTGACCTTTATTGTCCATTTTGGATAATTGTAATAAGTCATTAACAAGACGAATCATTCGTTCAGTCTCATTTTGAGTCACTTCTAAAAATTGTGGCGCGATCTCTTTATTCGTCCATGCTCCATCAATAAGAGCCTCTAAATAGCTACGCATTGTCGTTAATGGCGTACGTAGTTCATGAGATACATTGGATACAAACTCTCGACGTTCCCTTTCAACCTTTTCCTGTTCAGTAACGTCACTAATCACAGTAATATATCCTGAAAATCGGCCATACTCATCTTCTACTACAGTAAAATTAGCCTTTAATAATAAGAAGTGATTATCATCACTAAAATCAATTGTAATTGAACTCGAATCTTGCATTTCAACTAATTGAATCATATCTTCACTTAAATTAAGCACATCGAAAATAAGCTTATTCTGTACTTGTTCAAAGGTTTGACCGATTAAAATCTCTGCCGGATCATTCATTAAAATGATTTGCCCTGCTTCATTAGTAGAAATTACACCATCGGACATATTTGATAAGACCGAACTTAGCTTTCTTCGCTCTTCCTCAGTTGTATGATTAGCAATCTTAATATTTTCTTTCATTTCATTAAATGTATTAGCTAACTGACCAATCTCATCAACACCATATACATTTACTTCTTGTGAGAAATCACCGCTTGCTAAAATCTGCGCCTGTTCACGCATTTCAGTAATCGGTTTTGTAATTGATCGAGCAACTAAGACACCAACAATAGCTGATATACCAACTGCAATTAAGGTACCATTAAGGAAAATCGTATTAATACTAGCAAGTTGCTCATAAATACTTTCCATTGACGCCTCTAAATAAATAGCACCAATTGGCTCATCATCATTGTTTGATAATGGGTGAATCTTAACAAGTCGCCTTTCACCAGTAACAGCATCTCTTTGAATCGATCGTGATTTGGTTCCTGATATTATCGATGGTCTTACACTACTTTCACCAGTAACAATCTTGCCAATGTCTTCTTGATTATTTGTACCAATAATACGGAATTGACGATCTACAATTTGTAGCTTCGAGTATGCATCACTTTGGCCATATAGTGCAATGATATTTGCAATATCATACTCTAGCGAGCGCTCTAAATTACCCTCTGATCTATCTGCTAATATCGCATCTCTAATGTTATAACTCAAAACTTCCAATCGTTCATCAATAGATTCTTCAAAATTCTGCTTAAGCTCTTTCTCTAATCCTTGAGAAAAATAGGCACCAATAACTTGGATCGCTAATAATAGAAGTAAGATCATAATAATGATGATCTTCCATTGAATCGATTGAAATAGTCCTACTTTTTTCATGTGCTTACTCCTGTTCAGGATTTCGTAAATAGTAACCTACACCTCGGCGGGTAATGATCCAAACTGGATTACTTGGGTTATCCTCTATTTTTTCGCGAAGTCTTCTGACCGTCACATCAACTGTTCTCACATCACCATAATAGTCATAGCCCCAAACAGTTTCTAATAGGTGCTCACGTGTCATGACTTGCCCAATATGTCTCGCTAAGTAATGAAGCAATTCAAACTCACGATGAGTCAAATCCACCTGCTTGCCTCCCTTAGTCACCGCATAAGCATCTGGATGAATAATTAATGTCCCTACTTGAATATCTTTTGTTACACTTGTCTGATCATATGGTTGTTGCTGACGTCTTAAGTTAGCTTTAACTCTGGCAATTACTTCACGATTACTAAATGGTTTTGTCACATAGTCATCAGCACCAAGCTCTAGACCTAAAACTTTATCAATTTCCGAGTCTTTAGCTGTTAGCATAATTATTGGCATATTGTGTGTCTTTCTTATTTCCCGACAAACTTCATTACCATCACGTTTTGGTAACATGATATCAAGTAATAATAAATCTGGGTTTTCTTTATGTGTTAATTCAATCGCTTCATCACCATCATACGCACATATGACCTCATAACCTTCATTTTCTAAGTTGAATTTTAATATATCTGCTATTGGCTTTTCATCGTCTACCACTAAAATTTTATGATTCATGTCGATATTGCCTCCCGATAATATATTATCCTCTTGCCTTATTTTAACGCACTTTAAGCAAAATGTCTTATGCTGAAATAGATTTTTGTATATTTTAACTTTTTTCATTTCAAATGGATGAAAAAAAACTCTGTTCTTTACTGGTTCAATGTCAAATAGTGTTGGTAGTTTTATAATTAGTCGAGAATAAATTTATATTAGTATTAATAAAGTTACAACTTGTTCACCGCAGGTGAAATACACTCGCTTTCTTACGTTTAGTCAAGTGTTTAAATCCCTTTTTTTAATTAATTCCCGGAGGGGTACCCCTCCGGGAATTAATTAAAATTTTGCACTTCGAATAGACCTTGTGTTTTTTGTCTTTTTTTCAAGGTCTATTGTGTTATAATTAAATCATAGTATGATTATTGTTGGCTTGAAGCTTTCTCATAATCATACAATAGGTCGTTTTGAATAAGATGAAATGCGACTTTCAAGAATTTATTCATACAAGCGACTACTGCAACCTTATGATGCTTATTATAGGGTTGTTTTTTTAATTTATAATAATAATCAACTAAATGATTTATTTGTTTTCCTTTAGCAGAAAGCATTGAGACAATCATAAAATACAAAATACCACGCAGTCTACTATTACCGCGTTTATTTATACGATCTTTATACTCCATATTTCCAGACTGATATCTTACGATATCTATACCGGCGTATGCATTTAGTTGTTTATTATTTTTAAAACGTGTTAAATCCCCTAGTTCAGCTATGATTCTACAGGCTAATTTATCTTTTATTCCGGGAAATGACCGAAGGATCCTGTATTCTTTACGGTCTTTTGACATTTCTGTCATTCTTTGAATGATTTCATCTTGCTCTTCCTCCATCTCTAATATTTTCTTGGCATAATCCCTTACTAACTCACAAGAATAGTCTGTTTCATCAACTGCTGGAAATGAATCCTTTGCGATTTCAATCAATAAAATTGCTCTTTCCTCTAACTTTTTTAATGAATAGTTTTTCTTAGTGCATTTTTTAATACGATTTTTAATAACTGTTTTAGATCGTTTTAATATCAAGTTTGGGTGAGGGAATACTTGTACAAGATTATAATAAAGTTTTGATTTGTTAATAAAAGCCGTATCAAAGTCTGGGAAAGATAATTGTAATGATGCATGTAGTCGATTTTTGTACTGAATCCTCTCTTTCATAATCTCATCATAGCGACGTGACATTGTACGCATCTGTTCGTAATAAGAATCTTCGCGATAAGTTTGGAAATAATCGTTTTTAAAATGATTCTTAGCCAGTTGATGCGCATCACTTATATCTGTTTTGTTTCTTCTTAGAGATTGGGTGTTAAGGTGTGCTAATAAAGGATTTAAAGAATAATAAACGAGATTATTCTCTCGTAAGAATCGTTCTAAAGCAGCCGAATATACTCCAGTCGCTTCAAAAACAAATTCTAAGGTATAATTATTCTTTTCACTTAGATCTTTAATGATTTTACTTAAATTAGAGAATCCCGTTTTTGAATGAATTAACCTCCCTTCAAATTCACAGTTACCTTGCTCGTTGTAAGCGGCCATGGTACTACTCTTTCGACTAACGTCGAAAGCAATAACGCATCTCATTTTCTTCTCCTCCTTAATATTTTTGTAGAAGTCTCCACTTTACCTTATCGATTCCACTTTCTTATACACGGTCTCTGGGGACCCAACATACTAAGCTGATTCAAATAAGGGAGTGAAGTTAGCCAGTTTCCGATCGTCGAACTCAAGGTCCTTAGCGTGATTCGGCTTTACTTCACTTCTACTATAAAAAAATAGTAGCACAAAACCTGGCCTAGGTCTTGTACTACTAATCTTAGTATGTTTCCACGGGCACGGCTTTTAGCTAACTAAGGCAAGCCAAGAGCGCTTGCCTTAGTGGATCTTCAGCTCGTGCTGGGACTGCGATTACTCGTCCCACCGAAAAGATTTATTCCCGCAGGAGTCTCGTGTATTTCACCTGCTGTTTTTCACTACTAAATTAAATGGCTACTATTTTAACTAAGCAGTTTCCTCTTGCTTTCGTTCCTCTATAAATGTAAGGGATTTAACCCTTCGTCTTTAATATTAAATATTTTTCGTATACAATGAGCGTAGGCCATGTAGATTCTCCTTTAAATTGGTTTTCGTCAACTTAACTCTAAAGGAATCTACGGGCCTTTTTCGATGGAAACACAAAAAAGGTGCCAGCGAATTCGTAAAAGAACTCACCAACACCAAAAATTATAGAACCTCTTTACTAACAGAGGTTTTTTGATTAATTTAATACTTCAGCAGGGTTAATATTTGACCCGTTTTTCTTCACTTCAAAATGCAAGTGGATGCCTGTTGAACGGCCTGTTGTTCCCATAGTACCAATCTTCGTTCCCTTTGGTACAGTGTCACCTTTACTCACTTCAATGCTTGATAAATGAGCATACAATGTTTTATAACCATTGTTATGGTTAATCTCTACAAAGTTACCATACCCGCTATTATAACCTGTTCTTTCAACAACACCATTGTCTGATGCAAGGATGTTACGATTTGTTGGGCGAGCAATATCGATTCCTTTATGATGTGATCCCCAACGCGAACCATAACTACTTGAGATGTAGCCACCAACTGCTGGCCAAGCAAAATCACCTGTACCACGTGACGGAATCACTTTAGTCCCTACAAGCGTAATATCGTGTTTCACTTCTTTAATAATTTTCTCATCCAAGACTTCTCGTTCAACGACTTGTCCGTTTACTTTTTCAATCGCTAGATGAACTTCTTTTTTACCGTCTTCACCAGCTTGTTTTATCTTTGTTTCGCCTCGATAAAGCTCATCAGTTTCTTCAGTCTTTTTCTGTGCTTTTATTACTTCTTCTTTACGCTGTTCTTCATAAACAACTACATTTACTAATGGCACATAATCCGTTACATTAATTTCTTGATCAAGTTGTAAAATACTATCTACATCTAAATCATTATTAAGCTTTAATAATTGGTCTTGTGATAGATTATATTTTTCACCTATTGAGTAAAGCGTATCTCCTGAGACCACTTGATGAATCATATCTTCTAAAGTACCTTTTTCTAATAGTCTAACGGCTTCTTTTACTGTTAATAATTCTGATTCTGAAACAACTGACTCTGAAAATGTAACTTCTTCAGATAGCTTAACGTCAGTAATAATAGTTTCACCAACTTTAAGCTCTTTATTTTGATCTGTTTCATTATTTTCTAGACGTTCTAATACCTCTTCATCTACATATAATTGCTTATAATCGTTGATTGCTTGTTCAGCATCTTCTTTTGAAGCAAAGTGCCCTAAAACTTTCTCGCCAAATTGGACAGTAGTAGCTTGAATACCAAGAACTAGTTGCTGATCAAGCACTTCTAAAACTTGATCAATATTTAGGTTAGCAGAGAATACCCATTCAGGAATAAAAAGGATCTCTTGTCCAAATCCATAAATATATTCATTATCTGAATTGTTTTTTTCTGCAACTTTATCTGAAATAAAATTATCAATCGTTGATTGATCGTGAACAGAGCCTATATATTCATCCTCAAGATATACGTGATAAATAGTTGAAAGCTGTGTATCATTATTTGCATATGTAACCGGGGATTCTACCACGATTAATCCTAAGATACTCACGAGAGTAACTAGTAAGCTCGTCGCAAATATGACTTTAATTCGACTAGTAAGGCTAGTCTTAATAAACGCTTGCATAGTTCAATCCTCCTGCATCAATTTGCATAGATGGTTTTTTCATCTCTAGTAGCTTAACATACTATCAATTCAGATTTAAACCCATTTAACGATAATGTAATATAAACGTATAATTGGTTCCATTTTATACCTTGTATTAAAAGAAAAAAACTGAGGCTGGGACAAAACCCAGTAAAATAACAACGGTGTTCAGTATAAGACTGTACACCGTTGTTTTATGAAAAATATTGACCTCCACTTCAGACATTTGCTTTCCGCGGGAACGGCCTCAGCTTCTGTATCGACTCCTCCAGAGTCGATACAGTGATCTTCGGACACGTTCTTTTCCCGCTGGAGTCAAATGTCTTTCGTTCCAGTCAATATACATAATTTTATTCAACAAAAAGAGCACCTTTTGGTAAAATTAAAGTACCACACAATAACTACCGGAGGTGCCCTTTATGTATCAAAATTATAACATGAATCAATTGGTTTTGCCTATAGATTTGGAAGTGAAACTTCAGGAAAATGATATTGCTTTTGTCATTAATGATTTAGTAGAGAGTATTCCTGAAGAAGCTTTTGAAAATTTTCTTCGAAAAACAGGTCGTCCTTCATATCATCCACGAATGATGTTAAAAATAACATTATGTGCTTACTCTCAATCAGTATTTTCCGGCAGGAAAATCGAAGCTCTCCTCAAAGACAGTATTCGTATGATGTGGCTTGCACAAGGTTATGAACCAAGTTATCGCACAATCAATCGTTTCCGAGTCGATCCAGATGTACAAGAATTATTACGACAATTATTCATCCAATTTCGCTGTCAATTGGTTGAAGAAAAAATCATCGATCATGATGCAATATTTATTGATGGAACAAAAATTGAAGCTAATGCAAATAAATTTACTTTTGTATGGAAAAAAGCAGTTAAAAATTATAGTGAGAAGTTAATCGAAAACTCAAATAAAATATATGATGAGCTACTTGAAAAAGAAATTATCCCGGAAATTAAACGTGAAAGTCCTGACGAACTTTCCATTACTGAACTTGAAGAAATAGCTGAAAGATTAGAAGAAACGGTGAACGATTATAATAAGAAAATTGAGGAATGTGAACTTGGAAGTGAACGTAAAAGAATTCGTTCAGAGAGAAAGTTTCCTAAGCAAGCATTGAAACGAATAAAGGACTTTATTGATCGAAAGAAGAAATACGCACAAGATATGGATATATTTGGAGAAAGAAACAGTTATTCTAAAACCGATCATGATGCTACTTTTATGCGTATGAAAGATGACTATATGAGGAATGGACAATTGAAGCCTGGATACAATGTTCAAATCGCAACAGAAGGTCAATACACGCTTGCTTACGATGTTTTTCCAAATCCAACGGATACACGTACATTCATTCCTTTTTTAGATAAAATTGAAAAGCACTTTTTTGATTTACCTGACTATATCGTCGCTGATGCTGGATATGGTAGTGAACAAAATTATCATGATGTTTTAGAGAATCGCAACCGGACACCTCTTATTACATATAACAGTTATAGGAAAGAGCAGAAAAGAAAATATAAGAATGATCCATTTAAGACGGACAATTGGGAGTACAATGGAGAGCATGACTATTACGTTTGTCCGAACGGACAAAAATTAACTTTCCAGTACTTTTTTAATCGTACAGATCGTTATGGATTTACAAGGGAATTTAGGGTATATCAATCTGAAAATTGTAATGATTGTCCATTACGCTCTCATTGCACAAAAGCAAAAGAGGGGAACAATCGAAGGTTGTTTATTAATAAAAAGTGGGAAGAGCAAAAAGAATATATAAGAACTAAGCTTTCGGAAGAAGAAACTGGAGACATTTATAAAAAACGCAAAATAGATGTTGAACCAGTTTTTGGATTCTTGAAGGCTAATTTGTCGTTCACTCGATTTTCCGTTAGAGGAAAATCGAAAGTAGAAAATGAATTAGCATTTGCCTTAATGGCAGTAAACTTAAGAAAGTATACCGCCAAAATCCAAAATGAAAATAATCCTAACAATCCAAAACAAAATAGAAATTGCGGAAACAACAATTCAATGTTGATTCCGCAATTTTTCTCATCTAAGACTGGTTATGTCCCAGCCTCAGTTGAACTTGAAATACTTATTTCACTCGGTATACATTTCTTACTTCGTTTGTTTGTGTTCGATCTGGACCAACAGAGAAAATGGACAATGGAATCTGAGTTAGCTGTGAGATTCGCTCGATGTAATGACGTGCATTTACAGGTAATTCATCTAAAGTTCGTACACCCGTAATATCTTCCGTCCAGCCTGGTAATTCCTCATACACTGGCTCACATTCTGCTAATACTTTTAAGCTCGCTGGGAATTCTTTAATGATCTCACCCTTATACTTATAAGCAACACAGATTTTTAGTGTCTCAATTCCTGTTAATACATCAATTGAGTTTAATGATAAGTCAGTAATTCCACTTACTCGACGCGCATGGGATACAACAACACTGTCAAACCAGCCTACACGCCTTGGACGTCCTGTCGTTGTACCATATTCATTCCCAACTTCACGAATTCGATCACCAATTTCATCATGTAATTCAGTAGGGAAAGGACCGTCTCCAACTCGTGTTGTATAAGCCTTTGAAACTCCAACAACATGATTAATTTTTGATGGGCCGACACCAGAACCAATTGTAACTCCACCTGCAATTGGGTTAGAAGACGTTACAAATGGATAAGTACCTTGGTCAATATCAAGCATGACACCTTGAGCGCCTTCAAAGAGAACACGACGTCCTTGGTCAATGGCATCATTAAGTACTACAGATGTATCCACTACATACTTAGCGATTTGTTGACCGTACTCATAGTACTCTTCTAATATATCCTCAACTTTAATTTCTTCTACTTGATATACCTTTGTAAATAAACGATTTTTTTCTGCTAAATTTTGCTCCAGTTTCTCACGGAATGTCTCTTTATCTAATAAATCAGCAATTCGAATACCAACTCGGGCTGCTTTATCCATATATGCTGGACCGATACCTTTTTTAGTTGTGCCAATTTTATTAATCCCTTTTTCTTCTTCTTGTAAGAGATCTAACTTTAAGTGGTAAGGCAAAATTACGTGTGCACGATTACTGATTTTTAATTTTTTTGTACTAATGCCTTTATCATGTAAATAAGCAATTTCCTCATTAAGTGCTTTAGGATCAATGACCATACCATTACCTAAGACACTTAGTTTATCTTCAAAGAAAATCCCTGAAGGTATTAAATGTAGCTTGTAAGTAACACCGTCAAACTTAATCGTATGACCTGCATTGTTACCTCCTTGATAACGAGCTACAACCTCTGCATTCTGTGATAAATAGTCTGTTATTTTCCCTTTACCTTCATCGCCCCACTGTGTTCCAACAATTACAACTGTTGACATAGTCGGCACCTCCATCAGTCAATTAATCAAATGTTATATATTTTAAATACTAATATGACTTAAAATTAGTAATTTACTTAATTCCAAACCATAGTGTACCAGTGAAAATTGTAAAAGTCAATCAATTTACGAACATTAAAACGAACATTTTACTTATTGTTCGACTTTAAATGTTTTAATTTTCTGTTAATAACTTTGTGGAAATTGGCGTTTTTAGAGAAAATAAAAAGAGATGACTAAATTATTATTATCTAAAGGGATACCTTTATACTTTAGTCATCTCTATTAATTTATTTGCCTAATCTAGGCTGGTGGTATATCAGAAGCTGCATAACGATGGTCTAAATCAACAAATTTATTATATTCTTTGATAAATGCTAAATCTACCGTTCCTACAGGTCCATTTCTCTGTTTAGAGATAATGATTTCAATGATGTTTTGCTTTTCAGATTCTTTATCGTAATAATCATCTCTATATAAGAAGCCTACGATATCAGCATCTTGCTCAATACTTCCAGACTCACGTAAATCCGACATCATCGGACGCTTGTCTTGCCTTGATTCAACACCACGGGAAAGCTGTGATAAAGCAATCACAGGAATACTAAGCTCTCGAGCTAGTGCTTTTAGTGATCGAGAAATTTCAGACACTTCTTGTTGTCTGTTTTCCTTTGCACTTGCTGCACTACCCTGAATTAATTGTAAATAATCAATAATGACCATGCCAAGTCCGTGTTCCTGTTGTAGACGTCGACACTTAGAACGAATTTCATTAACTCGAATCCCAGCAGAATCATCAATGAAGATTCCTGCATTTGATAAGCTCCCCATTGCCATAGTTAGCTTACCCCAATCGTCTGGTTCAAGCTTACCTGTTCTTAGACGTTGAGCGTCAATATTTCCTTCTGCACATAACATACGACTTACGAGTTGATCTGCGCCCATTTCCAAACTAAAGATTGCCACATTCTCGCTTGTTTTCGTTGCAACGTTTTGAGCAATATTTAACGCAAAAGCAGTTTTACCTACAGATGGACGAGCAGCAATAATAATTAAATCATTTCGCTGAAAACCAGAAGTGATTTTATCAAGATCACGGAAACCCGTTGGAATTCCTGTTACATCTCCACCATGTCGGTGAAGTTTTTCAATATTATCATAAACATCAATTAAAACATCCTTAATATTCTTAAATGCACCTGCATTTTTTCGATTACTTACTTCAAGAATGTTTTTCTCAGCATTACTGATTACTTCCTCGACATCGTCTTCTTTAGTGAAACTTTCAGTTACAATATTAGTTGCAGTTGATATTAGCCGTCGAAGTAAGGCCTTTTCTTCAACAATTTTCGCATAATAAGTAATGTTAGCAGCAGTTGGTACGGCATTAGCTAGTTCAGTCAAATATGAAACGCCACCAACTTCTTCTAATAACTTAGCATCCGCTAACTCTGTCGTTACAGTGACTAAATCAATCGGTTCACCACGGTCTGTTAGCTTAAGCATGACCTGATAAATACGTTGATGTGCTGCGCGGTAAAAGTCTGTCGGCTGTAAAAATTCTGCAGTTGCTGCCATAGCATCTGGCTCTAGAAAAATAGCGCCTATCACCGCCTGCTCCGCTTCTATATTATGGGGCGGTGTTCGTTGCTCTTCCCACATATCACTCATTAAAGGTCCTCCTTCTTCAGATATCTCACCATATGTAAAAGAAGAGGGCAATTAACCCCCTTCATTAATTAAGCCTGAACTACGTGTACTTTAATGACTCCTGAAACTTCAGGGTGTAATTTTACTGGCACGTTTGTATAGCCTAAAGTACGAATTGGCTCATCTAATTCAATTTTACGTCGATCAATTTTAATATTATGGCTTTTAGCTAGTTGATCACCAATATGCTTGCTCGTAATTGAACCAAATAAGCGGCCATTTTCTCCAGCTTTTGTCTTGATTTCCACTTCAATTTTTGTTAATTTCTCTTTTAAACTTTTTGCTTCTGCTACAATTTCCGCTTCTTTACGTTGTTCCTTTTTTTGCTTTGCTTTTAATGCATTTAAATTACCTGGTGTTGCTTCAATCGCTAGATTGTTTTTAAATAAATAGTTACGTGCATAACCTTCTGAGACGTCTTTAACTTCCCCTTGTTTACCTTTTCCTTTTACATCCTTTGTGAAAATTACTTTCATTTATTCATTTCCTCCCTCAATCGATTGATCAATTATTTCAATAAGTTGTTGATAAGCTTCTTGAACTGATATGTTTTCGAGTTGTGTAGCTGCATTTGATAAATGCCCCCCACCACCCATTTGTTCCATAATCAGTTGAACATTTATATCACCAGCGGATCTAGCACTTATGCCAATACGCTGATCTGAACGCTCTGAAATTACAAATGAAGCTAATATATTTCGCATGCCCAGCAATGTATCTGCTGTTTGAGCAATGACTACTGAGTTAAATGTTTGCCCAGGTTCTGCTACGGCAATAGCAATATTGTTTTTATAAATTGTAGTTCTTTCAATTAAGTGACTTCTCTTTATGAAATCCTCTAAATCATCTTTTAAAAAGTTTTGGACTAAAATTGTATCTGCACCTTTTGAGCGTAAGTATGACGCGGCATCAAATGTTCTTGATCCTGTTCGGAAATTAAAGTTTTTCGTATCAACAACAATCCCTGCTAATAAAGCAGTTGCCTCAAGTCGACTTAATTTAACTAATGGTGCCTGATACTCAATTAATTCCGTGACAAGCTCTGCTGTTGATGAAGCATATGGCTCCATGTAAACCAAAGTTGGATCTTCAATAAATTCTTCACCGCGGCGATGATGATCAATAACGACAATATGATCGGTTTTATTTAATAGACGACTTTCAATTACTATCGATGGACGATGGGTATCTACAACGACAATCAGCGAACCTTTTGTCACTAATTCTATTGCTTGATCTGGGCTAATGATGTAATCCCACAGTTCAGTGTCTTTAAATTCTTGGATTAGTCGACTAACACCAAAGTTTAATTCATTAACATCTAAGACGATAAATGCTTCAATTTCATTCGCTAGCGCCATCTTTAAGATACCTATTGCTGAACCTACCGAATCCATATCAGGGGATTGGTGGCCCATAATAAAGACTTGTTCACTTTCAACCATTAGCTGTTTAAGTGCATTTGAAATCACGCGAGCACGTACGCGTGTCCGTTTTTCCATCGGATTAGTTTTGCCACCAAAAAAGCGAACTTTTCCTTCTGTATCTTTAATGACTACTTGATCACCACCACGACCAAGCGCTAGATCTAAACTTGATTGAGCCAACTCTCCCAATACAGTTAATTGGTTTGATCGGTGACCAATGCCAAAGCTTATCGTTAACGGGACATTATTATTATCTAAAATCAGTTCACGAAATTCATCAAGTATTTCAAATTTTGATTTCTCCAAAGCTTCTAATATTTGTTGATTTAAGACTGCTAAGAACCTGTCTTGAGAGATTCGCTTTAAATAAATTCCATAATGATTAGACCATTTGTTTAATATTGATGTTACATGGGAATTCAACTGACTTCTCCCTGTATCATCCATTGTCTTTGTTGTTTCATCATAATTGTCTAAATAGATGATCCCTAGCACGGGCTTAACATTGTTGTAATGATGTTGGATTTTAACTTGCTTAGTCTGATCAAGAAAATATAATAAACGCTCTTCTTTTTTTATCGTTACAGCAAAATGACAATCTTCTAAATAAAAATTCACTTTAGGTTTATCTTCTTTAATGGCAGTAATTATATCTTTAGAAAAAACGTCTAAGCTTTTACCAACAAAGGTTCCTTCTTTAACAAACTGATTTAAGTAAGGATTGACCCACTCAATTTCAAAAGCATCATTATAAAGCAGAATACCAACAGGCATTTCTAATAGTGCCTCTTCTCCTACTTTCCTCACTCGATGCGATAGAGTCATAATATATTTTTCTTGTTCCACAATCTCTCTTTGTTCTTGACGGATTGTGTAATATAGAGAAAGCCCAAGTAAAATTGTCATTACTAATCCTAGGATCCATTGTAAAAACCAAGTGAATCCTAATAGAATAAATGCAATTAAGTAAATAAGGATAATATGCATGCTTGGACTATATTTTTCAATTGTATTACGCATACCTTTCAGCTCCTAAATAGCTTACACGATTCATGATCATTATAATTTATTTCTTAGGTTGAATCCTACATCAATTATACCTAAGATTCTAGTTAGATACATCCCTAGAGGTAGAAATACTACAATAATTATAATGACTAATACTGAGACAATTTTAGGTTGTCGCCTTTTTGCCAAAAGATCAATAATAAAAGACACTCCTTGAAGCGTGAATAAAAATCCTAATATAAGACCGGCATTGAAAAATATTAGCCCTAATAATGAAAGTCCTTCAAAGTTAAACCATGACAAAATGACGATAAAAAAGTAAATAGTTAAAATAACTTTCGGGATTTTAAACGAACGAAACTTTGGAAAGGCTAATTGAGCTTGGTCAAAACGATTTAATACTTTATGGGTTAACCATTGTGAGACAAAACCATATAACATTGAGACCATGATTAAAATCGATGGTATTAGGTCAAGTAACAGCATCATATCTTTCTCAATTGATCTAATATCATCTGTTGATAATTCGATTCCTGCTTCACTTAGTAGTAATTGGGTTGAATCAAGTGATTCTTTAATCATTAATTGATATTCTGTAACGAGACTTTGATCTGATAAGAAATGAATAATTAATAGTAGAATTAAAAATCCAATGGCATAGCCGATTGTTCCTCTACTCCACACTTCATATGGATGTCGTTTACTTTTTAGTGCCTCACCGATAAATAATCCAGCGATAATTGCTACTAATGTAATTGGTAAAGATATGATAAAGAAATAAAAAGCAAATAGGGAAATAAGGAGTAATATAATCACACTAAATATTGCTGCTGATTTCCAACCATATCGATAACAAAAGACTGCAACTGGAACCGGTAACAGCAAAATCGAAAAATAGCCTAAAAAGGGAATGTATAATGTTACAAGTAATATTGCGAAAATTATTGCCCCTAAAAGAAAACCATCTTTAATTAAGCGGCTCTGTTGTCTATCCATCTGCCACACCTCATTAATATTTTTATTACATGTGAGAAAAAGCACAGCATATGGCTGTGCTCTAAATAATCTAAAATTTAGTCGTTTCTTCATTAATAATTGACAATAAGTCTACTTTCTATTATAGCTAGTAAATTTTAAAAAAACAAACGATACAATAGTCTCACTTTTTTGAATAGTATTTCTTTTTCCTGAGATAAATTGATATAATAAGCCTAATTAGTCAAAGGGGGACGCATGTCATGATTACAACACTATTTTTTGATCTAGATGATACATTATTATGGGATAAAAAAAGTATCGAAATGGCCTTTCAAGCTACTTGTCAACATGTAAAGGAGTTAGATCCTAATGTACTTGAACAAGCTGTAAGAAACGAAGCTAGAAAGTTATATGAAAGCTACCCTACTTATCCATTTACTCAAATGATTGGTATTAATCCATTTGAAGGACTTTGGGGAACATTTAATGATGCTGGCGAAGACTTTGAAAAAATGTACCAACTTATGCCTGAATATCAAAAAGCAGCCTGGACTAACGGGTTAAAAGCTTGTGGGATTGACAACCCAACCTTGGGAGATACACTTGCTAAACAGTTTATAAAGGAACGACTCAACCATCCGTATGTCTACCCTGAAACATTTGATGTACTTGACCAACTAAAAGACAAATATCAGCTACTACTATTAACTAATGGCGCACCTTCATTACAAAATACAAAATTAACGTTAACGCCTGAAATTGCTGAACGATTTAATCATATTGTTATATCAGGTGATTTTGGACGTGGAAAACCAGATCCGGGAATATTTGAGTATGCACTAAATATAGCAAATGTAACAGCTGAAGAGGTCATTATGATCGGTGATAACTTAATGACTGACATTCTCGGTGCTAACCGAACGGGGATAAAAAATATTTGGATTAATCATCACAAGCAAACTGCTGACAATGTCATCCCTACTTATCAAGTTGATAGGCTAAAAGAAATCATTCCAATTATTGAATCTATTTCTAGACAAAAATAACATTTGGAAGGTTAATCTTTGTTGTTATTGACGCACGGATTAACCTTTTACTGTAAAAGTTTAATTAAATTTTTAGCTGTTAGTCCAAACTTAATTTGCCTATGCTATAATTGCCTTCAAAATACAGTTATTTGAATAGAGGTGAGGAAGATGACAAAAGTATTTGGGCATCGGGGTAGTAAAGGTTATTTCCCGGAAAATACTTTGCTCAGTTTTCACGAAGCTATAAGGGCGGGAGTCGATGGAATAGAGCTTGATGTGCACCTAACTAAAGATCGTCAATTAGTTGTTATCCATGATGCAACTGTTGATCGAACTTTTGACGGAAGTGGTTATGTTAAAGACTTTAATCTCGTTGATCTGAAAAGATTGAAGCTTAATCAGTCATTTAAATCATTTACACATTATCAATCAACATGGGATTTAGAACGTATTCCTACATTAGAAGAAGCCTTAGAGATTTTTGCGTTAGCCAAGATCGATTTGAATATTGAATTAAAAACAACTCAATTTGACTATCCTGGTATTGAGGAAATGGTGATTTCCTGTGTAAAGCAATATGCACCATCATTAAACGTTATCTATTCTTCATTTCATTTACCAACACTTGCCCGATTACGAGCTTGTGATCCAAATTGTAATATTGGTTTTCTAGTCGAACAACCTATCCCATTATTACAAGATTATTTAAAGCAATTTCAACTAAACAAGATCCACCTTGATAAGTCACTGATTAAACATATCAAAATGACTTCAGACATTAGTATGCAAGATATTAAAGTTTGGACTGTAAATAAAACAAGTGAATTAATTTATTTTCTAAACAAAGAGGTTGATACGATTATTACTGATTTTCCAGATCGTGCACTTCAAATCCGACATGAATTAAAGGCAAATTCGAGTTAAAAATTAATGTTGATACTTAATCAATAGACATCCTTCCATTTGAAAGGATGTTTTATTGGTTCAATGTCAAATAGTGTTGGTAGGTTTTATAATTAGTCGCGAATAAATTTATATTAGCTTTAATAAAGATACAACTTGTTCACCGCAGGTGAAATACACTCGCTTTCCGCGGGCACGGCTTTTAGCTAACTAAGGCCAGCAAAGAACGCTTGCCTTAGTGGATCTTCAGCTCGTGCTCTTCCCGCAGGAGTCTCGTGTATTTCACCTGCTGTTTTTCACTTCTAAATTAATTGGCTGCTATTTTAACTAAGCAGTTTCCTCTTGCATTCGTTCTCTAAAAATGTAAGGGATCTAACTCTTCGTCTTTAATATTAAATGTTTTTCGTATACCATGAGAGTAGGCCATGTAGATTCTCCTTTAAATTGGTTTTCGTCGACTTAATTATAAAGGAATCTGCTGGTCTTTTTCTATGGAAACACAAAAAAGGGGTTAGCAAATTCGTAAAAGAACTCACCAGCACCAAAAACTATAGAACAGTTTTATTGTCTTATTTGTCTTTGGCTATTATATCTGCTAAGATACTAACGGTTAACAACTTACATACATTTCAATTCTATGGTTATTACACTTGTCAAAGTTATTTGTGGTATAAAAGGGAGAAGATATCATGTATCACGCTGAAACATTAAAAGATAAATTTCTACTATTCTTAAAAATATTATGGCCAATTATGGTCACTCAAATTAGTCTAGCACTCATGAACTTAGTTGACACGATTATGGCAGGTCAAGTTGGAACAGAAGACTTAGCGGGGGTTGCTATTGGGACTAGTCTATGGTCTCCTGTATTTACTGGGATGAATGGTATTATCCTTGCTGTTACTCCTATTGTTGCTCATTACTTAGGGAAAAATGAAAATAACAAAATTCACTTTACTGTAACTCAAGCTATCTATTTAGCTGTCATAACTGCTGTTTTGATCATTTCTGTAGGTGGAATCTTCTTATCACCGATTCTTAATTACATGGATCTTGAGCCAAATGTAAGACACATTGCGCTAAACTATTTAATTGGTCTTTCAATTGGAATTATCCCACTATTTGTTTCTAATGTTTTACGAAATTTCTATGATGCACAAGGTTATACGCGTATTTCAATGTTAATTACACTTATTGCTGTACCATTTAATATCGTTCTCAATTATTGCTTTATATTTGGAAAATTAGGTTTGCCTAAAATGGGTGGTATTGGAGCAGGTTATGCAACTGGAATTAGTTATTGGATAACACTAATGATTAGTATTTTTATGACCTTTAAACTTCAAAATGTTAGACATTATCGTCTTTTTGTTAATTGGGTAAAACCTTCTGTGAAAAGTTGGTTAGAACAATTGAAAATAGGTGTACCCATTGGATTATCTATTTTCTTTGAATCAAGTATTTTTTCAGTTGTAACACTATTAATTGGTATGATGTTCTCAACAGTGGCAATAGCAGCAAACCAAATTGTGATAAGCTTTACAACGCTTATCTTTATGATTCCATTAAGTATATCTATGGCATTAACTATAGTTGTTAGCTATTCTGTTGGTGGACGCCGACTTAAGTCGGCTAAACATTATACTTTCCTGGGCGTATCTAGTGGGATGACAATTCTGATCCTCACTGCAACGTTTATGTTCTTCTTCCGTGAAGAAATTGCTAAGCTATATTCAAATGATCCTGAAGCGATTGCACTTGCAGCTCAGCTCTTCCTCGTATCTATTCTCTACCAATTGTCTGATAGTGTACAAGCTGGATTACAAGGAGTGCTAAGAGGGTTTAAAGATGTTACCGTCCCATTTTTTATCGCTTTTGTTTCTTATTGGATGATTGGTATGCCTGTCGGGTACTTATTAGCTACACAAACTAATCTCGGTCCAGCTGGTTTCTGGTTTGGTATTTCAATTGGCCTAACTAGTGCTGCAATTGGCTTTATCATTCGTCTACGCTTTACTTATCGTAAAGAGAAGCTGAAATTACAAGCACAATAATAAAATAGCAATGTCTAACGAATTTAATCCGCTGGACATTGCTATTTTTTATCTTATAACTCAACTGCACTAACTTTATAAATATCTTTAAGATCAAGTAATACTTGTAATTCTTCATCGGTTACTTCTTCATCCACTGAAAGCAGCATAATCGCCGCACCACCAATATCTTTACGTCCTACTTGCATTGTTGCAATATTAATACCCTTTTTAGCAAGTTCAGTACCGACTCTTCCAATTGCACCAGGCTGATCTTTATGGTGGATATAAATTAAATGTCCTTCAGGAACAAGATCAACACGATATTCTTCTACCTGAACAATTCGTGGACCAAATCCTTTTAATAATGTTCCTGCAATAGCTTTTGTTTCGGTATCTGTTTTAATTTCTACTTTTATTAGATTTGTAAAATCTTTTGGATGACTTGTTTTATGTTCATTAATGACAATACCTTGCTGTTCAGCTAAATATGCTGCATTGACATCGTTAATTCTCTCACCATAGTGAGGCTTTAACAGTCCTTTAACTGTATTTCTTGTGATTGGTGCAACTTCTACGTTATGGAGTTCCCCTGAATATGAAATTTTAATTTCTTTAATCACTTCATCAGTAAGGTTTGTTAAGAATCTCCCAAGCTTTTCAGCTAGATAAAAGTACGGTTCAATTTTTTTCATAATATCTTTTGGAACTGCTGGCATATTGACTGGATTTTTGACTGGTTGACCATTAAATAATCGAACGACATCATGACTAACATCAATTGCAACACTTTCTTGCGCCTCAACGGTACTTGCTCCTAAGTGTGGTGTTGCAATAACTTCAGGTAATTCCAATAATTTATTATCTACTGCGGGTTCCACTTCAAATACATCAAGTGCTGCTCCTGCAACTTTCCCTGCTACAATTGCATCATAAAGGTCATCCTCATTGATAATCCCGCCTCGAGCAACATTTATTAGCTGTACGCCTGGTTTCATCTTATCGAACATTTTCTGATTGATTAAATTTTTCGTTTCTTTTAATAATGGTGTATGGATTGTAATAAAATCAGCGGCTTGAACAACTTCTTCAACTGTTCCTTTAGTCACGCCAATGTGCTCCGCTTTTTCATCAGTTAAAAATGGGTCATAGGCAATGACATTCATACGCTGTCCTTTTGCTCTAAGGGCAACCTCGCGGCCAATTCGACCCAAACCAATGACACCTAACGTCTTTCCTTTTAACTCAACACCGACATAAGTTTTTCGATCCCACTTTTTATTCTTGAGTGCATAATACGCTTGTGGAATCTTTCTAGCTAATGCAGTTAACATGGCAATTGTATGTTCCGCTGCTGAATTCGTATTTCCATCCGGAGCATTTACTACAATGACACCATGTTCTGTAGCTGCTTTTAGATCAATGTTATCTACACCAACACCTGCACGACCAATTATTTTTAGTTTTTTACCCGCTGCAATAACTTCTTCCGTTACTTTTGTTTGGCTTCGAACGAGCAATGCATCATAATCAACGATTGTCTTAACAAGTTCTTCTGGTGTTAGATCAGTTATAATATCTACTTCTAGGTTATCTGCTTCTCTTAAAGGATAAATACCATCTTCGCTTAATGGATCACTAATTAATACTCGATACGTCATTTGATCATTCCCCTTATCTAAATTTTATTAACTTTGTTAATAACAGCTTAGTAGTTAGGATGCACCCCTTTCCTTTAAAATAAAAAACTTTTCACCCATTACGTACACTCGTAAGGGGCGAAAAGTTGTTATTCTATTTCCGCGGTGCCACCCTAATTTTATTGATTGATCTTCAATCAATTCTTAATTGGATTCCTGGGTAACGTCCATTAACGATTAAGCTTACTAATATCGTTCAGCTTAACAACTCAGAAGTGGAATTTACTAAATAACTTACTGGTTCGCACCACCCACCAGCTCTCTAAAAAAGTTTAATTCAATAAATATGTCTTCATCCTCGTTTTTATATTATCTAATTATTTTGAATTTTTATTATATACTAGCACGTTTATTAAAAATGTCAATTAAAATTATCAAATTTTTATAAAAAAAGAGTGGGACAAAATAATTTGCCCACCCCTAATCAACACTTACTTAATTAAGACTGTTTCTTAATATACGTTTTTTATGCCCATAAATTCTAGGTGCTAAATACTTATCAATTGTTGGTGCTAAAGCATTCATAATTAATATAGCAAAACCTACACCACCAGGAAAATTAAATACGATTCTTATCACTGCCGTTAACATTCCACAGCCAATTGCAAATACTGTTTTCCCATCTGGAGTTAATGGACCCGAGCTATAATCAGTCGCCATATACGTGGCACCAAACAAGAGTGTTCCACTTAATACGTGTGACATCATATACGTAAAACTAAAGTCACCGTAGATTGACATGATAATGGCAACAGTTAAAACATATAACACTGGAATTTTAAGATTAATTATCCCTCGAATGACTAGATATGCTAATCCAATTAATATAGCTAATTTTGATGTTTCACCAATATTTCCACCTAAACCAATACCTAAAAATAAATCCCATAAATCAGGTATTTCCTCTGGTACAGTCTTTGAAAAGTAACCAATAGATTCTAAAGGAGTCGCAGTAGCTACAACATCTGGTTCTGGCGTAACCCAATTTGTTATCCATGGTGAGAAAAATAGTTTTAACATAACTCGAGCAGCAACAGCGGGATTAAATACGTTTCTTCCAATTCCACCCGGAATTTGTTTAACGATTAGTATAGCAAATCCACTTCCTAGAATAATGGACCATAGTGGTGCCGTAACTGGTAAGCTAAGTGCTATTAACATTCCTGTCACTACAGCACTATAATCGGAGATCGTAACTTTTTTCCTACTTATTTTTTGATATAAATATTCGAACAACACACTTGAAAAGATTCCGACAAAAAGCATTATTAAAACCTTTAAACCGAAGAAGTATGTGCCAGCTATCGCAGGGAAAATTAATGCAATAATCACCTGTTGCATAATCCAAGCTGATGTTCGTTTTGAAAATAAATGAGGTGATGGAGACATTACTAAACCATTTGTATCAAATTCATATTTCTCCACCATTATTTTGCCTCCTGACGTGAGCGAATTTCCTTTTTAGCTGCTCTTATATTATCTAGTAGTGGAATTTTAGCAGGACAAATATATGAACAATTGCCGCAATCAATACAGTCTAACGCTCCTAGTCTCTCGGCTTTATCTAAATCGCCATTTTCATATGCTTGACTAATTAATATTGGTTGCAAACTAACAGGACACACGTTTAGACATTCAGAACATTTTATACACGAAGTTCGATCAGAACGTAACGCTTCTCCCTTTTCTAAAAAAGTAATAACGGATGTTCCTTTTGTAATTGGGATTCTACCAGAATTTATTGTTGTACCCATCATTGGTCCACCGTGTATCATCTTGCCTGGATTAGTACAAAAACCATGACAATCATCAATTAAATAGCTAATTGGGGTGCCAATTCTAACTCGTAAATTTTTTGGTTCTTTGATAGGCTCACCAGAAACAGTGGTAATTCTTTCAATTGAAGGACGTCTTAAATGAATGGCTTCGTAAACGGCTAAGGCGGTTGCTACATTAACTACAACCGTATGTACATCTGCAGGTAATCCACCAGAGGGAACTTCACGATTTGTCAATTTCTTAATTAGATTTTTTTCTGATCCTTGAGGATAAATCGTTTCTAATTCGACGATGTCAATATGATCTTCTTGATCGATAATTTTTTTCATTTCTTCAGCACTATCATGTGTATCACTTTCTAATGCAACATAAACTTGATTAACATCTAAAATCCTGGCTAATATTCGTACACCTTCAATTAATTCAACTGCATGTTCAACCATTAATCGATGATCAGCGGTTGAATATGGTTCACATTCTGCACCATTAATAATCAAAGTATCAATTCGTGTACCACTTGGTGGTGATAATTTTACTGATGTAGGAAAAGTTGCACCACCCATACCGACAATCCCAGCTTTATCTATGACTTCTTTCATTTGCGTAACTGTTAATTTATCATTTTCACTATAGAATGGTTCTTCCCACTCTTCTTTATAGTTATTTTTGATTGTTATACATGGGGCAATTCCCTTTACAGTTGGTTGATCAGATATATCAAATACCTCACCTGAAACTGAAGCATAAATATTAGCAGATATATTACCTTTTTTCTCTGCTATGAGGGTTCCTATTTTTACTTTATCTCCTACTTCAACTATTGGATTTGCAGGAGCACCTATATGCATATTTAACGGAAATACAAGATATTCAGGTACTGTTGCTGCTTCAATTGGACGTTCATCAGTGCGCTCTTTTCTCACTTCATTATAGACACCTTCTCTTTTTCGCATTAATTTAATTTTCATCAATTTTCCCTCCTTAAAGTTTAGTACATGTAATAAATACATTAGTTAAAAAAGTACCTTATTTTTAAGCAGTTTAAACCTCTTTTTTAGTAATATTCGAATTTTTTCACAACAAAAAAACCTATCTCTAATGTGTTCGATAATTTATCAAACACAAAATAGATAGGTTTTAAAATGTTATCTTATTCAGCTACAAATGGTAATAACGCCATTTGACGAGCACGTTTAATTGCTCTAGTTAATTTACGTTGATATTTAGCTGAAGTTCCTGTTACACGACGTGGTAAAATTTTACCGCGTTCTGAAATGAACTTTCTTAATAAATCAACATCTTTATAATCAATATGTGTAATGCCATTTGCTGTGAAATAGCATACTTTACGACGTCTTGAGCGTCCTCCTCGACGAGGTGCCATATTCAACACTCCTTTACTCACTAAAATGGTAGATCATCATCTGATATATCAATTGGTTCTAAGTTTTCACTTACATTGCTTTGCTGATTGAATTGATTCTGACTTGGCATTTGCTGTTGGTTCTGGTGTTGCTCAAATGGATTACTTCCAGACCCTTGTTCACCACTGCCCGCAGAAGTTCCTCTGTTACTATTTCTACTTTCTAAAAATTGAACAGTATCAGCTACAACTTCTGTAACGTAAACCCTCTTGCCATCTTGTCCATCATAAGATCTTGTTTGGATTCGACCATCTACACCGATGAGGCTTCCCTTACCCATGTAGTTTGCCAAGTTTTCTGCTGGTTTTCTCCAAATGACACAGTTAATAAAATCTGCTTCTCGATCTCCTTGTTGGTTTGTAAATGGTCTGTTTACGGCTACAGTAAAATTAGCTACTGCAGTTCCATTTGCAGTATAGCGCAAGTCCGGATCCTTCGTTAATCTGCCAACTAATACGACACGATTTAACATGAGAACCCCTCCCTATTATTAGTCTTCTTCACGTACGATTAAGTGACGAAGAATATCATCAGAGAATTTAGCCAAACGATCGAATTCGTTAATTGCTCTCTCATCAGACTTAAAGTTGATTACAACGTAGTATCCATCAGTGAAATCATTGATTTCATATGCAAAACGTTTTTTGCCTTTTTCATCAACTTTTTCGATTTCCGCACCATTATCAGTAAGAATTGAGTTAAAACGTTCAATAACGCCTGTTTTTGCCTCATCTTCAATATTTGGTCGGATGATGTACATAATCTCATATTTTGTCATCCGTCTACACCTCCTTTTGGTCTTAGCGGTCCTTTGAAATTTCAAAGAACAAGGAGTAACTAGTTTCATTACTCACAATCAAAAATTATATCAAAACATTGCTATATTAGCAAGTGTTAAGATGTGAATTTTTACGATTAAACATTAAAGCGGAAATGAATCACGTCACCATCTTGCACAATATATTCTTTTCCTTCTAAACGAACTTTACCACGTTCTCTAGCAACAGCCATTGAACCTGCATCTAATAAGTCATCATAAGATACTGTTTCAGCTCGGATAAATCCTCTTTCAAAATCTGTGTGAATAATTCCAGCTGCTTGAGGAGCTTTCGTCCCTTTTCTAAAGGTCCATGCCCTAACTTCTTGCTCACCAGCTGTAAAATATGTTGCTAAACCTAATAGATGATACGTTGCTCTAATTAATTGATCTAAACCAGATTCAGGAATACCTAATTCTTCAAGGAACATTTGTTTTTCTTCCCCGTCGAGTTCAGCTATTTCTGATTCAACCTTAGCACTAATGACAACTACTTCTGCTTGCTCTTGTTCAGCATACTCACGAACTTTTTGCACATATGGATTTTGATCTGCATCTTGAATACCATCTTCAGATACATTCGCTACATAAAGAACTGGTTTTTGAGTTAATAAATGCAAACCTTTTACATACTTAATTTGCTCATCTGTAAATTCAATAGAACGAGCTGGTCGCTCTACTTCAAAAGCATCTCTAAGTTTAGATAAGATTTCAAATTCAAAAATTGCATCCTTATCTTTTTGTCTCGCTAATTTTTCTACGCGGTCAATTCTTTTTGAGATAGTTTCTAGATCTGCTAGAATTAACTCCAAATTAATTGTTTCAATATCTGCAATTGGGTCAACTTTACCTGATACATGCGTAATATTTTCATCTTGAAAACAACGAACAACATGACAAATTGCATCTACCTGACGAATATGTGATAAAAATTGATTCCCTAATCCTTCACCTTTACTTGCACCTTTTACAATCCCTGCAATATCTGTAAATTCAAATGCAGTTGGGACTGTTTTTTTCGGCTTAACTAGTTCTGTTAATTTACTCAAACGATGGTCTGGTACCTCTACAATCCCAACGTTTGGATCAATTGTACAAAACGGGTAGTTAGCTGCCTCTGCTCCCGCCTGTGTTATCGCATTAAATAATGTCGATTTTCCGACGTTTGGAAGGCCTACTATTCCTGCTGTCAATGCCATACTAATTTCCACTCCTTAATATTATACCCGTTACAATAACGTTACTTCTGTTCTATTATAGTTTTCATCTTAATAAAACTCAAGTTTGTTATAACAGCTATTCTCAATAGTTTTTATCGTTATTTTTGCATTAATTCAGGTTATTTTTATAAAACCATTGCAAAATTAGATTAATTTAACAATGTTTCACGTGAAACATTTATATTTTAACCTTCGACATCTGAACTAATAACCTTTTTTATCCCTTTTTCGAACTTTTTACGTGGAATTAATACACTGTGGTTACAACCTTGACATTTTATTCGAATATCCATACCCATTCTAATAATTTGCCACTTATTCTCACCACATGGATGCGGTTTTTTCATTTCAACATAATCATGCAATTGAAATTCTTTATTCATTCCGAATCATCCCCTTAAACTATTCTTTCATTATCATATCATTTTTTATTTATTGCGTCTTTAATTGGATATAAAATTAATTTAAGTAATATAAAACTATTAATGACGCCGTATATTGGATAGATCAGTTCAATTAATGTTTGAAAACCCGAGAAAGCAAATGGTGTTAAAACAGTAAATAAAATCATTACAATTTTCAGTTGGCTTACGTTATATTTATTTTGTATTCTCGTAACTAAACCTAGCAATAAGCCTACCACTGTTCCAAATATTGCAAGCCAAATGATGATTGACACGACCAATAGCACGTAATTAGGAAATCTAATCAAGATTCCGTATATCGGCATTTGAAATTGGTCTATTTCTAATTGAATCAGTGTTAAACCATAATTATATATTAACGTTACGGTTCCTAATATAACCGAAGATATTAAGCTCGTATAAAATACAGTTGATTTATTACTAATTTTATGACCGATTGCCCCAATTACAGATATAATCGGCAATAAATTCACCGATGTAAAAGCAATTGTTTTAATATAATTCACTGGTTGTTGAGCATACTCGAGGTGTTGTTCTTTAGCTAGAAAACTAATTAATACCGCTAACAATAAACCAATTAAGATTGGCACTAATATAGAGTTTAATTCAATGACTTGGTCAATCGAAAAACTAAATGCCCAAAAAACCATAATGGCCATTATTACAATCCCTACCCAAACGGGAATGTGATATACCTCCAAAACCGCTCCACTACCAGCAATCATAATTATTGTCGTTAATAGTAAATATACAAACATGAGTAAATCGTATATCCAACTCGTACTTTTATGAAATAATTGATCAAATATTTGTTGATAGTGATGCGTTTGATATTGGTAAGCAATTTTTAATGTACAATAACACGCAACTGCAAAAATTAACGTAAATAATATGATAGCTCGTCCACTATTAGGGCCAAAGAATAACCATATTTCCCTTCCTGATGCATAACCTGCACCAATTACAGTTCCTAAGATTAAAAATATTAATTGTATGATTTTTTTCATTAACTATCCTCCATTTTTACGTATAGAATAAAATCTTCAATCGTATACTAATAAAAATATGTTGGAGGATAACAAACTATGAAATTATCTCGTCATTCTCATAAACAATCAACAAAGGTAAGTGTATCTTATAAAGATTCATTTGTTGAACAATATATCGGTCAATTTATTTATCAGTGGTTACCCATTGATTCATCAGAATTTGTTATTGCTTGTATTGGTTCAGACCGTTCAACCGGTGATGCGCTGGGTCCGCTCGTTGGTTCTTTACTAAATAAGCGAAAGCATTCAGTCTATCATGTTTATGGAACATTAGAAAAACCAATTCATGCATTAAATATTAAGGAAAGATTAGATTATATTAAACAAAAACACCAAAATGCATTTATTGTCGCAGTAGATGCTTGCTTAGGGAGAAGCCAATCTGTTGGTAATATAAATGCTAGTATTGGTCCATTAAGGCCTGGTCTCGCCTTAAAGAAGGATTTACCCGAAGTTGGTCATTTAAATATCACAGGAATAGTCAATATCAGTTCACCAATAGACTTCATAACATTACAAAACACACGTTTAAACCTTGTATTTAAACAAGCTGAAATTATCTCACGCGCGCTTTCTTATGCTGAATATCTATTTTTTAACGATGATAAAATTTCTAATCAATCTTAGTCTGTTATTAAATGTTTCACGTGAAACATTTAATTAAAAATGGACTATGCTTTATACTTGACCGTAAAATAAATTACAAGTAAGCGCAACATAGTCCACTAATTAATTAAATATTAATCTAATAATTCTACTATTCGATTTAAATCATCTTGATTAAAAAATTCAATTTCAATCTTACCTTTGTTTTTCCCTTGAACAATTTTCACACCTGTACCTAATCGTTCTCTTAGTTTGTCTTCAAATTGCACAATAAAAACATCTTTTTTCGTTCTTGATTTAGAGGGTCTGCTTTTCGTTTCATTTAATTGATGAACGAGTTGCTCAACCTGTCTAACATTCAATTTTTCCTTTGTAATTTTAGCAATTACATCTTTGATTTTTGCTTTATTTTTCAAACTTAACAACGCTCGACCATGACCCATTGATAATTCGCCACTATTTAACATTGCAATTGCCTGTGTAGGTAGTTGTAGTAATCTTACGTGGTTTGCAATATGTGGACGGCTTTTTCCAAGTTTTTTAGATAATTCTTCTTGAGTAAGCTGATATGACTTCATTAAATTAACATAAGCCTGTGCTTCTTCTACTGGAGTGAGATTTTCTCGTTGTAAGTTCTCAAGTAAAGCAAGTTCCATCATTTTTTGGTCATTTAACTCTTTAACAATGACAGGAATTTTTTCTAAATTTGCTTCTTTTGCTGCACGATAACGTCTTTCACCAGCAATAATCTCATAACCTTTTATTACTTTCCGTACGAGTAATGGTTGAATTATACCATATTCAATAATTGAATTTTTTAATTCTTCAATCGCTTCTACTTGAAATGATTTTCTCGGTTGATATGGATTTGGTCGTAATTCTGTAATATCAAGTTCGATAATTTGATTAGCGTCATCTTCTTGCGTATCTAACTCAGGAAAAAATGCATTAATTCCCTTACCTAACCCTCTCGCCACTTCCCATCACTTCCTTTGCTAATTCAAGATATACTTCTGCACCTTTAGATTTAGGATCATACGTAATAATTGGTTGACCATGACTAGGAGCTTCACCTAATCGGACGTTTCGAGGAATAATTGAGTTATAAACTTTATCCTGAAAATACTTTTTCACTTCTTCAATCACTTGTATGCCTAAATTTGTTCGGGCATCAAGCATTGTGAGTAATACACCTTCAATTTTCAAATCTTTGTTCAAGTGTTTTTGTACAAGACGGACAGTATTTAATAACTGACTAAGTCCTTCTAACGCATAATATTCACATTGTACTGGTATAATCACGCTATCGGCTGCTGTTAATGAATTCAATGTCAATAAGCCTAATGATGGAGGGCAATCAATAATGATATAGTCATATTTATCAATAGAAGATTCTAGTGCTTTTTTCAATCTAATTTCTCGTGAAATTGTTGGTACTAGTTCTATTTCAGCACCTGCTAATTGAATCGTTGCGGGTATAACATCTAAATTTGGAATATTTGTTGATACACATACGTCCGCTGCTGTTAAATCTTCTATAAGTACATTATAAATACACCGATCAATATCGGCCTTATTAATTCCTAAACCACTAGTGGCGTTCCCCTGTGGATCAATATCTACTAATAACGTTTTATTACCTAGGTGTGCTAGTCCAGCACTTAAATTCACTGCTGAAGTTGTCTTACCTACACCACCCTTTTGGTTGGCTACGGCAATTACTTTTCCCATTATGTCACCTACCTATTTTAAAAACTCTTATTTACATTCTAACATTTTTTCTAACAATATACATCGTTATAAAGTTGTTAATCTCAAATCTATTTAAGTAACTAATAGTTTTTACTAATTTATCAATAAAAAAACGACTGACTCCTGAACATTATACAGTCATCACTCGTTTGAAAAATAACTTATATTATAATAGCTCTACTTTCTGTTCTTAGGAATTTTTATAGTAATTTGATAGTAGTCCTCAAGATCTTCTTCTTCAGTTTCTAACTTAACACCTGCATCTGAAACCATATTTAGTGATTGACGAATTGTATTCATTGCAATTCTCATATCTTTATTAAAACCTTTTAACCTTGGTTTTTTCTTTACTGGTTCTTTTGATAAGATTTTTTTAACACGATCTTCGGTTTGCTTGACGTTTAAGTGTTTATTAATTATTTCATTTAATATTTCAATTTGCTTATCATGTTCTTTTAACGCGATTAATGCACGTGCATGTCGTTCGGTTATTGATTTATTTAAAATAGCATCTTGAATAGCATCCGGTAATTTTAGTAATCTTAGCTTATTAGCAATAGTAGATTGACTTTTACCTAATCTTTGAGCTAATGCTTCTTGTGTTAGTTCATGGATTTTTATTAATTGTTCATATGCTTTTGCTTCTTCAATAACTGTTAGTTCTTCTCTTTGTAAGTTTTCAATTAAGGCCACGGACGCTGTTTCTTTATCATTCATTTGACGAATTAATGCAGGAATCTGCTCCCAACCTAATTGTTTAACAGCTCGGAAACGACGTTCACCAGCTATGATTTCATATTTCTTATCAGCATCTGTCACTTTACGCACAACAATTGGTTGGATCATTCCGTGAGTATGTATTGTCTGAGCAAGTTCATCAATTTTGTCTTGATTAAAGATTGTCCGTGGCTGATAGCGATTCGGTTTAATGTCATGAATCGATAATTCAACAACTTCATCTTGTTTAAATTGCTCTTGTTCAACTGAAGTTTCTTTATCACCCATACCAAACATACGACTAAATGGAGGTAATATAGTAAACACCACCTTTTCTTCAATAATTACTTATTAACTAACATCAAAATGTTTCACGTGAAACATTTTTAATTAGTTACTATTTTTTTGAATAGAGCGACTACTATATACTTCTATTATTCTATCATAAATTCCTTTAATATCATAAAAAATATAAAATTAAACTTTTTTTGCGCGAAACTTAGAAAAAATCCACGTAGCATAATGATGGCTACGTGGATATATTTATTTAATCAAAGGTTCTCGATTAGGTGTGCCTGGTTTCCTTGGATAAGTTTTTGGAGTTGATTTAATTTTATCAATCACAATAATATTACGTTCTCCTTGATCACCAGGTAATTGAATCGTATGCAAATCTTTTGTTTCTCCACCTAATAACTTAATCGCATATTTTGCCTCTTCAAGCTCTACTTCAGCATTAGGTCCTTTTAAAGCGACAAATTTCCCATTTTCCTTGACTAGAGGTAAACATAATTCAGTTAATACTGCCATTTTAGCAACTGCTCGAGCAGTTACAATATCAAAACTTTGTCGAAATCGTTTGTTTCGAGCAAATGTTTCAGCTCGATCATGATAAAATTCAACATTTGTTAATTGTAATTTTTCAGCCAAGTGATTTAAAAATGTGATTCTCTTTTTCAATGAATCGACAATCGTCACATGTAATTGTGGAAAACATATTTTTAGCGGGATGCTTGGGAATCCAGCCCCTGCTCCGACATCGCATATTTTAATTGATTGATTCAAATCAAGATAAAAACTAGCTGTAATAGAGTCGAAAAAGTGTTTTAAATATACCTCAGACTCTTCAGTGATAGCTGTTAAGTTCATTTTTTCATTCCACTCAACTAATGTTTCAAAATATATATGAAACTGATTGATTTGATGTTCTGATAAGTTAATTCCATTTTTACTCAATTCATCAATAAATTGCTCAACCTTCATCTATTCTCAGTCCATTCATCATAAATATTCAGTATCTTACTCTGTTTTTGCTATTTTACCTTGTTCTATATAGACGAGTAAAATTGAAATATCAGCAGGGTTAACACCTGATATCCGTGATGCTTGCCCAACCGATAATGGTCGAACTTGTTTTAATCTCAGTTTTGCTTCTTGTTTTAAGCCAGTAATTGCATCATAATCAATGTTTTCTGGAATTTTTTTATCTTCCATTTTTTTCATTCTGTCTACTTGTTGTAATGACTTATCAATATACCCTTGATATTTAGCTTGAATTTCAATTTGTTCTATTACGTCTCTCGGAATATCTTGGTCTGCTGGTGTAAATTGACTGATTAAGCTATAAGTAACTTCTGGTCTTTTCAGTAATTCCAGCGCTTTAATCGGCTCTTTTAAATGAGTTTCGTTAATTTCTTCCAATGCTTTATTTAATTCATCAGAAGGCTTAATTGTTGCTTTAGCTAATCTCTCTTGCTCTTCTTTAATTAAATTTAGCTTTCGTTTGAAGCTTTCATAACGCTCTTCACTAATTAACCCAATTTTATATCCTATTTCAGTTAATCTTAAATCAGCATTATCATGACGTAACAGTAATCTATACTCAGCTCGTGATGTTAACAAGCGATAAGGCTCGCTAGTTCCTTTAGTAACTAAATCATCGATTAATACGCCAATATAAGCTTGTGAACGATCAAGTATGAGCGGCTCAAGATCTAGTGCATGTGCTGCACCATTGATACCTGCCATGATTCCTTGACCTGCTGCCTCTTCATATCCAGAAGTACCATTAATTTGTCCTGCTGTGAATAATCCACTAATATTTTTCACTTCTAGTGTTGGCCATAATTGAGTCGGAACAACAGTATCATACTCAATGGCATAGCCAGATCGCATTATTTGGGCATTTTCTAATCCTGGAATTGTTCTAACCATTTTTTCCTGAATATCTTCTGGTAATGATGTTGAGAGTCCTTGTACATATACTTCCTCTGTATTAAGGCCTTCTGGCTCTAAAAATATTTGATGACGTGGTTTATCATGAAATCGAACAATTTTATCTTCGATTGATGGACAATATCTTGGGCCAGCCCCTTTAATCATTCCGGAATACATCGATGAAAGTGTAAGGTTATCATCAATAATTTTGTGAGTCATTTCATTTGTATATGTTAACCAACATGGTACCTGATCAATGATTTTGTCTTCAGTTTCATAAGAAAAATGACCGGGATCGTAATCACCAGGTTGTATTTCTGTTTTATTATAATCAATTGACTGTGAATGAACTCTAGGTGGTGTACCTGTTTTAAAGCGAACAAGCTTAAAGCCTAGTTGCTCAAGGTTCTCTGATAGTTTAACTGATGGTCTTTGATTATTTGGACCACTTTGATAAGATATCTCACCAATATTCACAGTTCCGCGCATAAATGTACCTGTTGTAATGATTACAGATTTAGCATAATATGCAGCGCTTGTTTCAGTAATAACCCCTTTACAAACTCCATCTTCGACAATTAGTTGTTCTACCATAGTTTGTCGAATTGTTAAATTATCAAGTTGCTCAAGCTGATGTTTCATTTCTGCTGCGTATAATGCTTTATCTGCTTGAGCTCGTAATGCACGAACAGCAGGACCTTTTCTTGTGTTTAGCATTCGCATTTGAATATATGTTTTATCGATTACTTTACCCATTAAACCGCCAAGTGCATCAACTTCTCTAACAACAATTCCCTTAGCTGGACCCCCAATTGAAGGGTTACATGGCATGTAAGCAATCATATCTAAGTTTAACGTTAGCATTAACGTTTTTGCGCCTCGCTTAGCAGCAGCATTAGCCGCTTCTACTCCAGCATGTCCTGATCCAACTACAATAACGTCATAATGACCAGCATCAAAAACCATTTTACTCACTCCCTTTTTTCCTTATTTACCTAAGCAAAATTGAGAAAACAGTTGATCAATTAAACTATCATGAACTGTATCCCCTACAATTTCCCCTAGAATTCTCCATGCACGTGTGACATCAATTTGAATTAAATCTAACGGCATATCCATGTCGATAGCATTCTGAGCTTCTTCAAGTGCAGTTAAAGCTTGTTTTAATAATTGGATATGTCGGGCATTTGATACGTAAGATACATCAGTACTTTCTAATTGCCCTTCAAAAAACAGCTTCGCAATTGCCTCTTCTAAATCATCAATACCTTGTTCTTCAATTAACGATGTTGAAACAACTGGATGATCCCCTGCTAATTTTTCAACTTCATTCTTATCTAATCGTTCTTCCAAATCGGTTTTATTAATGAGTACAATTAATTCAAGGTCATTTGTTAGTTCAAACAGTTGACGATCTTGATCTGTTAGTGGCTCATTATTATTTAATACAAGCAAGACTAAATCAGCTTCTTTTAAAGCCTGTCTAGATCGCTCAACACCAATTTTTTCAACTAGATCATCAGTTTCTCTTATTCCAGCAGTATCAATTAAACGCAATGGAACACCACGAACATTTACATATTCCTCGATAACATCCCTAGTTGTTCCTGGGATATCTGTAACAATCGCCTTATTCTCTTGAACAAGTGTATTTAATAACGAAGACTTTCCTACGTTGGGACGACCAATGATTGCAGTAGAAATTCCTTCTCTAAGGATCTTCCCTTGTTTAGCCATCGTTAAAAGTCTTTCAATTTCTTGATAAACATCTGTTGTTTTTTCCAATAATACCGATTTAGTCATTTCTTCAACATCATCATACTCTGGATAATCTATATTTACTTCAACATGAGCTACTGTTTCGATTAAATCTTGACGTAACCGTTGAATTAACTTCGACAATTTACCATCCAATTGTTTTAATGCTACATCCATTGCTCTATCAGTTTTAGCACGGATTAAGTCCATCACAGCCTCTGCTTGAGACAAGTCAATTCTTCCATTTAAGAATGCTCGTTTGGTAAATTCACCAGGCTCAGCTAAACGTGCTCCAAGCTCTAAAACTAACTCTAACAATCGATTTACTGAAGCTATACCACCATGACAATTAATTTCTACGACATCTTCTCGTGTAAATGTTTTCGGTGCTTTCATCACACTAACCATTACTTCTTCAATCATATTATTTGTATGTGGGTCAATCATTTTTCCGTAATGAATCGTATGTGAGTTAACCTCATTTAAATCTGATCCGGAAAAAATTTGATTGACAATATTTATAGCATCCTTACCACTTAATCGAACAATACCTATCGCACCCTCACCTAATGGTGTAGATATTGCCGCAATCGTATCAAACTCCATTACATTTCACCCCCATTAATTAAATATCTATCTAAAATAAATTATTTGTTTAGTAATAAATATCACTAACAAGTTAGAGTAACACATTCGAATTAAAAAAGAAATAAAAATATTTTTACTAATTTAAGGGAATATTAAATTTTAATTCACTTCATAGTATCGACAATAATCTATATTTCATAAAAAGTTATTAACAAGTGGATAACTTTTTATCAGTGTTTTTACTAAAAAAAGAAGTCCACAATTGGACTTCTTTTATCAAATTTATTTATTGACAGGTTTAATAACTACAAAACGATTAGGATCAGTACCATCAGAATGTGTCTCTACCTTTGGATTATCTTGTAAAATGCTATGAATGATTTTTCGTTCATAAGATGGCATCGGCTCAAGCGTGACATTGCGACGAATTTTTATTGCTTTATCCGCAAGTCGAGTTGCTAATTGCTGGAGTGTTTCCTCACGTCTTGCACGGTAGCCCTCCGCATCTACAATAACACGATAAAAATCTGATGATTGACGATTTAACATCACTTGAACAAGATGCTGAATAGCATTTAATGTTTGACCACGTTTACCAATTACCATAGCAATTTTCTCACCTGATAAGTTAAACGTAACTTGCTCATCTTTATTAACGACGTCAACATTAATGTCGTCTGCAAAAGAACGTGTAATATCTTCAAGATATTTTTTCGCTAAATCTATTGGATCTTGCTTGATTGATACTTTAACAATTGCACGTTTGGCACCAAAAATACCAAACATACCTTTTTTACCTTCATCAATAATCTCAACTTTAACCTGATCTTTTCTCGCATTAAGTTGCTCTAATGCTGATTGAACCGCATCATCTACAGTTTGTCCAGAAGCAGTTACCTGTTTCACGATTATTTTCCTCCCGCTTGTTGTTGGAATTTAAATGGCTTTCTAATAAAGATTGTTTGGAAAACCATAAACACGTTACCAACTACCCAGTATAAAGATAAAGCTGCTGGGAAATAAAGTGACATAACACCAATCATAATTGGCATCATATACGTCATCATTGACATTTGTGGATTTGCTGCTTGATCTGTTCCTTTCATCATTAACTTCTGTTGAATAAACGTTGCCGCAGCTGCAATGATTGGTAAAATATAATAAGGATCTTTCTCAGCTAAATCAAACCATAAGAATGTCCCTTCTTTTAATCCAGGTGTTCTCATGATCGATTGATACAATGCAATCATAATTGGCATTTGTACAAACATCGGTAAACAACCAGCCATTGGATTAACATTATGCTCTTGGAAAAGCTTCATTTGTTCTTCTCGCAACTTTTCCTGTGTTTTAGCATCTTTAGAACTGTATTTTTCTTGTAATTCTTTAATCTTAGGTTGAATTTGCTGCATAGCTTGCGAACTCTTAAGTTGTTTAATATTTAATGGAACTAATAATGAACGAATCAGGATCGTAACGATAATAATAGCCCATCCGTAGCTTCCACCAAATATACCTGCAACTGTTGTAGTTAGCCATGATAGTGGATAAACAAAGAATGAATTCCAAATACCTTCACTCTCAGCAGTAATAGGTTCATTTATATTTCCACAACCAGCTAACACTAGTACTAATAAAAGTAAGGCCACGACAATTAAGACCTTTTTCTTACGCATAATTTCCCTCCTTGAACTTACATTGATACACATATATGTAAAACTCAATTGCTATTTTACCATGATCCCTACATGAATACTACAAAACTAAAATGAGTATATAAATGAATGAATTTCATAATGACTTAATTGGCTATAAAACACGAACAATTGGGTTACAGGTGACGCGGTGATTTCCACTCTAGGCGGACGCTTTCCGCGGGATCGGCCTCAGCTAATTGATAAAAGCTTTTCAAGCTTTTATCACTGGATCTTCGGACACGATTGTTCCCGCTGGAGTCGCCGCCTGCCGTTCCAATCACTTGATTAGGCTTCTTTATTTACGTATTATATTGTATTTTCATTTGTAATTGTTCGTGTTCTTAACTAGATTTTTGTATTATGAAATTGACTCAAATGATCATTTATTTCAATAACTTAGAATTAAGTAGCACATGAGTTAAACTTTTTTTAATTTGATGAAAATCCATCGACTTCACAGGCTGTCTAGCAATAATAACAATATCAACATCTCTTTTAATATCGTCTTCCATTTCTAGAATAGCTTGTCTTAAATATCTTTTGACTTGATTACGTACTACAGCGTTACCAATCTTTTTAGATACCGATAAACCGACTCTAAAATTAATTTGATCTTTTTTTGGAAGATAATACACTACTAATTGGCGGTTTGCAAATGATTTCCCATTTTTAAATACATTTTGAAATTCATCATTTGATTTTAATCGGTTAATTTTCCGCATAATCTATCCTCCAATACAAACCCTATCTTATCTTTAAATGGAAAAAAGACCACTGAAATAGTGTCAGTGGCCTATGCTGATAATACTCTTCTTCCTTTTTTACGTCGACGTGCTAAAACATTGCGACCATTCTTTGTACTCATACGTTTACGAAATCCGTGAACTTTTTTACGTTGACGGTTTTTCGGTTGAAATGTGCGTTTCATATTATATTACACCCCCTGAGGAATAAAAATCCTACTAAAACAAACCATAACCTAATACATTATAAAGAAAAACGACTGATTCTGTCAACATAAAAGTCATTATTATTTTCTCCTCTTTACTTTTAACAAC